>JAXMHQ010000006.1:0-146989 GCA_046346665.1 Verrucomicrobiota bacterium
GGCGGTCTACGCGCGCGCGGCGCGCCGGAAGAACCTGCGCATCCGCGGGCTCCAGATGCATATCGGGTCGCAGATCACCGAGACGGCGCCCTTTGAAGCCGCGGTGCGCAAGGTGCTGCCGCTACTCGAACGGCTGCGCGCCCGCCATCCCATCGAGTTCCTAAGCCTCGGCGGCGGACTGGGCATCGTTTACAATCCGGCGCTGGCGAGCGGTTCCGGCGACTGGTGGAACACGCGGGCCGCCCGCGGGATCCTGACGCCCCGCAGCTACGCCGAACGGCTGTTGCCCCTGCTGCGCCCGCTCGGGCTCCGGATTCTCATCGAGCCCGGACGCTTCATCAGCGGCAATGCCGGCATCCTCGTCACCCGCGTCGAATACCGGAAACAAACCGGCCGCAAGAATTTCCTCATCGTCGACGCGGCCATGAACGACCTGATCCGCCCGGCGTTTTACGAGGCATATCACGAGATCGTCCCGCTCACCCGTTCGCGCGGGCCGGGCGTGTCGACCGATGTGGTCGGGCCGATTTGCGAGTCGGGCGATTATTTCTGCAAGGACCGCAAGTTGCCGCGGCTGGGGCAGGGTGATTACCTGGCGCTGCTCAGCGCCGGGGCTTATGGGTTCGTGATGGCTTCCAATTACAACACGCGCCCGATGGCCGCCGAAGTCCTCGTGCACGGCCGACGCGCCGCCGTGGTCCGCAAACGCCAGCCGGTCGAATCCCTCTGGTCCGGCGAACCGGTCGCTGGATGGTTGAAGTGACAGGAGGAGCTGAGAAGGGACATTTTTTACAGGGAGCCGCAGAGATAGCAGAGTAAGGCTGCAATTCTCTGCTCTCTCTGCGTCCTCCTGTTCAAAATCCTGCTTTTGTCCTTTTGCAGGACTCCGTGTGCCCGAATCCGGGTTGATTTCCGGTGTTGCGCCGGTAACTTGCCGATGAACACATGAACGAGTTTTCCGCAGCGGCGCATTGGGCGCGTGGATACGACGAAGCCGGCCTTCAACAATGGGCCTCGCAGTTACGGCAGCGTCTCGCCGGGCCTGTGTCGCTCGGTCTTGTCTTCATTTCCCCGAAGCTGTTCCCGCACGCGCGGCAGATTCTGGAGATCCTCCGCGTGCATGCCCAGATCCCGCTGCTCGCCGGGTGTTCCAGCCAGGGATTGATCGCCGGGCAACAGGAGCTGGAACAGGACGGCGGGTTCACCGCGGCTTTGTATTCGCTCCCTGGCGCCCAACTCGAAGGGTTCCACCTGGTGCAGGAACAGGTCGAGGAGGCGAACGGGGGCGCCTACTGGCATCTTGAAACCGGGATCGAACCCTCCCAGGTCAACGGCTGGCTCGCCTTCGCCGAACCGCTCCGCTTCGAGGCGGAATCGTGGCTCCGTTCCTGGAACACCGCCTACCCCGGCCAGCCCGTTCTCGGCGGACTCGCCAGCGGCGACGCCGGCGAAGCGAAAATGCAGGTCTACCTCAACGGCGATGTCTTCGAAGAAGGCGTTGTGGCCGTTTCCGTCGGCGGCGCTGTCCGGCTCGCCGGCGTCATTTCCCAGGGCTGCACGCCCATCGGCGAAACCTGGACCCTCACCCGCGTCGACCAGCACATCATCCACGAAATCGGCAATCGCCCCGCTTACGAGGTCCTGGTGGAGACGTTCAAAAATCTGCCCGCGGAACAACAGCGAAAGGCGCAGGGCAACCTCTTCATCGGGCTGGTCGTGAACGAATACCTGGAGGATTTTCATCGGGGCGACTTTCTCATCCGCAACCTGCTCGGGGCCGATCCGCGAACGGGAAGCCTTGCGGTAAATGCGCTGCCGCGCGCGGGCCAGACGGTGCAGTTCCAGCGGCGCGACGCCGCCGCGGCCACGGAGGACATGACCGAGCTGCTGGGGCGGGCACGGAAGGAGCTCGGGGCCGTCCCGATTTACGGGGCCTGCCTCTGCTGCTGCAACGGGCGCGGGCGCGGCTTGTTCGGCCAGCCCAATCACGACGCCGAACTCGTCCAGCAGCAGCTCGGCCCGATCGGCCTCGCCGGATTTTTCTGCAACGGCGAAATCGGCCCGATCGGCGAAAGGAACTTCCTGCACGGCTTCACCGCGTCGCTCGCGTTGTTCGTGGGGAAGAAGGGTTGACTGCTGTTCCCGTGGAAGTCGATGTAAGGAGACTCTGACTTCGATTGGATGGTGGGGCGGGATGTTTGAGACTCGTTACCTCGTCTGCTACGGAGGGGAACGCGATCTAACGATCGCGGCTACGAGGCTCTCTTCCCAAACTCCCGCTCCAACGGAATTCGGGTGATCACCACAAATCCCGGAATTGTCGCGAGCAGCACCCAAAGGAAAAACCATCGGTAGCCGAGCTGTTCCTGCAGCCAGCCGCTCCACATGCCGGGCAGCATCAATCCCAGCGCCATGACTCCCGTGCACAGCGCGTACGTCGCTGTCGAATGCCGGCCGCGCGCGATGTGGATCATGTAGAGCATGTAAGCCGTGAACCCGAATCCGTATCCGAACTGTTCCAGCGCCACGCAGCAGCCGATCGTTTGAAGGCTCTCCGGCTGCGCCCACGACAGGTAAAGAAACACCGCGTCGGGCACATGCATGGCCAGCGCCATCGGCCACAGCCACGACTTCAATCCGGACCGCGACACAACATAGCCGCCGAGCAAACCGCCGCAGACCAGCGCCGCGACGCCCGCGGTGCCGTAGACCAGGCCGAAGGATTCGTTGGACAATCCGAGTCCGCCGGCGGCGCGCGTGTCGATCAGGAACGGCTGGACCATTTTCAGCAATTGCGCTTCGGCGAACCGGTAGAGCAGCAGGAACGACAGGATGGCGGGCAGGCCCGGTTTGTGGAACAGGTGCGTGAGGGCTTCGAGAAATTCTTTGGCGTTCGGACCGCCCCGGCCGGGCTGATCCGACTCGGGCCGCGGCAGGCGCCGGGAATGATACAGGCCCAGCCCAAACGCCACGGCGGCGGCGATCAGGAACGTGACGCTCCATGCCGCGGCAAAACTGCCGGTCCAGGATTTCAGCCGCCCCGCCAGCGCCACCAGTCCGCCTTGCGCGGCGATTTTGGCCAGGTTGAACCCGGTGTTGCGCACCCCCGAAAAAAAGGACTGGCGCCGCTCGTCCAGGGCCAGGATGTAAAATCCATCCGCGGCGATGTCGTGTGTGGCCGAGGCGGCCGCGGTCAGCCAGAACAACGCGAGCGTCAACTGGACGAACCACGGCGTGGGGATCGTGAGCGCCACCGCGGCGAAGCCCGCGCTGACCAGGAATTCCGCGATCCAGATCCAATCGCGCCGTTTGCCGATCACGTCCACCAGCGGACTCCAGAGCGGTTTGAGCACCCAGGGGAGGTAGAGCCAGCTCGTGTAAAAGGCCGCGGCGGCGTTGGAGAGGCCTAGATTTTTGTAAACGACGAGCGACACCGACGCCACGAGCACGTTGGGCAGGCCCTGGAAAAAATACAGCGTGGGAATCCAGGCCCACGGCGAACCCGCCGGTTTGGCGGGACCGTGATCGCGGGCAACAGCGGATGGCGGCACGCGGATGTTTAGCGTCAAACCGGGGCGCGGGGCAAGTTCGTACACCGGGAGGGCCGGCGTCCCCGCCGGCCCAAGCAGGCATTCAGATGGGGACGCCGGGGACGGCGTCCCTCCCGATGATTATTGTTCCTCGACGCGGTAGTAGCGCATCGGAGGCGTGACGGGCACCGGATCGGTGAGTTGAAGGAAACCGGCGGTGGGCGGGTTGGTGAGGATCGCCTGCCAATCGAGCAGGTTGGTTGACGAACGCAGCACGATGTGGCCGTGCCCGGTCAGGCCGCCGACCTGGAGCAGGAACTGGCCGCCGGTGACGCTTGAAGAAACGATCGTGAGCGGACCGGCAGAAATGTCGGATCCTTCCGAACCGCGGTAGGAACGGATGGACGAGGAGCCGGCGTAGTAGTCGATGAAATCCAGTGTGCCGACCATGGGATCGTGGATGAGAATGGGCTGCCAGTGGACAAGGTCGGGGGAGGCTTCGATGAGGACGGTGCCGGCGCCGGCGAGATTGATCAGTCGCAGCGGCATGCCGCTGGCGGGGTTTTGTGAGACGGAGACGGAAGGATCGAACTGGAGCGGCAGCCGTGAGACATTGACGTTCGCGGTCGCGGTGGTGACGGAGCCGAGGGAATTGGTGACGATGCAGCGGTAGGATCCGGCGGCGGTGATGGGAATGTTATTGAGGTAGAGCAGGGCGTTTGTGGCTGCGACGATATTGGTGCCGTTGAACTGCCATTGGTAGGTCAGGAGTGAATTTCCGACCACGCCGGCGTTCAGGATCGGGCTGTTACCCGCGAGGACCGACTGGCTTTGCGGGGCGAGCACGCGCACCGGCGCGCCGCTGCCGACGAGGGCGAGGTCATGGTTATCGCCACACGAGATGGCGATCACGTTAGTCGCAGAGGAGGGTATGTTGGTGAGACCATGGGAGAAAAGGTCTCCGTAGCCAACCAGTGAACCGTCGCTTTTCAACAGCAGACTATGGTAATTCCCACCTGCAATCGCAACCACGTTCGACACCGAGCCTGGGATTTTCTCCCAATCGTCAATCACATTGCCCCAAGCCACGACGGTCCCGTCATTGCGAAGAGCTAAATCGTGCCAGGAGCCGGCAGCTATAGCCACGATGTTGCTTAGTCCGGGGGGAATATTGGTTTGGTTATTCCCGGGATTTCCCCATGCGGCGAGGGTGCCGTCCTGGCGAAGCGCCATGAAATGATAGTTTCCCGCGGCAATAGCAATGATGTTGGATAATCCTGGGGGTGGATTTGTCTGGCCATAGGAATTGTCTCCCCACGCGGACAAAGTTCCATCCGCCTTCAAGGCAAGTCCACCGTTGAAGCCCATAGCTATTCCCACGACATTGCTAAGCCCGCCCGGTGCGGTGAATCCTGCGCTGGACAAGGTGCCATTTCCATTCAGCGCCAGCGCCCTGACTCCCCCTTTGCTGGATAGACTTAACACGTTTGTAGGTGGAGGTGAAAATGGCCCCGGTGCATAAGTGCCCCACTGAAGCAAAGCGCCGCTGCTGTCGGCAGCCAGACTGCACATATCACCTGCGGCGAACACGGTTACATTGGACAGGCTCAAAGGGACGTTGCACTCGCCGTGCTGATTACCCCCCCAGGCCACCAGGGCCGTAGAGCCCAGGACGAGCACGGCATTCGAGCTAACCGCGGTCCCCCAGGCATTGCTTACCAAAACGGTATAAATGCCCGCCTGATTGGTGCGGAGTCCAGTAAGTAGCAGACAGGGATTGACTTCACCCGGCAACGGATACCCATTGAAATTCCATTGATACGAAAGCGGATCCGATCCACGAGCCAGGACGCGGAATTCAACCGCCCCCGTCAAGGCGGCCTGCTGACTGGCCGGATGGGTGAGAATCACGGGTGGCGACGAGGTTACCGTTAAGGAGAAGTTTACATTGGTCGAACCATACAAGTTTGTCACCAGGACGGAATAGATACCCGAATCGGAGCTTTGAAGGTTGGAGAGCGACAGCCACGTCGAAACGCTGTTCGTTTGTTGCAAGAGGGTGGTTCCCCTGAGGCTCCACTCACAGTAAAGCGGCGGAGTGCCGCCGATACTCTGGATGAACGTCACATTGGTGCCCCCCGGCAATACCTGGTCGGGTGGTGCGACCGCAAGTGGCTTTGTCGCTCCAGGGGTATAGGTTACCTCATCCACAAAATTTGTTCCGGGCCCCGAACCTATGAAATCCCAGACCAGGTAATGCTCTCCGGCCGGGACAAAGCCGGTCACGTGTGTCCAGTCTGAACCCGAGTTCCTGAGTGATATACTGGTCACGATCGAGCTTGGGAGAAGTCCGCTCCAATCGATACCGAAAAAGGCCGAGGTGTCCAAGGACCAAGGGCCTGTAAGACGCCACCAAAACTCCACCGTGCCGGGGCCAATAACCGGCGCTGTCAATAAATTCTCACTCCAGGTCCCGTTCACGACACAGTTTGCCGCCGCGAATCCATCATGGGCAAAGCTTGTTTCCGGAAGCCACGGGCCGCTGACACTCCAGACAAGATTCGTGGCATTCAAAGCCGTCGGGAGGTCCACCAGGTTCAGCCACGCGTTGGAACTGACGGTGCTGCCATAGGGATTTGTGATGACGACATCATAAGGCCCGGCATTGCCCGCCTGGGCGTTGGTGACGACCAGGGTGGCATTCGTGGCTGCCGGGAGGTTCGTTTGATTGAGCTGCCACTGATAACCAATGGGCGGCGCGGTTGGGGCGAGGCCCACCGAGAGCGTGGCGCCGGAACCCTGCCCGGCGGGGGTGTTGGTTGGCTGAACCAGGATCACCGGCGGGCCCGCGATGACGACCAGGTTTGCGTTTGAACTCAGCACAAACCCCATGCCATTCGTCACAGCCAGTCGATATACACCGCTATCCGCCGCCTGCAGGTTCGTGAGGGAAAGCGTCAGGCTGGTCGCCCCGGGGATGTCGATGCCGTCTTTTTGCCATTGGAATACGTGAGGCGGCGGCGCCACGGCGCCAGCACTCAGGGTGATCGAAGATCTCCCAAACATGACACGGCCCGTCGGCTGCCGGACGATACAAGGTGATCCATCCCCGACAATGGCCAGGCTGTGGAAATCCCCACAGGCAATCGCGATCACGTTGCTCAGGCCCACCTGGTAAAGGGGACCCGAAATCCCAGTGGTTGCCCATTCCACGACGAGCCCCTCGCTGGTAAGTGCCAGCGCATGCTGGTAGGCCGCGGCGATGGCCACCACGTTGGACAATGTTGGGACCAAAGGAGCCGTGTAGGTTGCCGCGAATCCGTTGAGTGTGCCGTCGGAGCGCAAAACAAGCGAATAATCATCCCCGGCGGCAATCGCGACCCCATCAGTCAGCACTGGCGTTTGAGAGGCGAGCACATTCCCCCAGGCAACCACGCTGCCGTTCTCGCGGAGCGCCAGTGAGTGGTTGAGTCCTTCGGCCACGGCCACCACGTTGCTCAGCCCCGCCGGCACCTTTGTCAGGCCAGTGAACAGCCCATAGGTGTTCACTCCCCATGAAAACACCGTACCGTCATTCCGCAAAACGGAATAGAAGCCATGGGAACTCGTCGCTGCCGCGACCACATTTGACAGGGAAGGAACGATGTTCGTGTCCGTCGATATTCCCCATCCTGCAACGGTCCCGTCGTTGCGGATGGCCAGGCTCAAGTTCGAAGAGGCGGCGAGGCTGACGATGTTAGTCAAGCCGGCGGGCATGTTGGTTTGCCCCAGGCTGTTGTCGCCCCAAACGGCTACCGTGCCGTCCTTGAGAATCGCCAGGCTGTCAGAACTGCTTGCCGTGATCGCGGCCGCATTGGTCAAAAGGTTCGGCACGATTGTTTGGTTCCATCTGGAAACTCCCCATGAAGCCACGACAGGTCGATAAGAGGGCAGCGCCGCCGGCGAGCTGTACACCTGAGAGTCAGATCCAACCGTCAACCAGGCCCCGCCATTTGCCGCCCCGACGGTGTAGCTGTAGGTTCTATTGTTTGGGACATTGTTGGAGACCCAGGTGGTTCCATAGTTCGTCGATGAATACAGTGTGCTTTTCGCACTGAGGAGGAGCGTGTAAGGATTTCCCGCCCCGGCCAGGTAGGAGGATGAGGTGGAGGGGGTGGCATTGGTAATCCAGGAGTTACCCGCGTTTGTCGTGAGGACCAGGACGCCGCTTGTGGATAGAACAGCCAGGGTTTGCCCGTCCTTCGATCCCGCCACATACCTGTAGGTAAGCACCGGCGTATTCGTCACCTGGTACCAATTGTTGCCATAGTCCGATGAGAGATACACCTGCTGTGCCCCGGAAATGCTGGCGGCGGCAAGCCACTGGCCTGAATCCGAAGCGACTACGGAACGCCACAATCCCGAGGAAAGCCGCGATTGCCAGGACGCACCCGCGTCGGTGGACACATAGACAGTGGATGAACTCGTGCCGGCAATGAGGACGCTTCCGTCTCCAGACGAAGCGAGGGAGCTGAACGTCGCAGCCGGGGAGCCGAGATTTGTCCAGGTCACCCCTCCGTCGGTGGACCGAATGACAGCGGAGGCGCTCGCTGCTACCAGGTTTACACCGTCAGAAGAAATCGCAGCCGAGTACAAATAGCCGATACCCAGGTTTGTGGTGCTCCAGGTCATCCCGGCATCTCTGGATATCGTCATCATTGCTGAGGAGACCACGGCAATCGCTGTCTGGCCATCGGCAGAAATACCCAGGTAACGGGCTCCCGTCGGTGCGGGTGTCTGCAGCCAGTTCTGACCGGTAGCCGTCAGAGCGCCCGCCAGGAACATAAGACCCGCTCCCGCCAGGCTCGCGATCGACAAGCACCACCGCCGGAACTGAGGCTGAGATGGTGTCCTGGATTTCATGAAAGGTGATTATTTGGAGGTTCGAATGATTCTCCGGCTGCAATCCTCTGAGAACTGGATTGTGATTACATCCTTGGTTTAACGGACGCAATTCAACTTGGGATCAAGTAGCAGACATTCTAATCTGGGTAAAGCTCAAACCACCCCGGCGCATACGTCACATCGGGAAGGCCGGCGTTCCCGCCAGCCCAAACAGGCATTCAGATGGGGACGCCGGGACGGCGTCCCTCCCGGGGGGGGTTACTCCAATCCGCGGTCGGTCAAGTCGTCTTCGCCCAGACCCAGGTAATGTCCTAACTCATGCAGCAGCGTTGTCGCCACTTCCTCGCAGAAAATCTCCTCGTCGTTCTCCGCGAAATCCAAAATGTTTTCGAGGAATAAAATGATCTGGGACGGCATCGGCACCATCTCCTCGTCCGCATAGTCCGGACCCACAAACAACCCCAGCGTGTCGGGAGCGACGCCGTCTTCCACCAGCCCCGCGTTCGGGACCGGCTCAAACGTGATCGGCAGCTTCCCCGCCTTTTCCCGCAACGGCGCCGGCAAGGCGGCGAGGGTGGATTCCACCTCTTCCGTTGCCAGCGAGACCAGATGACTCCAATTGGGTTGCAAGTTACAGGTTACAAGTTGCAGGTTGGTGGGGAAGCGCCGCCAGGAACTTGCAACCTGCAACCTGCAACTTGCAACTCATTGTCCTAGCGCTCCCGCGCACCTTCCGCAAATCGTCGGATGCTTCGGATTCACGCCAATGTCCGTCTCCCAATGCCAGCAGCGCTCGCACTTCTGGCCGTCGGCCTTCGACACTACGGGCGCGGCGCCGTCCCCCAGCCGCACCTGCGAGACGTTCAACAGTTCGCGCAAATCGTCCAGCCGATCCGACGGCACTTCGCCCGCGCTGCGCGGGATTTCAATCTTCGCCTCCAGCGCCTTGCCGATCAGCTTCGCCTGCCGCGCTTTTTCCAGTTCCGGCAACGCCAGGTCCCGGATCGCAAACAGCGTCTTCCAGACTGCCAGTTCCGATTCCTCCAGCGCCGCGGCGCCAGGTTGCCACGTGGCTTCGTGGACCGATTCCGCCGCTTTGCCCGGAATGAACTGCCATGCTTCGTCCGCCGTGAATGCCAGCACCGGCGACAGCATCCGGCACAGCCCGGTCACCAGCCGGTAAAGCGTCGTTTGCGTCGAACGCCGCCGCGCCGAATTCGCTGCATCCGTGTAAAGCCGGTCCTTGATGACATCATGGTAAATCGACGACAACTCCACCGCGATGAACTGGCTGAGCTTTTGGTAAACGACGTGAAACTCATAAGCGTCGTACGCCGCCGCGACCTCGCGCTCCAGCTTCGCGAACTCGCCAAGAATCCAACGATCCAGCCGGGTCAGCCGGTCGTCGGCAACCGCGTGCTGCGCCGGGTTGAAATCATACAGGTTGGACAATTGATACCGCAGCGCGTTGCGGATCACGCGGTAGGTCTCCGCCACCTTGCTGATCCGCTCGTCGCTCACCACGATGTCGCTCTTGAAATCCTGCGATGCCACCCAGAGCCGGACCACGTCGGCGCCGTATTTTTTCACATACGCCTCCGCCGTCTGCGGCTTCTCGTAACCGCCCTGGCCCTGTTTGCTCTTGGAAATCTTCTCCCGGTCCGCATCCACCATGAACCCGTGCGTCAACACCGTCCGGAACGGCGCCCCGCCGTTGCCGGCGAGCGACAGAAGAAGCGACGATTGGAACCAGCCGCGGTGCTGGTCGCTGCCCTCCATGTAGAGGTCGGCTTGCCAGGGGTTGGTTGCAGGTTGCAGGTTGCAGGTTGCAGGTTCGCCGTACGAATGCTGCAGTTCCTTGCGCTTCATTAGAACCGCGCGTGAGGAGCTGCCGGAATCGATCCACACGTCCAAGGTGTCGTTTGATTTCGCGGTGGCTTCGGCGCCGTTCCAGTCCTTTGGCCGCAGCAGCGACCACAGTTCCGCCGCGGTTTTCTCAAACCAGATCTGCGAGCCGTGTTGCTCGACCAGTGCGGCCGCGTTGCGGACGATCGCGGGATCCAGGATCGCCTGGCCCTGCGCGTCGTAGAACGCCGGGATCGGCACGCCCCACGTGCGCTGGCGCGAGATGCACCAGTCGGGCCGCGATTCCACCGCGCCCTTGATGCGGTTCACCCCCCAGTCGGGCACCCACTGCACGCGGTCGATTTCGGCAAGCGCCTGTTGTCGAAACGTAGGAGCCGACGTGAGGAGGCTCTGACTTCCCTTCGGGGAGGAGACGGTGTGATCAATCCTGATGAACCACTGGTCCATCGCGCGGAAAATGACCGGCGTTTTACTGCGCCAGCAATGCGGGTAGCTGTGATGATAATTTTCCTGGTGGAGCAGGGCGTGGCGCAGCCGCAATTCATGCAGCACCGCCTCGTTGGCGTCGCTCTTGCCGTGCTTTTCCAAAATAGATTTTCCAACCAGCTCGTCGGAGATCTGCTGGTCCGCCGGCAAATCCGTGGTGCGCGCCAGCGCGCCGTCGTCATTCACCGGCGAGTAAATCGGCAACCCGTTCTGCCGCCCAAGCTGGTAATCCTCCAAACCGTGCCCTGGCGCGATGTGCACAAACCCGGTGCCGGTGTCGCTCGTCACGAACGTGTCGCCCGCATAAAGGCGGCCGGTCCGATTGCAGAACGGATGCCGGTATTCGAACTTAGCCAGCTCGGCGGCGGGCACCGTGGTCTCGGTTGAAATCGACCAGCCGCATTTCTGCGCCAGGCCGGGCAGCAATCCTTTGAACACGATATACCGTTCCTCGCCGACCTGCGCCTGCACATATTCGAACGTGCTGTTGTAAGCCACCGCCAGGTTCGCCGGCAATGTCCACGGCGTTGTGGTCCAGATGACCACGAACGTCTTGTCGCGGCTGACCACGGGAAATTTCACGAACACACTCGGGCTGACGTGGTCCTTGTATTCCACTTCCGCCTCCGCCAGCGCCGTCCGGCACGGGATGCTCCAATACACCGGCTTCTTGCCGCGATACACAAATCCCTGCGCCACGATATCCGCGAACAACCGCAGTTCCTCGGCTTCGTATTCCTTGTTCAACGTCAGGTAAGGCTGGTCCCAATCGCCCAGCACTCCGAGCCGTTTGAATTGTTCGCGCTGGATGTCGATGTACTTGCGCGCATAGGCGTCGCACGCCTTGCGGATCGCCGCCGGCTCGGCCGATGTGTCGCCGGCCTTGCGCATTTCCTGCGATACCTTGAACTCAATCGGGAGCCCGTGGCAATCCCACCCGGGCACATACGGCGCCCGGAATCCGCGCGTGGACTTGTACTTGACGATGATGTCCTTGATGATTTTGTTCAGCGCCGTGCCGATGTGCACGTCGCCGTTCGCGAAGGGCGGCCCGTCGTGCAGGATGAAATCGGGGGCGGAACTCCGGGCCGCCTGGATCTTCTCATAAAGCCGGCCGTCCAGCCATCGCTTCAACCGGTCCGGCTCCCGCGTCACCAGGTCGGCTTTCATCGGGAAATCCGTCCGCGGAAGGTTCAATGTGTCTTTGTAGTCCATTCAACGCCTCAAAAAACCAAGGTTATCAGCGGCAAAATCGGGTGTCAAAGCGCAAGGCGGGACGTGGCAGGGCCGACGCATCTAATGTATAAAGAGGGGCGCGATCGTGGAATTCAGACGGTAGTGACGCCGCGCTGCGGCGTCCCCGCCCGCGTATCAGCGGGCGGAAAGCGGAACGGCGCCTGGAATGTCTCTGCAACGTTGCGCCGTTGGACGCGGCGCGGACGGCGCAGCGCGCCGTCCCTACCCGCAATTGGGGCTCGCAGTGGCTCGCCCCTTCCGGGTGTTCATTCAGCGTTCTTTCTTCCCTGCCGGGCGAGCGCCGCCACGGTTCCCAGGCCGAACAGCACGAAGCTCGCAATGACCATCAGCAATCCCGGCGGTGCGGACGGCAACCGGCTCGACGTCCATTGGGCCGGTCCGCACAACGCGCTTGCCCCGGCCGCGGCGGGAACAATCCATCGTTCCCAGCGCCCCGCCCACATTTCCGCCGCAACATAAAGCGCGATCACTGCGAGGGCCGGAATTCCCGGCATCCACCACGTCCCGTTGCAGTGCGTCCAGACCAGGCTGTGGACCACCCAGGACGCCGCTGCAAACCCGCGCAACAGCGCCGCGCCCTCGTAGGCCGCATCCACCCAACGCAAACTGTGCAGCAACAGATAGGCGATCCCGGACTGCAGCCCCCATTGAACGCCCATTGCGGTGCCGTGGAGCAGCGTGATCACCAGCGCCGCCACGGTCACGGCTCCCAGCAGGCCGAACCGCGGATCCCGCGAGCGCGGGGTGAGGATCAGCGCGACGATGGCCGCGACGACCAGCAGGCAATGCATGCCGGTGTGTCCTGTCCAGACGGCGTTCACCGAGGCGTCGGGCAGCCGCAGCAACAGGATGCCGATTGAAGCCGCCAGGAGCCGGGCCGCGGCGATGCGATTGCTGCCGCGCAACCAGAGCGCGCCGAACGCGACGGTGTTGACCAGGGTGAGCGACAGGAACACCGGCCCGCCGTGTTCCGTTAATGCGGGGAAGGTGGCGACCAGGGGCAGGACCAGCGCCGCGGGCGCGAACCGGGTGCGAAGCTCGGGCGACAGGCCTGCTGCCACGCGCCAGCCGCTCCAGGCCAGCACCCACAGCGTCGGTGCCAGCCATTCGGGGCGCAGGTCGAAGTCATACACGTAGCCGAGGCTGTAGAGATGCACGGCCGTGCCGGCGAACCAGAGTCCGAAAAGGCCGGCCGGCCAGCCGCCGTGCTGGATGGCGTGCGGACCGGTGGACCGCCATCGCGGCAGGAGGTTGGCCAGCGCGGCCAAAGCGGGCAGCAACCAAAGCCAGCATTCGGCGTTCAAGTCGAATGCCGGCCCGTGGACGGGCCGGGTCTCCACCTTGGTTGCATTGATCCCCTGATAAATCATCGGCAACGCCGCATTGACCACCAGCATTGCGAGACCGATGGACGCGACGCGGTCCGGGAAATTCAGGCCGGCCAGGCCGCGCCTCACCACGGCGGTGCGGGCCGCCGCGACCGCCGCGCCGCCGACGCAGAACAGCCACACCCACGGCCGGCCGATGAGCGCCGCCTGGCTCACCAGCAGGAACGGCACGAATACCAGCAGGTGCTCCACCCCGACCAGCACGCCGGCGTCGTGCCACAAACGCCGCCGGCCGAGGAACAACACCGTCCCCGCCAGCAACAGCGCGTATCCCTGCAGCGACAGAAAATTAAACGTCAACTGCCCGATCTCGCTCTTCAAAAAGTTGGGGTCGTTCGACACCCGGTAGAGGCCGTACAACAGCATCCCCGCGCTGCACAAGTAGAGAGGGTTGTAATCGATGATCCAACGCATCCAGGGATGGGTGGTGTAGAAGGAGGGCGATTCCGGGAGATCCGATCGAAGGTCAGCAGGCTCATTCATGACTCACCTCGCAATTACAGTTAGGACCGACAAGCGCATGGGACGTGCCAGCGCGGACAATGGGTAATTTCCAGGGAAATTCCGCCGTGCGCACGCGCCCGCGCTCGTGGACCGCACGCTTCCCGCGTGAAATCCGCGCGGCTTCCGAGCGCAGACCGGCGGCCTGCGCCACGAGGGGGGTGCGATTTGAAGCGAGGGTCAGCCCGCTTCCACACGCGGGAGGGACGAGCTACTGCGAGTCCCCAAGGAAAAGAACAGCGATCAGGGTGGGGACTCGCGGTAGCTCGTCCCTCCCGAGGTGGGGACTCGCGGTAGCTCGTCCCTCCCGATTGTCGGACCCTCATTTGAAATCGCATCCCTACGAGGGACGCGGTTTTGACTTCACCGGCACGATCCCTTAGCCTGTCCCCTGCATGAAAGTGATTCGGCATACCGACCGCGATTTTGCGGCCCAGGTCGCCCGCATGACGGCGGCGTCCAGCCTGTTTGACCCGGAAATCGAGCAGCGCGCGCGGGGGATTGTGGACGCGGTGCGCGCGCGCGGCGACGCGGCGCTGCTGGAGTTCACCGAGCGATTCGACGGCGCGAAGCTGCGTCCGGGCGGACTCGCCGTGACCCGGTCCGAACTGATGGCCGCCTCGCTTAAAGCCGATCCCGAGCTGCGCTCTGCTGTGGCCGAGGCCGAAAAAAACGTCGCCCGCTTCGCGCGAAAATCCCTGCTGCGAAACTGGCAGACGCGCAATTCGCACGGCGCGACGGTCGGGGAGCGGTTCGATCCGTTCCGGCGCGTCGGGGTTTACATTCCAGGCGGCAAAGCGCCGCTGGTATCCACCACCCTCATGACGGCCACGCTGGCGAAAGTGGCCGGCTGCCCGGAAATTGTCGTCTGCACCCCGTGCGGCCCGGACGGCTCCATCAACCCGGCGCTGCTCTTCGCCGCGCGCGCGGCGGGAGCCACGGAGATTTACCGCGTCGGCGGCGCCCAGGCGATCGCGGCGATGGGATTCGGCACCGAAACCATCCGGCCGGTGCAAAAGATTTACGGGCCCGGCAACGCCTACGTCGTCGCCGCCAAACGGCTCCTCGTGGGCCACGTTGCCATCGATCTTCTGCCCGGGCCGAGCGAATTGCTCGTGGTGGCCGACGATACCGCGAATCCAAAATATGCCGCCGCGGATCTGCTGGCGCAGGCCGAGCACGGATCCGGTCACGAACGCGTCTGGCTCGCCACGACGTCGGCGAAACTGATCCGGGGCGTGGAGCGCGAAATCCGGAAACAACTCCCGAAACTCAGCCGGCGCGACCTGATCCGCCAGGTGCTGGAGCGGAACACGTGGCTGGTCCAGGTGAACTCCATCGACGACGCCGTCGCGCTGGCGAACAGGCTGGCGCCGGAGCATTGCGAGGTCATGACCCGCAACGCCCGCCGCGTTTCCGAAGGCATTCTTACGGCAGGCGCGCTGTTCCTCGGATCCTGGACACCAACTGTTCTGGGCGATTATGTCGCCGGACCGAGCCACACGCTGCCAACCGGCGGTGCGGGGAAGTCGTTCCCCGGTCTCACCGTCGACATGTTCCAGCGGCGCACCAGCGTCGTGGAATACAATCGCGCGGCGTTGAAGAAATCGTTGCCCGCGGTGAAAAAGTTTGCCGAGCTGGAAGGGCTTGGGGCGCACGGCAGGTCTGCGGAGGCAAGGATGCAGCCCGCGCGGTCGGGCGGATGAAATCCCATGAACTCCGTCCTCTGTGGCCTCCCCGGGCGCATTCGGGTTCTCCTTCTCCTCGGCATGCTGTTGTGCGTGCTGTCTCTGGACGCAGCTTTCGCTGTTGATCAACCGGGTCTCGCCCCGGATCCGCCCGCCCCGAATCCCGCCCTGCTGAAGGCACTTTGGCCCGCACATTGGATCGCGCCGGCAGGGGTTCCACTCTCCGAATACGGAGTTTTTCTTTTTCGCCGAAAGTTCGCACTGCCCGCGCGGCCGGAAAAATTTGTGGTGCACATTTCTGCCGATAACCGCTACCGGCTCTTCGTCAACGGCGTGCCGGTGTGTTTCGGTCCGCAGCGCGGTGAACCGATGTGCTGGCATTTCGATTCGGTCGACCTCGCCCCGTACTTGCGGGCGGGGGAAAACGTGCTGGCCGTGCAGGTTTGGAATTATGGCGAGGAACGGCCTTTCGCCATCATGAGCGTCCGGACCGGATTGATTGTGCAGGGTGATGGGCCTGCCGAGCAGGTCGTGAACACGGGCGACGGCTGGCGGACGTGGGTGGATGCCGCGTATTCGCCGGTGATGCCCGATCGGGGCCGCCTGCGGACGTATATCGTCGTGGGGCCCGGGGAGCGGATCGACGCTGCCGGGCATCCATGGAACTGGGAGCAGCCCGCCTTCGATGATTCCGCCTGGGGGCGCCCGCGCGGCTTTGAAGCGGGACTTCCGAAGGGCGCGGGCACGGACATGGTCCGGTGGTTGAGCCCGCGCAGCATTCCGTTCATGGCCGAGTGGCCGTTGCGTTTCGCCGCGGTGCGGCGCAGCTCCGGGCCGGGGCCGGCCGCGGGGTTTCTGGCGGGCGGTACTCCGTGGATTGTGCCGCCGCAAACAAAGGTGCGGGTGTTGTTGGACCAGGGCTTCGAGGCGAACGCGTTCCCGGAACTGGTCGTCAGTGGCGGTCGCGGGGCGAAGGTGACGCTTGCCTACGCCGAAGCGCTGGTGGACGCCAAACGATCCAAGGGCCAGCGCGATTCCATCGACGGCCGGGAGCTCGTTGGCGTCGAGGACCAGTTCCTGCCGGACGGCGGCGCGCGACGGACGTTCACGACACTTGATTTCCGATGCTACCGCTACGTGGAGCTCGCGGTGGAGACCGGTGCCGAGCCGGTGACGATCGAAGACATCCGCGGCCGGGCCACCGGTTATCCGTTTCACGAAAACGGCGCGTTTGCGTCGGACGACCCGGCGCTTGCCCGGATCTGGGAGGTGGGGTGGCGGACGGCGCGGCTGTGCGCCTTTGAAACCTACATGGATTGTCCGTATTATGAGCGGTTGCAGTATGTTGGCGACACGCGCATTCAAGCGCTCATTTCCCTCTATGTTTCGGGCGATGACCGGCTCATGCGCAACGCGATCGAGCTGTTCGACCTTTCACGCATCCCAGATGGATTGACCCAGAGTCGCTTTCCGTCTGTGGATTTGCAGATCATCAACACCTTTTCGCTCTTCTGGATCGGGATGGTGCATGACTATTGGATGCACCGGGACGACCCGGCCTTTATCGCGGCGCGGTTGCACGGCATCGAGGCAGTGCTGGCCTGGTTTGAGGAGCGTATCGATGTGAAGAGCGGCCTGCTGGGACCGCTGCCGTTCTGGACGTTTGTCGACTGGCCCGAGGCCTGGGGATGGGACGAGGCGCTGGGGGCCGGCGGAGAGGCGCCGGGCGCGCGCACGGGCGGCTCGGCGATTGTGACGTTGCAATATGCGATGGCCCTCGATCAGGCGGCGGACCTGTTCCGGGCGCACGGCCGGGCGGCGCAGGCGGAGCGTTACGCGAAACTGGCCGGCGACCTCCGGAAGGCCACGGTGCGGAATTGCTGGGATGAGCCTCGGCGCCTGCTCGCGGACACCCCGGATCGGAAGAGCTTCAGTCAGCACGCCAACGCCCTCGCCGTGCTTTCAGGCGCGGTGTCCGGCGATGCCGCGGGCGACTTGATCTCGCGGACGCTCGCAGACAGAAGTCTTGTGCCCTGCACGCTCTATTTCCGCTTCTATTTGCTGAGAGCGCTCAAGACGGCAGGATTGGGTGACAAATACCTGGAACAACTCGGGCCATGGCGCGACATGCTGGCGCTTGGGCTGAGCACGTTTGCTGAGAAACCCGAGCCGACGCGGAGCGATTGCCACGCTTGGAGCGCGTCGCCTGTTTACGAATTTCTCGCCACCGTCTGTGGCATCGAGCCGGGCAGCCCGGAATTCAAGACGGTCCGAATTGAACCGCACCTCGGCCGGCTCAATCACGTGGCCGGCACAGTGCCGCATCCCGCTGGGCCAATCCGTGTCGAGTTGACGCGCACAGGCGCAGAGTTGCGCGCTCGAGTGGAGCTTCCGGGGCAGGTGACTGGCGAATTCATCTGGAATGGCAGGCAGGTTGCCCTCAGACCGGGAATTCAGGATTTGGAATTGTAAAGGGTTAACTCATGAACAAGACCGGTTTGAAACGTTTGGTCCGCCCGCTGGTGCGCGCGTTGCAGCCTTATACACCGGGTGAGCAGCCGAAGATCCAGGGATTGATCAAGCTGAACACCAACGAGAACCCGTATCCGCCATCGCCACGCGTGCTCAAGGCGGTGCGGGCTGCGGTGGACGGCCGGTTGCGGCTGTATCCGAATCCCACCGCGGAGCGGCTCCGCGCCCGGCTCGCGCGCCTGCATCGTTGCCGGCCGGAACAGATCGTTGTCGGAAACGGATCCGACGAACTCCTGGCGCTGGCGGTCCGCGCCTTTGTGGATCCGGCGACGAAGCGGCCGCGGGCTTCGGCCGTGGTTCAATATTTCACGCCGAGTTATTCCCTTTACCCGGTGCTTGCGGAAACACACGGCGCGGCGGTGAATCCCGTGCCGCTGGCGGCGCAGTTCCGGCTGCCGTCGATGCCTGGGCTGAAACGCAGTCCCTGGAATTTCCGGGCCGCACTCACATTCATCACCACGCCCAACGCGCCCAGCGGACGCGGCTATTCCACCGCCGAGCTGGACCGGATCTGCCGCGCACAGAAAGGCGTCGTGGTGCTGGACGAGGCTTACGTGGATTTCGCGGATGAAAACGCCCTGGCGCTGGCGTTGAAACATCCGCACGTCCTCGTCGCCCGCACTTTTTCAAAGGCCTACTCGCTCTGCTTCCAGCGCGTTGGTTACTTTGTCGGGCACCCCGAACTCATCGCCGCGCTCCACAAAATCCGCGACAGCTACAATGTCAACGGGCTCGGTCAAATCGCCGCCGAAGCCACGCTCGATCACCTGTCGTATTACCGGTCGAATTTCCGGCGGATCCTCGCGACGCGGGATTCGCTCGGGCGCGATCTCACCCGGCTCGGATTCCGCGTGTATCCGAGTCAGACGAATTTTCTGCTGGTCCGGCCGCCGCTGTTTCCGGCGGAACGATGGCTGGAGGAACTGCGCACACGAAAAATCCTCGTGCGCTGGTTCCGGCAGCCCGAGGTGAAGGATTACCTCCGCATCACCATCGGCTCAGAATCCGAAGCCCGAAGCCTGGTGCGGGCGGCCAAGGGAGTGCTGGGGAGTTTAAGGGTTTAAGAGTTTGAGAGTTTAAGAGTTTGAGAGTTTGAGAGTTTGAGAGTTTGAGAGTTTGAGAGTGAGGAAACTTGCGCCGCGGGCCGCTTTTTGCGTGAGCACTCACAAACTCTTAAACTCCCAAACTCCTAAACTGTTTTGTCCTTCTCCTGTCACCAATCCGGACAGGATTCCGTGCGGGGGCAACGGCCTTGCCGGGGCGATGAGGTTAAAGTTGGGATTTGCCGACCTGTCGCTTTTTTGCGCGTGAACCAATCCGGGACGACTTCGTCCGCGTCCGGCCCGGGCACCCATTCTGCTAAACCGGCATTGTGCCCTTGTTTTTCGGGAGGTTTCCCGGGGGACACAACGACTGGCCGGAATATGAATGCTGTGAAGGATTCGGTGAAACAGGCGGCGGCGGAGGCTCCGAAGGCTCCGGCTCCCGTGTTGAGCGTGCAATTTGAAAACGGGGTGCCGCCGGTGGGCGAGCCCGCGCCCGGGAGGTTGACCCTTCCCGCGGTGGTGTTCGGCGCCATCCTCCTGGCGTTCCTCGTCATGGGTGTTGTCTTTCTGCGACAGGTCCGGGAGCGCAACGAGCTGAAAGTCGCCGCGCGCACTCCGGACACCGTGCCGGCTGCGTCCGCGCCCGCCCCGGTCAGCCTCCCGGCCCCGGAAAACCGCACGCAGCCCGCCGTTCCCGCCCCCGCCGTCGATCCCGCCGCACAGGTGATCGCGGCTCCGCCCGCCCCGGACCCGCTCAAGCTCCAGGCGATTTTCTTCAGCCCGAACAAGCCGTCCGCCATGATCGGCGGAAAGACCGTGTTTGTCGGCGACCGCGTCCAGGGATTCCGCGTCAGCGAAATCGGCAAGGACCGCGCCGTCCTGGTCAACGCCGGCCAGACGAATGTTCTTAAATTGTGAGTTGAATTGTTAAAAGGGTTAAATCGTTAAATCGCGAGCCACCTGTTGGCCTTCGGACGTGACCTTTTAACCATTCAACGATTCAACGATTTAACCTTCCCACTCAGTTTTTCCTTGGCCTTTCGCCCGGGTCGGAGATGATTTCGACCCGATGAACCTGCTGCGCGAACAACTGGTCAAGTCGCCGATCCACGCCCGTGTCGTTCCCTACGCGCTGATTCTCATCGTCACGTCCTTTTTCCAGGACAGCTTCGGCGAGGCGGGCCGTTACTGGATTTACTTCTTCAAGATCCTGCTCGCGCTGGCCTGCATCCGCGAGATGCGCGATCTCGTTCCCGAAATGCGGTGGGCCTTCAGCCTGGAAGCGGTCGCCGTCGGCATCGCCATCGCCGCCCTCTGGGTGGGGCTCGACCCTTATTATCCCAAGATGCAGATGCTGTTTAAAATGGGCGAGCCGTGGGATCCGTTCAAAGCGTTCGGCGAACATTCGGGCAAGGCCTGGTTCTTCTTCTGGGTCCGCACCCTCGGCTCGGCCATCGCCATCCCTCCCATCGAAGAGGTGTTCTACCGCTCGTTCCTGTATCGCTACGGCGTGCGCACCGATTTCCAATCCATGCCGCTCAACCAGTTTCACCCGACGTCGTTCATTGTGATTTCGCTGCTGTTCGGGTTCGTGCATTTCCAATGGATCCCGGGCGTGATGTGCGGCATGGCGTATCAATGGCTGGTCCTGCGCAAGAACCGGCTGGGCGACGCGATGCTGGCGCACGCGATCACGAATTTCCTGCTCGGCCTCTGGATCCTGTGGAAGGGCCAGTGGCAGTTCTGGTGAGCGCGCGGCGCCGGTTATGATCCCGTGCATCCTGTTCGAGGACGATCACCTGCTCGTCGCCGCCAAGCCGGCCGGGATGAACACCCATTCGCCCAGCCCCCACGCGGGCGAAGGCCTCTACGAATGGCTGCGCCACCGCGAACCCCGCTGGGCCACACTCTCCATCCTCCACCGGCTCGACAAGGAAACCTCCGGCGTCATGATCTTCGGCCGCACCGCCGCCGCAAACCGCTCCCTGTCCCGGCAGTTTGAATCCCGCGCCGTCCGCAAAACCTACCTTCTCGCCGCCGCCCGACCGCTGCCCAAACCGGAGCTGGTGGTGAAATCGCGCATCGCCCGATCCAACGAACGCTACCTGAGCCGCGCCGACGGCGCCCCCGCCGAAACCCGGTTCCGCGCCTCGCGCCTCCACCCGCCTGCGCCCGGGATGTTCCTGATCGAGGCCGAACCCTTCACCGGCCGCACCCACCAGATCCGCGTGCACGCTTCCGAAAACGGATTCCCCATTCTCGGCGACGCGGTTTACGGCGGCGCGCCGTTCGGACGGGTCTGCCTCCACGCCGCGCGGCTCGAATTGCGGCATCCCGTCACCGGCCGGGCGCTGGTGTTCGAGGCGCCGGTGGATTTCACCGCCGACATTCACGCCGCGCTGCGGGCGGCCCTGGTCGACGCAGCGGAAACGGACGCGTACCGGCTGATTCACGGCGCGGCCGACAACGCGCCCGGCTGGTATGTGGATCGCCTGGGCGGATTCGTGCTCTCCCAGTCGGAGTCGCCTCCCGCGCCGCCGCAACTGGCCCGTCTTGCCGGGCTGGCCGGGATCAAAGGCCTGTATCACAAAAACCTTCAACGCCAGGTCCGCAAGCTGGATCCCGCCCAATCGTCACCTCAGAAAGTGTCAGGCGACTCCGCGCCCGCCCGGTTCGAGATCCGGGAGAACGGCGTCAAATACGAGGCGAGCTTCGAGGAGGGTTACTCGGTGGGATTGTTCCTGGACCAGCGCGACAACCGGCGCCGGTTGATGACGCGGCACATCGCGGCCGGATTTCCGCTCCGGGAACCCGCGGCTCAAGCAAGCGGCTGGGAGGTGTTGAACACGTTTGCCTACACGTGCGCGTTTTCGGTTTGCGCGGCGCTGGCCGGCGCCCGGGTCACGAGCCTGGATCTCTCGCGGAAATACCTCGACTGGGGCCGGCGGAATTTTGAGTTGAACGGACTGGACCCCGCCGGGCACGAGTTCATTTACGGCGACGCCTTCGACTGGTTCCGGCGCCTCGCGAAGAAAGGGCGGCAATTCGACGCGGTGCTGCTGGATCCGCCCACATTTTCCCAATCGAAGGAACACGGCGTGTTCCAGGCGGCGCGCGATTACGGCAGGCTGGTGGAAGCGGCCCTGCCGCTGGTCGCGCCGCGGGGGATTCTGTTCGCATCCACCAACGCCGCCGACTGGCCGCCTGCGGATTTTGTGAAGGCGGTGGAACAGGCGATCGCGCGATCCGGCCGCCGGGTGCTGCAAAGCCATTACGCGCCGCAACCCCCGGATTTTCCCATGACGCGCGCGGAACCGGGGCATCTCAAGACGCTGTGGATGAGGGTGGGTTGAGGGTGGGTTGAGGGTGGGGGGATCGTCGCCGTCCGCAGCGCCGACGCATCTGGATTGCGGGTAGGGACGGCGCGCTGCGCCGTCCGCGCCGCGTCCAGCGGCGCAACGTTGCAGAGGGCTTGCCGGGCGCCGTTCCGCTTTCCGCCCGCTGATACGCGGGCGGGGACGCCGCAGCGCGGCGTCCCTACCGTCTGAATTCCACGATCGCGCGCCTCTTTCCACATTCGAGGCGTCAGCCCTGGCGTCGATCCGGGCCATCCCTTGACACATCCCGCCATCTCCCATATAGTTCATAATAGCTATCCAATGAGAACCATCAGTGAACGCGGGACGTTGTGGGAACTGGCGGTGTTGTCGCTGGTCCGGGAAGAGCCGATGCATCCGTACCAGATGCTGCAGTGGCTCCGGGAGCGGCACAAGGACGACGTGCTCGACCTCAAGCGCGGATCGCTCTACCACGCCATCGACCGGCTGTGCCGGCAGGGGCTCATCGAGCCGGCCGGGACCGGGCGCGACGGCCGGAGGCCCGAACGCACCGTGTACCGGCTCACCCCGGAGGGCCGCCGGCGGTTCCTGGAGCGGCTCCGCACATGGATCGCCGTGCCGCGGCGCGCGCCGTCCGAATTCATGGGCAGCCTCAGCTTTCTGGTCCACCTGGCCCCGGCCGATGCCGCCGCCCGGCTGGAAGCCCGCGCCGCGGCGGTGGAACGCGAAAGCGCCGCCCTGGCCGCAGGACTGGAGCAGGCGCGCGAATTCGTCGACCCGATCAATCTCATCGAATCCGACTACCAGCTCGCGATGCTCCAGTCGGAGCTGCTCTGGATCCGCGGCGCGCTGCGGACAATGCGCTCCGGCAGACTCAACTGGAATTTTCAGAAAATCATCAGGCAGGCGCGGGCACGACGACATCGACCGAAATTGAACCCGCACCCATGAACACCCCTGCATTCAAATCCACCCGCGCCCCCGTCGCGGCGCTGCTGCTCCTGGCTCCCATCATCGGGGAGGTGTTGAGCGGCGCGACCCGGTTGAGTTTCATTTTTGTCCTGTTGCCCGAGATCATGGTGTGGGGTTGCGGCGCGCTGTTGATCCGGGAAACCGTCCGGCGCTGGAACGGCGGATGGACCAGCCTGCTTTTGCTCGGCTTCGCGCTGGCGGTGGCGGAGGAATTCATCATCCAGCAAACTTCGATCGCGCCGCTGCCCTGGATCCACGATGGCCCGGTTTACGGCCGTGTCCTGGGCGTCAACTGGCCCTGGTTCCTGTTCATGCTGGTTTACGAGGCGGTCTGGGTCGTGGTCGTGCCGGTGCAGGTGTGCGAGCTGATGTTTCCATCGCGACGGAAAGAGCCCTGGTTGCGCCGGGGCGGCCTGTGGATTGCCGGGACCGTTTTCCTGGCCGGCTCGTTTATCGCCTGGTTTCTGTGGACACAAATCGCCCGGCCCAATTCCTTTCACGCTCCCGCGTATCATCCGCCGCCAATCCTGGTCCTGGCTGGGTTGACGGCGATTCTTCTGCTGATCGCCCTGGCGTATGCCGTCCGAAACCGCCGGGCCGCGCCCCGCCGCGTTCCGGCAGCCGGCCCGTGGTTCCTGGCCGCCGCGGGGCTGCTTCTCGGGTTGCCCTGGTATCTGTTGATGCTGGTGATTTTCGCGCCCCGGCCGGACCTGCCCCTGGTTGTCCCCATGGGCCTGGGGATCGGCTGGGCCGGCCTGGCCGTCGCGCTCGTCCGTCATTGGGCGCGCGCGGAAAGCTGGGCCGATCTTCAGCGCTGGGCGCTTTGCCTCGGCGCGCTCCTGGCGGTCATGCTGGGCGGATTCCTGGGGTCGAACGCGTGGCCGACAGTGGACGTGGTCGGGAAAATCGTCTTGAACCTTCTAGCGCTGGCGGGGATGGGCGTGCTTGCCGCGCGGATCTCAACGGTGGGGCGAGACTCCGTCGAGCCGTCGAACGAAACGGAGTAATGGAGCGATGGAGTAGCGGAGTCTTGGAAAAGCGGGTTCACTTCAGCACTCCACAACTCCATGACTCCAACACTCCGTTGGATGCGAGGGCACGACCGAGTCCCGCCCCGCCGTTCAGTGTTCCCTGAGCAACTCCAGCATTTTCCGGTCAAGCTTTTGGCCGCGGAAATCCTCGTACGTGACATCGGATCGGCCGCTGTCGAGCGGGCCAAAGTCGCCGCGGAGGTTCCACACGGCCCAGCCCCACCCGGCTTCCTGCCAGAGCTCCAGGCAATCGCGCATCCAGGCCAGCGCAACATCGTGCGGCGTCCGGTTGTAGCAACCCCATTCCCCGACGTGCACTCCCACGCCATCGGCCTCGAGCTTTTTCCAGGGCTCGATCCGGGTGCGGCGCAGGGTTTCGCGGTCGACGATTTCCGTCCCGCGATGCAGGGGCCAGGTGGGCACGGGCCATTGATCCGAACCGCCGACCCACCCGGCGCGGTAATGCGACACTTCCATCGGCTCGTAGCCGCGCGTGCTTTGGGCAATGTGAAGGTCGGCCAGCGACGGCACGGGCACGGTTCCCCAGCGAAGTCCGTCGGCAATGATCAACCGGTCCGGGTCCTCGGCCCGGATCGATTTTACCAGCCCGGCGACCACCTTGCGATAAACGTCGGCCGGGATATCCGGCGGTTCGTTGAGCAGGTCGAAACTGACGCGGTCATTGGGGATGCCGCGATAGCGCCGGGCCAGGCGGCCCCATTGATAAGCGCAGGCTTCGAGCGCCCGGTCCTCCGTCCAAAGATCCATGGGTTCTTTGGGCGGATTGACGCAATAACCCGGGGCGCGGTGCAGGTTGAGGTTCACGTGGACGCCGTAGCGGCGGCCGAATTCGATTGCGCCGTCGACATCCTTCAATTGCGATTCCTTCATCTCCCGCCAGTGCTCGGGCTCGGACCAGCAGCGGTAGGACATCGGGAGGCGGACGAAATTGAATCCCCATTCCGACAGGATTTGGAAATCGGTTTCCTGGTAGGGCGGGTTGCCGCCTTTTTGGGCGCTGAATTTTTCGAGCAGGTTGAATCCGCGCCAGCGGGGGAGTTTCGCGGCGGTGGGTTGGGTGGCGGCGGCGAGGCCGGGGATGGGGCTGCAGACGGCGCCGGCGATTGTGGCGGCGCCCGCGGCCTGGATGAATTGGCGGCGGGTCATAGAAGGACGCTGCTTCCGGCTGTTTGCGGCCGCGGACGGATTACTTGTTTGTGCTGCCCGCGCTGGACGGCGGCAGGTTGGTGATCACCCATTCCGACTCGCTTGAATTGTCGGGCGTGTTTTTCTTGCCGGAGATGATCAGCGGCTTGGCCGTGGGAGCCGGGCGGGGAGCGGCGGCGGGCGGCGGCTGACGCGTCGTCGGCCGGGCGGGAGGTGCGGGCGCGGCGGTCTCGACGGGCGGCCGGTTCGTCAGCTCCGGCGGCAGCGGCGGCATTTCCAGGGGCCACGGCGGCGCCGTGACGGCCGCACGCGTGATCTTCCCATGGTCGGCCCGCAGAATGGTCACGAAGGGAATGAGCGACTTGTTTTGCTCCTTGCGCCAGGTGTCGTAGGCGGCATTGATCTGTTTGTCAAAGGGAGTGCCGCGCATTTTTTCGGCGCCGTCGGAAATCAAGACCACGGTGATGAACTGCGAATTCGTGATCAGCTTCTGGACGTCCGGCAGCACCCGTTCGAATCGGCCCTTCTTTTCGAATGGCTGGGATTTGACATACGAATTCATGCGGTCGGCGATGACGGACGCGTTCTCGGGCGACCAGGTCTGGAGGGGAAACTGGCTGGGCAACACCTGGTCGGTGTAGGTCCAGAGCCCGATCGTGTCGCCGCTTCGCATCTGGTCGCCGGCGCCGTTGGCGAGCAGGCCCTGGATGATGCGCTGGATTCCGGGGGCGCGTTCCTCCATGGAGCCGGAGGTCTCCACGATGAACAGCCAGCGGTTGGACAGCCCGGTTTTTCCTGCAGGCGCAGGCGCGGGCGCGGCCGCCGCGGCCCCGCCACCGATCACCAGCGCCGCCGCGGCCAGCAACGCCAGCCGGAACCGGTGAAGCGAGGCCCTGCCTGCGGGGAAGTGGGAACTGCGAGTTGTCGTGTTCATAATCGAGAATGTCCTGTCCGCCCGGTGAACCGATGCCGCTCCGACCGATTGTGCCGCTTTATGTCGTTTTGTAAATCCGCAATCGCAGTTTCTATCATTCGGATGAAATTCTCGCAGCTTGAGGAGGAAGCCCCCAGGCTGATCACCGTGTCGCGCTCCGCATAATCGTTCGTCACCACCAGCACCTCGCCATACTCCCGAAACCGGTGCGCCGCGCGCTCAATCAACTGGTCCGCCGTCTGGTCGCCGCGCGAAAACAACACCTCCACGACATCGCCCGACTTCGTCCGCGGCCCGCGCGCCTTCGGGCCGGCGCCGTCAAAAAACACCGACACGGGCGTGCCGGCCGCGTCCTGGTATTGAGTCAGTATCCGGACCAGTTCGTCGCGGGCCGCCTCCGAATGACGCGCCCGGCCCGGCGCCAGCTCGGGCCAGCTGTGCAACAGGCTGTATCCATCCACCAGGATCCGCACCAACGCCATGCGGCAGCATAGGCACTTCGAGCCGAGGGTTACAAGTTGCGGGTTGCAGGTTGCAGGTTCTGAAACGCGAACGCGCGGGAAGTCCGCGATGCCGCAAGGCGATGCGCCGGACCCTCGATTCTCGACCTTCGACCGCGGGTGCGATTTACGGCGAGGGTCAGGAGCGCGGCTGTGTCCGCCAGGACCAGCCGCAGAAATGTTCGATATTCCAACGCTCCCTGTCTTCTCAAACGCCTTCGCATCTGCCACGTCCCTGCGGCTGATCCTTCGGATACAGCCGCGCTCCGGGAATTGCCCCTCATTTCGAATCGCACCCTTCGACCGCTTGCCAATGGACAATCATCAGAATTCGTGATAGAGCAGGGCGGAATGGTGGTTGTTCCGGTATGAAATTCTGGCGCCATATTCAGCTGCTTCTTTTGTCCGCATGCTCCGTCGTTCCGGCGGCTCGAGGCGCTGACGCGCCCTTGCCCCAGGTCGGCCGCATCGAAATCCGCAGCGCCATCGGCCCCGAAACCGCCGGTTACATCAGCCGCGCGCTGGAAGTGGCGGCGGATGCGGGCGACACGTGCCTGGTCATCGAGCTCGACACGCCCGGCGGCCTGGTGGATTCCACCAAGAGCATTGTTCAGAGCTTCTACGATTCCAAGATCCCGGTGGTGGTGTATGTCGCCCCGGCTCCCGCTTCGGCGACCAGCGCGGGCACTTTCATCACGATGGCGGCCGACGTCGCCGCGATGGCCCCGAACACCCAGATCGGCGCGGCGCACCCGGTCAACATCGGCAACAGCGGAGAGGTCGAAAACGTGAACGACGTGATGAAGAAGAAAATGGAGGAGGCCGTCGGCAGCTTCGCGGAATCCATCGCCGACAAACGCCACCGCAACCGCGACTGGGCCCGGTCCGCCGTCGTCAACAGCCAGTCCGTCACCGCGGAAAAGGCGCTGGAATTGAATGTCATCGACGTGATCGCGGAGAATCTCCCGGAGCTGCTCAGAAAAATCGACGGGCGCACGGTGGACTCGGGAACGCTGCGCACGGCGGGAGCGCGCGTGGTGGACATCCCCATGACGCCGGCCGAGAAGTTCATGAAAACCTTCCTGCGGCCGGAGGTGATGTTCGTGCTGATGCTGGTCCTGATTTACGGGATCATCGGGGAGCTGAGCAGTCCGGGGGCGATTTTGCCGGGTGTGGCGGGAGCGATTGCGCTGGTGCTGGTGCTGTATTTGTCCGCGGTTCTGCCGGTGCAAACCGCCGGGCTCACGTTCATCGCGCTGGCGCTGGTCCTTTTCATCATCGATCTCTACGCCCCGACGCATGGGGTGTTGACCGCGGGCGGGATCGTGTCGTTTTTCCTGGGCGGCCTCATGCTGTTCAGCCGGTCGGGGCCGTATCAACTGCCGCTCAGCTATGTCATCGGAGGGACCGTCACGACGGCGCTGTTCTTCCTGTTCATCGTCGGCGCGGGGTTGCGGGCGCAGCGATTGCCGATTCGCGCCGGGCGCGAGACGATGCTTGGCCGCGTCGTGCCGGCGTCGGAGCGCATCGACGCGCGCGCGGGCCGGGTGTTCGTCGAAGGCGAACTCTGGAACGCCGTGAGCGACGTGCCGGTGGAGAGGGATCAGCCGGTGGAGATACTTTCAATCGAAGGGCTCACGCTGCGCGTGCGCCCGGCGGAGGCGGGGAGCTCACAGAAATCAACAACGGAGAAAGCATGAATATGGAACAGATCATCAACGCGATCATGAAACTCGGCGCCGGCGTGGTGGTGGGAATCATCATCCTGGCGTTCATCCTGCCCCAGGCCCTGCGCATCCTGCGCGAATACGAACGCGGCGTCGTATTCCGGCTCGGCAAACTGCTCACCGCCAAGGGACCCGGCCTGATCATCCTCATCCCAGTCGTGGACCGCATGGTCAAGATGGACCTACGCGTCGTCACCATCGATGTGTCCAAGCAGGAAATCATGACGCGCGACAACGTTCCGGCAACGGTGGATGCGGTGGTGTATTTCCGGGTGGTGGACCCGGTGGCCGCGGTGGTGAAAGTGGAGAATTACTGGAAGGCAACCTCGCTCATCGCGCAGACGACCCTGCGCAGCGTGCTCGGCCAGGCGCCGCTCGACGACCTGCTGTCCCAGCGCGACGTCATCAACCAGAAACTCCAGGAGATCATCGATCGACAGACCGAACCCTGGGGCGTGAAAGTCACGGCGGTGGAGGTGAAGGACGTGGCGCTGCCCGACAGCATGAAGCGGGCGATGGCCAAACAGGCGGAGGCGGAGCGCGAACGCCGCGCCAAAGTGGTCAACGCCGAAGGCGAATTCCAGGCGGCGGAAAAAATGGTCCAGGCCGCCTCGATGATCAGCAAGGAGCCCATCGCCCTCCAATTGCGCTACCTGCAGACCATGCGCGAAATGGCCAGCGAACACAACACGACCACGTTCCTGCCGCTGCCGATCGACCTGTTCAGCGCGTTCCTCAAGAAGTGAACGGGTTGACGGATTGAAGCGCTGGAGCGGCTTAAGAAATGTCGTAGCCGCAAGAGGTAGGGTCGGCGCGCTGCGCCGACCGCGGACGCCGCAGCGCGGCGTCCCCACCTGCGGCTGCGGTTTATGTTAAACCGCTATAAAAGATCAACGTGCCCGCCCTCCGCGGCAGTCATTCCGGCCATCGTCACCGAGTGGAGCCCGCCAGCCAGGCGGCGTAGTCCTTTTCTTTGATTCTCCCCGCCGCCAGCGCCAGCGTATTCAGCACCACGGATTCCTCAGTGGCCGTGAGCTCGCAGCCGTTCACCTCCAGGAACACCGCCGCCGCCAGGAATCCCGTCCGCTTGTTGCCGTCCAAAAAGGGATGATTGATGATGATGCCGGCGGCGTAGCTCGCGGCCAATTCGGCGCGCGTGGGTTTTGCATAAGCGAACAGGTTTCGGGGTTTGGCTAAAGCCGATTCCAGCAGGCCTTCGTCCCGGATACCTGGCTCGCCCCCGTGCTGGGCCAGCGCCATCTCGTGAATCGCCAGGCACTCCTCGCGGGTGATCCAGGCGGGTGGCCTCATTTCGCCAGTTCTCTCAAAGCGTGGCGATAACGGCGGCTCAGGCTCTCCGCGGCTTTCATTTTTCGCGCAAATTCCGGATTGCTGGCCGTCAGGCGGAAGCTGCCATCCGTGGCGTCCGTAAGAAACACGGCATCGCCATCACCGGCATTCAGCCGTGAAAGCGCTTCCTTCGGCAGCAACAGCCCGACCGAGTTGCCGACCTTCCGCAATTTGAGCTCCAGGACCATGGTTTCCAATGTACACACATTTGTTATAACGTCCAGTTCATTCCGTCGTTCCCAAGGTGTGCGATGTGTTCTCGTATGGATGGAATTCCCGTCTGCCCGCCGGGAATCCATCGATTCATTGATCCATTAATCCGCTCCGCTCCGCTGCACCCGCTGCAATTCCTCCAGCTTCCGCTTCGCGCGGCCGTCGTCGATCACCGCCGCGGCGAGGTCCCAGCCTTCGGACATGGATTTCGCCGCTCCGGCGACCCAGAGCGCGGCGGCCGCGTTCAGCAGGACCGCGTCGCGCTTGGGGCCGCGTTCCTCGCCCGAAAGAATGCTGCGGATGATGCGGGCGTTGACCTCGCGGTCGCCGCCCCGCAGGTCATCCAGAGTTGCCCGCTGGATGGGAAACTGGTCCGGGGCAAGCAGCGAGGAGGACAGCCCGCGTTCCTGGTAGAACTCCGCGACGGTGCTTTCACCCAGTGTGGACAGCTCGTCGAGGTAACGGTCGCCCGAATCGCCGGCTCCGCGGCCCGCCGGCACTTTGCCGCACACGACCATCGCGCGCCGCACGCCCAGGGCCTGCAGCACGCGCGCGAACGGCTGGCAGAGATCGGGGCGCGACACGCCCACCAGCATGGCGCTCGGCCGGGCGGGATTGAGCAGGGGACCAAGGTAATTGAAAATGGTCGGCTGTCCGCGTTCCGCGCACCATTTGCGCGCGGGAATGATGTGTTTAAACGCGGGATGATATTTCGGGGCGAAGAAGAAGGCGAACCCGTGGTCGCGCAGCATCGCCGCCGCGGCCGCCGGTTCCAGCTCGAACGGCAATCCCAGGGCGTCCATCACATCCGCACTGCCGATGCTGGACGTGCTGGCCCGGTTCCCGTGCTTGGCCACCGCCACGCCCGCCGCCGACGCCAGCAACGCCACCGTGGTGGAAATATTAAACGTGCTCAGCCGGTCGCCGCCCGTCCCCACCACGTCCAGGATCTCCCGGTCCCGCTGCCGCGCGTCGAGCCCCGGCTGCACGGATTTCTCCCGCAGCGCCGTTACAAAGGCCTGGATTTCCTCCACCGTCTCCCCCTTGCGGGCCAGGGCCGACAGGAATGCCGCCTTGACTTCGACAGGCACCGCGCCGTCGACGAGGATGTCGACGACCGACTGCACCTGGCCGGCGGAGAGATTGAATCCCGCGGCGACATTTTGAGTCAATGAATCGAGCACGGCCCACATGGTAGAGGCGCACGGATCATGGCCAAAGCGGAAAATGGACTTTGGAAACTTTGACGCGAATTCACGCGAATTTTCGCTAAACTGACAGATGGTGGGGCGAGACTCTGTCGAGCCCTCGCAGAACAGGATTGGTAGATTAATGGATTCCTGGATGAATGGGAAGACTGCCGCGCGGAGCCGTCCGGCAATCCATAAATCCATTTATCCAACAATCCTCGCGGCCCCGGGCAGAGCGCGATGAAGTCCTGCCCCACCGTAAAGTCTTTCGGGGCGAATTGGCGAAAATTCGCGCTCATTCGCGTCAAAAGGATTGGATCGGCCGCGCTAAATGTAGTGAATATTGACTTCGTGCCTCTCGCGAGAGAGTCATGGACAATGGAATGGAATTAAGTAACCTTTCGGTTACGAATCGGAATTCATGCCCGGGCAGCGAATGTTTTTTGGCAAGCGTATGACGGAAAACTCCAGCGGTTCCAATTGGTTGAAGCGCGCCGGCTTCCTGGCGGGCGCGATCCTCCTGGTCGGCGGCGGCGTGTGGTGGTATCAAAAAAACCACTCAGCCCCGGCCCAATACATCACGGTCGACGTCACCCGCGGCGACCTGACCCAGGTCGTCACCGCCACCGGCAACCTCAACCCCGTCGTCAACGTCGCCGTCGGCAGCCAGATCTCCGGCATCGTCCGGAAGCTTTATGTCGATTTCAATTCGACCGTCAAATCGAACCAGTTGATCGCCGAGATCGACCCCGCCACCTACCAGAGCGCGGTCTACCGGGCGCAGGCCGACCTGGCAAACGCCAAGGCAACCCAGGAACTGAACCGGATCCAGGCAAGGCGCGCCATCGAACTGTTCACGAACGACCTGATCTCCGCGTCCGACCACGACACGGCGGTGGCGCAGATGCACGTGTCCGACGCCCAGGTGCAGAGCGCCGAGGCGACCCTGCGCAACGCGCAGATCCAGCTCTCCTATTGCACGATCTACGCCCCGGTCGACGGCGTGGTCATCTCCCGGGCGGTGGACGTGGGCCAGACCGTCGCCGCCAGCTTCAATACCCCCACCATTTTCCAGATCGCCAACGACCTCACCAAAATGCAGATCCACGCGCTCGTGTCCGAGGCCGACATCGGGAACGTGGCGACCAACCAGAACGTCGATTTCACGGTCGATGCCTATCCGTTCCGCACCTTCCACGGCATCGTCAGCCAGATCCGGTACGGCCCGGTGACGAACCAGAACGTGATCAATTATGATTCCGTGATTGACGTGAACAACGCCGATTCGAAGCTGCTGCCGGGAATGACGGCGAACGTGTCGATCATCACGGCCGAGCGCAAGGATGCGCTGAAGCTGCCGAATGCCGCCTTGCGGTTCCGGCCTCCGCCCCCTGCCGGCGCCGCGCGCACAAATGCGGCGGCCACGGCGGGCGGTCCGGGCGCAGCCGGGGCCGGCGCGGCAGCGGCGCGTCCGGGCGGCGGCGCTGGCGCCGCGTTCGGCGGCGGGGCGGGGGGCGGATCTCGCGCCGGCGCGCAGCGGCCCGACCGGAGTTCGCACCGCACGGTTTATGTGCTGAAAGGCGACCCGGACCATCCGGAACTGGAACCGGTGCAGATCCGCACCGGGATTACCGACGGCATCAGCACCGAGGTGCTGGAAGGGTTGAAGGAAGGCGACAAGGTGGTCACCGCGGCGATGACGTCCGAGAGCGACTCGCAACGCCCGGTGAATCCGTTTGGCGGCGGCGGCGGTTTTCCGCGTCGCTAGGTTGAAGGCCCCCGCATGAACCCGGTCATTCAGCTCACCGACATTCACAAGGTTTACCACACCGGCGAAGTGGATGTGCACGCGGTGCGGGGCGTGACAATGACGATCATGCCGGGGGAATTTGTGGCCATCATGGGGGCGAGCGGGTCGGGGAAATCGACGTTGATGAACACGATCGGCTGCCTGGACCGGTCGACGCGCGGGGTTTACCAGCTGGACGGGATTGATGTGTCGAAGCTGGATCGGGACGCGCTGGCGGACATTCGGAACCAGAAGATCGGGTTTGTGTTCCAGGGATTCAATTTGTTGTCGCGGACGTCGGCCCTGGAGAACGTGGAGTTGCCGATGTTATATGTGCACCGGCACATGACGGGCCGGGAGCAGCGGGAGCGGGCGCTGCGGGCGCTGGAAACCGTGGGACTGGCGAAGCGGGCCGATCATCATCCGAACCAGCTTTCCGGCGGCCAGCAGCAGCGCGTGGCCGTGGCTCGCGCCCTGGTCAACGAACCGGCGCTGCTGCTCGCCGACGAGCCGACCGGCAACCTCGACAGCCAGACCAGCATCGAGATCATGGGCGTTTTCCAGAAACTCAACGACGCCGGCATGACCATCGTCATGGTCACCCACGAACTCGATATCGCCCACTACACCAAGCGCAACGTGATCATGCGCGACGGCCGGGTGGTCTCGGACACCCCCGTCGCCAACCGGTTGAAGGCGGAAATCGAGTTGCGCCGCCTGCAGGAGGAGCACCAGGCCGTGAAACTGGCGCCATGAAACGATTTCTCAACACCGTTCGCATCGCCCTCCGCGCCCTGCGCCGGAACATCCTGCGCACCGTCCTGACCATGCTCGGCATGATCATCGGCGTCGCCGCCGTCATCGCCGCCATCGGTATCGGCAACGGCGCCAAATCCCAGGTCGAAGCCCAGATCGCCAGCCTCGGGCAAAACGTCGTGTCCGTCTTCCCCGGCAGCTTCACGTCGGGCGGCGCCCGCGGCGGCTGGGGCTCCGCCAGCAGCCTCGTCCCGGAGGAAACCCGCGCCATCCTGCGCGAAATCCCCGGTGTCGTCGCCGTCAGCGCCGAAATCCGCGACCGCCAGCAGGTCATGGCCAACGGCCTCAACTGGAACACCCAGATCCTCGGCGAATCCCCCGATTACCTCGGCATCCGCGCCTGGGGCCTCGATAGCGGCGCCATGTTCTCCGACACCGACGTCAACAGCGCCGCCAAGGTCGCCGTCATCGGCAAAACCATCGTCGACCAGATTTTCAACGGCGAAAATCCCCTCGGCGAAACCATCCGCATCCGCAACATGCCGTTCAAAGTCGTCGGCGTCCTCAGCGCCAAGGGCGTCAATTTCTTCGGCCAGGACCAGGACGACGTCGTCATCATCCCCTACACCAGCGCCATGCGCCGCGTCTCCCGCCGCCAATACCTCAGCTCCATCCTCATCCAGGCCGCGTCCGCCGACCAGATGATGCGCATCCAGGACGACGTGAACGACCTGCTCCAGCAGCGCCGGCCGGGGCGCGATCCGGACTTCACCGTGCGCAACCAGCTCGAACTCGCCCAGGCCGCCACCGCCACGTCCAAAACCATGACCGCACTGCTCGGCGCCATCGCCGGCGTCTCGCTCATCATCGGCGGCATCGGCATCATGAATATCATGCTCGTCAGCGTCACCGAGCGCACCCGCGAAATCGGCATCCGCATGGCCGTCGGCGCCCGCGGCCGCGATATCCTCGTCCAGTTCCTCGGCGAAGCCATCACGCTCAGCGCCATCGGCGGTTCCATCGGCATTGTCGTCGGCATCTTCACCTCCCGCGCCGTCGCTTCCTTCATGCATTGGCCCACCCTCACCCCCTTGATGTGGATCGCCATCGCGTTCATCTCCAGCGCACTCGTCGGAATCTTCTCCGGGTTTTATCCCGCCTGGAAAGCCTCCCAGCTCGATCCGATCGAGGCGCTGCGCTACGAGTAATTCCCGTGCAAGCCGAACGGTCCACCCATCGAATCGCCCAGGTGCTCCCGGCCCACACACCGGACCTGTTCCGGTCGGCCGTGCGCCAGGCCGCGGACCGCCTGAACGCAGGCGATGTGGTCGCGCTGCCGACCGAAACCGTCTACGGTCTCGCCGCCAACGCACTGGACGCCGAGGCGGTCGCCGGCATCTACCGCGCCAAAGGCCGGCCCGCCCATAACCCGATCATCGTTCACGTGGCTTCGCTCGACATGGCCCGCGCCTGCGTGACCGCATGGCCGGAGGCCGCCGCCAGGCTTGCCGCGGCGTTCTGGCCGGGTCCGCTCACCCTCGTCCTGTCCCGCTCGGAAAAAGTCCCCGGCATCGTCACCGCCGGCGGACCAACCGTTGGCATCCGCTGGCCCTCGCATCCGCTCATCCAGGCCGTGATCCGGAAATGCAATTTTCCACTCGCCGCCCCCAGCGCAAACCTGTCGAACCGCATCTCCCCCACCAGCGCCGAACACGTCCTGGAGCAACTGGGCGATCGCATCCCGCTGATCGTGGACGGCGGCGCGTCGGCCGTCGGGATCGAATCCACCGTGCTGGATCTGACAGTCGATCCGCCGCGCGTGCTGCGGCCCGGAATGATCCACGAACCCGCGCTGGCCGCAGTTCTGGGAAACCTTCGCCACGTGGAACTTGGTGAACGTGCAACCTGCAACCTGCAACCTGCAACCCTCCGCAGCCCCGGCTTGCTGGCCAAGCATTACGCGCCCCGCGCGCGGCTGGTGATCCTGCGCTGGCGCAACGACGCCGACCTGGAGCGGTTGGCGGAGGGACTCCGCCTCGCGCCGGGCGACACGCATGTGCTCGCGCATCACCGGATCCCGGGTGCCGGCCGCTGGCGCGAAGTCAGCGTGATCCCGCACGACCCCGAGGCGTTCGCCCGCGCGCTGTACGCGGAACTGCATCGCTGCGACGCGGCCGGTGCGCAGAACATCGTGGTGGAATCCGTGCCGGACGGACCTGAATGGGCCGGGCTGGCGGACCGGTTGCGGCGCGCCGCGTCGCCGGGAGCCGGCGATTGAGCATAACGATTTCGGGCCGCGGGCGTCTCATTCAGATCGGGAATGATGCGCATGCGGCCGATTGAACCTGGATTTGACAACAGTGATTTGACGAAATGAAAGCGATCCCTCACTCTTCGAGTTCCATGAGCAGCATTCGAGTTTCAGTCCTGGCGGCGCTGGCAGGCGGCGTCCTGGCCGGCCAGGCGCAGACCAACATCATTGAAGGCGTTCCGATGCAGGACGCAACCGTTTCGGCTCAACCCGCCGCCGGCAAGGCCCCGCAGAAAATGATGTCGCTCGAGGACTGCCTCGTCGTCGCGCTCCAGCACAATTTCGACATCCAGATCCAGCGATACAACCCCGAGATCGCCCGCGGCGTGCTCGGGGCGTCTTACGGCGCCTACGATCCCAACCTCGCGCTCGCCGGCGAGCACGATCGGAATGTGCAACCGGGCGGTATCGACGGCCTGGGCCAGGTTTACACGGGATCGGAGTATGACCAGAACCAGATCAGCGGCGGGCTCACGGGCCTTCTGCCCTGGGGCATGAGCTACAACCTGGGAGCGAACGTGAACGACCAATGGGGAACCAAGAACGTGCTGCAACCCAACTTCGCCCAGCCGCGCGGCACCTCCACCAATTATTTCACGGATCTCAACGGCAACCAGGTCGGATTGATCAGCACCAATTACGCGGCCACCACCCAGCCGGTTCCGTTTGAATATTCCAGCGGCCAGGCGGCCGTCGCGTCGCTGCAACAGCCGTTGCTCCGCAATTTCTGGATCGACCAGCCGCGCCTCACCATCTTCATCAACAAGGCCAACCTCCGATCGAGCGAGGCGGATTTCCGGGACCAGGTGATGGCGACCATCACGTCGGTGGAGACCGCGTATTTCAATCTGATTTCGGCCGACGAAAATGTGGCGGTGCAAATGAAGGCGCTGGAACTGGCGGAGGAAACCGCCGCCGAGGATCGCAAGCGCGTGGAAGTGGGCGCTGCGGCGCCGCTGGACGCGCGCCAGTCCGAATCCCAGGCCGCCACCAGCCGCGCCGACCTGCTGCAGGCCCTGGCGTCGCGCGAAACCACCGAGCGCGTCCTGAAAAACCTGCTGAGCGACAGCTACACCAACGAATGGTCCGTCCTGCGCATTCTGCCGACGGATAAACTGCTGGCGATGCCGCAGTCGTTCGATCTGCAGCAGAGTTGGAAACGCGGCCTGACGCAGGGCCCCGGTCTCCAGCAGTCGCGCCTGGTCGTCGCCAAAAATACCAGGACCGTCAGCTACCAGAAAAACCAGCTCTACCCCGAGCTCGACCTCATCGGCAGCTACGGCCTGCAGGCCGGCGGCGCCGCGAAGGAATACAGCGACGCCATCAGCCAGATCCGCGGGGCCGATTACCCGTTCTGGTCCGTCGGCGCCCAGATGTCCATCCCCCTCAGCCAGACCGCGGCGCGCAATAATTACAAATCGGCCAAGGCCGTGAAGGAACAATCGGCCGTGCAACTCAAGCAGCTCGAACAACAGCGGATGATCGTCATCGAAAACGACATCGCCAATGCGCGGACGGATTTCGAGCGGGTCGCGGCGACGCATCAGGCGCGGTTGTACGCCGAGGCGGCGCTGGAGGCGGAACAGAAGAAACTCGAGAACGGCAAGAGCACCACGTTCGTCGTCCTCGGATTGCAGACCAAGCTCACCACCGCCCGAACCGACGAGATCAACGCGCTCGCCCAATATAACATCGCCCTGGCCCAGCTCGCCTTCGACGAAGGCGCCACCCTCGAACGACGCAAAGTGTCGCTCGAGGCCAAAACCTCCACCGCCAAGCTGGCGCAGTAGAACCCACGGTGGGGCGAGACTCCGTCGAGCCCTGAACTTGGATTTGAGATTTCAAATTTGAAATTTCAGAGAGGGCTCGACAGAGTCTCGCCCCACCGTGCATCCCAGCGCATTGCGTTTTCGCCCCGCTTCTGCTATTCCCCACCGTTTTGAATGATTAATCCCGCCTGGCGGGACGTCGAATGAGCATGGCAAACGCGGTGCTAGGCCGGGGACGTGTCGTCGTGGACGGCAGGTTCTTCCGGCTGGGCGATCAGAAGTTTTACGTCAAAGGCGTGACCTACGGGCCATTTGCGCCCGATGGGAGCGGCCTGCCTTTTGCCGCGCCGGAACAAACCCGCCGGGATTTCGAGCTCATCCGCAGCCTCGGCGCCAACGTTGTTCGCGTCTACCACGTCCCGCCCCGATGGTTCCTCGATCTCGCCCAGTCCAGCCAGCTCTTCGTCCTGATCGACATTCCGTGGAGCAAACACCTGAGCTTCGACACCGCGGATCGCAAGGCCGGCGCACGGGAGGCCGTTCGCCAGGCCATCCGCGCCTGCCAGCGCCACCCCGCCGTGTTTGCCTTCAGCGTCGTGAACGAAATCCCGCCGGACCTCGTCCGCTGGATGGGCCCGCGGCACGTTGCCGAATTCATCGACGAACTTATCGCCGAGGCGAAGAAGATCGATCCCGATTGCCTTTGCACCTTCGGCAATTTTCCATCGACGGAATTTCTCATGCCCCAGGGGCCGGATTTTCTGTGCTTCAACGTCTACCTGCACCAGGAGCGGCCGTTCCAGAATTACTTGGCGCGCCTCCAGATGATGGCGGACGCGAAGCCCCTCGTGCTCGGCGAATTTGGTGTCGACACCCTGCGCGAAGGCGAGGAGCGCCAGCGCGAGATGTTGTCGTGGCAGATCGAAGACGCGTTTCGCGCCGGCCTGGCCGGCGTGGTGGTGTTCAGCTTCACCGACGACTGGCACCGCGACGGTCGGCAGGTTGACGACTGGAAAATGGGGCTGACCAATGCCGCCCGAGCCCCGAAACCCGCCTTCGACGCCGTCCGCAGTAAATTTCTCCAGGCTCCCTATTTTCCGCTCCCGCGATGCCCGCGCATCTCCGTCGTCGTGGCCAGTTACAACGGCGAACGCACCCTCAAGACCTGCCTGGAATCCCTCCAGCGCCTCCACTACCCGGATTACGAAATCATCCTCGTCGACGACGGATCCACCGATGCCACCCCGCAGATTGTGAACCGGGTGCGATGGTCGGATGGGACGGGCCCGGACCCCGCGGCCGCACCGCGGGAAGGACTGCAGCGCTTTGTCACCCTCCGGCATGAAGTCAACCGGGGGCTTTCCGCGGCCCGGAACACCGGCATCGCCGCCGCCCGGGGAGAAGTCGTTGCGTTCACCGACTCCGACTGCCGGGTGGACGAGGACTGGCTGTATTACCTCGCGGCGGATCTGCTGGGCGGCGAATACGCGGGCATCGGCGGACCGAATCTTCTGCCGCCGGAGGATTCCCATGTCGCGGCGGCGGTGATGGTGTCGCCGGGCGGTCCGGCGCACGTGATGCTGACCGACCGGCAGGCGGAACACATCCCCGGCTGCAACATGGCGTTTTACAAATGGGTTTTGGAGGAAATCGGCGGATTCGATCCGCAATTCCGCCGGGCCGGCGACGACGTGGACCTGTGCTGGCGGCTGCAGCAGGCGGGATACAGGATCGGGTTCAGCCCCGCAGCCTTCGTGTGGCATAACCGCCGCTCCACCGTGGCGGCGTACCTCCGCCAGCAACAGGGATACGGCGAGGCCGAAGCCCTGCTGGTCCAAAAGCACCCGGAGAATTTCAATTCCCTGGGCGGCGGCGTCTGGCGCGGCCGCATTTACGCCCCGTCCAAGTTCGGCCTCCACCTCCAGCCGCCGGTGATTTATCACGGCCTGTTCGGCAGCGCCGGATTCCAGCGCCTCTACGCGTCGGAACCCGCCACGACACTCATGCTCTGCACGACGCCGGAATATTACCTGCTCGTGCTGGGTCCGCTGGCGGTGCTGTCGGTCGTCGTTCCCTACCTCTGGCCGCTGGCGATCGCGGCGCTGCTGGTGCCTATCGTTATCTGCGCTGCTTCCGGCGCACAGGCCGTGCTGCCCCGCAACCGCGTCCGCTGGTGGTCCCGCCCGCTCGTCGCGCTCCTCTTCTTCCTGCAGCCGATCGTCCGCGGCGCGGAACGCTACCGCGGCCGGCTCACATTCCGGCCCCGCTCCTCCGCGGCCCGGCAGTCCCTCGATTCCGAGGCGCTGCGGATCAGCAACGTCTCGCTGTCGGAATTGGATTACTGGACGGAACGCGGGATGGACCGGCTCCAGTTTGTCGCCGCGGTTCTCGAGCGCCTCGATCAAGAGGGCTGGACCCGGGAATCCGACATTGGCTGGAGCAATTACGACGTGCTCATCCACGGCACCCGGTGGAGCCACCTGGAATTGACCACCCTGGCCGAGGAACACTCCCAGGGCCGCCGCAAAATCCGATGCAGGCTCCGCACCCGCTGGTCGCTCGACGCCGTGGTCGCGTTCTGGACGCTCGCCGCCGCCGGACTGCTGGTCATCGGGCTCCTCCATTCGTGGCGCCCCTGGTCCTGGCTCCTCCTCGGGTCGCTCCCGCTGGCAATCTGGTATCTGCAATTCGACCAGCGCAACCTCCAAAGCCTCGTCGCCGTGTTCCTCGACGAGCTGGCGCGCGACAACGGACTGACCCGGATCCAGGCCGTGCCCGCCCCCCAGGACCCCGCCATCAAGGCGCCTTCACCGCCGCCGTAGCCGCAATCGTGAGATTGCGGTCCCTTCGCCGATCCGCGACCTCACGATCGCGGCTCCGCGCCGCGCCGCAATCAACTTGGCCGCTCTGAAAAGTTGGAGTATTCTCTGCCTCCAGCTCCCGTTGCGGGAGTCTCTGCATGATTGAATACCATCGATTGCTCCGCCTGGTGCTCGACCAGGGGAAATTCAAGTCCGACCGGACGGGCACCGGCACTTACTCCGTGTTCGGCGCCCAGGCCCGGTTCCCGCTCCAGCCGGCGTTCCCGCTCCTGACAACGAAGAAACTGCACCTCAAATCCATCATCCACGAGCTGCTCTGGTTCCTCAAAGGCGACACGAACATCCAATATCTCAACGAGCGCGGCGTGACAATCTGGGACGAGTGGGCCGACAAGAACGGCGACCTCGGCCGCATCTACGGCGCGCAATGGTGCGACTGGCGGACGTCGGACGGCCGCTCAATCAATCAAATCGACACCGTGATCGAGCAGATTCGCAAGGACCCGGACAGCCGGCGGCTGATCGTCAGCGCCTGGAATGCCGGCGAACTGGACCGTATGGCGCTGGCGCCCTGTCACGCGCTATTCCAGTTCTATGTCTCCGACGGCGAGTTGAGCTGCCAGCTTTACCAGCGCAGCGCCGATCTTTTCCTGGGAGTTCCCTTCAACATCGCCTCCTATGCGTTGCTGACCCAAATGGTCGCGCAGGTATGCGGGCTGAAGCCGGGCACATTTGTGCATACCTTCGGCGACCTGCACCTCTATTCCAATCATCTCGAACAGGCCCGGCTCCAGCTCAGCCGCGAACCCCGGCCGCTGCCCGTGATGAAACTGAACCCGGCCGTGACCAACATCCACGATTTTAAGTACGAGGATTTCGAACTCACGGGCTACGATTCGCACCCCGCCATCAAGGCCCCCATCGCCATTTAAGTCCCCCCCGCCGCCGCCCAATCGCCAAATGTTGAATGTCTAGATGTGACACCCGGACCCGGTGTCACATCTAGACATTCAACATTTGAAAGGCGCGGCCCCGGATTATTTCTTGGTTTCGAACAAATAATCGGTTACCTCGCCGGGAATGGCCTGGAGCAGGGCATCCGGGTGTCTCGTTTCCATGACACAAGATGGGACGGCGGGAGAGAATTCCCATTTGGGAGAGATGCCCGTTTTCGAAGAGCGAAGCGCCCCGGCAGGAGGGGGAAAGCTCTTTAGACAGAATGGACAGAATTCCCAGAACGATCCGGGAAGGTTCCATTCGGTTTCATTCTGTTAATTCTGTCAAAAAGTCCTTCCCTGGTTTTGGATTAAAGACCGGGGTCGAGATTTCTCAGGGCGTCGCGCATCTGGGCGGCTTTTTCGTAATTCTCCTCCTCGATGGCTTCGCTGAGGGCCTGTTCGATGCGTTCGCGGTTGGACAACGGGCGGCTCGACCGGATTTCGCCGAGCCAGGCTTCAAGCGACTGGAGTTCGCCGCACTGCTCCATCAGGTCGGCCCGGGAATGTTCGCGGAAAAACTCCCGGATCCGATCCATGCCTTCCTCCACCAGTCGGAATGCGTTCGGGTAGTCCCGGTCTTCCATGGATTGCATGGCCCGGGCGCGCGTCAGAATCATGACGGCCTGGGGGAAAAACTGTTTGAGCGGCCAGGCGGCCTCTTCGGAGGCGTATTTGCCAACGAATTCGAAAACCTCCAGGTTCCGCTCGGCATCCCGGATGACGCGCGGGTAATCGCTCATTTGAAGCAGGCAAATGTAGCGATGATGATACTGCAGTATTTCGAGCTGCAAACGGGCGCAATCCTCCGCGTTCAGCTCAAATCGCTTGCCGCCCGGAGGCTTCGACGCCAAGTGCGCATAAAGGCGGCTCTGGAAGGCGTCAAACAAGGAATCATGGCCGTAAGGCCTTTTCCCGTCCGGCCGGCCTTCCATGTTCATCTGGAGAATGCCCAGGTCGACCCGAAGCTGGATCTTTTCGCGGCCATCCGCACCCGTGAATTTGCGCACCACCACCTGCCCGGGTTGGTGGTCCCAGTCTTCCAGCAGGTGCGAAATGTCAAATTCGACCTCGTTGCGGTTCTCGTCGTCCATTTGGTTTCTTCGGTCTGATTTTTAACCCGGATTTTTCCAAATGCCACAGGAAAATTTTCCGTAAAAATCAGGAGCCTCGTGGCCCCGGCTCGGGACAAGGGGATTATTGGATTGATGGATTGATGGATTGTCGAGGGCTCGACGGAGTCTCGCCCCACCGGGTCTCGCCCCGCGGGGCTCAAGGCTTGGCGGAGCTTGTAATTGCAGGCGGATTAAGCGAAAACGAGGACATGTCCCGCCCCGTACAGATCATTATCCATCCCAGCCAGCTCCCGGAGACGCTGCGTTCCGGCCTGCTGGACGGGCTGCGTTCGCGCCGCTTGAATCCAAAATACCTTTACGACAGTCCGGAGCAGACGCGCCGGTGGCTGGCATTGCACCAGGCGCATTCCCCGTCCCGGAACGATCCCGCTTGCGCACGGAGCTACGAGCGGGCGTTTGAGGCTGCCGCCGGGCGCGTCTCGGAATCCCGCGTTCACCTGGTCGGACTCGGCTGCGGCGGCGGCCGCAAGGATGCCGGGTTCCTTGGCAAACTGCAGTCCGCCGGGCGCGAACTCTATTACACCCCCCTGGACGTCAGCGTCACGATGGTGCTCCTCGCCCGCGCAGCCGCGGAGGCGGTGATTCCGGAAACCGGGATCCATCCCGTGGTTTGCGATTTGGCCCAGGCACCGGATTTGCCTTCCATTCTTGAAAAGCTCGCCCTGCCGGATGCGGCGCGGGTGTTCACCTTTTTCGGCATGATTCCGAATTTCCAGCCCGCCGTGATTTTGCCGCGGCTGGCGTCCCTCGTGCGCGCACAGGACCTGCTTTTGTTCAGCGCGAACCTGGCGCCCGGCAGCGATTACGCCGCCGGTGTGCGCCGAATTCTGCCTCAATACGACAACGCGCTCACCCGCGACTGGCTCCTGGCGTTCCTTGCGGAAATGGGCGTCGACCCCGCGGCTGGCCGGCTGGATTTCGATATCGAAACCGACAATGCCGCCGCCGGAGTGCGCCGCGTTGTGGCGGATTTTCGATTCGGATCCGCCTGCGCCCTGCCGGCCGGCGAGGACGCCGTTCCGTTCGCGGCCGGGGACGTTCTGCGGCTGTTTTTTTCCTATCGCTACACCCCGGACCGGATCGCGGACCTGCTGGCGCGGGAAGGATTGTGCGTGCTGGACCGATGGATCGCGGCATCGGGCGAAGAGGGTGTGTTTCTGGTGGGCCGGGCAAGGAACGGATCCTAAAAATTCACAATTATAGGCAGGGCTCACGCATTAAAATCTAAGCCCAGGAGATGGAGCAAATATCGGTTGTCCCAGCCAGCGGCCTTCATTCGGCCCTTCAAACTGCGCTTTTTCTTCTGCGTATCGGTTTTGATGAGATTCAGCCCAACGGCGCAATGTCGCTAGGTTCTCGGACGCGTAGCCGCTGCGCGCCCGGCTTTGGTCTTCGTTAAAATTGACGTCCAAAACCCAGTGCAACTGGTTCTCGATGCTCAATGGCTGCGGATGGCACGGGCGAACCGATTCACGTCCAGACTCAAGCTGCTCAGATAATAGCGCCGCTCCACCGTACTGCCCCCCAATCTCGCGCACTGCTTCGACCACACCCACGCTCTGTAAACCCTCCCAAGCCTCTCGATCCTCAAACCAATCAAGCCGGCCGCTTTGCCAATGCCAACGCCGCACCTCCAGGCGCCCGTGCCTTTGTCCACGACTTCCGCGTAAGCCAGTTCCTTGGCCTGGCGGCTGATAGCGTCATCCAAATAGCTTTTGACCTCTTGGTGCGTCTGCCCCTGGTTGCCTTTGAGCGCCAAAACGTAATCGGCATCGGCTTCTTTGATTTCCTTGGCTATCTCTTTTTGGCAGCCCATCGCATCCAGCGTCACAATGCATCCGCTCAGTTCAAGGCTCGCAACAGCTTGGGCACCGCCCGAATCTCGTTGCTCTTGTCATCGACCTTGAGTTGACCCAACGCCAGACCGTTGTCTGCCGCCCAAGCACTGATCACCACTTTGGGGCAATCCCCCTTGTTGATCGCCCGCCTCAGTGCTTTGCCATCCAGCGCTACGATCTCCTGCGCCACGGCCGCTCGCAGACTCTGCGTCCAGCGCATGAAGCACTCCAGAAACTTCTCCGGATCCATCGCCGCAAACACCCGGTTGAACGTATCGTGACTGGGAATGCCGTGAGCGCAGCTCCAGAAAGCTCTCGAACCACTCCGACTTTGCTTCCCCAAAAACCTCCATGTCCTCAAAACTATCGGCCCCACACAGCAGCGCGCAGATGGCAATACTCAGCACGTCAGGTAACGCGTGCAGTTTGCGCCGATCCATTCGCGGGTCCGGCACTTCTTTCAGAATCGTGATCAAACTCAACTTTGGATGCTTTTGCATCCCGCCTCATGCGCATTGTATTTACAAGTGCAGACAAAAATCGTCCCTCCTTCAAAAATCTTTTAATGCGTGAGCCCTGCAATTATAGGACTGACCCCTTTCCAAAAGGGGTCAGTCCTATAATTGTGAATTTTGTTAGAAGGCTTTGAGGGTTTCGAGGACGGCGCGGGTTTTGGGGACTTCGTGGGTGCGGAAGAGGTCGGTTTTGCCGAGGGCGGCGAGGACGGCGAAGAAGGGTTCGGCGCTGCGGACTTCGTCCTCGAAAAACTCAAACGCATGGGGCAGGGCCTGGCAGACGGGGCAGCCGAGGGACCGAAGCCGGAATGTCTGGAGGAAGACATTCATTTGATGCCGCACCCGAGTGGCGCTGTCCTGGAGGTTGCGATAATAGAATCCGAGGCCCGGGTCGATGAACAGCCGGTCGACGCCGAGATTCTGGGCCCGTTCGATCTGTCGGGCGAAATACTCTCGCATGACCTGCACCATGTTCGGGCCGGCGGCGAAGTCGCCGACGGCCCGCGGGTTTTCCCCTTGAACGTAGCAGAGGATCACCGCGGCGCGGTGTTCAGCCGCCTGGCGGTACAGGTCGTCGGGAGGCTGGGTGCCAGTCAGGTTCAGGACATTGGCCCCGGCTTCGAGGCAGGCCCGTGCGACGGCAGGCTGGTAGGTTTCCGCGGATACCAGGATTCCGGACTCACGCAAGCCGCGAATCACCGGCAGCAGACGGCTGTTTTGGAGCGCGACATCCGCCCGGGCAGCGTGGTCGAGCGTCGATTCCGCGCCGACATCGACGAGGTCCGCTCCCTGCGCGGCCAGGATACGGCCGCGCCGTATGGCGGCGTCGGCCGTGAGGCTGACGCTTTCGCGGTACCAGGAATCCGCGGACAGATTCACCACGCCCATGATGGCCGGGCGGGAATTGAAATCGAACGGCCGGCCGCCGATGTCGAACGACCGCACGCGCGCGTTGGCGTCGGCACGATGGGCTGCGAGCAGGTTGGACAATTGTTCCAGGTCGAGCATGGTGCGGGGGCATCGTAGAACCGGGCTTTGAAATAGTAAAGCGGCGCGCTGCGTCCGGGTGCGATTTACGGCGAGGGTCAGGAGCGCGGCTGGGTCCGCCAGGACCAGCCGCAGAAATGTTCGATATTCCAACGCTCCCTGTCTTCTCAAACGCCTTCGCATCTGCCACGTCCCTGCGGCTGATCCTTCGGATACAGCCACGCTCCGGGAATTGCCCCTGATTTCGAATCGCACCCGCTGCGTCCTGCGGACGCCGCAGAGCGGCGACCCTACCCACCGCGGCGGCCTTTATTACCTGGGGGTGAATTGGAACACGGTGAGCGAACGGGGCGGGAACACGTGTTGCATGGGTGACACCGACCGTGTCAGGACCACCGGGGTCGGCATTGAATCGGGATCGGCATGATAGGGCGGCGCATTGGTGGTCCAGGCGTATTTGGAATCGTCCAGCGTCCAGCATCGGGCGGAGGCCGATGTGAAATGTTCCAGGCGCAGCGTGCCGGCGGCGGCTGTTTCGCCGCGGTTGACGACCATTAATGAAAGCAGTTTGTCCGGTCGCAGGTCGGCATAGGCGGTCAGCCAGGGCTGGTTGCTGGTGGTTTTCACGAGTTGATGGACATTGGTATCGCCGGGGATTGCCCAGTCGGCGGAGGCGAGTTTCAGGGCGTGGTAAACGCCGCGGGACTGGAGGTGCCACGCGTTGGTTTCGAGCTGGAACAGCGATTGATCGCCGCCGACGGGATTGGACGCGGCATCGGCGGGGTGGAGAACGGTCCAATAGGAGGCGAAGCCGCGGCTGCCGAATCCGCGGATGAAGGTGCCGAGGGTATCGGCGAGCCAGAGACCGTTTTCGATGCTGGTGGAGAACGGGGTGCCGGCGCCGGAGTTGTATTCGGTGTTCATGATAGGCACGGTGTCGGCGGCGGGGTGCCGTTTCAGCCAGCGTTTCATTTTGGACGGCGCCTCGGCGAGCTGCCGGACGGTTTCCCAGGTGGCCTGGCGGTTGTTGTTCATGAAAAACGGGTACCAATGCGCATCGATCATTTCGGCGCAACCCGCGCGTTTCAGGTCGGCGAGCGTATCGATGAACGATTGCACGAACGGTTGGCCGTCGTAATCGTTGGACGCGGCGGCGAAATCCGATGCGCCGGGTCCGGCGATCACGATGCCCGGGTCCTCGGCTTTCATGGCGTCGTAGAAGGCGAGGTAGCGGCGGGCGTATTCGCGCGCGCCGAGGGGTCCGCCGGATTCCCAGCTCCCGTTCATTTCGTTGCCGATTTCCCAGTAACGAATTCCGTAGCCTTTGACGCGGTTGGCGTAGTGGACCCAGGCGGCGGCTTCTTCGGGAGTGGCGCCGCCGCAGTTGATGGTGATCAGCGGCACGGCCTGTGGCGAGAGCGTTCGGATCCAGCTCATGTAGCTCTCGAAATCGAAGCTGTAACCCACCTCGAAGGTGGTGGCCGGATCGGTGGAGGAGGCGACGGTCCAGCTTTGGCGGGGTTTCCAGAGTGCGTCGGAGGGGTCGAGGTTGACCTTGCTGTCGTGCAGTGTGAGGCGGTTCGTGTTGAACCAGGCTTCCAGCTCCGCGATGGCGTAACGGGGCGGCGTGGCGGAACTGTCGGTCATGAACACGCGCAGGTACCGGGTGGAGACGGGGGTGAACTCGACGTGCTGAACTCCGCCCGTGCCTGCCTGGCTGGCCGCGGAGGTGGGGGCCCAATCGTCCTGATCGGCGCTGTAGGGCGACCATTGGTTCATGGCATCGGGTTTCCAGTATTGAATTGTGAAGCGCGTTGCATGCGGTTCGCCCCAGGCGATGGTCACCGCGTCCGATTTTTGAATCTCCCCGAGGTCCACGTAAAGCCATTGCGCCCGCGGGGCTGCGGGATCGGCATAGGAGAGCCAGAACGTGTTCGTGTTGCCGTCGGTGACGACGGAAGGACGGCCGTAATGCGAGGTGGTGCCGCGATGCGTCATCCGGCCCTGGAAACTCGGCTTGTAAATGTCGCGGTCGGCGATCCAGGTGCCGTTCGTGTCGAAGTGGCCAGAGCCGTTCCAGTGCACGTCGTCCGCAATCCCGCTCGGGTAGCGCACGAACACGGTCCCGAGATCCTTCATGCGGGCCACGACGGAGGGGTCGAAAAACTCCGAGCGATCCACGTATGGGACGACGTTCACGCCGAACATATCGGCGGGGCGGAACGAATTGACGATTGTGGCGGCGTCGACCGTGATGGTGCACGGCTGCGGCTTGGGAGCGGGAGCGGCGGAGGCATCGATACAAGTCAGGAGCAAGAGAGGCAGGAAAGTTCGACAACGGGCGGAAGGAAAAGTTCTCATGGCACCGGGACCATACGCCGCTGGGCGGGGGGAGTCCAGAGTTGAACCGTCGGAATGGAACTGTCAGAGACCCGGCCTTTGATCCGTGTTCATCCGTGTCCATCGGTGGTTTAAGCCGCCTTAAGCGCATTTTGCCATTGCTGCGGGGCGGGGTTGCGGGAACAATTGCGTTGAACCGACATTTGCTCCGATCGAGATGACACGCATCCTGGGCATTTCCGCCTTTTACCACGACAGCGCCGCCGCGCTTGTGGTGGACGGGGAGATTGTGGCCGCGGCGCAGGAGGAGCGGTTCAGCCGGCGGAAGCACGATCCTGAGTTTCCCGCGGGGGCGGTGGAGTACTGTTTGCGGGCGGGGGGGATTGGGCCGGGCGAGCTGGATTACGTGGCATTTTACGACAAGCCGCTTTTGAAGTTCGACCGGTTGCTGGAGACCTACCTGGGATTTGCGCCGGCGGGATTTCGGAGTTTCCGGATGGCGCTGCCGGTGTGGCTGAAGGACAAGCTGTATTTGCGCAGGACGCTGCGCCGGTCGTTGCCGGGGGCCGACCGGGCGAAGTTCGTTTTCACGGAGCACCACGAGAGCCACGCGGCCAGCGCCTTTTTCCCGAGCCCCTATGAATCGGCGGCGATATTGACCCTGGACGGGGTGGGGGAATGGAGCACGGCGGCGATCGGGGACGGCGAGGGCAACCGGATCCGGCTGCTGGACGAGCTGCATTTTCCGCATTCGCTCGGGCTGTTGTATTCGGCCTTCACGTATTACTGCGGGTTCAAGGTGAACAGCGGCGAGTACAAGCTGATGGGGTTGGCGCCTTACGGAAAACCGGTTTACGCGGACCGGATCCGCGAGCACCTGTTTATCCTGAAGCCGGACGGGAGCTTCTGGATGGACATGGAATACTTCAATTATTGCCAGGGGCTGACGATGACCAGCGAGCGGTTTCACCGGCTGTTTGGCGGGCCGCCGCGGCGGCCGGAATCGATGCTTGAGCAGCGGCACATGGACCTGGCGGCGAGCATCCAGGTCGTGACGGAGGAGATTGTGTTGAGCATGGCGCGCGAGGCGCAGCGCCGGACGCGGCGCAAGCACCTGGTGCTGGCGGGGGGTGTGGCGTTGAACTGCGTTGCCAACGGGCGCCTGCTCCGGGAAGGGCCGTTCGAGGATATCTGGATCCAGCCGGCGGCCGGCGATGCCGGGGGCGCGCTCGGCGCGGCGATGTTTGTCTGGCACCAGTTGCTGGAAAACCCGCGTTCGGCGGTCCGTGGCGACCGCCAGAAGGGCAGCCTGCTGGGGCCCGCCTACAGCAACGCCGAAATCGGGTCCTGGCTTGCGCAGGCGCGGCTGCCGCACGATCAATACGCTTCCGAGCCGGAGCTGTTGGACGAGGTGTGCCGGATTCTGGACGGCGGCGGGATTGTGGGCTGGTTCCAGGGCCGGATGGAGTTCGGCCCGCGCGCGCTGGGCTGCCGCAGCATCCTGGGCGACCCGCGGAACGGGACGATGCAATCCACGATGAACCGGAAGATCAAGTTCCGGGAAAGTTTCCGGCCCTTCGCGCCGTGCGTGCTGCGCGAGCGGGCGGCGGATTATTTCGGCCTCGCGCCGCAGCACGAGAGTCCCTACATGCTGCTCGTGGCGCCCGTGCTGGAAAAGCATCGCGCGGCGCTGTCCGAATCGGACCAGAAGCGGATGGCGGAGGATCCGGATTTGCGGCAGCGGGTGAACCTGGTGCGGTCGGCGTTGCCGGCGATCACGCATGTGGATTACAGCGCGCGGATCCAGACGGTGGACGAGGAGCGGCACGGGCGGTTTTACCGGCTGTTGCGGTCGTTCGAGTCGCGGACCGGCTGCCCGGTGCTGGTGAACACGAGTTTCAACGTGCGCGGGGAGCCGATCGTGTGCACGCCGGAGGAGGCGTGCCGGTGTTTCCTGGCGACGGACATGGACGCGCTGGTGCTGGAGAATTTCGTGCTGCGCAAGGAGCGGATGGACCGGTCCGTGTCGGCGGCGGAGCGGGAAAAATACCTGGCGCGGTTCGAGCTGGATTGAACCTGACATGAAATGGACTGACATCCCGTTGCGTCCGACGCCGCGAATGCTGCGGCAGTTTGCCGGCGCCTGGCTGGTGTTTTTCCTGGCGCTGGCGGCGCACCAGAACTGGGTCCGGCATCACCCGCGCGCTGCGCTCGTCCTTGCCGGGCTGGGCGTGGTGATCGGGATGGCGGGGCTGGTCCGGCCGGGGGTGGTCCGCTGGATTTACATTGCGGCGACGGTGCTGGCGTTTCCGATTGGCTGGGTGGTGTCGCAGGTGGTGCTGGGGGCGATGTTTTACGTTATTCTGACGGCGGTGGCGTGCTGGTTTCGATGGCGGGGGCGGGACTTGTTGAAGCGGCGGCGGCCGGGTGCGGGTGTGGAGACTTTTTGGGAGGCGAAGGGGCCGCCGGCGCCGCCGGAGCGGTATTTGCGGGAGTATTAAAGGATTGCCTTTGGGGCCGGGCTGAAAAAAGATCTGGCGACACCGCGACACATCATGAGCGAACACAAGCGCAGCGCATTTGAGAAGGCGGCGGAGAGCGGCGGCCGGGGCGGGTTTTTCTCCGAGCTCTGGGGATTTCTGAAGACCAACAAGAAGTGGTGGCTCCTGCCGATCCTGATCACGTTCCTGATTCTCGGGTTGCTGATCCTGATTTCGAGCACGGGGCTGGCGCCGTTTATTTACACGCTGTTTTAGAGCGGCTTAAGAAATGTCGTAGCCGCAAAAGGTAGGGTCGGCGCGCTGCGCCGACCGCGGACGCCGCAGCGCGGCGTCCCTACCGGATCAAGGCGTGGGAGCCGGGGTGGGGGATTCGGCGGCTTTCAGGCGCTGGAGGGCGACGGGGTTGTTGGGGCTGATGCGGAGGGCGGCACGGAACTGTTCGGCGGCTTCGGCGTCGCGGTGTGCGCGGCTGAGGGCGATCCCGAGGTTTAAGCGGGCCTGGAGCCAGCCGGGGTTGAGGGCGACGGCTTCCATGAATTGCGACAGGGCTCCGGCGTCGTCACCTTTCCGGCCGAGCGCCACCCCGAGTTGGAACCGCGCGTCGGCGAGGTTGGGGTTGGCGCGGACGGCTTCCTGGAACTGTGTGCCCGCCTCGTCGTGGCGGCCCAGCGTGTCGAGGCACATGCCCAGCCCGAGGTGCGCCTGCGCATCCGCCGGCGCCAGCGTGATTGCATCCTGGTAATTGGTCATCGCCTCGGAAAACCAGCCTTTGTCGAAGCAAAACCGGCCGAGGGTGTTGAGCGATTCCGCAGTGCGCGGGCGGTATTCGATGGCCCGGCGGTATTCGCGCTGCGCGAATTCGGCCTGGCCCTGTTTCTCGAGAGCCCGGCCGAGCCACCAGTGGGCGAGGCTGAAATCGGGCTTCAACGCGATCGCCTGGTTGAACGCCTGCGCCGCGCCCGCGATGTCGCCCTGTTGATACAGGGCCTGGCCCTTGCCGAACCAGGCTCCCGCCGATCCGTTGTCCAGCCGCGCCATTTCGTCGAAGACCTTCACCGCGTCCGGGTAACGCCGGGCCAGCAGCAGCACCTGCCCGTATTCGGCCCAGGCATCCGCGTTCAAGGGCAGTTGCCGGGTCACGCGCTCCATGGAATCCGCCGCGCCGGGAATGTCGCCCGCCAGTCGCTGGATGACGGACAGGTTCTTGGCGATGATCCAGTCGTCCGGCGACGCCTCGGCGGCTTGTTTCACCGCGGCAAGATCCTGCCGCATGGCCGCGGGCCGGATCGCGGGCTGGAGCGAATCGATCGCCGCGCGGACGCGGTCGAGCTGGACAGTGTGATCGGCCTGGAGGGTGAATGGCGGCTGGTGCAGGCGGTAATAGATTTCGCCGTAGCTCTTGAACGCATTCCAGGGCGTCCAGGTGAGGCGGGTGGCGCATTGTTCGGCGGAGAGCCACTCGCTTCCGGCCGCGGCGCGGCTGCGAACGGATTCCGGCAGCAGTGCGGCGGCCTGGTCGGCGACGGCGCGGGCGAGCAGGTAGTTGCCTGTGAAATTCAAATGCACATGTTCGTAGAACAATTCCGATCCGGGAATCCCGCGCGGGCTTAAGGAGGCGAACATTCCAGCCGCGTCCACGAGGCCGATTCCGCGGAAACCGGGGCTGGAGGCGGTTTCGCGAATAATTCCGTTCAGCCGTGAGTCCGCCCGGAACCTGAGGGCGTCGAGGTCGCGTGCCAGCGTGAATTCGCGCAACGCGTCGGCGTCCTGACCGAGGGCGAGGCTGCATTGGCCCCAGCGGAAATGCAGTTCGGCGTAATTGTTGTCGATTTGGGACGCGAGCCGGAAGGAATCGACGGCCGATTCAAATTGCCCGGCCTCTTGCGCGGCGACGCCCTTGTCGAACGCGGCGGTCCAGTCGGCCAGTTGTGTCTCGGACAATCCGGGTTTGTGGAGCGAAGCGAACGGGGCGCAGTCTTTGAGATTTGAACCGACCGTGCAGAGGATGATGCCGGCTCCGGCCTGGCGTCCGGCGCGGAGGATGTCTTCGAGATTGCTGCGGAAATGGTCGTAGACACGCGGCATGCGGGGATCGTCCTGGGCGACCTTATTTTGAACGAACATGGACATGCCGCCCCATTCCTCGTTGGTTCCGGAGGGGCGATGAGCGGGGGCGGAGCGAAGCTGGTCGAGCCATTGTCCGGTGCGGGTGCCTTTGAGGGCGATGCTGGCGCGGATGAGTGGGAGCGGGGGTGTTTGGGGGCCGAACACGGTGCCGGCGCCGTAGGGTCCGACGACCTCGTTGTTGCCCATGTAGACGATCCAGAGATCGCCCTGCAATCCGGCGCTTTCGCGCGCGATGGGCAGGATCACGTTTGAATCGATGGCGGCGAGGGCGGTGTTGATGATTTCGAAGTGGACGCCCGGGTATCGCGCCTGCAGGAGTACTCCCAGGATGCGGCTGAATGCGAATTCGCCCTGGGGATCGCCCGCGGCGGCCGACTCGCCGAAGACGAACACGCGCACGGTGCCGCCGGGTTTCGGGTCGGGATAGGACATGGGGTAGGGCGTGCGGGCGAGGTCCTTGCCGAAGAAGCGCCAGCCGAACTTGTCGTTTTCAACCAGCAGCCGGCGATCGGCTGATTGTTTGTGGAGGAAAAAGGAGGTGGGATAGCCGAATCCGGCGATTCCGAGGGCGAGTTCAAGGAGGAGAAAGAAAAGGGCCGGCGCGAGAACGATGGCGAGCAGGCGGAACATCCAGAGCCGGGTTTTCGACCGGACCTGGGTCCCGGGGGCGGCGGGTTTGGGGGCGTGGGTGGGTTCCGTCGGTGTGCGGGGCTTGCGCTCTCTGCGGGACATAATTTGGAGCGGTCAGCGTGCCCGTACCGGCGCTAAAAAGCCAGCGTTTCTGGCAGCGTCCTGATGTGCGGGCAAAAGTGGGTGTGGAGCGCGGCTGCATCCCTGCTTTTTGGGATCAGCCGCAGAGCGGTGTGGGAGCGGGCGCGCTCGAGTTTGAATGCGGCATTGTTGTTCGGGCGTTTCTGCGGCTGGTCCTGCGGACACAGCGGCGCTCCGGGACAGCTCTGTGGCTGAAAAGAAGAGGCCGCCGCCCATTTGCGTCCCGATGGGCCCTGCAACCTTTATGTCGTACCTACGACACAAAGTTCGCACGTGTGACACAAACTGGGTTGAGGTGAAAGGGGCTGCTCAAGGTGCGAGGACTTTTTCGAGGAGCTGGTTGAGGCGTTGGAGCATGGCGCGGGGATCCTCGAGCAGGCCGGCGGCGACGCGGGCGTTGTCGAGGACCTGTTCCGCGACACTGGCCGCGAGGGCGGCGTCCTTCTGGCGGGTGGATTCGAGCCGGGCGATGACGGGATGGGCGGGGTTGATTTCGAGGTCGTGGGTGACGGGTGCGGGTTCGTCGCCGTCTTTTTTCACGGCTTTCAGGATGCGCCGCATGCTGGACGTCATGAATTTGTCCGGGTCGACCACGACGGCGGGGCTTTGGACGAGGCGGCGGGAGACGCGGACTTCGCCGACGCGGTCGCCGAGGGTGGTTTTGAGCCAGGCCGCGAGCGCTTTGGCGGCATCATCGGAGAGTGAGTTTTCCGCGGCGGGCGGTGTGTCGAGGCTGACCTCCGCTTTTTCGGCGAGCTGGAGTTTTTTGCCATCGAACTCGTGGAGGTGTTCCATGACGAATTCATCCCAGGGATCGAAGAGGAACAGCACTTCGAGTTTGCGATTTTGGAACACTTCGTAATAGGGGCTGCTCTCGGCGGCGGCGCGGTTCTGGGCGAGCAGGCAATAGATCTCCTTTTGGTCGGAGCCCATGCGTTTGACGTAATCGGCGAGGGATGTTTGCCGGCCGGGTTCGAGGGTGGACGATTCGAAGCGGAGGAGTTTGCCGAGGGCGTCGCGGTGGGTGAAATCGGACACGACGCCTTCCTTGAGGAACCGCTGGTATTCGGCGTAGAAGGCGGTGTAGCTGTCGGGATCTTTTTCCGATTGTTCCTCGAGGAATTTGAGGAAGCGGCTGGTGAGCACCTTGTTGAGGCGTTGCAGGAGCGAGCTGTCCTGCATGGTTTCGCGGGAGATGTTCAGCGGAAGATCCTCGCTGTCGACGACGCCCTTGAGGAAGCGGAGCCAGTCCGGGAACAGGCCCTTGGCTTTGGCCTGGATGAGGACTTTGCGGCAATGGAGGCTGACTTCCGAATCGATGCGTCCCATGCCGAGTGTTTCGAGGTTGCGCTGGGGCACGAAGAGGAGGGCCTGGATGGACAGTGGTGCGTCGGCGGTGAAGTGGAGGCGGTAACGCGGCTTGTCGGGGTCATGGGCGACGAAGGAATAGAACTCGTTGTATTCCTGTTCCTGGATGTCGTTTTTGTTGCGGGCCCAGATGGCCTGGATGGTGTTGAGCCGTTTGCCGTTCAGCTCGATGGGGAACGGGACAAAGCTGGAATAGCGCTGGATGATGCGTTCGACGGTGGCCGGCTGGGCGAACTCGGGGTCCTTGAGTTCGAGAACGATTCGCGTGCCGCGCGGGAGGTCCGGGGCGGGGGCGATTTCGTATCCGCCCGCGCCTTCGCTGGTCCATTGCCAGCCTTGTTCTTCGGGTGCGCTGGAGCGGGTGAAGACCGTGACGCGTTTGGCGACCATGAACGCGGAGTAGAAGCCGACGCCGAACTGGCCGATGAGCGAGACGTCGGGTTTTTTCTCGCCGGCGAGTTGTTTCAGGAAAGCCTTGGTGCCGGAGTGGGCGATGGTGCCGAGGTTTTCGACCAGTTCGGCGTGGGTCATCCCGATGCCCGTATCGCCGATGGCGATGGTTCCGGCCTTGTCATCGGTCGCGATGGCGATGGACGGCGGAATTTCAACCTGGTGAACGGGGTTGCCGGCCGACTGGGTGAACCGGAGTTTCTCGCACGCATCGGCGGCGTTGGAAATCAGCTCGCGGATGAAGATCTCTTTGTCCGTGTAAAGCGAATGAATGACGATGTCCAGCAATTGCTGGATCTCGGCTTGGAAATGGTGTGTCTCTGTCGTGCTCATCGTTTACATCCTATAGCGAAGTGGCGGGCAAGACGTCAAGGGAGGGCGTCTCAAATGCGGAGTGCGGAATGCGGAATGGTGGGGCGAGACTCCGTCGAGCCCTGACCTGGGCCGTGGGATTGTTGGATAAATGGATTCTTGGATTGCTGGATGACTCCGCGTGGCAGTCCGCCCATTAATCCAGGAATCCAAAAATCCACCAATCCGTTTCGACGGCTCGACGGAGGTTGGCCCCACCCGGCACTCCGCGTTCAAGGTTTTTGGCCTTTGCGGTAGCTGTCGAGGGTTTGGCGGAGCGCGGATTTTTCGGCGTCGTTGCGGGCGGCGTCGACGGCTTGTTGCTGGGTGGCGATGGCTTCGCGTGTTTTGCCGAGCAGGAACTGGACGCGGGCGAGGGTGTCGAGGACCCCGGGGGATTTGCCGTCGGCGAGTTCGCAGGCGCGGCGGGCGGATTTTTCGGCGGCGGCGAGGATTTCAGGCGACGGATTCCGGGCGGAGGCGATGACCCAGGCGATCTCGTTGAGGTAGACGAAACTTTTAGAGTATTGGTCGGTGAGTGATTCGGCCTGGCGCAGGGCGGCGGCGGCGTTTTTCTGTCCGAGCAGGATTTGCAGGCGGAGGATGCCGTAGCCCGGGGGTTTGGGTTCGGGGGCGAGGAGTTCCAGTTCGGTCAATGCCTGGTCGGCGGCCTGCCAGTTTGTCTGGCGGAGTGCGGTCTGGAGGCTGGCGGTGCATTCATCGCGGCGGGCTTTTTCCGCTTCACGCTGGCGCATCGCCTGGGCGTAGGCATCCGTTTGAAATGTTCCCGCGAGGATGCTTTCCAGCAAAGACGCGTTCAAAGCGAGCGGATGTCCGATCCAGGCGATGCGGCCTTTTTGATCGACGATAAAAGTTGTGGGGATGCCGTCTTGTCCGGCGGCATTCAGCCAGGTTTCCGTCAGGGCGCCTTTGCCTCCGCCGGATTTGTCGTCGAGCGCGACGGGCAGGGTGATGCGGGGTGGCGGGTTGGTCAGGAATGCGGGGACGGCCGTGTCGTCAGGTTCCCAGACATCCAATCCGGCGGCGACGAGTCCGCGGTTTTGGAGGGGGCTGGCGAGGTTTTGGAGGTGGAGGAGGGACTGTCGGCAGGGTGCGGACCAGGTGGCGAAGAAGGTGAGAACGTAAACGTGGTTGGAATCGAATCCTGGAACGGGCTGGCCCTGGATCCAGCGTCCGGGCTTGAGGGAGGGCGCGGGATCGCCGGGAGCAAGCCCGGCCGCCAGCGACCCCGGGCGGGCGACTAAAGCCGCGGCTAGAATCGCCAGGACGACGGCCGTGTTGCCGCGTGGTTTCCGCATACTGGCAGCGTAGGCGCCGGCGCCGGGCCGGTCCAATCGAAAAACTGAAACTGAAGTGCTCCTGAGTTTCCCCTTGCCCGCCGTTTGTGGAAGCGGTGCGAGCATGATTCAAATGGGTGGACAAGTCGGAGTAATACAGGGTGGCGACGGCCTGTCGCCGGAGGGAAACGTCCAGGCACAAAGGCGACCAGCGGTCGCCACCCCGGGAACTGCCGGCTCATTCGAATCACACCCAAGAGGCGCGGGGCGCTTTACGGAGGATGAACAACGTTCTAACCTTCTCCCGATGCCGCCGCACACTTATTCAGCGGGAGCGGAGGGGGTGGTTTTGTTGCATGGGCTTTGCCGGACCCCGGCGAGTCTGCGGCGGATGGAATCCGCGCTGTTTCGGGAAGGCTACCGCGTGGTCAATCGCGGTTACCCGTCCCGCACGACGCGCATCGCGGTGCTCGCGGAATCAACCGTGGGGCGGGCGCTGGCCGATCCCGCGTTGGCCGGATGTGTCCGGGTGCATTTCGTGACTCATTCGCTTGGCGGCATCCTGGTCCGGAGCTATTTCGCGAGGCATGAACCCGGGCGATTGGGGCGGGTTGTGATGTTAGGTCCGCCGAACCGGGGCAGCGAGGTGGTTGACCGACTCGGCGGGTGGCGGTTATTTCAATGGCTGAACGGGCCCGCCGGGGGCGAACTGGGAACCGGCCCGGATTCCGTTCCCAATACCCTGGGGCCAGTGCCGTTCGAAACCGGCGTGATCGCCGGTGACCGCTCTGTCAACTGGATCAACAGCCGGATGATTCCCGGGCCGAACGACGGGAAAGTGTCGGTGGAACACTGCCGCGTGGCGGGAATGCGGGATTTTCTTGTCGTGCACGCGACGCACCCTTTCATGGCGCGGAACCGGGGGGTGATCTCGGCCACGATCCGGTTTCTCAGGACCGGCCGGTTTTCCCCGGATTAATTGTTGCCATTGCCCTCGGGAAGGGCGGCGAGGGCCTGGTTCTGCAGCATCTCTTTTACTTTTGAGACAATGTCCGACGGACTGGCTGGTTTTGTGACAAAGTCGGTCGCGCCCGATTCGATGCCGGCGCACCGGGTCAACTGGCCGCACAGGCCGGTCACCATGAGGATGGGGATGGATTCGGTGACGGAGTCTTTGCGGAGCAGTTCGCAGACGGCAAACCCGTTCAATTCAGGCAGGATAATATCGAGCAGGATCAGGTCGGGCACGAGGGATCGGGCCTTTTTAACGGCATCGAGGCCATTTGTGGCCGTGGCGATGGCGAATCCCTCCTGCTTGAAATATTCCCGCAGCAGTTCGAGAAAATCCGCTTCATCTTCCACCACCAGTATTTTGCGCCTCTTCAAAAGGGTCGTTTGACTCATGATCTGGAACCTTATCCTTCCATTGTGGCCTGCCGGACCTTTGTCCGACGGAAAACCGCGACGCACACAGCAGGAAAAATGCCGAAATCGACTGTGGCCGGGGAGGATCGGTTCCGGGTGGTTGTTCGGTCGGATTGAGGGTGGGTGAATAGGGGTGGGTGGGTGGGAGTCGAATGATAGTGGCGGTTGACGCAATTTCGCGTATGCTGGCCGTAGAGATTATGAAAACACGAATCTCGACCTGGGCTTTAGGGTGTGTCTTCGCTTTGGTTCCGTTTGCAGGCGGCAGTGTGGAGGAGTTGACCAATACCCTTCCTGATCCGGCGCCGATTGCCGCGCCGGCCGGGCTTGCTGCGTCGACAGACGTTGCCGGGCCGGGCACGAACGCGGCCCCGATCGACCTGGCCAATGCGCCGGGCAAACTGGTTTCAGCCCCGGATGTTTCCGCTTTCAAGGGCACACTGAGCGGGCCGGCGGCTGAAGTCGTGAAGCTGGCGCAGGCCGGGATGGAAGAGGGCGTGATACTGTCCGTCGTGACCAATTCCAGCAGCACGTTCAACCTGACGTCCGACGCGATCATTTATTTGAACGACGTGGGTGTTCCGGCGCCGGTGATCAGTGCGATGATTGCGCGCGACCAGGAATTGAGGGCGGCGGGAGCGGCCGCTTTTGCGGCAACAGCGCCGCCCGTTTACACGAACTCGCCCGCGACAGGCCCGGGCGCTTTCAATCCGGCGCCGGAGGAGCCTGCGGCGGAGACCATGATTGTGGAATCGCCTCAGCCGGTGAACACGGCGGCGACCTATTTCTACACGGATCTCGCGCCGTACGGCAGTTGGATCAACATCAATGGATGTGGATTGTGCTGGCAGCCGGCGGTGGCGGTTTGCAATCCGGGCTGGCAGCCTTACTGCCAGAACGGACGCTGGGTGTATTCGGATTGCGGCTGGTATTGGTCGTCGGGTTACAGTTGGGGCTGGGCGCCGTTTCATTACGGGCGCTGGTTTCGCAACAACACCTGGGGCTGGTGCTGGGCGCCGGACACGGTCTGGGGCCCGGCATGGGTCAACTGGCGCTACACGCCCAATTATTGCGGCTGGGCCCCGCTGCCTCCCACCGCCTGTTACTGGCCCGGTTTCGGGTTCTCGTATTACGGATCGCGTGTGAGCATCGGATTTGGATTTGGCATCGGCGCGGGTTGTTACACCTTCGTTCCCGCGGGGCAATTCTGTAATCCGCACCCGTGGCAATGCCGGGTTCCGCCGGGCCAGGTCGCCCCGATTTACAACAGCTCGGTCGTGATGAATCCTGTCGTCCACGACGTCGGTGGCAGGCACGTGCATGGCGGTCTTCCGCCGTCTCTCGTCGCATCCGCGAGTCACACCGAGCTCCGGCCGGTGCCGATTCACGATCAATCCGGCCCGCGCGGGGCGGGATTTGGGGCCGACCGCTCGATCGGGGTCTTTCGTCCGAACCTTCCTCAGCCGCCATCGAGCCCGCGCGGCTCATTCGTCGGGACGCAGGTCCAGCCCGCACCGGTGTCGATTCCTCAGAATCCGGGGACCGGCCACGGCCCGCGCGGTGGGAACATGACCCAGCCTTCCTCGGCGGGTTCCGTCCGGCCCGCTTTCGGGCGGACGCCGCATCAATCGGTTCCGGCGTTTACACCGACGGCCGCGACTCCCCGGTCGTCGCCTGTGGCGATCGGCCAGCCGGTGCGCCACGCGAGCCAGGCGCCGACTGCGCCGGTGGCGGCGGCGGTGCCGAGGCTGAACAATTCGCCGGTCCGCTACCAGTCGCCGTGGATTGGCGGTCGTGCGGAATCGCCGAAGGCATTTGAGCAGCGCTCGACGGGGTTTGTGCCGCCTTCGCCGCCTTCGACGCCGCAGCGGACGGTTCCGACTTATCAAACGCCGCGTGTTCAGACCTTCCAGCCGGCGCCGGCCCCGGTTTACCAGGCGCCGCGGTCGCAGGTGCCTTCCGTGCGAACTTTCGAAGCACCGGTGAATCGCCAGGCGCAGATTCCCAGCTATCAACCCGCGCAGCCGTCTTTTGCGCCGAGGCAGGGAGTGGTTCAGCCGGCGCCCACGCCCACCGTGCCGCAAGGCGGCGGCTGGGGGCAGCAATCGCAACATTCCTGGCAGGGCGGGTCGCTACGATCGGGCCGTTGACAGGAGGTTGGAAGGAAACCTTTCAACAAGAGGCAGCAGAGGGAGCAGAGGAGGAATTCTCTCTGTTATCTCTGCTGCGTCCCGTTCAGGAGTCTGGGTTCGGTGTTCTCGTTTTCTTCTTTTGCAGTCTTCTTCCGGGTGGCAGTATCGGCTGGATGGGAATATCGCCCTTGCAGTTCAGGCAGTTGGAAGAGCGCATGCGCCGTCCCGCGCGGCGGGCGGCTCCCGTCCTGGACCCGTGCCTGCAACCGGCTGCCCGGCATGAATTGCTGCTGGGGCTGGATCCCTCCCTGCGTGGCACCGGCTACGGCATTGTGCAGATTGAGAAACCGCACCCGCGGTCCGTGTCGCACGGCACGATTTCCTGTCCGCCCGGCTGGGAGCGATCCCGCTGCCTGGCGCGGATTGCGCAGGTGTTGCGGCAATTATTGAAGGAATTCCGGCCGACGGTCTGTGTGGTGGAGGGGTTATTTTACGCGCAGAATCTTCAGACGGCCTTGATCATGGGCGAGGCGCGGGGTGCGGCGCTGGCGGTGATTGCCGAGGCGGGCCTGGAGATTTACGAACTTGCGCCGCGCAAGGTGAAGCAGGCGGTGGTGGGCTACGGCGCGGCCCAGAAATCGGCTGTGGCGCGGATGGTGCAGCGTTCGCTGCGGCTGGCGGAATTGCCGGAGCCGGACGCGGCCGACGCGCTGGCCCTGGCGCTGGCCCACGCCCAGGAGCAATCCCGTTACTCCCTCTCGGCGCCGAAACGGATCTGAGTTCATGATAACTTTTCTCCATGGCAGACTGGCTGAAGCCGCGCCGACCCACGTGGTGATCGACGTGGGAGGCGTGGGTTACGAGGCGCTGATCCCGGTGTCCTCCTACGAAAAACTGCCGCCGCCCGGCCAGGAATTCAAATTGCTGACCCAGTTGATTGTCAGGGAAGACGCGCACACGCTTTACGGATTTGTCACGGCGGAGGAGCGCGACCTGTTCCGGCTGCTGGTGAACACCGTCAGCGGGATCGGCCCGAAAATCGCCCTGGGCATTCTGAGCGGCATCAGCGTCCCGGCGTTTCGCGCGGCGGTGGCCGGCGGCGATTTGAAATCGCTCTCGCAGATTTCGGGTGTGGGCAAGAAGACGGCGGAGCGGATGGTTTTGGAATTGAGGGACAAGATTGGCGTGCCGGCGGCCTGGGCGGCGGCGGGCGCGGGGCGGGTGTTGCCGGCGGGCGAACAGAAATTCAACGACGCGGTGCTGGCGCTGGCCGCGCTGGGATTCAAGCAGGCCGACGCTCAGGAGGCGGTGCGCGCCGCGCAGGTGTTGCTGGGCGCGGATGCCTCGGTGGAAAATCTTGTGCGGGCGTGCCTGAAGAAAGGAGCCTGATGGCCGAATCGGCATCCGATACAGGCAAACCTGCCGCCGCGCCGCGCCCGCGAAGGTCCGGAGTGGTGGTCCCAAACGAAGCCAGCTGGAGCCAGCGTCTGATCGCCGGGGTGCTCGTGCTGGCTATCCGTCTCGTGGTCCGGACCTTTCGCTATCGCTGGAACGATCCGCACGGGCTGCTGGAACGTCCGCCGGATGGGCCGGTGATTTTCTGCATCTGGCACAACCGCATCGCGCTGTGCATGGAAGCTTACCGGGTGTTTGCCCGGGAATCGAACCGGAAGGGCATGGCCACGATGGCCAGTGCCAGCCGCGACGGCGGATTCATCGCCGCCGTGCTCGAGAAATTCGGCGTTGTGCCGATCCGCGGTTCCTCGAGCCGACGGGGCCCGCAGGCCCTGCTCGAACTCGTCACGTGGGCCGAACGCGGCCGCGACATTGCGCTCACGCCCGACGGCCCCCGCGGTCCGCGTTACCAGGTCCAGGACGGCCTGATCGCCATCGCCCAGGTCACCGGCCTGCCGATCGTGCCTTTTTCATTCCACGCCCGCCGCAAAATCGAGTTGAAAAGCTGGGACCGGTTTCAAGTGCCGCTGCCGTTTTCCCGTGTCGAAATGAACATCGGCGAAGCCATCCGTGTTCCGCGCGAGCTCACCGAGGAACAACGCGTCGCCGTCCGCCAGCAAGTCGAAGCGTCGCTGCGGGCGCTGTCGGTGGATTGAGAGAGGAATTGGAGTCATGGAGTGATGCAGCCGTGGGTTCGTCCTCGTCGTCGTCCTCGTCCTCGAAATTAGGGCCCGAGGACGAGGACGGAGACGAACTGCAAAATCGCCCCATTCACAGCACTCCCCAGCGCGCCAGCATCGTACCACTCGCGGCGGCGCTGGATAGCGCGGACATAGGCATGGGTTTGGGGAAACCCGATCTGGCGGATGAATGCAGAACTGTTGGTGGCGGCGGCACCGGAGTTCCATTTCAGAACGTTTCCGCGGCCCGCGTTGTAATCCGCCAGCGCATAGGGGACCGGGTCGTCGGTTGAACCGTAGCGCTTCAGCAATTTTCCGAGATAAAACGTGCCCGCGAATGCGTTCGTGGCCGGGTTGAGACAGTCGAAGTGTTGAAACGACTTGAGATGTTCCGACTCGGCCCATTCGCGGGCGGCGATGTCGCGCACCTGCATCAGTCCGAGCTCGCCGTGGGTTCCGCGGGCGTCGGGGCGCAGGCGGCTTTCCTGCCACATGACGGCGCGGACGAGGTTGGGATCGACGCGGTACCTGGCTGCCGCGGCAGTCACCGGCCCGGTGACGCGTCGTTCCCGTAGCACCTCGCGTCCGAGCCAAACCGCGCCGGCGAGAGCGCCAGCGTGGCCACGCACAGGACGATTCGGCGTCGTCATGCAGGTTTTGTCGGAATCATTCCCGTCGTCGAGACGGGAGCTGGGTAGGGCGCCGCTTAGCGGCGCCGGCCGCGCGGAGCGCAGCCCCACCACCACCAGGGATTCTGGTTCCTTGACACGATGGGCGGAGGGCCCAAGCTGGGCGCCGAATGATTGCCCGTGTCACCCTTGAACTCGCGTTGCGCAAGGAGTTCGATTACTCCGTGCCGCCGGAATTGGCGGATCGGGTGGAGGTGGGGAGCCGGGTGCAGGTGCCGTTTGGGCCGCGCAAACTTCTCGGCTGCGTCACGGCGCTGGCGGAGACGTCGGCCCAGCCGGGGCTGAAGCCCATTCTCAAGGTCCTGGGGGCGCAATCGCTGGTCACGCCCAAGGTGCTGCGGCTGGCGCGGTGGATGGCGGAATATTACTGCTGCGCGCCGGAAGTGGCGTTGAAGAGCGTGCTGCCGGAGGCGGTGCGCGCTGAGGAGGCGGGCTGGAAGGAACGGCTCGTCGTGCGCGCCGTGCCAGGACAGGAGGACCCGCCCAAGCTCCCCAAACGCCAGCAGGACGTCTGGTCGATCGTGAAGGCGCGAGGCGAAATTCCACTGCAGGATCTGCTGCGGGAAGCGGCTACCACGGCGCCGACGGTCCGGCGGCTGGAGGATCGCGGGCTGCTCACCGTCGTCAGCGCGGTCTCGGAGCGCGATCCATACGCGCTGGAACAGATTGTGCCGACGCAGCCGTTGTCGATGAACCCGGCGCAGAGCGGGGCGCTGGAGGCGATTGTTTCCGCGATGGAACTTACGGCAGTCGAGAGTCGAGGGTCGAGAGCGAGAAGGGCGCGTCGCCGGCCAGGCCCTCGCCCCTCGACTCTCGACCCTCGACTTTCTTGCTGCATGGGGTGACGGGGAGCGGGAAGACGGAGGTGTATCTGCAGGCGATTGCGCACGCGTTGGAGAACGGGAAGGGGGCGATCGTGCTGGTGCCGGAGATTTCGCTGACGCCGCAGACGGTGGAGCGTTTCAAGGCACGGTTCAGTTCGGGCCCGTTGCGGACGCTGGTGGCGGTGTTGCACAGTCATTTGTCGGCGGGAGAGCGGCATGACGAGTGGCACAAGATCCGGCAGGGCCGGGCGCGGATTGTGATCGGGGCGCGGTCGGCGGTGTTCGCGCCGGTGGACCCGCTGGGGTTGATCATTGTGGACGAGGAGCACGAGCACACCTACAAGCAGGAAGAGTCGCCGCGGTATCATGCGCGGGACGTGGCGATCATGAGGGGCATGATGGAGCGGGCGGTGGTGGTGCTGGGGTCGGCGACGCCGTCGCTCGAGAGTTATCACAACTGCCAGTCGGGCAAATACCGTCTGCTGGAGCTGCCGGAGCGGGTGGACGGACAGAAGATGCCGCACGTGCGGGTGGTGGACATGCGCCAGGCGGCGCGGAAGGACAAGGGCATCCCGATTTTTTCGCCCCAATTGAAAGAGGCGATCACGCAGCGATTGGAGCGCGGGGAGCAGACGATTTTGTTTTTAAACCGCCGCGGTTATTCGAGTTCCCTGCAATGTCCGAAGTGCGGCTACGTGGCGGAGTGCCCGAACTGCAGCCTGGCGTTGACGTTTCACCGGCGGGAGCAGGCGCTGCGCTGCCATATCTGCGGGCACAACGCGCCGGTGCCGGCGGTGTGCCCGGGACCGGGTTGCGGGAATCCCGAGATCCGCTATGCCGGCCTGGGGACGCAGCGGGTGGAGGAGACGCTGGCGAAGCTGTTCCCGCGGGCGCGCGTGCGGCGGATGGATGCCGACACGATGAAGCGCAAAGAGGATTACCGGAAGACGCTGGGAGATTTTCGGGCGGCGAAGATCGACATCCTGGTCGGGACGCAGATGATCGCGAAGGGGCTGCATTTTCCTAACGTGACACTAGTGGGAATCATTTATGCGGACCTGGCGCTGCACCAGCCGGATTTTCGGGCGGGCGAGCGGACGTTTCAATTGCTGACGCAGGTGGCCGGGCGGGCGGGGCGCGGCGACATCGAGGGCGAAGTGATCGTGCAGGCGTTCACGCCGTTTCATCCGGCGATCCAGTTTGCGCGCCGGCATGATTTTGTCGGATTTTGCGGGCAGGAGGAGGAGTTTCGAAAGCAGTTGAAATATCCGCCGTTCAGCCGGATTGCGATGCTGACATTGAAAGGGCGGAACGAGGACAAGGTGAAATTTGCGGCTGAACATTTGAAGAAGGAGTTGATGAGGCTCCTGCCGACGGCGGGATCGGGGACGGGATCGGACCCGATTCTGGCGGGGCCGGCGCCGGCGCCGCTGTTGCGGGCGGAGACGTTTTATCGGTACCAGATCATGCTGCGCACGCGGCGCATGAGCGAACTGGGGCGGAAGTTGGGGCCTTTGGTGGGGGCGCTGGCCTTGCCGGATGAAGTGACGCTGGCGGTGGACATTGACGCGGCGGATTTGAGCTGACAAAAGGCATCCGCAGATTTCGCAGATTCCACGGATTGGTTTCTGAGTTCCTCTGCGGCATCTGCGGCATCTGTGGATTTCAGGGCCTGGCGGCCGCGGCTTCGACGAGGGCCGCGGCGAGTTCCTCGGGTTTCCATTCATTCCCCGCGAAAATCTGGCGGACTTTTCCGTCGGGCCCGATGACGGCGGCGCGAAGGTTGTGGGTGATGCCGCCGGATTCGTCGTGCCAGAAGACCAAGCCGAACTGTTCGGCGATGGCGGTGATATCGACGAGCGATCCTGTGGCAAAGGTCCAGTGGGCGGGGTTGTAGTGATGGCGTTCGGCGTAGGTCCTGAGGATTTCAGGCGTGTCGAATTCGGGGTCGAACGTGAGGGTGAGCAACTGCCAGTTGGTGGGGCTGTTGGGTCGGGCGAGAAGTTGTTGCTGGACCGATTCAAAATTGGCGGCCATGTAGGGGCAATAGGTGGGGAAGGGGCAGCGGGTGAAGAGAAATTCGATGGCGAGGGCCTGGCCGCGGTAATCGGCGGTGCTGAACGCGGCGCCGGACTGGTTGGTGAACCGGTAATCCGGCAGCGCGTCGCCCGGGTTCAGTTGTTCCACCTCGCGGGCGATCCGGAAATTGCCGGTGGCGGGAAGCAGGTTGGTGCGTGAACCCAGCGTGTGGATGTTGTCGATCCAGCCTTCGGTATCCGTGACGTGCAGTTGGAACGTGACGCGGTCGCCCGACTGCAGGCCGGCGAGCACGTTGGTGTCGCGCACGTCGAAATCCATGGTCATGGCGGGCATGAAGTCGGGCACGGTTTCGTGCTGGATGCGGACGGCGGACAGGCGGGGTTTGAGTTCGACGATGACGCCGCGGACTTCGTAAGTCTGGAGATTGGTGTGGACCGTGGCGTTCGCGCTGGGATTTTCCGCAGGCCGGTTGCAGCCGCAGAGCGGGGCGGCGATGAGCGCGATCAGGCAGCAGGAGGCAAATCGAACCATGGCTCGAAGTTCGGCAGAGAAGACGTGTTTGGCAAGCCGGTTCAACCGCGAATGGACGCGAATCAACGCCAATTATTCCCCAAAAAATTCGTGTTAATTCGCGTCAAGTCCGAGCTCAGGCCGCCTTTTGATCCGTTTTGCGGCGGATGAGGGGCTTGGTGTTGCCGGCGACGACGGGCTCGGTGATTTTGACGTGGAGAATATCGTCGGCGCTCGGGACGTCGAACATGACGTCGAGCATCAGTTTCTCGAGGAGGCTGCGGAGGGCGCGGGCGCCGGTGCCTTTCTTGATCGCCTGGGCGGCGAGTTCCTTCAGGGCGTCGGGCGTGAATTCGAGGTCGACGCCTTCCATGGCCATGAGCTTGGCGTATTGGCGCGTGAGGGCGTTCCGGGTGTCGGTGAGGACGGAAACGAGTTGTTCCTCGGTGAGTTCATTGAGGACGGTCACCATGGGGAGGCGGCCGACGAACTCGGGGATGAATCCGAAGCTCAGGAGATCTTCCGGTTCGACGTGCAGGAGGCATTCGTCGCGGTTCAGGCTGGAATTCTTCCGGTTATCTTCCGAGGCGCGGAACCCGAGCACGTTGCGTCCGAGCCGGCGATGGATGATTTTTTCGAGACCGACAAACGCGCCGCCGCAGATGAAGAGGATATCGGCGGTGTTGACGCGGATGTACTCCTGCTGGGGATGTTTCCGTCCGCCCTGGGGCGGGACGTTGCAGACGGTGCCTTCGAGGATTTTCAGGAGCGCCTGCTGGACGCCTTCGCCGGAGACGTCGCGGGTGATGGAGACGTTTTCGGTTTTGCGGGCGATCTTGTCGATTTCGTCGATGTAGACAATGCCGCGCTGGGCGCGTTTGACGTCGTAATCGGCGTTCTGAAGCAGGCGGAGGATGATATTTTCAACGTCTTCTCCGACGTAACCGGCTTCGGTGAGCGTGGTGGCGTCGGCGATGGCGAAGGGGACGTCGAGGATCTGGGCCAGGGTGCGGGCGAGGAGGGTTTTACCCGAGCCGGTGGGCCCGATCATGAGGATGTTGCTCTTCTCGATTTCGACGTCCGAGTGCGGGTCGCGCGGGGCGGCGGGTTCCTCGGTTTCCTTGCCGGGTTCCTCCGGTTTGGGGGCGGGTTCCTGGAGGATGCGCTTGTAATGGTTATGGACGGCGACAGCCAACGTTTTCTTGGCGTGATCCTGTCCGATGCAATAGCGGTCGAGCTGGCGTTTGATTTCGGCCGGCTTGGCGATGCTGCCGCGGGGGCGATGTTTGCGGGCGGCGCTGGCAAGTTCCTTGTCGAGGACGTTCTTGCACAGGACGACGCAATTGTCGCAGATGTAGACGCCGGGTCCGGCGATGAGCTTGCGGACTTCCGCGTGGGATTTCCCGCAGAAGCTGCAGAGCGTGATGTTGGTTGGCCGGGCCACGGTGTTGCGGGGTCGATCAGCTCACGACGGAACTTTTCTCGAGCCCGGGGATTTGTTTCCGGGACATGACGACTTCGTCGACGAGACCGTAGGCCTTGGCTTCGTCGGCCGACATGAAATTATCGCGGTCGCAGTCTTTTTCGACCTGTTCGATGGAGCGCCCGGTATGTTTGGCGATGATGCCGTTGAGGCGCTGTTTGAGTTTGAGCATGTATTTGACGCGGATTTCGACGTCGCTGGCCGGGCCTTCGGCGCCGCCGAGGACCTGGTGGATCATGATATTGGCGTTCGGGAGGGAGTAGCGTTTGCCCTTGGTGCCGCCGCAGAGGAGGACGGCGCCCATGCTGGCGGCCTGTCCGATGCAGTAGGTGTTCACGTCGCAGGTGAGGAACTGCATGGTGTCGTAGATGGCGAGGCCTGCGGTGACGCTGCCGCCCGGGGAATTGATATACAGGTGGATATCTTTTTTCGGGTCGGTCATCTGGAGGAACAGGAGTTGGGCGATGATGACGTTGGCCACCATGTCGTCGACCGGCGTGCCGAGAAATACGATGCGGTCCACGAGCAGGCGCGAGTAGATGTCGTACCCGCGTTCGCCGCGGCCCGTCTGTTCAACCACCATCGGAACCAGGAAATTATCCATAACGTTTTGTATTGCTGGTGCGGAACGTACTGTGGGCTCATACGCAGGTCAAGCGCCCCGCCACCCTGCCTCCGCGTCCAGGCGGCGAAAAGCCGTGCCCCGGACCGGAAATCGACCCTATACTGGCCCCATGGATCTTTCGTATGAACATCTTGGATTATCGGCGCAGTCGCCGGTGACTTTAAAGGATTGGTATGCAGCGGTCCTGGGGGCGCGGGTGGTTTTTGAGAACGGCCAGGTGCCGCCGATGTTCCTGATGGAATTGCCGGGGGGCGTCCTTTTGGAGATTTATGCGGCCGACACCTCCCGCCCCGAGACCGCCAACAACAAGCTTGCCGGCTGGCGGCATGTCGCCCTCAGGGTTGCCTCGATAGAATCGGCCCGGACCGAACTGGAGCGGCGCGGCGTGCGGTTCACGGAAGAGATCCGCCCCGCCGGCGGCGGCGGCCGGGTGCTGTTTTTTCAGGATCCCGAGGGCAACTTGCTGCACCTTGTGGAGCGCACGCCGGATTCGCCTCTAGCGAACCGCGGGTGACCGCGGATTACGGATTTGGGGAAGGACGGCGTCCTCGCCGTCCCCATCTGAGCTGTTCCGCACGTGTCTCGCCAGGGTTTATCACGCCAAACGGGTGTTTGGGCCGGCGGGGACGCCGGCCCTCCCCCCATCCGTGGCATCCGCATCATCCGCGGCTGAAAACCCGTGTCCTCAATCCGCGGAATACCGGGTGTCGAACATTTTCCAGAGCAGCACGAAGGCGGTGGCGAATTCCTCCGGTTTTTCGGAGATCCAACGAGTTACCATTCCGCGATCGAACCAGTCGCCGGCGTCGATTTCATCCGGATGGAGCTGGAACGGTCCTTCGTTCGAGGTTTCGTAGACCCAGACGAATTCCTGGTCGGTTTCATCGCAGGCATTGATTTTGAACAGCCGCGCCGGCGGCGTGGCAAGGACCAGTCCGATTTCCTCGCGGACTTCCCGCTGCGCAGTTTCGTCGTAGTGCTCCCCGGAATCCACGTGGCCGGACGCGGAGGAATCCCAGACGCCGGGCTGTCGGTCTTTTTTCATGGACCGTTTCTGGAGGAAGACCTGGCGTTTGGAATTGAAGACGAGCACGTGGACGGCGCGGTGGAGCAGTCCGAGCCGGTGCACTTCACTGCGTGGGCGGCGTCCGACGACTTCGTCGTTTTCGTTCACGACATCAAAGATCTCTTCGTTCATGGGGAGATTTTTCGGTTTTGGGCCAGGAGCGCGGTGAGCCGGACGAACTGGTCGAGGCTGAGTTTTTCGGCGCGTTCCTGGAGAGTCACGCCGATGCTTTCCATCGCCGCGGCGAGCGCGTCCGGGGCCCAGTCGGCCTTGAGCAGTTTGAACATCATTTTGCGCCGCTGCGAGAAGGCGCGTTTGACGATCTGGCGGAAGAGCGGCCGTTGTTCCGGTGGCAGGAGCGGCGCGGGGCGGAGAACCAGCCGGACGCAGGCGGAATCGACCTTGGGCTGCGGGAAGAAGGATTCGGCGGAGATTTTGAACCAGTCCTGGGGCTCGAACGCGAGCTGGACGAGCAGCGTGAGCACGCCGTAATCGTCGTCGCCGGGCCGGGACACGAGGCGCCGGGCGACTTCGAGCTGGAGGGTGGTGACGAGGAGGGCAGGCGGGCGGTTGCCGAGGGCGAATTCGACGAGGATGGGCGAGGCGACGGAATAGGGGAGGTTCGACACGACTTTCCAGCCGGACCAGTCGCGCGGTTGTTCCTGGAGATAGCGGAGCGCGTCGGCGTGGAGCAAGGTGAGCGGCGGCGGATCGCCGGCCAGGTCGTCCGCGAATTGGTGTCGGAGAAATTCGACGAGGCGCGCGTCGGTTTCGATGGCCAGCACGTGCCCGGCGGTTCCGACGAGGCGTTCGGTAAGCGGTCCGAGGCCGGGGCCGATTTCGAGGACGGAATCCGCGGGTCGCAGTTGGGCGGCGGCGGCGATGCGGTCGAGTTGGGTGGCGTCGTGGAGAAAATTCTGGCCCAGCGATTTGGTGAGCTGGATGCGGCGGTCCCGCAATTCCGATCGCATTTGGGGCAGGTTCATGGGGTGGGCGGGGCGATGGCGGCGGCGATGGCGCGGACGGCGGCGGCGAGTTGGGCGGAGCTGATGGTGAGGGGCGGGGTGAGGCTGAGCACCTCGCCCTGTTCGCCTTCCGGGAGGAGGATGAAGCCGCGGCGGAGCAGGTCGCGGACGACGCGGAAAACTTCGGTGCCCGCGGGCGCGCCGGCGGGAGTGCGGAATTCGAGCCCGGCCATGAGGCCGAGTCCGCGCGCCTCGAGTTGAAAGCCCGGCGTCCGCAGCCGGCGGAGCGCGGCGATCAATTCGTCGCCGAGCCGTGCGCTGCGTTGGCAGAGGCGGTGTTTTCGGATTTCGGAGATTTGGGCGAGGGCCATGGCGCAGCCGACGGGGTGGCCCAGGTAGGTGCTGGTGTGGATGGCTTCGCCGGTGGAGGCGGGCCATGCGGCGTCCATGAGATCCGATCGCCCGACGCAGGCGGACAGGGGGAATCCTCCGGTGAGGGCTTTGCCGAGGCAGACGAGGTCGGGGACGGTCCCTGAGTGTTCGCAGGCGAACCAGCGCCCGGTGCGGCCGAAGCCGGTGTAGATTTCGTCGAGGATGAGCAGGGCGCCGTGCCGGGTGCAGAGGCGGCGGAGCCGGGGCAGGAAATCGGCGGGGGGAATTCGAATGCCGCCGCGGGCCTGGACGGGTTCGACGAGCACGGCGCCGATGCGGCCGGTGCGGAGGCTTGAGGCGAGGCGCTGTTCGAGGCGCCGCAGTTCCGCCGGGGTTGCGGAAGCCACCGGGAAGGGATGGAACTCGGCGAATTCGCGGAGCTGGGGCCGGAAGGGGCCGCGGAAATGTTCGCGGGCGGTGACGTTGAGGGTTCCGTAGCCTAAACCATGATAGGCACCGTGGAAGGCGATGAGGCCTTTCCGGCCGGTGGCGAGCAGGGCGGTTTTGAGGCCGGCTTCAACGGCTTCAAATCCCGAGTTGCAGAAAATTGTTTTGGCATGGAGCCGCTGCCGCAGGCCGCGGGTCCAGGATTCGAACGTGATGCGGCTGAGCTCGCGGGCCAGGGCGGCCTTGAGCGGGTGCGGGTGGACGTCGCCCATCGCGTGGAGCAGGCGATCCGCCTGGCGGCTGGCGGCGGCGGCGACGAGGCGATTGGAATGGCCGGCGGCGGCGACTCCGAAGGCGGCGGTGAGGTCGAGGTAGCGCCGGCCTTCCGCGTCCCACACGTGGACGCCGCGGGCGCGGTCCCAGACGATGGGCCAGCCGCCGCCGGGGTCGGCGAAGGTGACGTTGCGGGATTCGAACCGGCGGAGGAGGCTGAGGGTCTGGCGGGTGTTCATGGATCAAACACCGCGTTGTTCGGGCGGCCAGAGGAGTTTGTGGAGTTGGGCCTGGAACCGGACGGGCAGGGCGTCGGCGATGATTTTTTCCGCCAGCTCGGTTCGGGAGATGGGGGTGGTGTTTGGTGGAAAAGGTTTGAGTGAGGGATCGCGCTGGGCGGGTGCGAGCGGGTGGACCCAGGACATGAGCAGCGGGCAACGGGCGGCGAGCTGGTGTTCGCGGATGCGATCGCGGGCCCAGTTGTAATCCTCGAGCGAGCCGATGACGAACTTGATCTCGTCGGTGGGCCGCAGGTGCTGGAGGTTTTCCCAGCGATTGCGGGTCGATTCACCGCTGCCGGGGCATTTGAGGTCCATGATGCGGCGGACGCGCGGGTCGACGGGGGCGATATCGAGGGCGCCGCTGGTTTCGAGCAGCACGGTGAATCCGGCGTCGCAGAGCCGGCGCATGAGCGGCAGGGAATTTTTCTGGAGCAACGGTTCGCCGCCGGTGAGTTCGACGAGGGGCAGGCGGGGGCTGGTGGTGTGGGAGTAGGGGGCGCTCAGCCGGGCGACTTCCTGGAGGACGGCGTCGAGGGTTGCGGGTTTGCCTTCGGAGAAGGCGTAGGCGGTATCGCACCAGGAGCAGCGGAGGTTGCAGGCGGTGAGCCGGATGAAAACGCAGGGGAGGCCGGCGAAGGTGCTTTCGCCTTGCAAGCTCAGGTAGATTTCGTTGACGACCAGGGTCTCGGGCACGGGATTATCCTACGGTGTTCCGGCAGCGGGGGGAAATGTGAATCTGCGGGGCTATGGGATTTCGGGTTTCGGGTTTCGGATTTCAGATTCAAGCGACCGATCACGGCCGAAGCGGGGTGGCGGCTTTGGATTCGGGGGAGAGTGCTGGGACGGGGTCCAGTCGGCGGGACGAGCCTGCCTTGAGAACGCTGTCGCGATCCCAGTTCACGGTGCCGGCGAACTGTTCGGGTTGGGCGGACTGGAGGAGGTCGATGATGGCGAGGGCCAGGACGGCGGCGCCGGCTTGAGTGGGGTGGAGGCGGTCGTCCTGGAGGATGGCCCGGGTTTTATCGGCGGGGATGTGCTGGCCGTGGACAGTGAGGGAGAGATTGCTGACGGCGCGCGACATGAATTGGCTGAGGGGGAGGATGAACACGGATTTGCGGGAGGCGGCCCAGGATTTCAGGCGCGTGTTGGCGGCGGCGAGGGCTTTGGGGGACGGCATTTGTTCCGGGAGCAGCATGATGTTCACGGTGGCGGAGGCGTCGGGGAGATCGCCCACGACGATGGGACAATCGAAATTGTCGAGCAACTTGAGTCCGCCCTCGAATCGTTTGAGCCGGTCCGCGTCCGTTCGTCCTTCGCCGTAACAGAACCAGAAGAGGAAATCGGTGGCGACGACGAGGGTGGGATGGAGGGCGAGAGCCTGGTCGACCTCCTGTTTTCCGGCGGGTTCGGGTTGGAGGAAGAAGAGGGCGTGGGCGAAATTGCGGGCCGGGCCATGAGGGAAGTCGAGTGCGGCATCCCAGTAACGATCGAGCCGGAGCCGGTCGGTTTTGGGTCCGCCGAGCGGTTCCGATACGGTAAATCCGGCGGTGGCGCTGGCGCCGATCATGGCGACGCGGTTGAAGGCTGGGTCGGGGTTGTTGGTGGGGATTGGGGCGCGCTGGGATCCGGTGGGCTGGTGGGTGTTGTCGGCGGAGGATGTGAGAGTGGGGATTGCGAGGGAAATCAGTGTCAGTAGAAGGGCGGGGCGGCAGGTTGGAATTCGGGGCCGGCGGCGCATGGGGACAGGTTTGGGCCAAAGGTGGGCGGGGCGCAAGTGGAACGTGTGTTTTGAGGGCATAAAGGGCGATTTTTGGTCGAAAATCGGGGGTTTTCGGGGGTTGGAAAAGGCCCTGGGGGAGGGTGGAATTGTGGTGTGTCATGAAAACACAGGACAGGTTTTGGACCCTGTTTACCTTGACGGTTTGGCGGCGATTGGCCGATGTTAGAACCATGAAACAATACTTGGTTGCGTTGATGGTAGTGGCAGGCATCGCGACAGGCTGTGGAAAGAAACAGGCTCCTCCTCCTCCTCCTTCGGACGTGCCGCAGCAGACGGACGCCACTGGAACTCCTGCGGATCCCAGTGCGCCGGCAACTCAGGCGGCGACCCAGGAAGGCACGGCGGCTGGCGCGGCTCCTCCGCCCCCGGTGAATTACGCGCAGAACCAGACGGTGGTTGAAGCGGCTGCCAGCGGCAACGTGGAGGCGACGATGCAGCAACTTCAGATCGAGCTTTACAAGTACATGTCGATTACCCATTACCGGCCGCAGACGTTCGAGGAATTCCTGCAGAAGGCGAACATCAAGGCTCCTCCCGCGCCGGAAGGCAAAAAGTTCATCATTGGTCCGAAAGCCAAGATCAAGCTGGTGGACAAATAGTTTAAACGGATTTCAGCCAACAATCACAGTCCAGGAGAACAGGAAGTATTATGAAAAAAAGCATGCGTCACCAGGCTCAAGGCCGATGGGGATCGCTGGCCTTCACGTTGATCGAGTTGCTGGTCGTTATTGCGATCATTGCAATTCTGGCGGCGTTGTTGTTGCCGGCTCTCGCCGCGGCAAAGTCCAAGGCATTGAAAGCTCAATGCATCAGCAACCTCAAGCAGTGCGGCACGGGCATTAATCTTTATGCCTCCGATCATGCCGACCAGTACCCGCCCTCGGGCTGGGACAACGGCTCGTCGGCCCAGCAGGCGGGATGGGACGCGTTTTGCGCTCCCTACCTCGGCTGCACTTATCCGCAGTCGCTGATGGTCCAGGGCACGATTCCTGACGAATTCTCGCCCAAGGTGCTCCGTTGTCCGACAGACACGCTGCCCTCGGGTTGGCCGAGCGACTGGGCCGGCCGGCGCACTTATGTGATGGTCCCTCCGGGCGGATGGAATGTCGGCGTGCAGGTAAACGTCACCGGCGGCAAGTACAAACTGCCGTCCATCAGCAAGCAAACCAGCGGTCCTTGCGGCGTCGGCATTTACTGGCGCGTGAGCGGGGCCAATGTGGATTGGGATGCGAAGGGTTACAAGTCCACCGCCGTGCAGGATCCTGCCGGGACGTTCATCCTGGTGGAGCAACCTTTCAACAACAACTCCGCGGCCAACATCTGGACGTGCTTCACTTACGGTCCCATTTCTCCGCAGGTGCCCGGTGAAACCTTCCAGCTCCCCGGTTCGGGCGGTCCCGAAAGCGGCACGTTCGGCAGCGGCACCCCGGTTGTGAATTACGGCCGCCACACCTACAAGCTGCACGGCAATCGCTTCGATTACCTGTTCCACGACAACCACGTGGAATCGCTCCCGATCGAACGCACTGTCGGCAGCGGCAGCACGAACTTCGTCGCCGGTAATTCCCAATGCCGCGGCATGTGGACGGCGGTCATGGGTGACTGAAATTCTTCGGCGCAACACGCGTCATCGACAACAGCCGGCGAGTCCGCTCGCCGGCTGTTTGCTTTTGGCGCGGGGTGTTTCCCGCACTTGAATTTGTCCGCCGAATCTGGTATCGAAAGCCAGACACATTTCCGGGAATTCCCCCCGTAACCCGGGTTGTGTGGATGTATCATGCACAACCCGATTGCCAGAAGGATGGCCGGGCCCGCGGGCCTTGCGGCCGTTTTCCTTGGCATTCTTTCCTCAGCAGCGTCCAACCTCGATGTGATCGGGGTGACGCTATTAAGGGCGGTGACCACGAACCTGAACGGCAGCGGAATCCCGGTTGCCCAGGTCGAGGCACCGGCAAATGGGACCACGCCGTATGCATTCGAGGCGAGCCCTTCCGTCACGGGCCTGGCCGCCTCCCGGTTCACCTGGATTTCCGGCCTGGGTTCCAGCACCACCTTCCCGAATTCGATCGGATTGGAATCCGGCCATGCCGACCAGGTGGGAACGGATCTTTACGGATCGCCGGGCGGCGTGGCGACGAACGTGTCGAGGGTGTCGAATTACGAGGCGAATTATTTCCTGAACTCGGTGATACCGGTGAATGCCGGCATCGGCATCAAGGTGGTCAACCAGAGTTTCACGATTGGAAGCTATAACTCCGGCGACGACCAGGCTTACGACAATTTTGCCGCGAAGAACTACACGCTCTTCGTGACCGGGGCCGGGTTCAACAACACGAATGTTTACTCCCCGGCCACGTGCTACAACGGGATCGGGGTGGGCGTGGTTTTGCCCGGCACACCGCACGGCCCGACCCCGGACGGGCGGTCGAAGCCGGACCTGATTGCGCCGGGGATCCAGGACACTGAAACGAGCTATGCGACGCCGCAGGTGGCGGGCGGGGCGGTGTTGCTGCAGCAGGCGGGTGCGCGGGGCGACGGCGGCCCGGCGACGAATGCAGCAGTGGACATCCGGACGATCAAGGCGCTCCTGTTGAACGGCGCGGTCAAACCGGCGGACTGGACCAACAGTCCGACGACGCCGCTCGACGCGCGGTTTGGCGCCGGTGTTTTGAATGTGTTCAATTCCTACGAACAACTTGCCGGCGGCAAACACGGCTGGGTGTCGTCGAACGGCGTGGCCCTGAACGGCGCGCATCCGCCCGCCGGCACCAATGCCGTCCTGCCGGTCACGAGCGGCTGGGATTTTGCCACCAATGCCTCCCGCAGCACGGCGGATGGCGTCACGCACTACGTGTTTTTTCTGGGAACGAACGGGAATCCCGCCGCGCGCTACACCGCGACGGCCACACTCGTCTGGAACCGTCAGCAATCCCAGTCGTCCATCAACAACCTCGACCTGTTCCTTTACGATTCGATCTCCGGCAACCTCATCGATTCGAGTGTCAGCGCGGTGGACAATGTGGAGCATCTGTTTGTGCAGGACCTGCCGCCGGGCTGGTATGAGCTCCAGGTGCTGAAGCACGGCGGATCCACCGTCAGCGCCACGGAGGCCTATGCCCTCGCCTACGAGTTTTTCTCGATGCAACTGACGGTTTCTTCGAACAGCCCGGTCGTCTTGAGCTGGCCGATTTACCCCGCCGGGTTCGTTCTCGAAAGCACCCCCGTGCTGGGCTCCGACGCGGCCTGGTCGCCCGTCACCGATCCGCCGGCTCTGGTGTCGGGCCAATGGCAGTTGACGGTGGATTCCTCGGCGGACGCGCAGTTTTATCGCCTGCGACGACCCTGATGGGTTCAATGTTTGAATGGTTAAACGGTTGAACAGTTGAATGGTTGGCGTGCGTTCGGCATTTTAACAATTCAACCCTTTCGCCAGTCCGCTTGACGATTGGGTCCGTGTTGGTCACAGTCCATTTATGTATAAGATCATTGGAGGCGACGGCCGGGTGTATGGCCCGGCTTCGGCCGATGTGGTCCGGCAATGGAAGGCGGAGGGCCGGATTCATTCCAGGACGCAGGTGATGGTGGAGGGCGGATCCGGCTGGCGCGACCTGGAGAGCTATCCCGAATTCGCTTCCGCGCCCGGCTCGAGCCCGGTGCCGCCGGCGTTTGCCACGACGGCCGTGCCGGCGCGGTCCACGCATCCGCTGGCCACGACGGGGCTGGTCCTCGGAATTGTCGCTTTAACCTTCGGCATGTGCTGCTGCAACGGTTTTCCCTTCAATCTCATCGGCCTGGTCCTGTCGATCATCGCGCTTTCCCGGATCCGGTCCGACCCCGCGCGGTATGAGGGCCGCGGCGTGGCGATAGCGGGGATCGTATTGTGTTCGATCAGTATTGCGTTAGGTGTCCTGCTGGCGCTGTTCTGGAGCGGGTTTGCGTTCCTGGATGCCATGCATGGAGGGCACCGGTTGTGACCGGGACGGTCCAGTTCCGGCCTTCCCTGTCGTGGCTGGGCGTCGCCGCCGTGCTTCTCTTGGCCGCCTGGTTTGTTTACGCCCAGGACCCGGTCCAGTCCGGGCTGTATCCCGTCTGCCTGTTTCATCGCTTGACCGGCCTGGACTGTCCGGGTTGCGGATCTTCCCGGGCGCTGCATGCGCTGGCGCACGGGCGGGTGGGCGAGGCTTTGCGCGACAACCTGGCGTTGTGCATTTCGATCCTGGTCGCCGCCGGGTTTGGGTTGAGGCATGTGGTTTGCCGGATGCGCGGGGCGGTGCCGCCGGCGGTTTCGTCCTGGTGGCTGTGGGGAGGGCTTGCGATGTGGCTGGTGTTTGGTGTGGCGCGCAATTTGCCTGTGTTTGCGGGCTGGGCGGCCCATTAAGTGCGGAGTGCGGAGTGCGGAATCCTGGCGGGCCATTTCCACCCCCATTCGTAGGAGCCGACGTGAGGCTCTGACATCCAGCGGAAGAGTGAACCTCCTCACGTCGGCTCCTACTTGAGAACAAGGCGAACCGCAGGATTCCGCACTCCGCACTCCACATTCCGCATTGGCAAGAGCCTGCGCTTGCATCGGGGGGTGTAATGGACTACAAGCTGTCCCGAGGATTCTAGCCTATGTACAAGATCATTGGAGCGGATCAGCGCGAATACGGGCCCGTGAGTGCGGAGCAGGTGTTGCTCTGGATCCGGGAGCGCCGGGCGAACGGGCAGACGCAGGCGCGTCCGGTGGATTCGACCGACTGGCGGCCGCTCTCGAGTTTTCCTGAATTTGCGGTTGCGTTGAGCGAAGCCGGAGTGCCGCCGGTGTTTTCCGCCGGGGCGGCCCCGGCGCTGCCGCCGTTGGAGGAGGTGCTGGGTTCGGATTACACGCTGGACATTGGGAATTGTTTTTCGGGCGCTTGGAATGTGTTGAAGGAGAAGTTCGGAGTGATTTTCGGGGGCGTCCTGATTTACATGGGAATTGTGCTGGCGATCGTGTTATTCGGGATGATTCCGATCATTGGCATACTGTTTTCCCTGGCCAACGTGGTGGTTGCGGGCCCGCTGGAGGGTGGGCTTTTTTACCTGGTCCTGCGGTGCATTCGCGGCGAGCCGGCGGCGCCGGGCGATGTCCTGGCAGGGTTCCGATCGGGTTTCGTGCAGTTGTTTCTGGCCAAGCTGGTGACCGGTTTGCTGGCGGCGCTGTGCATGCTCCCGGCGGTTGTGGCCTCGATCATCCTGGTGCTGCCGCACGTGGTTCACAAGGAGCCGGTCCCGCCGGGGACGGCCCTGCTGATGATCGTGATCGCGTTGATTTGCATGATCCCGGCCATGCTGCTCCAGGTGAACTGGATCTTTGCGCTGCCTCTGATTATCGATCGGCAACTGACGTTCTGGCCGGCGATGCAGGCGAGCTGGAAGATGGTGTTGCGGCATTGGTGGCAGGTTTTTGCTTTGGTCGTGCTGGTTGGCCTGATGAATGTGGGCGGGTTGTTGCTGTGCTGCGCGGGCATGCTGTTCACCGTGCCGCTCGGGGTCGCGGCGCTCATGTACGCCTATGAAACCATCTTCAGCCGGTCCGGACCGCGCGCATCCTGATCGTTCCGCCGCCAGGAAATGCCTGGTAATGAATCTCCTGGCCACTCCGGGGCTGGGATCCATCCTGGTCGGGCGGGTGTTTGTCGGATCGGCCCAACTTCTCCTGGCCCTGGCGGGATTTCTCCTGGTGCTGCTTTGGTTCGCTCTCACGCTCGCGCAGGCCTACAGCCTCGCCAACCTGGGCGAATCCGGCCCGGTGCAATCCTACGGCCGCTACGGCCTGGCCGGGCTTCTCCTGTTCGCGGCGGCGTGGCTGTGGTCCCTGGCCACCGGGCTGCGGCTCTGGCTGCAAACGGCCGAGGCGCCCCCGCCCGTCGCGCCCGCAGTGCCTCCGCGGATCGAGGATGTCCCGCGCGGCTGAACCTGCCGAATTGCCTTCGTTTGCCCTCACATTTGTATGGGTGAACCCCTTTCTTCTTGACCCGGTGGGGGCGATGGAATCTCATGAAAACTCCTTTCTATGGGACTAACTGACGCACACGAGGCGCAAAACCTCTTCAAGAAGCATTTTGGCCGGACCCCCACCTACACCAACCAGGCGCCGGGCCGGCTGGAATTGCTGGGAAATCACACGGATTACAACGACGGACTGGTGATGTCGCTGGCGGTCGATCGTTACATTTACATCGCGAGTTCCCCGCGGTCGGACGGCAAGATCGAGCTGGTGTCCTCGGCGTTTCCCGAGCGCGAGTTGTGCAATGTGGATGATTTGAAGAAGAACCCGGCGGCGCACTGGGCGGATTATGTGAAGGGGGTTTTGCTGCAGTTGCGCAAGCGCGGGGTGCATTTCAGCGGGTTCAATGCCGCGGTGCACGGGACGGTGCCGCTGGGGGCCGGGATGAGCAGTTCGGCCGCGCTCGAAGTGGCCACCGCGCTGGCGGTTCGCAGGCTTTATCCTTACAGCCTGGGACCCGCCGGACTCCAGCAGCCGCCGCAGCGGGATCGACAGGGCGAACTGCCGCCGCTCAAACCGGCCGAGCGCCTTGAGATCGCCAAGATCTGCCGAGCCGCCGAAAACGAATTTGTGGGCGTGAACTGCGGCATTCTCGACCAGGTCTCATCGCTTTACGGCAAGAGCGCGAGCGTGATCGACATCGATTGCCGGTCGTTGACCGTGGAGAACTCGCCCATGGCCGGCGAGGCGATCATCGTCTGCAATTCCGGCGTGAAACATGCCCTGGTCGGGGGCGAATACAACGAATTGCGGCAGAACTGCGAATCGGCCGCGGCCAAGCTGGGCGCCAAATTCTTGCGAACGGTCGAGTTGAAGGATGTTGAAGGCGCGAAAGACCGGCTGACCCCGCGCGAGTATGAATGCGCGCGGCACGTGGTGAGCGAGATCGCGCGCGTCGTGGCGGGTGCGCGCGCGTTGCGCGACGACGATCACCGGCAGTTCGGGCAATACATGTTCCAGAGCCATGAAAGCTCGAGGGATTTTCTGAAGAACAGCACGCGCGAGCTGGATTTGCTGGTGGAGCTTGCCCGGAAACACCCCGGCTGCCTCGGCGCCCGCCTCACCGGCGGCGGTTTCGGCGGCGCCACCATCAACCTTGTCGCCCATCACGAAGCCGAGAGTTTCATGCGCCACATGGCCGAACAATACGAGGCCAAAACCAAAATCAAACTCGCCCCGATGGTCTGCCAGATTGTGGATGGGGCGCAGTAGGGTGGTCTTCAGATTTCAAATTTGAGATCTGAGATTTGAGATCTGAGATTTAATGCAGGGCTCGACAGAGTCTCGCCCCACCTCTGGTCACCCCACCTTTTCCCACCGCTTCGATTTGGAGCTCGCCAGCACGGCTTCGCAGATGGCGATTTCGTAATGGCCGTCCTCGAACGTGCTGTAATCCGCCTCGGCGCCGCCGGTGGCGACGCGGGTGTAGACCTTGAGCAGGAAGTTCTTGATCCCGTCCGGAAATCCTTCCTGGTGTCCGCCCGGGTAATGCGAGTAAGCCCGGGCCCGCGCGCTGAGCAGGGAGGGATCCTTGACCAGGATCTCATTGGCCTTCTCACGGCGGCCGATCCACATCTCGTTCGGCCGTTCCTGGTCCCACGCCACGGAACATTTGGATCCGGCGATTTCAAAAAACATCCGGTTCTTGCGTCCGGCGAACACCTGCGACACCGAGAACGACCCGGCGCAGCCGTTGTCGAGTTCGAAAATCACGTTCGCGTAATCCTCGGTGTGAATCGGGACCGGTTCGTAATCGGAGGGTTGGAGCACCTTGCCGGCGTAGGTTTCGACTTCCTTTTTCGGCTTCATGCGCTGCGGGTGGATCGTGCGCAGGTCGGCCAGCACCTTCACGATTTTCCGGCCGGTGATGAACTGGATGCAATCGCACCAGTGCGACCCGATGTCGGCGATCGCGCGGGATTCGCCGCTGAACTGCGGGACGAGGCGCCAGTTCCAGTCGGTCGGCAGGAACAGCCAGTCCTGGGTGTAGGAGCCGTTGATGTGGAACAGGTCGCCGAGGCGGCCGCTGGAGACCATGTCGCGCGCCTCCTGCACGAGGGGATAATAGCGGTAATTGAAATTGATGGCATGGATGACGCCGGCCTGTTTGGCCAAGCGGAGCAGTTCGCCGGATTCCGCGCTGGTCATGGCCAGCGGTTTTTCGGAGATGACGTGTTTGCCGGCGGCGATGATTTTCTTTCCGATCTCGAAGTGCAGGTGGTTGGGGGTGCAATTGTGGACCACTTCGATTTCCTTGTCGGCGAGCAATTGTTCGACGCTGCCGTAGGGGCGTGAGATGTGCAGTTGGGCGGCCTTGGCGCGCGCGAGGTCGTCCCCGGCTTCGCAGACGGCCGCCATGTCGACAAATCCCAGCCGTCGCGCCGCCTCGACGTGGGCGGGTCCGACAAACCCGGTTCCGATGATGCCTGCTTTGATCGTTCTCATAAAATTGGAGTCAACGAGGTAGCGCAGGCGGCCGGCCTGCCGTATCGCAGGCTGCCCAGCCTGCGGAGTCAACGGCGCCGACCGGCGGTCGGCGACACGGCAGGCCGTCGGCCTGCGCTACTAGCGCACGGCTGCGACCTTGGTCCACGCTTTGGTTTTTTTGGATTGTGCGACGGATTCGAGGACGGCGACGCAACGGGCGCCTTCGAGGAAATCCGGCTGGAGCGGCGCGTTGGTGCTGATGGCGTTGACGAAATCGACAACCTGGTGAATGAACGTGTGTTCGTAACCCAGGACATGGCCCGGGGGCCACCAGCCGCCGACATACGGATGCGTGCTTTGGGTGACAAGAATCGTCCGGAACCCGGAACGATCCGCCGGTTCGCGGCGGTCGCAGTATTCCAGTTCGTTCATGCGTTCGAAATTGAAAGCGAGGCTGCCTTCGCTGCCGTTGATTTCGAACCTGTTGAAATTCTTGCGCCCGGGCGCCAGTCGGGTGGCTTCGAACGTGCCATACGCGCCTTCCGCCACGCGGTCGCTGGCGGCGAACTTCGCCAGGAACACCGAGGCGTCGTCCACCGTGACTTTTTCCATGGCTTTGCCCGTCGCGGCAGTGGCCGTCAGCCCCGAGCTCTGCTCCTCCCGTGCCCGTTCCTTGATGTAGGTCTCCAGCAGGCCGACCGTTTCCGTGATGTCGCCCACGAGGTAGCGGGCCAGGTCAATGAGATGCGCGTTGAGATCGCCGTGTGAACCCGAGCCCGCGACTTCCTTGCGCAGGCGCCAGTTCATCGGGAACTTCGGGTCCGCCAGCCAATCCTGCAGGTAGGTGGCGCGGAAATGCCGGATCTGGCCGAGCTGGCCTGATTCGATGAGTTGCCGGGCGAAAGCAATGGCAGGGACGCGGCGATAGTTGAATCCGACAAAATTTCGCACGCGCGCCTTGCGGACGGCTTCGAGCATCTTCTGGGCTTCGGCGAGGGTGGGGGCGAGCGGTTTCTCGCAAAGGATGTGCTTCCCGGCGCGCGCAGCCGCGATGGCGATTTCCGCGTGTGCCGAGTTCGTGGCCGCGATGTCCACGATGTCGATCAGCGGGGATTCCACCATCTCCCGCCAGTCGGTGCAGGCATTTTGCCAGCCGAGCTGCAAGCGCGCCGAGTGGAGACCGGCGGAATCGCGCCCGCACAGGGTGTGCATGTCCACGTGGGCTTTGAGCGGGAAAAAGCGCGGGGCCTGTCTCCAGGCGTTGGAATGCGCTTTTCCCATGAAGCGGTAACCGACCATTCCGACACGAAGTGTTCTGGCCATAAAAAGTTGGGATTGAAATAGCGCCCGGCGACTTTATAGTGACCCTTGATTTTCAAGTCAATGAATCACTTGCGCGTGAATTACGGACGCGTGGGATTTGGGGCCGGCAGGGTTCCCCGCTGAAAACCCGGACGGGTTTTCGGAAATTCGTTGGCTGCTGAATCATAAACACTTATGCCATTTACCGCCGCCGAAATCGCCCGGCATCTCCAGGGGGAGATCACGGGCGACGGGTCCCTGATCCTAACCGGCTTTGCCCCTGCCGACAGTGCCGGACCCGGGGAACTGACCTTTGCCGAAAACGCGGATTATTTCGCTCGCGCCGACAAAAGCCGGGCATCCGCGGTCATCGTCGGCGCCGGCCCGTTTTCGTCCGAAACCAAGGTTTTGATCCGCGTTTCCAATCCGCGCATCGCTTTTGCCAAGGTGCTGGCCCTGTTCTTTCCCGAACCGGCCCTTCCCGCCGGCATTCATCCGACCGCCATCATCGCCGCCTCGGCCCAGGTGGACGCCTCCGCTCACATCGGTCCGTATTGTGTTGTGGGCGACAAGGCCCGGATCGGTCCGCGCGCCGCTTTGCAGGGCGGCAATCACGTCGGCGCCCTTTGCATGGTCGGCGAAGATGTCGTGCTGTTCCCAAACGTCGTGCTCTACCCGCGCACGGAAATCGGCAACCGCGTCCGCATCCACGCCGGCACGGTCGTCGGATCGGACGGCTACGGCTACGTCCAGGACTCCGGCATCCATCGCAAAGTTCCGCAGATCGGCAACGTGATCATCGGGGACGACGTGGAACTCGGGGCGAACGTGACGATCGACCGTGGCGCGCTGGGATCGACGATTGTCGGGAAAGGCACCAAGGTGGACAACCTGGTACAGATCGCGCACAACGTGGTCATCGGCGAGCATTGCCTCGTGGTGTCGCAGGTCGGCATTGCCGGCAGCACGAAGCTGGGCAACTACGTGGTCCTGGCGGGGCAGGTGGGATTGGCGGGGCACCTCACTATCGGCAGCCAGGTGACCGTCGGTGCCCAGGCGGGTGTGATGACGGACATCCCGGAAAAGGGCGGCATGTGGCTCGGATCGCCCGCGCAGCCGGATCGCCAGGCCAAACGCCAGATGATCGCCATGCAACATCTGCCGGATCTGATCCGGCGGATGAATGCGCTGGAGCGGAAATTCGGTCTGAAGCCGGGCGCGGAGTAACTTTGATCCCGTCGAATAGGCCGATGCGTCGTGGCAAGGCTGGACGCGAATTGGTGTGCCTCTGCTATATGGAAATTGGCGTCAATTCGCGTGAATTCGCGTCAACCCTCTTCCAGACCCCTTTGCCCCTTTTCGTGTAATTCGTGTGTTTGTGGTTCCACATCCCGCTCCCGTTCAACATTTCTTCTCTTTCTGATTGACCGGCATGGGCTGTCTGTGTCGAGATGATAGGCCGATACTACTGCAGACCGGTCATACTCAGAATGGCAAAGGCTCTAGTCAGAAACGGCAACGGACCCGCGCGGCGCAGCGGGGGCGGCACGACGAAGTACGACGCGCACCAGAAGGTGCTGTCGCAAACTTACGGCGCCTTTGCCGATTTGCGCCGCGAATTGTCCGATTCCAAGGCCACCGTCACCGAGCGCGAGGATTTGCTGAGGAGTTTTGCGGTCTGCATGGATTCCCAGCGCGCCTGGCTTCTGCTGGAGGATTACTTCGAGCGCCTGTCGCTTTCGCGCAAGGATTTTCCATCGACCGACTGGTGGCCGCGGCTGCTGGGCACGCAGGGCAACGAGCGGCTCGAGCAGCTCGCCTTTCTTTTCTTGCGGGCGCAACGGTCGCCGCCCACCGAGCTGACGCCGCATGCCAATCCGCGACGGTTCGCCGAGGTGGAAGCCGCCGAGCAGGAGCGCCGCCTCGTGCGCGAGCTGGAGCACTGGCTTTTTCCCCCGAAACCGCTGCACCTCGACACCCCGCGCGCTTCGCTTCGCGTCATTTGCGAGGCCCGGCCGGATCCCGACCAGGCCGCCCGATTCCAGCTCGCTGTCCGCTTTCACCTGTTGCGGCCCCGGACCGGTGAAAAAGTCCGGTCCTTCCGGGACATCATCGAGCTGACCACGAGGGCGGCGCACGAGCAGGAATTGTTCGACCCGGCGGACTGGGAGTTTATCCAATGGCTGGCGGATTCGCACCCGCACCGGCCTTCGTCGGACGAGGCGCTGGTGCTGGGGCATGTCGAATTGATGCATTGGCTGGCCCGCTGGGGTCACACCGCGCGGCTGCAATCCGCCGCCGGCCGGCCGGTGCGGTTCCTGGGTCGGATGGCCGAATTGACGCCGCATCTTGAGAGCGGGCCGCAGGAGTTGTCGTTCACGCACCGCCTCACGCTGCCGGACGGACAGGTCTGCGCGCTGGGCGACGTCCGGATCTTTTCCGGCCAGCCGGTTCTCGCGCTGGCGGGCGACGAATTTTTCCTGCTCCGCAACTCGCCTCCGGCGGCCGTGCTGGAACTGTGGACACGGCAGCCCGCGGTGCCTGTCCGGAAATTAAGCCACCGGCTGTTGACGCACCTGCGGCGGAATCCGTCGTGCGGCGGCGTGAACTGGGAGGATCTTTGCGTGACGCACGCTGCGGTGCCGCAGTTTGTGTTCGAACTCCTGGACGACACCGTCCGGCTGCGGCTGCTCGCGCGCAGCGCGCGCGACCAGAGCCAGTGGTTCTGGAACAGCCACGAATGGCAGCTCCATCAACCCCGGCGCGGGCCCGGCGGCAAACCCGAGGTCCTCGACGATCCCCGGCTCGAGTCCGCCACGCAATGGCTGAAGCGGCTCGACTGGTTCACGCCGGAATCGGGGTTGTGGGTCGCGGACGCGAATGAGAATTTTCTGGGCACGCTTGCCCAGGCCTGGCCGGACCGGCCGCAGGAAGCCGAGTTCCTCGGCAACCCCGCCTTCCAACGCCTGTTCCTGTCGCCGCGACAGCTCCGCCCCCGCCTGATCGTCAAGGGCAGCGGCATCGACTGGCTCGCCGTCTCCGCCGAGTGGGAGCAGGAAGGAATGAAGCTGACCCCGGCCGACCTCCAGCGCCTCGCCGTCGCCACCGGGCGCTACGTCAAACTGCCGGATTCCGGCTGGGTTGAACTCGACACCGGCGCGGTGCAGTCGGCCCACGAAGCGATGGCGGACCTTGGGGTCGATGGATTGGCGCCCGTCGCGCAGAAGATCGGTCTCGAACAGGCGGCGCACCTGGACGAGGATGCGTTCCGGAAATTCCTGGATTCGCCGCAGACGCGCGAATTGCGGGAGCGCCTGAAGACGTTTCGCGGCATTCCGTCCACCGGCCTCCCCGCGGAGGTCCAGGCGGAAATGCGGCCGTATCAGAAGGACGGATTTGATTTCCTCTGCCATCTCAGCCAGGTCCGGCTGGGCGGGATCCTGGCGGACGACATGGGCCTGGGGAAAACGCTGCAGACGCTGGCCTGGCTGGCCTGGCTGCGGCAGGAACACCGGAAAAATCCGAAGCCGTCCCTGGTGATCTGTCCCGCGTCGGTGCTGCACAACTGGCGCCGGGAATCGAACCGGTTCACGCCGCACCTGAAGGTCCTGGTGCTGGAGAGCGGCGCGGCGCGGCACAATTTGCGAAAACAGATCCCGCAGCACGACCTCATCGTCACCAATTACGCCTTGCTGCGGCGCGACCTCGAGGAGCTGCAGAAATTTTCGTTCCGAACCGTCATTCTCGACGAAGCCCAGTTCATCAAGAACCCCGGCGCGCAGGTGACGCAGTCGGTGAAACAGCTCAAGTCCGAACACCGGCTGGCGCTGACGGGGACGCCGCTGGAAAACCGGCTGCTCGACCTGTGGAGCATCGTCGATTTTGTCCATCCCGGCTACCTGGGCAGCCAGGAGCAGTTCCTGGAAACCTACGAACCGCGCGGCGGCGAGAATGTCGCCGCCGAACAATCCATCGCCCGCCGCCGCCTTTCCGCCCGGCTGCGCCCGCTGCTGCTGCGCCGCCTGAAGAAGCACGTGGCGAAGGACCTGCCGGACCGGATCGAACAGCGGCGCGATTGCCAGTTAGGCGACGAGCAGCGGAAACTTTACCTGGCCGAGCTGCGCCGGAGCCGCGACCAGGTGATGCAGACCGTGGCCGCGAAAGGCATCAACAAGAGCCAGATCCACGTGCTCGCCGCGCTCACGCGGTTGAGGCAGATCTGCTGTCACCCGCGGCTGGTCGGGAACGATTCGGTGTCCGGCAAGACGGAAACGCTGTTCGAACTGCTGGAGCCGCTGCTGGCCGAGGGTCAGAAGGTTTTGGTGTTCAGCCAGTTTGTGCAGATGCTCGAGTTGCTCGACCAGGAATGCCGCGCGCGGCAGATTCCGACCCACCTGCTCACGGGCCAGACCAAGGACCGGCAGCAGGCCGTGCAGGCGTTCCAGAACGATCCCAACGCGGCGGTGTTCCTGCTCAGCCTGCGCGCCGCCGGCACGGGCCTCAATCTCACCACCGCGAGCTACGTCGTTCTCTACGATCCCTGGTGGAACCCCGCCGTCGAAGCCCAGGCCATCGACCGGTCGCATCGCATCGGCCAGACCCAGACCGTGAATGCCTACCGGCTGATTTCGCCGGGAACCGTCGAGGAAAAAATCTGGGAGCTGCAACAGAGCAAGGCCAAGACCATTGCGGACGTGCTTGGCGAGGAAGGATTCGCGCGCAGCCTGTCGAAAGCGGACCTCGAATACCTGTTTTCGGAGGATTGACGAACGAGGATGGACGATTGACGCGCGTTAATTCCGCAAGCGACGACGTAAGGAGTTCGTGACTCATCGGTAGGGCGCCACTCCGTGGCGCCGGCCGCGCGCAGCGCGGCCCTACCAGCGCAGGGTTTGCTCGCGCCTCAACGTTCTGCGCAGATCAGGATCTGATTTGAGCCTCATGCATAGCAGCGCTCGTCAATAAGCCATCGCCAATCGCAAATTACTTGAGGAGGAATCGTTCCCAGGCTTCGGACGCGAGCAGCGGTGTCATTCGGAACGATGCCGGCGACGATTTCGTGATCACGTCGTAGGCCCCGACGGCCTGGCCGGACAGGGCCACGCGGTAGGTGCGGGCGGGATCGACGTTGGTTGCCTCGGGTTGAAGGCGCGCCCAGCGCATCCCTCCAGCCTTCAATTTGGCATCGGCCGCCAGCAGTTCGGCGCCGGAAATGTCCATCACCCCGACCGGTTCGTAATACGCCAGCGCCTGCAGATCGGCGACGCGCGTTGTGCCAGGCGTGAACCCGGCCAGGGCCGGTGACGCGGGCGCGGCCAGCGCGAAATCGGCCCCGGCCGCCCGGCGGACGGCTTCCGCCGCGGCGATTTCGAGCTGGTGGGTTCCGGTGGCGGAATCCGGCAGCAGGGCGGAGCGGCTGCGGTTCGAATTCCATTGCCAGCGGCTGTCGAAACTTCCCGTGGCCACGAGTTTGCCCGGTTGAATGTCCATGACCAGCAGGTCGGCGCCGACAAAGGCCCGCCCGCAGGTTTGCACGACGGGGTTCGAGACCGCGTAAGCGGCCGCGTCCGGCGAAGCCACCCAGAAGATGAGGCGGGCGGGAGCGAGCGGATTGTAATAAACCAGGCCCAGTGTGCGGCGGGCCGCATCCACCTCGAAACCGGCTCCCTTGATTTTTCCGTCCGTGATCGAGACGGGCAGCCGGGCCGCCATTTTTTCGACAACGGAATTCTGGTCGGCCGATCCGATCAACACCAGGTTGCAGCGTTCGATGTCGGCCGGTGTCACGTCGGAATCCGCCTTGATGTTCAGCCGGCCGTAGAGATTTTGAAGATGAGGCACGCCATCCGCGCCGGCTTCGCCTCCGTCCGCGAGCCAGTCCGGGTGCGAACTTTTGCTGGCGGCGATCGCGGCGGATTTCAGGGCGTCCCGGACGGGCGCATCTCCGAGTGTGCCGTAAACGATCAGCAGCGGCGAGCCGTTGTAAACCGTCATCGGGCCGCCGGGCGTGTGCAACCGCGCCGCCGGCACGGCGAAGGTCGACTCCGCCCGCCAGCCATCGGCGTTTTTGACCAGAAAAATGGTTTCAGGAAGCGGGGCGGCAACGTTCACCGGCACGGCGCCATTCACCGACACGCGGAGCGGTTGGGATCGATCGAACGGCGTTTCGGCCGTGCGCAGTTTCAGGCGGGTGATGTTTTGAAGATCGGCGTAGAGATTGTTGCTCGAACCGGCGGTAAGGATGAATCGGGCGGGTTTGGGCTCCGGCCCCCATTCCGCCACCTCCGCCCACCAGGCCCGCGGCGCGGCCCCGTCCAGCGCCGTAAAATCGATTCGCCGCACCGTTCGCGAATCGGGCCGCACCTGTTGCAGTGCCCAGGCGCCGCCGCGCTCGTTGCCGGCCGCGTAATTCCAGACGGCATGACCGAACCCGTTTGTCTCGTCGAAAATCACCTGGCCGCCCATCTCCCGCAGCAGGTTCATCGGGCCGCGGGAGGTCAGGATCGGCACCGTCCAGTCATCCGCGCTGTGCGTGGCGTAGAGGGGGAAGGTGATCAGGTTGCCCATGGGCAGGTCGATGCAGAAGCCGCACGTGGGCTGGCCGGAGGCGAACCGGTGCGGAAAGCGCGAGCCGAGCCGGAAGGTCGCGCCGCCGCCCATGCTGCCGCCCGTCAGGTGGACCCGGTCGGCGTCGATGTTCCAGTGCGATTGGACGTAATCGAGCACGTCGATCACATCGGCCTGGGAGAGCCCGACATACCAGCCGCCGCGGGCGCGGCCGAGCACGGCGACTTCGAACGGCCCGGGATGCGGCGACATGCCGGCGGAATGTTCGATGTGGTTGCCCGAATAACCGTGCATGTAGAGCGACATCGGCGTCGGGCGGGCCGGGTCGTAATCGGACGGAATCACCATCCGAAAGGGCTGGCCGCTGCCGTCGGCGGGAGATTCGTAGGCCCATTCCTGGACGCCGCGGAGGGTGGAGAGCAGGGCGGGATTGTTGCTGATGCGTTCGAGCCAGTCCGCCAGCCGGGCGAGCTTCTCGCGCGCGGCAGCGCTGTCGGCCCCGCTGCGTTGCACCGCCGTTTGCGCTTCAAAATTCAAAAACTTGATCCAGCCTCGGTAGGCGGCGAGATCGGGTCGATCGAGGGCCGCCTGGATGCGGGGCTGGATGGATTCCAGTGCTGCCGGGGCGGGAGCGGCGGGCAGGGGATGGACGGATCCGAGGAGGGTGAGCAGCGCCACTACGCTGCAAAGGAACGGGGAGAGGTGGTTAAGTGTTCCACTTTGCATTTCCATGTCTTAACGGCTGTCCGGGAAGTCGTCCAGCGATGAATTTCATTGGCGGGGACCGCAATCTCACGATTGCGGCTACGGGGGGCAGGTAAACGCGATCGTGCGCTCCGAGGGGTAATGTCTAATCAGCGTGGTAGGGCCGCGCTCCGCGCGGCCGGCGCCGCGGAGCGGCGCCCTACCAAACCTTCTGCTCGCTTGAAGACACGAATTCAAATTGGGACATTACCCTCCGAGGAGAATGCTTGACGCGCGGCGGGCATGGGAGATCCTGATAAACAGCCGAATTCAATAAGCAGACCGGGCCGTGATTGACCTCCCAAAATTGTTTCTCTCTCCTTTGCGCGCCGGCGTGGTGTTGTGGGCCGCGTTGATCACGGCCTGCCCCGACCGGGCGGCGGCGGACGGCGGCGATCTGCCGACGGTGAGTGTGCGGGTCGTGCAGGACGCGGCCAATTCGGGCGATGCGCCGGGAATTTTCCGGGTGGAGCGGACGGGGCCGGCCGACCAGGCGTTGACGGTATGGTATCGTGCGGGCGGCTCGGCCACCAACGGCTGGGATTATGAACGGCTCGGCGGGTCGATCACCTTTCCGCCCGGGGAGTCCGCGGTGGAAATCGAAGTCCGGCCCCGGCCCATTTCCGGCGATGGACCTCCGCCGGTGTTGGCCCTGACGCTGATTCCCGCGAACGCGCCGTTTTCCATCGCGGTGCTGCCCGACACCCAGACGTATGCGCGGGAGGAAGCGGGCGCGACGCTGGACATGTTCCGCGCCCAAACGCAGTGGATCGTGGATCACCGGGATTCCATGAACATCCGGTTTGTGTTGCACGAAGGGGACATCACCGAGAGCAACTGGAGCCATGAATGGGACAACGCGCGGTCCTGCATCGGCTTGCTGGACGGGGTGGTGCCGTATGCGCTGGCGGTGGGAAACCATGACGGTATATGGACGCCGCAGAACCTGACGGCGCAGTTCAACGCCGCGTTTCCGGTCAGTCGATACCAGGATCTGCCCTCGTTCGGCGGCGTGTTTGAATCGAACCGGCTGGACAACAGTTATCATTATTTCACGGCCGGCGGACTGGATTGGCTTGTGTTTTCGCTCGAATTCGGCCCGCGCAACGAGGTGCTCGCGTGGGCCAATCAAATCGCGGCCGAACATCCCGACCGGCACGTCATCGTGGTGACCCACGCTCATGTTTATTTCGACAACACACTTTACGGCGCGTGGCCGGGGCAATGGTGGTTGCCGACCGATTACGGCCGGGACAACAACGGCGTCGATGTCTGGGAAAAGTTCCTGCGGCACCCGGCCGGGATGGGATTTGTTTTCAGCGGCCATATTCTCGCCGCGGGCACGGGGCGCGTCGTCGGCGTGGGCGACGCAGGCAACCGGGTTTACCAGATGGCCGCCAATTACCAGGACGACGCGCTGGGCGGCGCCGGGTATTTGCGCGTCGTTCAGTTTTTCCCGGACGAAGACCGGATGCAGGTGAGCACGTATTCGCCGTGGCTGGACGATTGGAAGCAGGACGATCGAAACGACTTCACCTACACCAACCTCGGAGTGTTCGCATCGGCCGGTCCGGGCTACCAGATCGATCCCGAAAGCCTGTCCGCGAGCATCGTCGTCTCCAACCGCGTCCCGTATGCGGAACCGCCGGTGCTGACACGGTTCGATTACCAGGGTGTGCCGCCGGTTTTCCGGATCGTGTTCGACCAGCCGCTCGACCCTGTGGCGGCGGGCGCGCTGGAGAACTATTCGATCGAAAGCGGCGCGCCGTTGATTTCCGCCGAGCTTCAGCCGGACCGGCGGACGGTTCTGCTGACGGCGGCTTCGGATCCGGAGCGCGGCAGGTTGTGCGTGCTGTCGATCACCAACGCCACGGGCTTCGCAATCGCGCGGCCGTTCTTTTATTCGCCGCGGATGCTTGCGGGATTTCCGGACGACACGCTGGAAGGGTGGAGCATTGTCGATGAGACAACGAACGGCGGGCCGTCCTTGTGGCGCGCCCGGGCGGGGCGGGTGTTTGAATTGCACGGCGTGGGCGGCCCGGCGGGCGCGGCCGACAACCGGCGCGGCAGCTACATTTTCTGGAACTCCGGCGAAGCCGCCGCGTGGAGCAACTACACGTTCACCGTGACGCTGAACAATCATGGTCGCGAGGGCGCCGGACTGCTGTTCCGTTACCGGAACGCTTCGAACTATTACAAGCTCGAGCTGGATTCCAGGCAGCAGTTCCGAAAACTGTTCAAGACGGTGGATGGAGTCGAAACCACGCTTGCCTCGGAGCCGGGTGCGTATGTTGTCGGGCGCGACTATGCCTTGCGCGTGGAACTGACGAACACGGAAATCCGGGTCATGATCGACGGGACAGTGCTGTTCGGCGGCAGCGTATTCGATGACAGCCAGCCTGCGGGCAGCGTGGGTCTTTACAACTGGCGGAGCCAGGGACTTTGTTTCTCGAACCTCACGGTCACTCCCCTGAACCGCTGGCCGCGGATCCGGTTCGCGGCGCCGCTGGATGGACAGGTTCTCATCGCCACGAATTCCGTCTCGGTGGATTTGGACGTATTTGATCCCGAGGACCGGGTGGCGAGCGTCGATGTCTTCGACGACTCCGGTTGTTTCATGACGCTGGTCGATTCGCCGTTCGCGTTTTCCAGGGACCTCGATGTGGGCGACTATCGTTGGATCGCCCGGGTCGAGGATGAATCCGGCAGGGTGGCGTGGTCCAGCCTGCTGACATTCACCGTGGATCCGCCGCCGCCGCTGCCGGTTCCACCATCGCCACCGGGCATTGTCCAGGGTCCAGCGGACCAGTCCACCGCTGTCGGCGGATCCGCCGTGTTCAGCGTCCTGGTTTCGGGAGAGGACCCCTGGTTTCAATGGTACCTGGATGATCGCCCCATTCCCGGCGCGACCAATGAATGTTTCGTCGTTGAGAACGCGGCTTCGGGCGACGCCGGATTCTACCGTGTGCGCGTGACGAACCGCTGGGGGGCGCTGGACAGCGACGGCGCATCCCTTCAGGTGCTCCCAACGCCGCCGCCGGCCTGGAACCCGGAGGACGCGCCGGTCCTGAACCTGGATCGGCTGAGGTTGTTTCATCCCGGGGGCGCGGTGTTGTCGGTCAGCGCCACCAACCTGGACCGGTTCCGAATCGAGACGTCCACGAACGGGATTCAATGGACGCCTATCGGTGTTTACACCAATCGGACCGGCAGGATGGACATTCCGGATCCCCGGGCGGGATCGGCGCCGGCGGGTTTTTACAGGGCGGTTTCGGAGGAGTGAAGCCCCTGGTCATTCATACCTGAGCGACTCGATGGGGTCGAGCGTGGCGGCTTTCCAGGCGGGGTAGGTGCCGAACACGATCCCGACGATCGAGCAGATCACGAGGCCGATGAAGATCCAGTCGATCGGAATAACGGGGCTGAGGCCGAGGTACCAGGCGGCGCCGTTGCCGCCGAGGATGCCGAGGACGACGCCGATGACTCCGCCGACTTCGCAAAGGACGATGGCTTCCATGACGAACTGGGTCATGATATTGCGTTTCTTCGCGCCGATGGCCCGGCGCACGCCGATCTCGCGGGTCCGTTCGGTGACGGAGACGAGCATGATGTTCATGATCCCGATGCCGGCGGCGAGCAGGGCGATGGAACTGACGGCGGTCACTCCGATCCGGATGGCGACGGTCATGTTGCGGAAGATCTGGATCATGGAATCGTTGGAGGAGATTTCGAAATCGTCCGGGTCCTCGGGGGAAACGCGTCGAAGATTGCGCAGGATGCCGCGGACTTCCTCGACCGTGTCGTCGTAAGCGGCCTGGCTGGGCGCCTGGATGTAGTAGGTCAGGTCGCGCCGGCTGTTGTGCGCGCCGATCTGGTTCGTGATCGGCACCACCAGCAGGTTGTCCTGCTCCTGTTCGCCCATCGAGCTGGGTTCCATCACGCCCACCACCGTGTAGCCGACACCGTTGAACCGGACCTTCTGGTCGACGGCCGAGCCGTGCGGGAACAGTTTCCGGGCGAGCTTGTGTCCGATCACGCAGACGTAGCGTCCGTTTTCCATGTCGGACGGCAGGAAACTGCGCCCGTCCTCGATGCCCCAGTTGCGGCACTCGAACACCTCCGGTGTCACGCCGAGCAGCCTGATGTCGGGATCGGTCTTGGCGAAATCCGACGACGCTTCGCCGGTTCCGAATCCGTCCTCGGCGCCGATGGCGGCGGGCAGTGTGGCGCGCTGGTGGAGGTAGGCGTTGAGCTGGAGGGTGAGGGGTTTGCGGCGGCGATATTTCTCCCAGCCTTTGGGTCCTTCGAACGAGATGGCGGGCCATCGGTCGACGGTGAATGTGTGGGCGCCGAGGCCGCTGAGGGAGGATTCGATCTTGTTTTGCAGGACGCGCATGGCGGTCATGGAAACGATGATCGAGAATACGCCGACGACGACGCCGAGGAGCGTGAGCGCCGCGCGCAGCTTGTGGGAGATGAGCGCGTTCATCGCCATCGAAAAGCTCTCGCGGATTTCGGCGAGAAGCAGGGTGCCGCGATGATGACGATGCATCCCTCCCTGGTGGGGCGAGACTCCGTCGAGCCCTGACTGATGCTGTTCAGCGGTGTTCATTCGCTTCGGAGGGCGTCGACGGGGTTCATGCGGGCGGCGCGCCAGGCGGGGAGGAATCCGGCGATGACACCGGTGAGGATGGAGACGCCGAGGGCGACGCCGACGATGGTGGGGGACATGCTGGCGGGCATGAAATTGCGGAGGACGAGGGTGAGGATCCAAGCGAGGGCGAGTCCGATGAGGCCGCCGAGCAGGCAGATGGTGGCGGCTTCGCTGAGGAACTGGATGAGGATGGTGCGGCGGCGGGCGCCGATGGCTTTGCGGATGCCAATTTCGCGGGTGCGTTCGGCGACGGAGACGAACATGATGTTCATGATGCCGATGCCGCCGACGAACAGGGAGAGGCCGGTGATGAATATGCCGACGCTGCCGATGACGGCGCTGAGCTGTTTGAAATCGCTCACGAGTTTCTCCAGCGAATTCACGCTGAAATCGTCCTCGTCACCCGGGCCGAGCCGGCGCACCCGCCGCATGACGCTCCGGACCTCCTCCTTGGCGTCGTCGAGGTTGGATTGGGTGCCGACCTTGACGGCGATGCGGATTCCGGGGAAGAAGGCGAAGCGCCGGGCGAACCGGGTGACGGGGATGTAGGCGGTGTTGTCGAGGTTTTCGAGCCCGAGGAATTTTCCGCGTTTTTCCAGGACACCGACGACTTCGAAATTGGCGTCGTTGATGCGGACGGACTGTCCGAGCGCGGAGCCGCGGGGGAAGAAGTTGCCGGCGAGATCCGCGCCCAGGACGCACACCGGCCGGGAGGCGTCGACCTCGTTGGCGGTCAGGAACCGGCCCTCCTTGAAATTGAGGGCGCCCGTGGCGACCTCGTCTTCGCTGGCGCCGACCAGCACGACGCCGGACGCGCTGTTGTTGTCCTTGCGGAGGGTTCCGATGCCGACAGATTCGAGGGAGACGGCCCACGCGGGGTTGGCGTGGCGCATGAAGGATTGTCCGTCGGGGAGGTAGATTTCGCGGCGGTTGCGGACTTTCCACCAGGGCTGTTCGTTGAACCAGGAGTATTTTTGGATGAAGAAGACGTCGGTGCCGACGGCGGAGATGCTGTTATTGAAGGCGGTGTTGAGGCCGCGGATGGCGGTGCCCATGAGGGTGACGGTGACGATGCCGATGATGATGCCGAGCGTGGTGAGCACGGACCGCATCTTGTTCGCGCGGATGGCGCTCCAGGAGATCGCCAGCCCTTCGCGCAGTTCGGAAAGCAGCGTCATGCGGCAGGGCGCCCGCGAGGAGGCGAGACTGGATTGATGGATTGTTGGATTGTTGGATTGTTGGAGGGCAGACAATCCCGCCAGTCGTTCATCGTGCGTTTCCTCTCCAGAGATTCAATCAGCCGCAGGAGTTTGTTTTCCACCTCGTAGTGCAACTGGTCGAGGCTTTCAAAGGCATCGGAGGCCATGGCTCTGACACCATGCAGTCCAATCGCCCGAGTCAGCGTTTCGGCAAGCGAACCTTTTGCCGTGTATAGGAACTGGAGGTATTCCGGCAGCGAACGGCGTCCATAGCCCTCCGCGATATTCGCCGATACAGATTGAGCTGCATCCCGGAACTGGGATCGCAGCTTGAGATCCCCCAAACCTGCAGACAGACGAAAAGACAGGACGAACAGGTCCATTGCGCGTTGCCAGGCTTCGAGTTTCATGTAACCGCGGTTCAAATTGCGTCGTGTGGTGTATTCCATATACCCATTCCCTTTTCACCCTGTCCCTTTCATTAATCCAACAATCCATTAATCCAGTGATCCTCTTCTTCCGACGACCTCGTCACTGGCGATCAGCCCGTCGCGGATGCGGATGATCCTTCGGGCCTGGCGGGCGACGTCTTCCTCGTGGGTGACGACGATGATGGTGTTGCCCTGGGCGGAGAGTTGTTCGAACAGGAGCATGATTTCGGCGCCGGTGCGGGAGTCGAGATTGCCGGTGGGTTCGTCGGCCAGGAGCAGGGAAGGTTTGTTGACGAGGGCGCGGGCGACGGCGACGCGCTGGCGCTGGCCGCCGGACAGTTCGTTGGGTTTGTGATGGACGCGGTCGGCGAGGCCGACGTGGGTGAGCGCTTCGAGGGCGATCTGGCGGCGTTCCTCGGAGGGCACGCCGGCGTAGACCAGCGGCAGCTCCACGTTGCGCAGCGCGTCCGAGCGCGGCAGCAGGTTGAAAGTTTGAAAAATAAACCCGATCTCCCGGTTCCGGATCTCCGCCAGCCGGTTGTCGTCCATGTCGCTTGCCGGGATTCCGTTGAGTTCATAGCGGCCCGAGCTGGGGGTGTCGAGGCAGCCGATCAGGTTCATCAGGGTGGATTTGCCCGAGCCGGACGGGCCCATGATGGCGACGTATTCGCCGCGCTGGATTTCCAGGGAGACATCGCGCAGCGCGTGCACGGTCTCCGTGCCCATCTGGTAGCGGCGCGAAATCTGTTGAAGTCGGATGAGGCTCACGGCTCTTTCTTCTCCGCCTCCGGCTTGCCTCCCTTGATCACCTTGCGCCCGTCCTCCAGCTCGCGGATGGCCTTGAATCCGCCGGAAACCACCTCGTCGCCTTCCTTCAGGCCGTCTGTGATCTCGTAGTAATCGTCGTCGCTGATCCCGCTTTTCACGGCGGCCATCTTCGCCCGGTCGCCGTCCAGCAGGAACACGACCTCGACGGGTTTTGTGTCTTTGGATTTCCGGTCCGCTCGGGCGGATTTATCCGCGGGATCGGCTGGGGCGGCGTTTGTGGCGGGGCTGTTGGTGCTGCCGGCGACGGAGTTGGTGGCGCCTTTGGGCATGCGCGTGGTGAGGCTGGCGATGGGGACGGTGAGGACGTTGCTGCGGGAGCGCGTTTCGATTTCGGCGGTGACGGACATGCCGGGGAGGAACGGCTCGCGTTCCTTGATGCGGATGCGGACTTCGAACTTGGTGGCGTCCTGGGAGCTGCTGACGGAGAGCGCGCTGGAGCCGAGCCCCTTGGCCGAATTGGCGACCTCGCTGACGTTGCCGGTGAACTTGCGGTTCTTGAAGGCGTCCACCTCCAGCCGCGCGACCTGGCCGGTCTTGATCAGCACGACGTCGACTTCGCCGAGGTCAACGCGGGCTTCCATTTCGCTGAGGTTCGCGACGGTCATGATTTCCGTGCCCATGTTGAACGACGTGCCGAGCACGCGTTCGCCGAGTTGCGATTTCAGGCGCACGATGGTGCCGTCGATGGGGGATTCGATGGTGGTTTTGCTGAGGTCATCCGCGGCCTTGTCGAGGCCGAACTTGGCCTGCGCCTCCTGGTGCACGGCGGTTTCGAATTGCAACTTCGACACTTCGTAGGCCGTCTTGAAATCGAGGAACACCGAATCGGATTCCAGCTTGTTGTTGAACAATTCCTGGTTGCGCTTGAATTCGGCTTCGGCTTTTTCGAGCTGGGCCTGGGCCAGGTTGCGGCTGGCGATGGCCGACCGGTAATTGGCCTCGGCCGAGTTGCGGCTGGCCTGGTAATTGTCGGGCCGGATCTGCACCAGCAGGTCGCCTTTCTTGACGGGGTCGCCCTCTTTGAACGGCAGCTTGACGATTTCGCCGGCGACTTCAGGGCTGATGACCACCTGGGTGACCGGCTGAATTTTGCCGGTGGCGATGACGCGTTCGACAAGGTCGCGCCGGGCGACCTTTTCGGTCTGGACAGAGTAGACGGGTTCCTTCTTGCGCAGGGCGGCGGCGATGCCGAGGGCGACGAGGACGACGGCGATGGCGGAGAAGATGAGGAGTTTCTTTCGTTTCTTTGGAGTGGCCATGTTGCTTTCCAATCTGACAGCCGGGGGCGTAATTTGTTATGGATGGATTAAAGGGCGAACTGGCCGAGGCCGGTGAGGATGAGCAGGGTTTCCTGGATGAGCCAGAAAGTGAACACGGCGAAGAAGGCGCGCAGGAACGGGATTCCGCTGAGCCGGGCGAGGGCGGACGAAAGGACGCCAAGGAACCAGAAACTGAACACATTGGCGGCGCCGAGGACGAGGTGGGCCTTGTTCTTGATGTTGAAATCATCCAGCGCGAGCGCGAGGCTCGCGCGGAGAACACCTTGCCGAGGTTCATGACGAGCAGCAGGGTGACCGCGCCGCCGAGCACCGTGATCATGGTCGCCAGGCCGGCCGCCTCCACCGTTTTCATGTAGGGCACCGGCGCCTGGTAAAGCCGCCGCGCCATCAGCCACAACACCAGTCCCCACCAGAAAATCCGGGCGAAACTGAACAACACCGACGTCGCGCTCCCCGCGATTTTCATTGTGATCGGAAAATACTTCTCCATCGCCGCCGCGGCCTCGTCCGCTTTGTCGCGGGTCATCGCGCCCGATTGCACCTGTTGATCCAGGCCCTTGTTGATTTCCGACATCATTTTCTGAATCGTCGCTGGCTGGGAAAAGGCGGCCACCACCACGAGGGAGGTGATCAGGGCGCAGAGCACGGCGGGCAGCAGCCAGTTTCCGGCGGATCCGCGCGACGCTTTCACTTCGTCAAAGACGTCGCCGGGAACGGCAAAGACATTGAGCAGGCGCGCCAGCAGCGAGGTCGACGGAGCGGCTGGCGCAGGGGGCGCGGGCGTCGAGGGCTCAGGTGACGCGGTTTGCGGATCCGGCAGTTGTGGGGGCACTTGTTCTGGGTCCATAGAAATCGGCGATTAGCTTACCCGATCCAGCCCGGTTTGCTGCTACAAAAAGAATCATGAATTGTAGGTAAAAGGAGTTGCAAGTTCCAAGTGGCAAGTTCCAGGTGAATGAACCGCATTCCGGGCGAGGTCGGAACCTGAAACTTGTAACCTGAAACCTGAAACCTGAAACCGCGGGGGTGGCTGTCCGACCTGGATTCGAACCAGGACAGAGGCCTCCAAAGGGCCTAGTGCTACCGTTACACCATCGGACAAGCTGCCGAAAGAATATCGGCAGATGACGCACGATTCCAATTGTTTTTTAACCACGGAGGGACGCTGATGGATCCGGGCCAGAAACGTTGACGCGAATTGGCGCGAATTGCCACGAATTGTTGGGCTTTGACGGTGGGGCGAGACTCCGTCGAGCCCTGGCTGCGGCCGTGAGGATTGTTGGATAAATGGATTTATGGATTATTGGATGGCTTGCGCGCGAGGGTTTTCCCATTTATCCAGGAATCCAAAAATCCAATGATCCATCTTTCGAGGGCTCGACGGAGTCTCGCCCCACCAGAGTGGATTAGCGGAAATTCGCGCTGATTCGCGTCAAAACCTTTGTGCTTACCCGTGTCCATCCGTGGTTGAACTGCCCAAAAAACGTTGAATTCAGGCCAAAACAAGGCTTGACCGGGGCGGGGAATGGCCGATAGATTCTGAGTCATGATTCGAGCCCATCGGCAAGTTGGCCTGCTGGTCGTCGTTGTAGAGAACGACGCCGTTGGCGCTTGTCGTTGTTGAGTCTGATTTCGACAAGAACCCACGGCTGGAAACGGTCGTGGGTCTTTTTTTTGGACCGGCAACCGTTCCGCCACAACCTGAAAGCATATGAGCAAGAGCACCTCTGACATCGCGAAGAAGAAATCCACGGCCGGCGCCGCGCGCGCGGCAACCCGCGCCGAGGTCGGACCCGTCATGTCCGGCAGCGCCATCCTGGTGGAAGCGATGGAGCGGGAAGGCGTGGAGGTCATTTTCGCCTACCCGGGCGGCGCGAGCATGGAAATCCACCAGGCCCTGACCCGGTCGAAGAAGATCCGCACCATTTTGCCGCGGCACGAGCAGGGCGGGAGTTTTGCGGCGGAAGGCTATGCGCGGGCGACCGGCAAGGCGGGCGTGTGCATGACCACCAGCGGACCGGGCGCGACGAACCTGGTCACGGCCATCGCCGACGCCTACATGGATTCCTGCCCGCTGGTCTGTATCACGGGCCAGGTGACGACGAACATGATCGGGCGCGGCGCCTTCCAGGAAACCGACATCATCGGGGTCACTTTGCCGATCGTGAAGCATTCCTATCTCGTCACCGACATCAACGACATTCCGCGGATTGTGAAGGAGGCGTTTTACCTGGCGCAGAGCGGCCGTCCGGGGCCGGTGGTGATCGATGTGCCCAAGAATGTCCAGCAGGCCAAGACCCAGCCGGTCTGGCCGACGCTCGAGCAGATCAAGAAAGGCTTGCGCGGTTATCAGCAGCCGGAGCTCAAGGCGGACGACGTCGCGCTCAACGAGATCATGGGGTTGCTTGAAAAGGCCGAGCGCCCGGTGATTTACTGCGGCGGCGGCATTATCACCAGCGGTGCGGCTGCGGAGCTGAAGAAGTTCGCGGAAGCCGCCCAGATCCCCGTCACCACCACGCTGATGGGCATCGGGGCGTTTCCCGAAACCAGCCCGCTGTCTCTGCGCTGGCTCGGCATGCACGGTGCCGCGTTCGCCAACTGGGCCGTGAACGGCGAATACGAATATCGCAAGAGCCCGAACGATCCGATGGTGAAAATCGCGGACGGCGCCGACCTGCTGCTCGCATTCGGCGTCCGGTTCGACGACCGGGTGACCGGGAAGTTCGAGGAATTCTGCAAGCATGGCACGATCGTCCACATCGATGTGGATGCGTCCGAGTTGAACAAGAATCGCCGTGCCAACCTCGCGGTGGTGGGCGACATCAGGGACGCGCTGGCGCGGTTGAACGCGATGCTGGCGCGGCGGCCGTTGAACAAGCCGCACGCGAGCTGGCTGGCGCAGATCGAAGCCTGGAAGAAAAAGGCGCCGTTCAGCTACAGCGTCACGCCCGAGATCGCCAACAGCGATCACATGAAGGACCACCTGACCGGCTCGGAAGACCAGATCATCCTGCAGCAGATGGTGGTGGAATCGCTCTATGAACTCACCAAGGGCGACGCGATCATCACGACCGGCGTGGGCCAGCACCAGATGTGGGCGGGGCAATGGTATAAATACTCGCGCCCGCGCCAGTTCATCACCAGCGGCGGGCTGGGTTCGATGGGTTTTGGACTCCCCGCGGCGCTCGGCATCAAGGTGGCGCACCCGGACAAACAGGTGGTTGACATCGACGGCGACGGTTCGTTCCTGATGAACATCCAGGAACTCGCGACCGCCTACGTCGAAGGCATTGCCGCCAAGGCCATCATCTTGAACAACCAGCACCTCGGCATGGTGGTGCAGTGGGAAGACAAGTTTTACGCGGGCAACCGCGGCCACACCTATCTCGGTGACCCGGAAGAGCGCAAAGAGATCTATCCGGACTACGTGCGCGTCTGCAATTCGTTCAACGTGAAATGCGAACGCGTGATGTACCGCAAGGACCTCCGCGGCGCGATCCAACGCATGCTCGACTCCAAGGAACCGTACGTTCTCGACGTGATCGTGCCTTACACCACGCACGTGATCCCGTTCATCCCGGCCGGCCGCACGGTGGCGGACATGCTGTGGAAAGGGTGAGGTCAGTTTAAGAGTTCATGAGTTTGGGGGTTGGCTCCACAGCCGGCTCCCGGACTCCGCAGTGGAGTGATGGAGTAATGGAGTCCTGGAGTGATGAAGAGACTCAGGCGCTCTCTCGTCGGCCGGCTGGCTCGTAATAATCGTCCTCGTGCTCGTCCTCGTGCTCGTCCTCGAGCCTTCGTGGATTAATGACCGCAATGTCCAACGGGAGCAATGAGTTGGCCCGCGTCTGATCGGTTCCCGCGAGGTACTCATGCAAATTCGTCATCCCATCTCCACCGGCAGGGGAAGCATCGGCATTCCATATCTTCACACCTTTACAGTTCAGCTCTGTTCAGCTCTGTGTCGCAGAGATAAGTGTGTGTAGTTGAGTAAAGTGGGACGAATTCGGCTTGGTTTTTGAGTCTTACGGTCGATTTTGACACCCCAAAAAGGCTGCAAGCATAGGCTGGTCAGTCGTGTGGTAGGGCTATAGCCGACGATGCTTACAGGCAAAAAACGAGGCTAAAAACTAGTTCTAAGACCCTTTTAAGGCAGTCATTTTGAAGCAACTGCATCCTGTGCAGAAGGTTGTTTCTGCGACACAGGGCTGGACAGTGACCCGGAAGAGCGCAAAGAGATCTATCCGGACTACGTGCGCGTCTGCAATTCGTTCAGCGTGAAATGCGAACGCGTGATGTACCGCAAGGACCTCCGCGGCGCGATCCAACGCATGCTCGACTCCAAGGAACCGTACGTTCTCGACGTGATCGTGCCTTACACCACGCACGGGATCCCGTTCATCCCGGCCGGCCGCACGGTGGCGGACATGCTGTGGAAAGGGTGAGGTCGGTTTAGGAGTTTAGGAGTTTAAGAGTTTAAGAGTTTAAGAGTTTGGGAGTCGGCTTCGGCCGGCTCCTGAACTGCGTAGAGGGGTGATGGAGTGGTGGAGTGGTGGAGGGATTGCGACGCGGAATTCAGCAATACTCCAGGAGTCCACGACTCCAGCACTGCATTCCCCAATCCGCTTGTTCTGGCCCCCGGGTCTGACGCAAACTGCGGTTGAAATGAAAGCTGCGTGTTCGGGTTGGGACAGGGTTCGACGGATTATGGTGTTCCTGCTGATGCTTGCCGGGATCTGCGCAAGCACTCCAGCTGCGCCGCTACCGCACCTGGCCTTGATCCAGGCTGCCGCGACCAATTCCACCTACGACCTCATGGAATGGCACGTCGACCTCGGCAAAACCTATTCGAACCCGTTCGATCCGGACGAAATTTCCGTGGATGGACTTTTTAAGGGGCCGCAGGGGAAGGTGCTGCGCGTGCCGGCGTTCTGGGGGCAGGATTTTGAGACGGCCACGAACGCCGCGGCGGGCGCTTCGCCGGCAGCTGTCGGAGACCCGGGATGGCGGCTTCGATTCGCTCCGCCGGCGCCGGGGCACTGGACACTTCGGATCCTGGCACGCGATGCGGGGGGAGAAACGAACTCTGAAACCGTGTCCTTCGAAGTCGTCAAGGGCGGGTCTCCCGGTTTCGTGCGGCGTTCGCTTTGCAACAGCCGGTATTTTGAATTCGATTCCGGGTCGCCGTTTTTCATCCTGGGCTACATCCTGGGCTGGGGCACGCTGCCGGAATACGATTTGATGCTGGGCAAGATTGCCGCCGCGGGAGGCAACTACACGCGCGTCTGGATTTCGCCGCCCAACCCGGTGCTGGAAACCCAGTCGCTGGGGCCCGGCCGCTACGACCTCGCAGCCGCCTGGTTTTATGACCAGGTGCTGGGCATGGCCCGGAGCAAGGGCGTTTACGTGCTGCTGACGTTGAAGAACTACCGGGACCTCATGAACCACGATGTCTGGGGCCCGGCGCCCTGGCCGCAACTTCCCTACAATCGCGTGAACGGGGGGCCGATCTCCGAGCCGTCCGCGTTTTTCACCGATCCCGCCGCGCGCCGTCTTTACCAGCGGCACCTGCGCTACCTGGTGGCGCGCTACTCGGCGTTCACTTCGCTCGGGTTCTGGGAATTCTGGAACGAACAGGACAACGCCGGCGCCGGTTCCGACGCCGGCTGGGTCGTCGAAATGGCCGATTGGCTGCGGCAGAATGACCCTAACAGGCATCTTGTGACAACCTCCTACGGCAGGGCCGGCCCGGCGCAGGTGTGGGAGGCGCAATCGATCGACCTGACGCAACGGCATTTTTACGGGGACGAAGGTTCCGTGCGGAATGTGGTCCCGGTCATCGAGGCCGACGCGCGCGCGGCGGACCGGTTCGGGAAACCGCACCTGATGAGCGAACTGGGCATCTCGTGGCGGCGGTCGGACGAGTTTTTTGATCCGCACCACACCGCGATGAACCTGCACTGCGGCCTCTGGGCCTCGGCCATGGCGGGCAACGCGGGCGGGGCGACGATGTGGTATTGGTACGATTACATCCGGCCCCACAATCTCTGGGGCAACCTGATTCCGCTGTCCCGGTTCGCCGCCGGCATCAACTGGTCGCGGCTCAACCTGCAGCCGGTTGCCGTCGAAAGTCCGCGCTATGCCGGTCCGGCGGGCGCCGTGCGGGAGGTTTCCATCGCGGCGGGCGGCGACTGGGGGAAGGCGGACCCGGCGCCGTGCGTGGTTGAGCCAGACGGACGGGCGTCGCGCGCGCTGCCGATTTTCCTGTACGGACCGGTGAAGCCGGAATTGCGGACGCCGCTTGTGGTGACCACGCGCTTTGATCGGCCCGGAACACTCGCCATCCGTGCGGCTCAATCCTCGGGCCCCTGCCGGTTGGAAGTGTCGGTCGACGGCGGATCGCCCGTGATGTTTGATTTCAAGCCCGAGCCGTTGCCGGTCGGAAAAGCGTCCAGCGAAGCGATGGAGGGCCGCTATCCGGTTGCCGAGACGGATCGGGAGCGGCGGATGCCATTGCCGGAGGGGGCGCACACGCTGCGATTTGACGTGACGGAGGGGGATTGGATCGCGCTGGAATCAGTGTCTTTAGCGGGCGTTCGGGATCCGGGTGTGAGCGGGTTGGAAGTGCTGGCGCTGGCGGACGCGGAGGCGGGCGAGGCGATTGCGTGGGTGCACGATCCCGAGGCGAACTGGTATACCGAAGCGCGGAACGTTCGATTGCCGGTTTTCGGGGGCACGACAATGCAACTGCCGCTGGGCAAGCCCGGCTCCTACCGGCTGGAATGGTGGGACACCTATTTGGGATATTCCTTCAAACTGGAGACCTTGAAATCGCGCGACGGCCTGTTGCGCATTGAAGTGCCGGCGTTTCAGCGAGACGTGGCGGTGAGGATCAGCAGGGAGCGTTGAAAGGTTGAGAGTTTAAGAGTTGACGCGAATTAGCGCGAATTACCGCTAATTGGGGGAAGGATTTATTTCAACCACGGATGGACGCGGATGGACACGGATGGGGGAGAGGCGGAGGGGCAATTTCTTTCGGTTCACAGACTCCTAAACTCTTATACTCTTAAACTCTTAAACTGATCTTCAGGCTACTCGGTTGAATTCGCGAAAATTGGCGGGAGCGGCGGGCTGGGCGGTTTTGGTGGCGGGCTGCGATAGTTTCTGCTGGTCGAGTTGCGCCTGGGCCTGGGCTTCCATGGCGCTGGCCTGGGCAGCCACGGAGAGATCCTGGCCGGAGGGATCGGTCGGGGCGGTGGCGGCGGCGCGCATCTGGCGGGCGGCGGCCAGGGCTTGTTCGGGGGTGAGGCCGCCGGGGACGGATATTTTGACGCGGCCGCCGACGGCGTAGAGTTTGCCGTCGGGACCCATTTCGTAATCGAATTCAATTCCGCTGGCGAGGGCGCCGGCGGCGGCGAGGTGGGCGGCTTCGTGGGCGCGGACGTCGCGGTCGCGCGCCGCGAGCCGCGCAATTTCGGCCCGGTCCTGCGGCGTCAATTGTTTCCCGCCACCAACCTGGCCCACGGAATCGATCGCATCCATAGTCTTCCAGCGCCGCGAGGAAAAAACTCAAGGCGCCATACGGGTATCGGCGGAAACGGCGGGAGGGTTAAGGGGAATGCGGAATGCGGAATGCCGAGTGCGGAATCCTGGCGGCGTTCGATCGTCCTCGTCCTCTGCCTCCTCCTCGAAAATGTTAAAACGTCAAAAACCCGCGCTTTCCGTGCTGAGGCGGATGTGGAGTATGGGGACTCGCCGCAGCTTGTGCTCTCGGGACTCCAACACTCCGGCACTCCAGCACTCCGCGGCCCCGAAAAAATCCCTTGCCATCAATCTCGTGCCATGCTACCTTGTCTCACAAAGGTAGCTTACATCGAACAGTTGCTTATGGATCTGGACGACAAGTTTGCGGCGATACGGAAGGGGCTTCTGGAGTTTATTCTCCTGAAGATCATCGCGGCCGATAAGGTTTACGCGGCGGACATTTTGAAGCAGCTCAGTTCGACGGAATTCGCGACGCAGGAGGGGACGTTGTATCCGTTGTTGAGCAAGATGCGGAGGGACGGGCTGTTGGATTACGACTGGAAGGAATCCGAGGCGGGGCCTCCGCGGAAATATTACGAGCTGACGGCCAAGGGGCGGGAGCAGTTGCGGGAGACCTCCGAATACTGGCAGAAAATCAGCGGCACGGTTCGAAATCTCGGCAGGAATTAACCCATAGCTGTTATGAACAAAGTCATCACAATCAATCTGAACGGCACCGCCTACCAGGTGGAGGAGCAGGGTTTCGACGCGCTGCGCCGTTACCTGGACCAGGCGTCGGCCACGCTGGCCACAAACCCCGACCGTGGGGAGATCCTGTCGGACATCGAGCAGTCGATTGGCGACAAGCTCGCGGGGTTGATGGGGGCGTATCGCAACGTGGCGACGTCGGAACAGGTCGAGTCGGTCCTTTCGGAAATGGGGCCGGTGGAATCGGGCGGTCCTGAGCCGGCGCCTGCGGGCGGGGCTGCGGAGCCGCCTCCGAAAAGCGGCGAAACGCCGCCGCCGGGGCAGCCGCACCGGCTCTACCGCCTGGATGACGGCGCGATGGTGTCGGGTGTGTGCAATGGGATCGGGGCCTATTTCGGGATTGATCCGACCCTGGTGCGGATCGGGTGGGTGATCCTGACGGTGATGTCGGGCGGGATCGGGGTGGCGGTATACATCGCGTTGATTTTTGTGATTCCGAAGGCGGCGACGGCCGAGGAGAAGAGCGCGGCGAGCGGGATGCCGTTCAACGCGCAAGATTTTATTCGCCGCGCGCGTGAGGGGTATTATTCGGGGGCGAAGCAGTTTTCGGATCCGGAGTCGCACGAGGCGTGGCGGCGGAAATTCCGGCGCGAGATGCGGTCGTGGGGGCGGACGGTGAAGTGGGGGGCGGTGACTGGATCGCGGGCATGGGAGCAGCGGTGGCGCGGCTACTGGGCGGCGCATCCCGGGCTGGAGACCGGGTGGGGCATTGCGTTGCCCGTTTTGTCAGTGTTGATGTCGGCGGCAACCGTCTTGTTCTTCGTGCTGATGGTGACCTTGCTGGCGGAGGGCACGTTGATGGGGGTGGCGTTGCCGGAGGGTCTGCCGGCCTGGGGCGCGATTCTCCTTTTGTTCCTGGTTTACATTCTGGCGACCGCGCCGTTCAAGGCGGCCAGGCACCTGTTTTATCAGTATGGTTTGTATGGAGGCAGTCCAGGTTCGCGGGTGTTTCTGTCCACCTGGGATGCCGTGGTGGGGTTGGCGTGCCTGGGCGTCCTGATCTGGCTGGCGAGCCGGAATGTGCCGATGATGGAGCAGGCGATCAAGCATGTGCCCGATTTGTTCCGGCAGATGGTGGAGGCGATGCAGCGCTGGTGGACGCACGCCTGATCCTGTAGAATTCGGGGCGGATGCTTTCGGAATCGGACATGCTGGCGCGATGCCGCCGCGGAGAGGCGGAGGCGTGGGATGAATTGTTCGGGGAGCATTACGCGCCTGTGGCGCGGTTCATTTATCAACTCGCGCCGGAATTCACGCGGGAAGACGCGGAGGAGATTTGCCAGGAGGTGTTCCTTTCCGTGATTCGGAACATCGGTTCTTTCCAGGGCGGTTGCCGGCTTCAGACCTGGCTGTTTCAAATTGCGTCGAACAAGGCGCGGGATTTTCGGGATCGCCGGAACGCGGCGAAGCGCGGGGGCGGGCGGACGCCGGTGTCGTTGCAGGCGGAGGATGCGGAGACGGGATTGACGCTGGATCCGCCGAGCCCGATGGCGGCGCCGGACGAGGCGCTGATGGTGGAGGAGCGGCATGGCCGGGTGCGGGCGGCTTTGGACCGGCTTGAGGCGCCGTGCCGGGAGATCATCGAGCTGCGGTATTTTGGGGACTTGAGTTACGAGGAATTGAGCGGGACATTGAAATTGAACCCGAAAACGGTGAGTTCCCGGCTAAGCAAATGCCTGGACCGGCTGGAAAAGCTTCTGTTGGGCAGTATTTCCCGGGAGGAACCGGGTGTTTTTCCGTCCAACCTGTAGTGGCACAACATGGAACCGGAGCGAGACATAGAGAAGCAGTTGCGTGCGATGGCGCGGGAGCGCCGGGAATCCGCTGGTGACGACTTTGAGCTCCATCCCGCGACCCGCCGGCTGTTGCAGGGGGAGGTGGCGCGCGCGTATCCGCGCCGTCCGCGCGCCGGGTGGGGGCTGGTGCTGTCGGCCTGGCTGCAGCGGCCGCAGGTGTTGGGGGCGGGCATGGCGGTTTTGATGATGGGGATGTTGGGAATCATCATGTTTGCAAACCATCGGCAGACGGTGAAGGAGATGCAATTGGCGAAGGCCGAGCCGCCTGCATTTGCGCCGCCGCCGGAGAGATCAGCCGCGACCGCGTCGGCGGAATCCGCGACGGACAAATTGCGTGGAGAGGAACGGGTGGACAGGCCGGCGGTGGTGTCCGAGCCCGAAGCTCCGGCGGTGGTGGCTGCCGCTCCGCCGGATTCTACGATGGCCGGCACTGCTTTTTCGGCGGCGCCGGCGCCAGGATTGGCGGGACCGGTGGTTTCAGGCCGCGGATTCAAAGTGGAACAGGGTGCGGCGTCGATGGATGCCGATTACGCGGCCCTGGTGGCGCGGGACGCCGGGCAGGCGAAGCGCTCGGCTGCGGCTTCGGCGGTTTCCGGGGTCGATCCCGGGCAGGGTTTTTATTTCGCGAATGTGGCCGGCCCACGGCAGGATTTGAACCGGGCGGGCAAGGACGCGGCCGGGGCGGGCTCGCCGGTGCTGGGCAATTTCCAGGTTCAGCAAAATGGTTCACAGATACGTGTTAGGGATTCGGACGGTTCGGTCTATTTCGGCTTGGTGAGCGGCCCGGCGGCGGTTCAGTTGAATCAATCCGCGCTGCAGGATTCAAAGCAGCAGTCGAACCTCAAGGAGTCCCTTCAAAGCCAGGCCGCGGGCGGTGTGGCGGGCGGGATGGGAGCCGGCCAATGGAGCTTCCGGGTTTCCGGGAGGAACAATCGGCTGGGACAGAACGTGGTGTTCACAGCGAACGTAGTTCCCAACACCAACATGCCGGGTTTGAACCAGGCGCAGAATGCGTCACAAGTTCCGGCTCAATCGCCGATGCAGGTGCCGTGGGAGGTTTCGAACAGCCGGATCACGGGGGTTGCGGTTGTCGGGGAAACCAACGTGATTGAGGTCGACGCGGTGCCGGCGGCTCCGTAACCGGATCGTGAGATCGGAGTCACGCGCCTTTTCCCGCAACAGCCAGCGTGAGGGGGTCAAGAAACCTTTTGATCAGAGCCTCCTCACGTCGGCTGCTACTTTATGACGATGGCTGGCGCAGGGCGCGGAGCAGGTCTTCGAAATCGGGGGGCAAAGGAGCCAGGCATTTCACGGGCTTGCCTGTTTTCGGGTGGGTGAATTCCAGCCGGCTGGCGTGAAGCATCACGCGCGGAGCGCCGAATCCCAGCAACTCCTCCACGCGCCGGTTTTGTCGGGCGCCGTAGGTGGTGTCGCCGAGGACGGGGTAGCCGAGGTATTGGAAGTGGACGCGGATCTGGTGGGTGCGGCCGGTGTGGAGATCGGCTTCGACGAGGGTGGTGCAGCGGAGTCGTTCCGCGACGCGATAGCTGGTGTGGGCTTCGCGGCCGGAATCGTCCTGGACGGCCATGCGTTTCCGGTGGGTGGGGTGGCGGGCGATGTTGGCGTGGATTTCGCCGTGGTCGCGGGGCAGTTCGCCGCAGAGGATGGCGTGGTAGGTTTTGAGGACCTTGCGCGAGGCGAACTGGGCGGAGAGGGAGAGGTGGGCGGGGTCGGTTTTCGCCACGACGAGGCACCCGCTGGTTTCCTTGTCGAGGCGGTGGACGATGCCGGGCCTGGCGACGCCGCCGATGCCACTGAGTTGTCCGGCGCAGTGATGGAGCAGGGCATTGACCAGGGTGTGTTCCTCGTGCCCGGCGGCCGGGTGGACGACGATGCCTGCGGGTTTGTTGAGGACGAGCAGGGAGCTGTCTTCGAACAGGATTTCGAGTGGGATTTCCTCCGGTTGCGCTTCGGCGGGGCGGGCTTCGGGCCAATGGACCTCGATGCGTTCGCCGGCGTGGGGGGCGTGGGTGGGTTTGACGATTTTGCCGTCGACGCGGATGTGGCCCTGTTCGATGAGGCGCTGGATGGCGCCGCGCGAGGCGGCGGGGAATCGGGCGCGGAGCCAGGAGTCGAGCCGGGTGGACAGGGCGGATTTCTCGACGAGGACGGTTTCAGTGCGGCCGGGCATGGTTCAATCGGGGGCGCGGCGCGCGGTTCACGTGGCTTTTTCCGTGGCGGGCGGATGATCCTGGGGGGCGGCGTGATCGGTTTTCCAGGACAGCAGGAAGATGAGGGCGACGCCGGTGCAGATGGCGCTGTCGGCGACATTGAAGGCGGGGAAGCCGATGGGGTCGGGCCGGCCGGCGGGCTGGATGTAGAAGTAGAGAAAATCGATCACGTGATGGACGCGGACGCGGTCGATGAGGTTGCCGGTGATGCCGCCGAAGATGAATCCGAGGGCGATCTGGCCGGTGAGGGAGCGGGAGTCAAAGTAATGGCGGCTGAGGAAGAGGATGACCAGGGCGATGACGGCGATAGCGGCGAGGAGTTTATTATTGCCGCTGAAAATGCTCCAGGCGGCGCCGGTATTTTGCCAGTGAACGATTTTGAAAAAGCCGTCGATGACGGATTTTTCCTCGTGATAACCCAGGTAACGGAGGACGAGGAGTTTGGTGGCCTGGTCGAGGGCGAGGATGACGGCGGCCACCATGGCAATCCGGGTGGTGCGTCTGCGCAGGAGAGACGGCGTCATCATTGGACGGCCGCTGGTTTAATGGGTTGCGGCGGAAAAAACAACCGAAAAGGGGGATGGAGTGGTGGAGTAAGGGAGTTTTGGAGTGATGGGGGGAGTGGCTGAAATCACCTTGTGTTTCAGGTTCACTTGGATTTTTGGATTGTTGGATTATTGGATGCGTGCCGCGAACCGGGCTTCCCATTTATCCAGTAATCCATTTATCCAATGATCAATCTCGAGTCCGGCGGGGGACCGGGATCTCACGATCGCGGCTGCGGGGCCACGGTCTACGGCCAGGTCCAGGTGAGGGGGAACGTGAGCCGGTAGAACTGTTGAGAGCCGCCGTTGGGCACGAATATGGATTGAACGGAGTTGGTGCTGTCGAAGCTTTGCAGTGAGGCCCAATCCACGAGGTTCGAGCTGGTGCAAACCTGGCCGTTGCGACCGATGGGGATGTTGGCGACGTCGAGGCCCGGTTGCTGCCGTTGAACACGGCCATGCCGGTGAGCGTGGTGGGGGCGATGACCTGTTCGACGGCATCGGCGATGGCGACATGGAATCGGGCGGTCGGATTGAGTTGATCCCAGAAGACGTAACTCGCGCCGGGGCCGGTCATGGATTTATTCTTCAGCTTGGGATCGTCGAGGGCGTCGATGATGGCGTTAGTCAGTCCGAAGCTGGCGGCGTTCGTTTGAGCCTGGTCCAGCAGGGTGAAAATGTCCGGGACAAAAATCGTCAGCCCTGGCATCTGGGCGGTGGCCTGGCTGACGGTGACCAGGAACTGGGCGTTCATGTCGATGACGCGCTGGCGGGTGAAGATTTTGACAGGGCCGGTGAGAGAACCGAAATCGGGCGCGGCGGTGACGTCACGGCGTTGGGCATGATCAAGTGCGGGCGCCCTTGTTGTAGAGCATCTGGATGGTGTTGAAATAATTCGTTTGGACGGCATTAATGGAATTCGTCCACAGGGGCCGTATTCGTCCCGTAATTTTGAAAGATCACCCAACTGAAAAGGTCCGCAGAGCGGCCCAGACGACGAAGAGCAATTGGCGGCGTCGGGCGGGGTGGGAAGTTGGCGACGTTGGTGACGACGGTCAGCTGGATTCCCGAAGTAGGACCAGTTGTCGTTTGTGATGTCGAACGGGATTCCTGTCGTTCGGCGAGCACCTCGACCGGGCGCGTGGGTGGAGTTTCGCAATTGGTAATAGTTCGTGGTGCTCCAGCCGGAGTGAAGGGCGTTCGTGGTGCTGGAGACGATTTCACCGAACACGTAGAGCGAAGAAGAAAACGCGGCGCGAGCGGGAAAAGGGTGATTCCGAGGAACAGCAGGCACAGCGTGAATCGGACAAGACGTTTCACGGTAACTACTATGCATGAACGGCGGCAGAAGTAAAGTTCCGAGCGCGTGCCTTTCACGGTAAAGGGCCGACATCGCCCTTCGAGAAAATTTTCAACCACGGATGGACACGGATTGGAACCGGTCGCAAATTCCCGATGTGTTGTGGTGAGCCGTGACTATTCCGGCGGGTTGCCCGTGGGTTGTTCGGAAAAGTTCATGGTGGCGATTCCGACCGCGTTGCGGATGACGAGATTATGGTTCTCCGATTCGTTCCAGTCCCGGGGCCAGGCTTTGGGAACGGTGAATGCCGGCGTTGTAAATGGGCGCCATGGCGGCGAGCCAGTTGGTGTATTGCTGTCCCAAAGACGGGGAAACCCCCGGGATGTTGATGTCTGAAATCAGGTCTCCCGGAAACAGCACGAAGTCGGGGGCGGGTTGTTCCAGGGCGATCGCCTGGGCAATGGCGGCGAGGTCGGGGCTGACCCCCGTGGCGCTGGTGGGATCGCCGGGCGAATCGCCCACGACGATTAACCGCCATTCCGCCGGGTCGGCGCCGGCGGGCATAGCCGCCGCGAGCAGCCCCGCCGCGAGGCGGGTGCAGAGCCATTGAACCGGGCGCAGCAGAACTCTTTTCTGGAATTGGATCTTCATAATTATTTCTCGGGGCGGGTGCCTTGCAGGCGGTGTGGTGGAATTGTGCAACCTGATGAAGCAACCCTAAAGTCACCAGTAAAACTTATCATTCCAGGAATTGCGGCGTCAGCGGATTTGGATGGCGGAACGGTCCGGCGCGGATGGTCTGAAACGAGACACGGGGGAACGGAACGGTTTTCGGGGCGATGGTCAGTAACTTGCTTGCTTCTGATTATCACCCATGTGTATCTACGGTGAGTGTCGGTATATAGAAATGGCTGTTTAAGTTATCGATCAATGGGCTTATGAACAAACGTGTCGCGTCGGGGTTGTTGATGGGATTGTGCGTCGTTTCGCGGGAAGGGATTTCGATGGCGAACGGGTTCCGGTTGCCGGACCAGGACGCGTTCGCGACGGCGCGCGGGGAGGCGTATGTGGCGACGGCCGACAACGCGTCGGCGGTCTATTACAATCCGGCGGGCCTGACCCAGCAGGAGGGGTTCAATCTGCGTGGCGGGCTGTATGGCATTTATTTGAATCCGAGCTTCACGCCGCCGCCGGGGTCGCCGAACGCGGGAAGCACCTATCATATTGACAAGCATATGGCGGGTGTGCCGCAGGTGTTTGCTTCGTATGGGCTGGAGGAGGTCCCGTTGAGTTTCGGGCTGGGAGTGTATGCTCCGTATGGCCTGAGCCTGGAATGGCCGCAGGACACGGGCTTCCGGACCATCGCGCTCAGCAGCCAGCTTCAGTACATTCGCATCAATCCGACGGCTGCCTACGAGGTGATCCCGGGGCTTTCGGTGGGAGCGGGCCTGACGGTGAACTACGCGAATCTTTCCCTCGAGCAGGGCCTGGTTCCCACGCTGAACAACAATTATTACAAATTTTCCGGGGACGGTTGGGCGGTGGGTTACAACGTCGGCGTGCTGTGGAAGGCGCTGGACCAGCTCTCATTCGGCGCCACGTTTCGGAGCCAGACGGGTTTCAACCTGCAGGGAACCACGACGACGGAGTGGCAGTTTCTTCCGCAAAATCCGACCACGCGCTCGGCGAACGCGGATTTCACATTTCCGTTGAACGTGGTGGTGGGCATGTCGTATCGGCCGACCGAGAAATGGAACCTGGAATTTGATGCGGACTACACGGACTGGAGCAGCATTGGGACGGTGGTGATTCACCAGTCGGCGCCGGTGCCGCCGTTGATTCCGCAGGATGTGGTGAACGTTTTGGACTGGCAGCCGAGCTGGATGTATGAGCTGGGGGTGACGCGGTATTTGGGGGATCACTGGCAGGTGAGCGCGGGGTATGTGCGGAACAACAATTCGGTTCCGAACGCGCATTACACACCTTACGTGACGGACCTCACGCGGAATTTTTTCAGTGTGGGCGGCGGCTACAAGGGCGGGGTGGTGAGCGTGGACCTGGCCTACCAGTTCTGTTACGGGCCGAATCACACGGTGACGGGGAGCGCGCCGTCGCTGACGGGACAGACGGCGGACGGGACCTACAATTTTTACAGCAGCGCCTTCCTGCTCACGGTCGGGCTGCATTTCTAGTCTCTTCGATTCCAGGAAGAACCTTGTCCGAAGATTGCGCCGGTTGACGCAGAGTTTTGGGCCCGGTTTGCGAAATCGGTGAAATCTGCGGAGGCCGGTTCCGGGGGGCCGCCTAAAAGATCGTGTGTTCCTCGGTGAAGAACACGGAGCAATTGGGCAGGTCGCAGAAGGTGGACTCGTCCTGGGCGAGGGCCTGGTTGGCGGCCTGGCCTTCGGGGCTCATGGCGGCGGCCATGAGATCCTCGAGGCTGTCCCACCAGACTTCGGTGATGCCGTCGTAGGCGGGTTTGGTGCCGCGGGCCTGCTGGGTGACGAGGTTGGCCGGGGTGTCGAGGGTGTGGCTTTGGACGTAGCGTTTGGCACGGAGCGCTTTCGCGTAGCTGCGGACCAGCGGTCCGTGCTTCTCGAGCCAGTATTTCCGAAAGGCCTCCGGCGTCACGTCCGGACGCCGCCGAACCACATAGACGAATTTGATCACGACCCCGTTTTAAGTAGCCGGCGGGAAATGTCAAAGAGATTTCACCGAGGCAGGAACCGGGAAGGAGTCCGCAGATTGCAGATTTCACAGGTTAGGAACTGGAACTCGGCCAATCTGTGTAATCGGCGCGATCTGCGGATGGGTTTCCCCGGTGTCCAAGGTCAGGACAGACCATCCTCCCGGAATCCCGTCCGGACGGCAGTTGCATCCGGGGCCGGGCGGTTTTACTCTGCCCCGGCTGGATTGGTTCTTGGCGCGGAAAATGGTAACAAGCTTCGGCGCGCAAACGCTTGATGGACTGGGGATGCATGGGGGTAGCCGGAACCTGAAACAACCAGCCACTCGAACATGGGAACGCAGAACGGAAACGGTGAATCCAACGGCAGTCAAGGCAATGGCGGGGGCTCGAAAGACTCGATGGTGGTGGGCCGTTCCAGCCAGGGCGTCGAGATCCACGCCACGCTGCTGCGCCTGACCCGGTTCCTCGTCGCGTTCGAAATCTACAACCCGTCGCTGGTCCTGCGTTCCTCCGAGGTCCTGACCGATTTCAAAATCATTGTCAACGATCGCACGGTCTACTCCGGCCGGGCGGTGGTGAGCGGTTTGGTGAACATGGGAGGCGTGCTGGTTTGCGAGGCGTCGCTGGGCGATTCCTGGCTCGGGCTGGAGGCGTTTCTTCCCTCGCGGCCCGGCGACCAATCCAAGGCGTTCCAGGCCTTTCTCCGCCACTGGCAGGAGGTTTACAGGATCCGGCCCGAGTTCAAGGTGGTGGTGGCGGACATGTACACGTTCCTGTCCGAGCTCCGGCTCTGGCTGGAACAGCTCGAGTTGGGAATCCGGTCGGCCCCCGCCGGGGATCGGCTGCGGATGGAGCACGAAATCGGATCGGAGCTGGGCAAGTCCACAACGCCGGCGCTGACGAATTTGTTCGAGCGCTTTGAGGAGGCGCTGGCGACGGTGGACCGGGAGCAGGTGGAGGCGCACCAGTCGTATTGCCGCCGGCAACTGCACCCGATGCTGCTGTGCTCGCCGTTCTTGTATCGGACGTTCACGAAGCCCCTGGGTTATGCGGGCGATTACGAGATGGTGAACATGATGCTGCGCGATCCGCTGGAGGGCGGGTCGTTGTATGCGAAGATTGTGAACCACTGGTTCCTGCACCAGCCGCCCGCGGAAGCGCACCGCAACCGGATCAACTACCTGGTGGGACACCTGGTGTCACAGGCCGCGCGGTCCCTGCGGGGCGGCGCCCCGGCCCGCGTGCTGAGCGTCGGCTGCGGTCCCGCCCAGGAAATCCAGCGGTTCCTCGCCGAGAGCGACCTGTCCGAATCGACCCGGTTCACGCTGATTGATTTCAACGAGGAGACCATCACGCACTGCCAGTCGGTGCTGGAGGGCGCGAAGCGCCAGGCGCACCGGGGGACCCCGATCAAGTATGTTCGGAAATCCGTTCACCAGATTCTGAAGGAATCGGCCCGGAGCGTGGATGCGGGCGGGGGGGATCGGTACGACCTGGTTTACTGCGCGGGTTTGTTTGATTACCTGAGCGACACGGTTTGCCGGAAGCTCACCAGCATTTGTTATGACTGGCTGGCGCCGGGGGGGTTGCTGATCACGACCAACGTGGATGCGGGCAATCCGCGGCGGCTGACGATGGATTACATCATGGAGTGGCATTTGAACTACCGGAACAGCCCCGAGGTGGGCGCGTTGAAGCCCGCGTCGCTCGCCCCCGACCTGTGCGCGGTGAAGTCGGACGGCACCGGTGTGAACATTTTCTGCGAAATGAACAAACCGTCCCGTGTCGAAGCCCCAGCCATTTAACGACCCGGCCATTTTCGAGGCCTTCCTGGCTTACGAGCGGCAGGAGCGGATCACCCATACCAAGGTGGGTTGCCTGCTGGTGCTGACCCTGATGCCGCTGGGCATCCCGATGGATTACTATGTTTATCCGGGAAAATTCTGGCTGTTTCTCAAGTTGCGCGTGTGGAGCGCGGTGATCGCGGGGTTCATCTGGCTGCTGATGGAGACGCGGTTCGGGCGGCGGAGTTCAAAGTGGCTGGGCCGGATCATTCCGATGGTGCCGGTGTTTTTCATCGCGTGGATGATCCTGGTGAGCGAGGGATTCCTGTCGCCGTATTATGCGGGGTTGAACCTGGTGCTGCTGGCGGTGGGCACGCTGCTGCAATGGACCTTCCTCGAAAGCCTCGCCGCGGTTTGCATTGTCTTCGTGCTCTACATCGTGATCGGCATCCTCCACGGCGGCAGCGTCGCGGTCGGCATCCTGGCGAACAATTTCTTTTTCATCATCTGCATGGACGTCATTGCGGTGGTGGGCACGTATTTTCAATATCGCGGCCGGTTCCGGGAATTCGCGCTGCGCTATCAACTGGATCGCAACCAGAAGGAGCTGGAGGAGAGCAACCGGAAACTGATGGAGCTGGACCAGATCAAGAGCCGGTTTTTCGCGAACATCAGCCACGAACTGCGCACGCCGCTGACGCTGCTGCTGGCGCCCCTGGAAAAGCTGCTGCACCATTTCAATCGGAACCTGGACGCCGAGGCGAAGGAGCTGCTGACCACGATGCATGCGAACGGCATGCGGCTGCTCAAGCTCATCAACGACCTGCTGGACCTGGTCCGGATGGAATCCGGCCGCATGGAGGTGAAATCGGAGCGGATCCAGGTGCGGGAATTCATCAAGGGCCTGGCGAGCGCGGCGCGGCAGGTGGCGGACGACAAGCGGCTGAAGCTCGACACGCACGTGGACCCGGCGCTCGACGCGGTGATGGGCGACCGGGACAAGCTGGAAAAGATCGTGCTGAACCTGGTGTTCAACGCGCTGAAGTTCACGCCGGCCGGCGGGAGCGTGACGCTGCGGGCGGAATTGCGCGGACAGGATTTCGTCCTGGCGGTGTCGGACACCGGCATGGGCATTTCGGAGAAGAACCTGCCGTATGTGTTCGACCGGTTCTGGCAGGCGGACGATTCCTCGCGCCGCAAGTACCAGGGCGTCGGTATCGGGCTGGCGCTGGTGAAGGAGTTGACGGAGATCCAGGGCGGCACGGTGGATGTGCAGAGCAGCGAGGGGAAGGGGACGACCTTCACGGTGCGGTTCCCGTATCACAAGGCGGACCCGCTTCCGGCGGCGCCCGCGGCGGAACCGGCGGACGAGGCGGCGGCGGACGACGAATCCGGCCGGACTGTGACTTCGGAGCAGTGGCTGGCAAACCTGTATCGGCGCGCCGAACTGTTCCCGGCGATGACGGCGTTGCAGGACTCGATCAAGCCGGTGGAGTTGGCGCGCAACGGGCATTTGCCCAAGGCGCTGGTGGCGGACGACGAGCCGGACATGCTTCGGTTTTTGAAGCTTGAGCTGAGCCGGAATTACGAGGTGCTGGAGGCGGTGGACGGACAGCAGGCGATTGAGAAGGCGGCGCAGTTTTTGCCGGACATCATCGTGCTGGACATGATGATGCCGGAGAAGGACGGGTTGCAGGCCTGCCGCGAGCTGCGCGAGCGGACGTCGACGCAGGCCATCCCGATCGTGCTGCTGACGGCGCGCGCGGACGAGGAGACGAAGATGGCGGCGCTGAAGGCGGGCGCGAGCGATTTCCTGGCGAAACCGTTTTCGACGGCCGAACTGCACGTGCGCATCCGGAACCTGGTCGAGTCGCACCAGTTCCAGCATGCGCTGGCGCGCCAGAACCGGACCCTGGAATCGACGCTCGACGAGTTGAAGGACACGCAGACGCAACTGGTGCAGAGCGAGAAGCTGGCGTCGCTGGGCCGGATGAGCGCAGGGATCATTCACGAGATCAACAACCCGCTGAATTTCGCCACCACGGGCCTGTTCACGCTGCGGCAGAAGGCGAAGTTCCTGCCGGCCGAACAGCAGCCGGAGTACAATGAAATCCTGGCGGACGTCGAGGACGGCGTGAAGCGGGTGAAGACGATTGTGTCGGACCTGCGGATGTTTTCGCATCCGGACACGGAGCGGCGGGACGATGTGGATGTGCGGGAGGTGGTGGCGTCGGCCCTGCGGTTCCTGAGCAACGAGTGGAAGGACCGGGTGCGGATTGAGCAGGACCTGGCGGAGCGGCAGACGCTGGTGGCGAACAAGAACAAGCTGATTCACGTGGTGGTGAACCTGCTGCAGAACTCGATCGACGCGCTGAAGACGAAGGATTTTCACGGGGAACAGCCGACGGTAAGGATTGAGGGCCGGGTGGAGGGCGGGAAGAGCATTTTGCGTTTCCGGGACAACGGCCCGGGCATCGCGGACAAGCATCTCGACAAGATTTTCGATCCGTTTTACACGACGAAAGACGTTGGGGAAGGCACGGGCCTGGGGTTGAGCATTTGTTACCGGATTGTGCAGGAATACGACGGCCGGATATCGGTGAAGACCGAGCCCGGAATATTTTGCGAGTTTACGCTGGAGTTCCCGGTGAAAGGATGAGAATAACAGGACAAAGCCGAGCCTCTATGGATAGTGTTTACGATTATAAACGATTCGCCGTCCTTTACGTGGACGACGAGGAGAAGTCCCTGAAAGCGTTCGCGCGGGCGTTCGGCGAACAATTCCGGATCCTGACCGCGATCAACGCCCAGGAGGGACTGAAGATCCTGGAGGCCGAGGGGGAACGGATCGGCGTGCTGATGACCGACCAGCGGATGCCGGGCGAGAAGGGTGTCTGGCTCCTCGAACGGGCGCGGCAACTCCATCCCCGCACCATCCGGATCCTGGCGACCGCGTATGCCGACATGGAGGCGGCGATTTCCGCCGTCAACACCGGCGCGATTTACCGGTATGTGACGAAGCCTTGGGACCCGGCGCAACTGGAACAGACACTGAAGCGCAGCCTGGAGTTCTTCATGGTCCAGCGCGAGCGCGACCAGTTGCTGCGCGAAAAGATGTCCGTGCTGCACAACATGATGATCGCGGACCGGATCGTCAGCCTGGGCCTGCTCGCGGCCGGCCTCAGCCATCACATCCGCAACTCCCTCGTCGCCGTCAAAACCTTCCTCGACCTCGCGCCGGCCAAGATGGCGGAGGAGAAAATGGATTTGAACGGGCTGCGGAACCCCGATTTCTGGAAGGAATACCACCAGAATGTCCAGGGGCAGATTGAGAAAATCAACGGCCTCTTGAAGGATCTCTGGTCGGCATCGGAAAAACCCGAGTTTCAGTTTGCGGACAAGGTCCAGGTGCGCGACGTGGTCAACGCCAGCATCGAACTGCTGCGGGCCGGGATCGCGGAGAAGAAGATTATCGTTCAGAACGACATTCCCGAATCGCTGCCGGCGATGAAGGTGGACAAGCCGAAATTTTACCGCTTGTTCGAGCTGCTGTTAAAGGATGAGCTGGCCACGCTGCCCGCCGGCAGCCGCGTCGTTTTCACAGCCCAGCTCCAGAACGGCTCCTCACAGCGGCCCGGCCTTCTCATCCAGGTCAGCGACAACGGCCCCGGCCTGCCGCAGGAAGCCCTGCGGCTCGTGTTCGACCCGTTCGTCGTCCGCAACGACAGCCCCACCGAATACGGCATCCACCTCATGGCCGTCTACTTCATCGTCCACCATCACGGCGGCAAAATCGAAGCCCGAAGCGAAAACGGACAGGGCACCATCTTCACCATCCGCCTGCCGCTCGACCCGGACATGGCCGCGCCGGCGAAGGAAGCCGACGACGAATTCCTGCGCAAAGTGCTGCTGAGCGATGAGATTTGGGAGAAGCTGATTTCCTCGGAGTAGGGGGCAATTCCACGGATTGACGGTGGGTCGAGACTCTGTCGAGCCCTGACTTGCTGTGAGGATTGTTGGATCAATGGATGGTTGGATTATTGGATGACTCCGCGTATAGGCCCACTTATCCATCAATCCAATAATCCAATAATCCACTTTTCGAGGGCTCGACGGAGTCTCGCCCCACCTGGATTGCGACTCAAATGTCCGCGGCTTCACTCGTGCCCGCGGGCTGAGTGGGTGTTGCGGGTTTTGATTCTGAAGGCGCCTTGGCTTTCGCGGCGTTGGCTTCCAGAATGGCTTGAAGCGCGGGATTCGGGCCGGCGGGCTTCGGGGGAACGATGATTTTCGGGGCGGCAGCCGTGTCGGATTTATGAGGCGCGCCTTCGGCTTTGGCCGTCGACGCCATGGGTTTTCCGCCGCCGACAATTTTGTGCGCCTCTTCCTTTTGTTCCGCTGAAAATTCCTTGTGCGTCTCGATCTGGAACCGGACCCGGTCGGTCTGCTTCGCGTTTCCAATCGTGTGATAAATCTTCAGGAGCTGAAGGCGCGGCTTGAAATCGTTTGGTTGCGACCGGATTTGTTCCTCGAGTTTTTCGATGGCGGTGCCGTAGCAGCGCGACTCGATCAGTTGCTCGATGGCGTCGGAAGCGGCGGATGGACGCGCGGCCGGGGCAGAAGCGCCGGGAGCGGCGGTCGCCGGGGAGCCGGAGGCGGAAAGTTTGATTTTGGGTGCGGCCGCGGTGGAGGTTTCCGGGGCGCGCCGGACGGCGAGGTAAATGCCCGCACCGATGCCGCCGCCGGCCAGGACCAGCAGCACGAGCCAGCCGCCGCGCCCGGAGTTCTTGGCCTGTGCAGGATCCGGCAACACGCCGGTGGTGCGTTCCCAGTTCACCGGGTCGGATAGAATCGTGGCGGACTTGGGCAATTCAAATCGTTCGCCGTTCGCGCTGGAAACCACCAGCGTGGTCTTATTGATTCCCAGGAGTTTTGCGTTGTTCAGTTCGATGGCGGGATCCGTGCACACGACCCGAACCGAGGCGCCGGGGCGGATGCCCATGAACGTGTTGGACTCCTGGATGGCGGGCGGTGCGGTGGAGGGGTCCGGTGCGGGAGCGGGATCGGCGCTTCGAGCCTGGGGAACGGCCAGCAAAACGACGGCGAGAATGGCGCGAGCCGCGGAATGCCATCCGCCGCGCCACCCGAAATCCGCCCTATTTTCCTGCCGTTCTGGACCTTTCGTCCGATGCATAGCTTGTTCTGCCGCAATCCGACCCTGTACCCATCGGCATTTTAAAGGACCCGCTTGAGGACGGATCAGGATAACTGACACGAAGAATCAGCAATACACGACCAGCGACTGGGTGATGGTTTGGACGCGATTGTGGTTGAGCAACTTCTCGATGTAGGTGGCGTTCAACTGCTGGCCTTCGGGGACGAGCAGGAGTCCGTTGCTGGTGTAGATGCCTTTGGCGAGGACCATGCCGGGGCGGAGGTCGGACAGCATGATTTCGCGTTCCTTGCGGAGCAGGGAGGTGCCGGGGAGGGCTTTGACGAAGGCGCGGACGGCCTCGGGGTCGAAGGCGGTGCCGGATAGCTTTTTGATTTCTTCGGCGGCGTCTTCGCGGCTGAGTTTGCTGGAGGCGAAGGCAACCGCGACGGCGAGGAGGCGGGCGGGCCAGGGGATGGCGTCGCCGGACAGTTGGTCGGGGTAGCCGGTGCCGTCGAAGCGTTCGTGGTGGGCGCGGATGATTTCGCCGAGCCGTTCCATGCCGACGCCGAAGTTGGAGAGTTCCTGGCTGAGGATGGGGTGTTGCTGGATGAGGGCGCGTTCGGCGTCGTCGAGGGATTTCGGGTTGTCCTGCCATTTCCGGATCAGGTGGCGGGGGACGCCGACGAGGCCGATGTCATGGAGCAGGGCGGCGCTGTCGAGGAGTCGGCGGTCTTCTGGGGAGAGCGCGGCGGTGTCGCCCATGGATTTGCACAATTGCGCGACGCGCCGGGCCTGGTTGCCGAGGGTGGGATAAAACGTCTGCATGGTGTGGACGCAGAGTTCCAGCGAGCGCAGAAGATTTTGTTCGAGCGTGCGGTTGAGTTCCGCCTGTTTGTCGTTCTGCTGGGCGACGAGCCGGACCTGTTGTTCGAGGGCGCGGTTGAGGTCGACCAGTTGCTGGTTCATCGCCTGGGTGGCGGTTTGGAGCCGCGTATTCTGGCGGATGAGGTCGTAGCGTTGGGCGGCGTTGCGGACGGTGACGAGCAATTCCTCGCGCAGCCACGGTTTGACGATGAACCGGTAGATTTCGCCCTTGTTGATGGCATCGATCACGGTGTCGAGGCTGAGGACGGCCGTGATGAGGATGCGTGAGGCGTTGGGCTGGATTTGGCGGGCCTGGGAGAGCAGTTCCAGTCCCGTGATGGCGGGCATGCGCTGGTCGGTGATGATGACGGAGAACTCCGTGCGGCGCAGCTCGGTCAGCGCGGCGGCGGGATCCGAGGTGGTCACGACGTCGTAGTGCTCGCGCCGGAGGGTTTCGTAGAGGGCGACCAGCACGATCTCCTCATCGTCCACGACGAGGATCCGGTGCATTTTCGCGTCGATCGATTCCGGGGCGTCTTTCATTTATGTGGGGGAGTTCACGGGCGGGTGAGAAGGGTTTTGACCCGCGAGACGACTTCCTGGGCGGGGACGTCGTGGGCGAACACGGCCTCGGCGTGTTCCAGCAGCCGCGCTTCGATTTCGTCCTCGTGGCAGCCCCGGAGCACGAGGAACAGTTTGACGGGGATGTTCTCGCCGCGGATGCGGTTGAAAAGCTGGAGTTCCGAATCGTGCGACCGCCGGCAGAACAGCAGCACGCCGCTGAAATGGTAATCCGGCGAGTGCAGCGCCTCGAGGCTCTGGGCGTCGGGTGTGGCGGCCACCACGTAGAATCCCTGCACACGGAGCATCTCCACCATTTTATCGCGCGCCTCGCCTGCCTCGCCTGCCACCAGGAGAGTCTGGCGCGTGAGGCTCCCGGTGTCGGAGGGCGTTTCCGGGTTTTCGGAAAAGTCGGCCTGGGCGAACCAGAGGTGAAACGCGGTACCGGATTGTTCCTTGCTTTCGACGGAGATGGCGACCGCGTGATTTTCTGCGAAGAGTTTGGTGTTATAGAGTCCGAGCCCGGAACCTTTGCCGAGGGGCTTGGTGGTGAAGAACGGGTCGAAAATGGAATTCAGATAACTGGCGGGAATGCCGGCGCCGGTGTCCTGGATGGAGAGCGACAGCAGGGGCGCGGGCGGGTAGGAGCCGAGCGCCGGGGCGCCTGCGGGCGGCGCGCCATGGCGCATCGTCCGGAACGTCAGCGATCCGCCGTTCGGCATTGCGTCCACGCCGTTCAGCGCGAGGTTGACGATGACCTGCCGCAGTTCCACCGCGTCGAGGTAAACCGGCAATTGTCCGGGTTCGAGAGCGGTTTGGAGCCGGACGCGGCGGGTGAGGACTTTTTGCAGAACCTCGGCCATGCCCGCGACGATTTCGTTCAGGTCGTAGTAATTCTTTTCGCCGGGAACGCCCTGGTGCAGTTGCCGGATGCGGTGGGCGAGCTGGCTGGCCTGGTTGGCGGTGCTGCGGATGAGGGTGACGCCGCTGCGGAGCGATTCGTTGTCCTTGAGCTCGGTCTCGAAGGTGTCGCTCAGGGCGACGATGCCGGCCATGATATTGCAGAAATCGTGGGCGAGGCCCATCGTCAGGATGCCGAGGTTTTCCTTCCACGACATGCTGAGCAGGCGGCGTTCGGCGATCGTCTGCCGGGTGGTGTCGAGCCAGATGCCTTCGTATCCGAGCAGCAGTCCGTTGCCGCTGCGCACGGCCTGTCGATGTTCCCAGAGATAACTGACGCGGCCGGTCTGGATATGGCGGATGCGGAAGGTGCTGGTGATGCCTTCCGCGGCGTCGCGCGCCTGGCGCAATCGTTTCTGCAGCGCATCGACATCGGATTCGTGCACGACCTGCCAGAAATACTTCGTCTGGCGGCGCCATTCCTGCGGAGAAACGCCGGTTAACTCCTCGATGCGCGGGCTGACAAAGGCGAAGCTGTAATCGGGCCGCTGGCTGAAGATGATGCCGGGCCAGCGATGGACGAGATTGTCGAGCTGGGTTTCGGCGCGCAGCAGCCGGTTGAACAGGGTATTGGAGGCGGCGCGGCCCCAGGCGCCTTCGGGGAACGCCTCCTCCAATTCGCGCAACGGCGGCACCACCGATTCGAGCCGGACAAATCGTAGCCCGTCCTGGACGGCGATTTCCAGGAGCAGTCTTTGTCCGGCCGCGCCTTCCAACTCGAGCCGGTCAAATGGGGCGGCGGCGGACAAGAGTTCCGAAAGCGATTGTTGCCAGGCTGGGTGGAGGGCGCCGAGACGGGCGGGGAGGAATTGGGCGAGGAGATCGGCGCGGGGCATACCGAGCCAGGACACGAGGGCGTCGTTGGCGGAGAGAATTTTTCCCTGGGGATCGAGCACGGCGATGCCGCCAGTGAGCCAGGAGGCGGGGGTGAGCGGGGGGGGCGAAGCCGGGTGCGGCGGGACTGGGCCGCTGGTTGCCGGACATTCAGAGACGCTCATAAATTCGTGCCGATTTGCCCGGGCCTGGCAGTGGGGGCGCGCCGCAAGGGAGCGCCGTGGCGGCGGCACTTGTGGGCCCTTGAAACCTGCCTGCAACCGGATGCCGCGGCCCCGCTTTTTATAGAAGCTAAACGGGGAACCGGCAAGATGAAAGGGTAAAGGACGCAGGGCCGACGCATCGGAATCGCGGGTAGGGACGGCGCGCTGCGCCGTCCGCGCCGCGTCCAGCGGCGCAACGTTGCACAGGGCAAACGCCAGGCGCCGTTCCGCTTTCCGCCCGCTGGTGCGCGGGCGGGGACGCCGCAGCGCGGCGTCCCTACCGTCTGAATTCCACCATCGCTCGCCTCATTCCACATTAGAGGCGTCGGCCGTGGCAAAGGACGTGTATCCGCGATTGTAAATCGCGGAAAGCTGAATCTTATAAAGGGATTCGCAATCTGACGATTGCGGCTACGAGGGGTGGCGGGCGGCTCAGGACAGGGAGGTCCAGGCGGCTGTGGACGGGCGGGCGTAGGAATTCCGGACCTGGCGCAGGGTGCGGCCGGCTTGTTCGAGGTGGTCAAGTCGTGCGCGGGCGGCGTGCCGGGCGGAGCGAGGAGGGAATTGTTGTGGGATTCGATGGCGACGAGTTCCGACACGGTGGCGCGCAGGGGATTGTTCGCGCGATTCGCGGTCGGCGCCGGTGCGGGACCATTCCTCCTGGGCTGCCCAAGGTGCTGGATGATTTGGGGGCTGGAGTTTCTGGAGGGCGTCCTGGCAATCGCGGACGAGGTCCAGTTGCGGGTGCGGATGCCTTCGCCTTCGGCTTCGGCGCGAGTCGGCGCCATTCGCGGTAGGCTTCCTGGAGATGCGCTTCGGCGTTCATCCGGGCTCAGGCGGTGGCCAGGGCGAGGAAAGGATTCCGCACGGGAGCGGAGCGGCTGCGGTTTCTCTCCTTGCGCAGCATGCAGGGCCCAGGCATCGCGCAGGACGGAGAGATGGCGAAGACTTCGGATGCCCTGGCGGCTCTTTCGGGTATTGCTTTCGGCGAGGCGGCGGTCGAAATAGTCATACAGGCGGCGCAGGGTGGCGGCGCATTCGCCCCTTTTCGAGGTTCAACGCGTAATTCAGTTCGCGGATGATGTCCTGGGCGCGCTGAATATTATTATGGATCAGCATGTTTGCTCTGGGCGGGATCCTCCTGGTCAAAGCCGGTGAGGGAACGATCCAGGAAACGAAGCGCCCTGTCGTAGAGCATCAGGACGATCTGTCCGGGCGGGGCGCGGTGAGGGTGGAAACTTGGCGATAGGAATTCCAGGGGTTCGGGACGTGCATGGGTTTGGTAAGGCGCGGCGGTTTATTGAGTCAGGTGCAAAGCCAAAAGGACGGCGATCCGGTCCAGCAGGTCATCGGGCGGATATCGCGGCTGCAAACCATTGCCTGGGCGGAGGCGACCTTGTCGGATCGCACCAGGGGAAGTTCGCCGACTCTGTCTGGTCAGGGAAGTGGCCGTCGAAAATGACGCTGCATCCGACGCCGCCGGGGTCGAGCTCGTCCGTGTCAACGGCTGGCTCAAATCCGCCCGTGCGATTCGGCTTGGGTTGAAGTCAATTTCCATACGATCCAACTTACGCTCTCAATCTGCCCTCGGTTGTTCCCTTCTCCCACTCTGATTGGCACATCGGTGGCTGTGCGCGAAACTTTAGGTGTATTTCAACGGCTCGGCAGTGTGGGTACAACTGCGCGGCTGAATATTGGGCGAACTGGCGCGGCGAATTCAGCACGGCCCAGTTTTCAGGCTTCGCATCGGGCAGCCGCAGGTCGACCGACTGATATTCGGTGGCGCCATGAAATGACGCTGCGGGCGCCGGCATCGAAGACTTCGTCCGTGGCCCACAAGGTTTGGCGCGTGCGGGCGTCGACGAGTCGCAGCCGCCAGCCGACGGCGAGCGGCGCGTAGGGACGGAACGTGGTGAGTTGGCAAAACAGGATCGCATCGCAGCCGTAGAGCTGGCGCAGCGATTCGAACAGTTCCGGCGGCAGCATTTCCGCGCCGGTCCAGGTGGGCCGGCCGGTGCGGTCGCGCAGCAGGTCGCGGCTGACCGTGACGATTTCGAACTTCTTGGTCTTGATCAGCTCGCTTTGCAGCACGGTGCTGAGGCTTTCGCAGCCGTCCACCAGGTCGATGCGTTTATCCTCGCAGGCGAGGGGCAGCATGGCGACGCGTTTGACGTCGGGGGCGAGACCCGGCACGTAGAGGAAGACGTTGTTTGGTTTTGTAGGGCGGCGTGAACGCGACGTCCTGGAAGACCGGGGTGGAACAGCCGGTGATCCAGGCCAGCGCGAACAAGGCCGGCATGAGTTTGAAGCAAGGCTCCGATCCGGGGCAGTACTGCGCCGGTCGCCTTTGTTTTCGCAGGGGGTCATGTTGGGTGTGGGTGGGTTCGGGTCAACCGCTGAACTGCCCCAGTTCACTTTCGAGAGGTAGGCGAGCTGCTGATTGATCTGCGCCTGGACGGTTTCCATCGCCTGGAATTCCTTGGTCCAGGTGGCAATGTCCGCCTTGACCGACTTCTCGAGGTTCGCGATCTGGGTGTCGATGCTGGAAATCTGTTTTTGGAGTGTGACTCAGTGATTGGTGAGCGTGCCGCTGTCGCCGGCGGTGTTGGTGATGTAGGTATCAACCTTCGCCGCCAACCCGTTGGTGGCGTCGGTGAAGAAGGCCTGCACGTCGGTGAGATTGTTGCTGAGCAGACCGTCGAGCTTCGAGGAATCCGGACAGGGCGATGGTGTTATCCTTAAGCCGTTGGTTTGGATGCCGAGGTCGGCGAGCTGTTTGACGACGCCGGTCAGGCCGCTGAGCTGGCCGTAGACCATGCTTCGCAGGTTGGTCGCCACGCCGTTCGCATCGGTGTCCGCCGTGAGCAGTCCCGCTGTCACGGCGCCGCTGGAATCGGTGCTGACCGCCATTTGGCTGCTGATGTAGTTCTGGACGGTGTTATAGGCGCTGATGAAGCTTTGGATGGTGGACTTGACGTTCGAGGTGTCGGCGGAGGTTGTGATCGTGAAGCTGCCTGCCTTCAGTGCAGTGATCGACAGGCCGGCGATGCCGGAGCTCGAGCTGGTGATGTTATTCGAGGTGCTCGTGAGCTGGGCGCCGCCGTTCACCGAGTAAAGCAGGTTCTGGCCGCGGGTGAGCGGTGCCGGCCAGGCCGGTGGCCTGGAGAAAATTGCCCGTGACGTCCGCCACCGAGATCCCGAGGTCGCCGGTGACCTTGTTGGTCAGGACGAAGCGGTTGTTGAGGGCATCGTAGGTGGCGTTGACGCCGGCGGACGATCCATTGATCTGTCCGATTACGTCGCTGACGGTGTCGGTGCTGGCGTTGTAGGAAATGGAGACTCCGTTGACGGTGAAGGCGCTCCTGGCCGCTGCCGTCGGTGATGGCGGTTTTGAGGTTGGCGCCGGAAAGGGTGGAGGAGAGCTGCACATGGCCTTGAGGGCACCGGCGCTCGAGACGGTGGCGGTGCCGTTGTTGTAGAGCTGGGCAACTCCGAGAAAATTGCTGGTGTCATTGGCGCTGCCCAGCACGACGGAACCGCTCGTGCTCGTCAGCGTGATCCGGTCCGTCGTGGAATCGTAAGCGGCGGTGACCTGGCTGCTGGTGGCGGTGGCGATATTGTTGAACACCTGCTGGAGGGAATCGGTGCTGGCGATGGTGATTTGTTTGCCGTTGACGGTGAAGGTGCCGGCGGTGACGGGCGATGCGAAATTGGCGGTGCCGATGGTGACGCTGACGTCGTTGGTGGCGCTGAGAGGGCCGGGGCGAGATTGGCGGTGCCGTTGATTTTGGCTGCGGTGGCGAGCTGGGTGACCTGGAAGGCGAAGGTGCCGAGCAGGGCCCGGCGCCGGCCGTGACGGTGGCGAGGGTGGTATCGGAAGAGGACGCCGTGCGGCCCTGGTAAAGGCTGGAATCTTTCAGGGTGTTAATCTGGGTCTGTAGTGCGGTGAGGTTGACTTGATGGTGCCGAAGGCGGAGCTTTTGTTGCTGAGCTTGGCCTGGTTGGTTTGCCACGCGGTTTCGGCTGCGCTCGGCGGCGGCGAGCTTCGAAATGACGGTTTGCCAGGTCCAGGCCTGAAGCCAGGCCGGACAGCGAGAGGTCGACGCCACTGGAACTTCGCTATAATCGATACTCCGTTCTAATTCAACAGGCTTACATCGGCGGGGCGGGGGGGTGACTTAACCCGGAAAGCAAAGACCCGGCGGCGCGGGAGCGCCACCCGGGTGATGCCGATTCGGCAGGGCCGTGGCGCTTTAGCCAAGCAGCTTGAGCGGTCTGCGGAAGGGCATTCGCCTGGCCAACATCGCCGTGCCGGTTTGGACGAGGATGCTGCATTTGGCGTATTGTACTCTCCTGGGCCACGTCCACATCCATGATGCGGCTATTGGCGGCGGAGAGGTTGTTTTTCAGCGCGTGCCGAGCTGGTCGTTGTAGTACGTCAGGTTTTCAATGTTCGCACCGATCGAAGCGCGGTCGGCGGTGAGTTGAGTGATGGCAGCCTTGATCGACGTCAGCGCCGCGGTGGCGTGCGCCGTGGTGTCGATCGTCGCGGCGGTGGTCGTCGTGTAGGTGGTGGCACCCAGGTTGACGGTGTTCATCGCGAACGTATTCGCATCGCTGTCGGTCGACAAGCAGCGGGTTGGTGCTTCCGGCGAACAGGCTGACTCCTTCCGTTGAAGTCCTTGTGGGTCACGTCCGCATGCATGCGGGCTGGGCGTGTGGAACTCCTGTTGCATAGCGCGCGGTCGCCCGAGCTCTTCGTCGCGTCCATGGCCAGGACGGACAGTTCGCTCATGCGATCCAACGCATCCGACACCTTCGCAGGTAAATCAACCTGCGTCTGGCTGAAGGAAATGGCGTTTCCGACGTTGTTCGACGCCGCATCGATGCGGGACATCTGCGCGTTCAACTTCATCGAGACAGCCAGACCCGCGCTATCATCCGCCGGCGAAGTAATCTTCGAACCGGAGGACAGTCTCGCGAGAGACTTGCTCAACAGTGAACTCGAGGCGCCCAGCAAACCTGCGCTCGTTTGTGCTGATATGTTTGTATTGATGACCATACTGACTCCTTCCATGAGTCACCCTTGCGGGGATTTGATGTTACACGGCATCTCTGCCGTGAGGTGGGCCATTACCCAGGCGCCCACCTGTGTTTCCTTCCGGCTGTTTGCGGCCGCCAGGCGCCGTTTTCCGACAACCCTGTATCGACCATTGAAGGTGATACTTGAGTGGTGAAAAAGTGTATAAATCGTTAACCACCAGGGCTTTTCTGATCGCGAACATCAATTCCGTCCGAAGTCCTGGTGCGGGTTTCGCCGGGGTATCGTTAACCCGGCGGCGCGCCGGCCGAGGCCTGTTGCAGCCGCGGGCCGGGCGCGCAGGCGGATTTCCGCAGGCGTGCTGGCCGGGGTTGGGAGGCGTTCGGTCGGGACCGAAGCTGGAGTTACTGGTGGGCTTTCATAGGACGAGGAGATTCAATGTGACGGAATCTTCGACGCGTGGGCGAGTCGTGTCGGGAGGGGCCCGGGCCGGCCGAAAGGGAGGGCCCGGACCCCGCTCCGCGATTAAACTGCGCTCTAGCCGAGCAGCTTGAGGACGGTTTGCGGGATGGAATTCGCCTGCGCGAGCATCGCGGTGCCGGTCTGGACCAGGATGTTGTAGCGGGCGTATTGCGTGCTCTCCTGGGCGACGTCCACATCCATGATGCGGCTGGTTGGCGGCGGAGAGATTGTTTTTCAGGGTGCTGAGCTGATCGTTGTAGTAGGTCAGGCTCTCGATGTCTGCTCCCAGCGTGGCGCGGTCCGCGGCCAGTTCCGAGATGGCGGCCTTGACGGCCGTGAGCGCGGTGCCGGCGTGGGCGGTGGTGTCGATCGTCGCCGCCGTGGCGGTCGTGATCGTCGCGTTGCCCAGGTTGATGCCGGTCATGGCGAACGCCGGCATCGCTGTCGGTCGTCACATTCAGCGTGGTGCCGCCGAAGAGGCTGACCCTGCTGAAATCCTTGGTGTGAACGTCGTTGATGTAGAGCGCCAGGGTGTGGAATTCCTGGTTGTAGAGGGCCCGGTCGCCGTTGGACTTGGTGGCGTCCATCGACAGCACGGCGAGTTCGCTCATGCGGTTGAGGGCGTCGGACACCTTCTGCAGGTAGCCGTCCTGGGTCTGGTTGAACGAGATGGCGTTGCCGACGTTGTTGGTGGCCGCATCGATGCGCGACATTCGCGCGGTCAACTTCATTGACACCGCCAGCCCGGCGCTGTCATCTGCCGGCGAATTGATTTTCGAGCCGGAGGACAGGCGGGCGAGGGATTTGCTGAGGAGGTTTGAGGACTGCATGAGCAGACTTGCGCTGCTCTGCGCCGATAGGTTTGTATTGATGACCATACTGACTCCTTCCATGAGTCACCCCTTGCGGGGAGGTTGCACGGCATCCGTGCCGTGTTGCCGGACTGGCTGCGGGCACCGGTCGTTGATTCCCGCCGGCTGCTTGCGGCCGCCAGGCGCCGTTCTCCCATATTCCTCAGGCATCCGGGATCCGGCTGCCAGGCCTGTGAAATCGTTGAATCTCCGCGCACGGCGGGGTTGCCGGGGTTGAATCCGGCAGGCGCGAGCCTCGAGCCCCCGGCGCGCCGTCGGGCGGCGCGGCGCGACAGTGGAACGCCGTCCGGGGCGTGAGCCCGTCGGGGAGGCGTCGGTCGTCGCGAATCTGGGCGAGGCGGTCATGTGCGCGTGGAGATCAGGTTGTAGGGGAGAGTTTTATCCGGGGAGCGGATCTCGGGTGAACGGCCCGGGCACCGGCGAAGGCGCCCGGGCCTGCCCACCTGCGGAGACGAATTCCTAGCCTAACAGCTTCAGAACAGTCTGCGGCAGCGAGCTGGCCTGGGCCAGCATGGCGGTGCCGGTCTGGACCAGGATGTTGCATTTCGCGCACCGCGTGCTCTCCTGGGCGACGTCGACATCCATGATGCGGCTTGTTGGCGGCGGAGAGGTTGTTTTTCAGAGTTCCGAGCTGGTCGTTGTAATAGGTGAGGCTCTCGATGCTGGAGCCGATGGCCGCGCGGTCGGCGGCGAGCTGCGAGATCGCGGGACTTGATCGTGGCCAGCGACGTGGTCGCCAGGGTGGTCGACGTGATGGTGCTGGCCATGGTCGTGCTGGTGTAGGTGGCGCTGGTGAGGTTGATTCCCGTCATCGCGAACGTGTTCGTGTCGCTGTCCACCGTGACGTTCAGGTTGGTGCCGTTGAACAGGCTCACCCCGTTGAAGTCCTTGGTGGAGACGTCGGTGATGTAGACGGCCAGCGTGTGGAACTCCTGGTTGTAGAGAGTGCGGTCGCTGTTGACCGGTGACATCCATCGCGAGCACGGCGAGTTCGCTCATGCGATCCAGGCGTCCGACACCTTTTTGCAGGTAGCCGTCCTGGGTCTGGTTGAACGAGATCGAGTTGCCGACGTTGTTCGTGGCATCTCCTGCGATGCGCGCCATCTGGGCGCTGAGTTTCATCGACACGGCAAGTCCTGCGCTGTCATCGGCCGGCGAAGTGATTTTCGAACCGGAAGACAAACGGGCGAGGGATTTGCCGAGCGCCAGATCGGAGGATTGTGCCGAGCAGGCGGGCGCTGCTCGGCCGACAGATTTGTATTGATGACCATAACTCTTTTCCGTGAGTCGCTCCCAGGGCCGGGCCTTGATTTTGCGCGGCGTCCTTGCCGCGGGTGATCCATTTCAAGGGCGGTTCACCGTATCCCTGTCAGCTCTTCTGGCTGCTGACCGCCTGTCTTGCGACGCCTCCTCTATCGGTGAATGCCGTTTCGACTTTAGAGCGGTTTCAGAAATACTGTATCCGCTGGTTTGTCCGCAGATTTCGTGGAGGGACGCTGAATCCGTGAAATCTGCGGGAGGAAGCGCCTGAAAATCAGGTCCGGAAATCAGGCTTCGTACTCTTATGTGAATTTCCGTAGCTTTTGCCTTCCGGATGGGAAGCGAGCGTAGCTCAGTCTGGTAGAGCGTCACCTTGCCAAGGTGAATGTCGAGGGTTCAACCTTCGCTCGCTCCATTTTTCTCCCTCTATCCACAGCCCTTTCCAGGGTCTTGATGGTTGTATACACCCACTGCATGACAAAAACATGACGGTGCTTGGCGCTTTGTGAACTCCACACCGGGGCAGGAGGATATCGTGAACGGCCATGCCGGCCGGGGCTTCGTCCATCAACCGCGCTGATTTTGCCGGGCTGATTCGCAGTTTGCCAAACACCCCGCGATCTGGCACACGAACGGGGACGGACCTGAACCTGGGGCGGGCGGGGGGCGATGGAACTTGGAATGGCGGGAGGGCGCGCGAAACAAAAGTCGCCGGCCGGTGTCCAATTGACTGGAGAAAACGACATGAACGAGATTTCAGCCAAAGAGGTCCAGGAACTGCATCAGCGAATCCGGGGAGAGCTTAACAAGGTGGTGGTTGGCCAGGACCGGATCCTGCGGCTGCTGCTGGCCAGCCTGTTTGCGCGCGGACACTGTTTGTTGATCGGGGTGCCGGGACTGGCCAAGACCCTGATCGTCCGGACGCTGTCCGAGATCCTCCAGCTTGGTTTCAAGCGGATTCAATTCACGCCGGACCTGATGCCGGGAGACATTCTCGGCTCGGAAATTTTGCAGGAGCGGGAGCGGCGTTTGGAGCACGAGTTTCAGCCGGGGCCGTTGTTCGCGAGCCTGATCCTGGCCGACGAAGTCAATCGGACGCCGCCGAAAACCCAGGCGGCGCTGCTGGAGGCGATGCAGGAGCGCAAGGTGACCATCGGGGGCCGGACGCGCGCGTTGCCCGACCCGTTCCTGGTCGTGGCCACCCAGAATCCCATCGAACAGGAGGGCACCTATCCACTGCCCGAGGCGCAACTGGATCGATTCATGTTTTCACTTTACCTCGATTACCCGTCCCGGGAGGAGGAGGTTGAAATCGTCAAACGCACCACGCTGCGCGAATTGCCGTCCCTGCAGCCGACGGTTGCCGGGGAAGACTTGCTGCGGGTCCAGCGGCTCGTCCTGGCCGCGCCGGTGTCGGATCATGTGATCGAGTATGCCGTCGCGCTGGCGGCGGCGACGCGTCCGGCCGATCCGTCCGCGCCGCAGGCGGTGCGTGACTTTGTGGAATGGGGCGCGGGGCCGCGGGCTTCCCAGTATCTCATCCTGGGGGCCAAGGCGCTGGCGTTGCTCGACGGACGGATCAGTCCCGAGACGGCCGACATCCGGGAAGTTGCGGCCCACGTGCTGCAGCATCGGGTCATCACCAATTACCGGGCCACGGGCGCGGGCAAGAAATCCCGGGACGTGGTCCAGAGCGTTTTGGCGGAGGTGGGGGAGAAAGTTTACTGACACGCCCAGGTTTCGCCGGCTTTCATGAACGATCCGGTCCCAGAATTCGCAACATCGCCCGGCGGCACCGGGCCGGCACCGGCGGAGTTGGTTCACGCGCCGCCGGGGAGCGTGCCCCCGCTGATGGCGAAGCGCCCGGCGGTTCCGCCGTTGTTGCCGGCCGCGCGCCGGCGGCGGTTGACCCTGCTTTCGCCGGCCGAGCTTGAGCGATTTGGGAACCTTCTCGTGTTCGCGCGCTCGACCGTGGAGGGATATTTTGCCGGACGCCACAAGTCGCCGTTCCGGGGCACTTCGGTCGAATTCACGGATTACAAGGAGTATGTGCCTGGCGACGATCCGCGGCGGATTGACTGGCGTGTTTACGGGAGGTCCCGGCGGCTTTACGTGCGTCAGCACGAAGCGGAGACCGACATGACCATTTACCTGATGGTGGATGTGAGCGGGTCGATGAATTACGCCGGGGGGGATGCGCAGTCGAAGTACGTCCTGGCCGCCCGGATTGCCGCGGCGCTGGCCTACCTGGTGATACACCAGGGCGACAAGGCGGCGCTCGCGCTGTTCGGAGAGAGGTTGCAGCAGTACCTGCCGCCGGGCGGCACGCGCCGCCACCTGCATCAACTGGTTCACGAGCTGGAATTCGCGGTGCCGGCCTTCGGGACGGGAATCGCCACCGCGGTGACGGAGTGCAGCCTCCTCTTCAAAAAGCGCGGCCGCATCGTCCTGCTCTCGGATTTCTGGGATCCGCCGGGTCCAATGCTGGAGGCGCTGAGCCGGTTTGTTCACCGTCGTTACGAGATCCTGTTGTTGCACGTGCTGCATCCCCACGAAGTGGATCTTCCTTCGATCCCGTCGGCGCGGTTTCACGACATGGAGACGCACGAGGAAGTGGAGGCGGAACCGGCGGAGATCCGGGCTGCCTATCGAGAACTGGCACGCCAGCGTTCGGATGCGCTGGCGCGCGAGACGAACGGGCGCCGGATTCATTATGCGCGGGTGGACACGCGCCGTCCGTACCTGGATGCGATCGAGGCGTTTCTGGGTTTTCGCGGGATGAACACGCTTTCAGCCAGGTAATTCATGTCTTTCCTGAGTCCAGCGTTGTTCGCCGCCCTGGTTCCCCTTGCCCTGCTGCCGCTGGTGTTGCACCTGCTCAACAAGGGATTTCCCCGACACTTCCGGTTTCCATCAATTGAGCTGATCCGCCGGACCCTGGCGCAACGTTCCAGGCTGCACCGCTGGCGGCACTGGATCCTGCTGCTCCTGCGCACCGCGTTCCTGTTGTTGCTGCTCCTGGCTTTCCTGCGGCCGGTCCTGCGGCGGTTCGGCCCGGATCCCGCCGCGCGCGGCGGGCGGCGGGTTCTCATCGTGTTCGATCATTCGCTCAGCATGGAAGACCGGGGCGACGGGCCTGCTTCCCGCGAACGCGGCATTCATGAGGCGAACCAGTTGCTGGATTCGCTCGGGCCAAAGGACCAGGTGAACATCCTGCTGATGCAGCCGCATCCGGCGTCCTGCTTCGTGTCCTGGTCGGGGGATATTGCCGGGGCCAGGCATTTTCTCGAACAGCTCCCGCCGGGGCTGGGCGGGGCGGACGTCAACCAGGCCAATGCGCAGGCGGCGTCGCTGCTGGGGCCGCAGGGCGCCGGGCCCGAGATTTATTACATCTCGGATTTCACGCGGAAAAAGTGGTCTGACGCCAGCTTCCAGGCGTTGCCCGCGGACGCACGGCTGTTTTTTGTGGATGTGGGACCGGCCCGCCGGGACAACCGGGCCGTCCTGAATGCGCGGCCTTCCCAGACCGAAATCCTGGCGGGCGACACGGTGCCGCTGGAAGTCACGCTGGGCAACTTTGCTGCGGCGCCGTTTGACGGACGGGTGACGGTTGCGATCGACCGGAAATTCAGTTTTGACCAGGCGGTGTCGATGGCGCCGTGGTCGGAGGAGAAGTTCACCGTGCCGGTGCCGGTCGGCGGGCCCGGGGTGCATTTTTGCGAGGTTTGGCTGCCTGCCGACGCGCTGGAATACGACAATCGATTTGTGCTGACGCTTTCGGTCCTGGACAAGGAGGAGGTGCCGGTGGTGACCGATGCGCGGGAGGATTCGAGGAGCGGGGCGTTCTACTTGAAGACGGCGCTGAATCCCTTTGAGAAGGAGGCTGGATCCCTGCTGCCGAGCGTCATCCCTTCGAGCGAGCTTTCGGCGGCGCGCCTGGCCGGGGTGCAAAAGGTGTTCCTCACACGGGTGAACCATCTGAATGCAGATGCGACGGATGCCCTCGCCCGGATGATCTTTCGCGGTGGCGGCGCCGTGTATTTTCTCGACGGGACGGCCGACGCGGAAAACCTCGCGCTCCTGGAAAGCCGGATGGGGGCAGGAACGATGCCGTTGAGGATCGCGCGCCGCATCCAGGCCACCAATGTCACTTCCGGCGCGCAACAAATCGTGCGGGGCGATTTCCGATCGCGGTATTTGAAGCTGTTCGCCGGCGACGTCCGGCAGGATCTTGGGTTGCTGGAGGTTTACGATTATTACCAGGCGGGCGCGACCGGGGCCGGGTCGGTGCTGCTCCAGTATGGGGACGGATCCCCGGCGATGGCGGTGGCGAACCATGGGCTGGGCACGCTCCTGCTGCTGAATTTTTCAGCGGCGGAATTTTCCAGCAACCTCGCCCGGCAACGACTTTTCCCCGCGTGGATGCAGGACCTGGTCAAGGCGCTGGCCTCGACCGAACCGCCTCCCGTGTCCACGACCGTCGGCGAGGCGCTGCACACGGAGATCTGGCGCAGCGAGGCGCAACTGGATCTCCGGGATCCCGCGGGGACGGTGGTTGCCACGCAACGCGAGTTGAACGGGGAGCGCTGCGCTCTCAGTTTCACGCCGGACCAGCCTGGTTTTTACACCCTTGGCGCCCCGCGCCCGGCACGGGGCTTTGCCGTGAACCCGGCCACGGGGCAGTCGGATCTCCGGCTGATGGACAAGGATCTCCTGCCCGCGGAATTTTCGGATCATCGCGAGGCGCACCTCGTGGCGGGCGCCGATGCGTACGACGAACTGGCGCACGGCCGGCCGGTGTACCAGTGGTTCATTTTGGGGGCGATTGCGTGTCTCCTGCTGGAGAGCGGCTTCCAGGTCCTGGTTCGGAGGAGGACGGCATGAGCGGGGCCGGCGGCATCCTGTTCGACCCGGTCCTGCCGGTGCCGGTCATCGGGCTGATTGCCGTGGTCCTGCTGGCCTTGACCGTGTGGATTTACCGCCGGGTGGGGGCGCCGCTGGGGGGCTGGCGCGGCGCACTCCTGGCGGCGTTGCGGCTGTCGGGGCTGCTGCTGGTCGTGGCGCTGTTGCTGCAGCCTTCACGCCTCGAAACGCTGGCGCCGCCCGCGCGGGACCGCGTCACCCTCATCGGCCTGGATAATTCGCTGAGCATGAAACAACAGGATTCCGCGGGGCGCAGCCGGTTTGACGCGGCGAAGGGGTTGCTGCTGGATTCCGGCGCGCTGGCCCCGAATGGAACGGTGGCGGACGCCCGGTTGCGGTTGTTTGAATTCAGCGACGACGCGCGGCCGATTCGGAAATCCGTGCTCGACCTGACGCCGGAAGGCCGGACCACGCGGTTCCAAAAATCGATTGTCACGCTGCTGGACCAGGCTTCGACGGGTGAGACTCCCGAGGCGATGATCCTGTTGACCGACGGCCATGATTTTGAGCTGGTGAACCCGGTGAAGACCGGGTCGCTGGCCCGCGAGAACCGGACGCCGGTTTACGCGGTGGCCTTCGGGCGACAGGGAAAGGTGCGGGATGTGGCGGTTCGCATCTCCGGTTTTCAGCCCTACTGTTATGTGAAGCAGAAGGCGCGCATCGCCGCGGTGCTGCGCCTGGTGGGCTGCGAACTCGAGGACATTCCGGTGCAACTGCTGCGCGGCGGGCGGGTGGTTCAAACCCGCCGGGTCAACGCGCAGCAACTCCAGGAAGTGCCGGTGGAATTTGAAGTGGTCGAGCCCGAGACGGGGCAGTTCGAATATGAAGTGCGGGTGCCGCCGCTCGAGGACGAAGCCGACACGGCGAACAACAGCGCGATCACCTACCTGAATGTGATCGACCAGCAAATCCGCGTGCTCCTCCTGGAGGGGGATCCCTACTGGGACACGGCGTTCCTGCAGCGGTCGCTGATGCAGAACGACAAGTTCGACGTGGACGCGCTGGTGCAATATGGGCCCGACCAGGTTCGCGCCATCCGAAAGAACCCCGCGGGCGGCGACCTCCGGGTGCCGTCCACGCTGGAGGAATTTGCGGCGTATGACGTGATCGTGCTGGGACGGCGGCTGGATTCGCTGCTTGGACTGTCCGCCCCGACCGGCCGGGTGGCGCTGATGTCGGTGGGAACTCCGCCTGCCGGAACGAGAACCAGCCTGCTGGATCAATATGTGTCGGAGCGGGGCGGAACCCTGATTTTCAGCCGCGGGCGGGCTGTGGAAGGGGCGGGCATGGAAGCGACCGAGCCGGTGTTGTGGGGTGGCCAGCCGCGGGCCCGGGTGCATCTGGAAGCGACGGCGGAGGGGCGGGGGCTGTCGCCGTTCCGCGTGTTGAACAGTGACGGGACAGGCATGGACCGGCTGCCGGAGTTGCTGGACGCCCGCACGCCCGAGGAGTTGAAACCGCTCGCCGCCACCCTCGCGGTGGCTTCGGACCGGAATCATCCCACCCCGGAAGCCGCGGTGGTGCACCGGCGTTACGGACGGGGCCAGGTGGTGAGCATCGGGGTGGCCGGCCTGTGGCGATGGGCGCTCAATTCGCAGTCAGGCGGCGTCAATCTGCCATTCGACCGGTTCTGGGACCAAATGCTGCTCTGGCTGCTGGCGGGGCGCGACTTCATCCCGAGCAAGGCGTATTCCTTCAGGCCGGGTTCCGCAAATGTTCTCCTGGGCGACAAGGTTTACTTCCGGCTCGTGCTGCGGCAGCCCGACTCGAAATTGAAATCCGTTCCGGTCACCGTTTACCTGGGGGATGCCGAGGCGGGGCGGATCAACCTCGTGCCGGCGGCGGAAAGTGTCGGCCGGATGACGGGCGATTTTCTGCCGGGCAAACCCGGGCGTTACCGCGCGACGGTTCGATTGCCCGACGGCAGCACGCAGGAATCGCGGTTCATCGTGTTCACGGAGAACCTGGAGGAAACCGAGGTGGCGACGGACACGTTGTATTTGAGGCGGCTGTGTGAAAGCAGCGGCGGGCGGGTGCTCGAGCCCGCGGAGTTGCCGAAGCTGCTCGGGGAACTGGCGCGCACAGCATCGGACGATGCGCCGAAGACCGTGTTGCGCCCCGTTTGGAACACGGCCGGGATATTTTATCTCGCGGGCCTGCTGTTCGGGCTGGACTGGTTTCTCCGGAGGCGATGGGGATTATGCTGAGCCACCACCAGCAATTGATGGATCGCCTTGCCGCGGCCGACCGCGAGCACCAGAAGGAGGCGGGCGGGGTCTTCGTCCTCCGCTCGATCAAGTATCTCTGCGCCTTTCTGCTCGGGGCCTTCACGCTGGACGTGATCCTCCACCTGAGCGCCGGCTGGCGGCTTGTGCTGCTGCTGGTGCTCCTGGGTGGCGCGCTGGTGCTGGCCGGGGTGGGCTTGTACCTGGGATTCGTTCGCTGCAATCGCGCCGAGCACATCGCCCGCCTGTTGGAAGTCCGCCACCCGGAGCTGGGATCGCGCCTGATCAACCTGCTTCAACTCGGCGCCCAGACCGGCGATCCCGCGCTGACACCGCTCACGCGGGAGCTGGCGCGCCAGGCGGTCGAGGATTACGCCGCCGCCCTTCGCGGCATGCCGCTGGAAAAGCTGGCCCGCACGGACGCACTGCATCGGAACCTGAAGCGCGCCGCCACAGCCTTGCTGGTGTTTGCCGCCATTCTCGCGGCCGCCTTCCGGATCAGTTTCGTGGAACTGGCCCGCTTTGCGGATCCTTTCGGCGATCATCCGCCTTACTCCCTGACCCGGCTGGAAATTGTCCAGCCCGGCGCCGCCGGGACGAACATCTTTTACGACAAGGGCGTCCTGGTGCGCGTCAAGGCCGCGGGCCATCAGCCGCGCGAACTTTTTCTGACCGCGATTCCGGCGGGGCGCCAGGGGGAGCCTGTCACGCTGCCCATGTTCGGAAAGAACGGCGGCGGCTTCGACCAGGTGCTCGATCATATCCGGGGCGAGACGCTGGTGTTCGCCCACACGCGCGACGGCGCGAGCGCCTCCAAACAGGTGCGGATCGGGGTCCGGCTCACGCCTCAACTGGAAAAACTGTTCGTGCGCATCACGCCGCCCGCTTACACCGGCATTCCCGCCGAAGAAAAACCCTATGCCTTCCGGGAGGTGCAGGCGCTCGAGGGCAGCGGGATTCGATTCCGTATTTTCTCGAACCGCCCGCTGCGTGAAGGCGCGCTGGACCTGGCGGAAGGCGACCAGCCGCCGCGCCGGGTGCCCCTCACCCGCACGGCGGAACAGGAAGTCAGCGGTTCTTTCCAGGCCGCCGACTCCGGACGGATGCGTTTTTCCGTCACGGACACGGACGGGCTGCCGTCGGATGCGGATTGCGAGGGCGCGCTGACGGTCACGCACGATCTGCCCCCGTCGGTTCGCATCAGTGTGCCCGACCGCGACTGCCTGGTGGCGATGGATTTCAAGCTCGAGGTCCAGGTGGAGGCAAGCGACGATTACGGGGTGGGGGAGGTCCGATTGCACCGTGGATTGAACGGGGTGTTTTCGGCGCCGCGGGTGTTTGCCTGCACCAACATTGTGCGGGACCTGCGGGCCTCGTGCGGGTTCGATCTTCCTGACCTTGGGGTGGAACCGGGTGATGTGATTTCGGTGTTTGCGGAGGCGCTGGACAACGCCCCGCAGCCGCACCTGGCGCGCAGCCAGACGGTTCGAATGTCGGTGATCAGCGTGGAGCAATACAACGACATGGTCCGGCAGCAAAGCGACATCGCGGATGCGGAAGCGAAGTACGCGGAGTTGAACGAGGATCTCCAATCCCTGATTGAGCAGCAGAGACAGCTTGGGGAGGCGATGGAACGGCTGCGCAAGGAGGCCGCGGCGGCGGACGGCGGCAAGCGGGAGGCGTTGGCCCGCCAATTGGACAGCCTGGTCGCCCGGCAGAGCGAGCTGAATCACAAACTCAACCAGCATGCCGCGCGCATGGAAACATTCGTCCGGGAACAGCCGTTGTACGATGTTGAAAAGGACCTCCAGGAATTGCTGCGCGCCCAGGCGGGGGTGATTCGTCGCAGCGCCGGAACGAATGACGCCGCGACCCTGGACATTGCCCGGCGCAGTTCGCCGCCGTCGGGTTCGCGCCGGGTGACGCCGGAGCTGCTGGGCGAATTGAAACGGGCCTCGGACGAGCAGTTGGAGCGCCTGGCCGGCGCGCACCGGGACGAGGAACAGCAGGTGGAGGACAAGCTCGCGGAAATGGATCGGATGCAGGAATTGCTGAACGACTTCAACCTGTTTGAAACACTTTTCCATGCCCAGGAAGATTTGGCCGGACAATCCCGGGCTTATAACAGGCAGGGGTCGCTGGACCGGGAAGACCAGCTGGCGCTCAAGGACCTGGCGGCGGATCAGAAGCGGATTTCGGACATGCTGGGCCTGCTTCGGGAGAAACTGAACGAGGACGCGCTGGCCGCCCAGGACCTGTTTCCCAAGGCGGCGCAGAGCGGTCGCGACCTGGCCGAGGAGATTGGCCGGCGCCGGTTGAGACCGCTTGCCGATCAGTCGACGGACCGGATGCTGTCCGGAGACGGCCCGCAATCCGCCGCGCTCACGGAGCGGCTTCGGGGCGAGATGGAAAAAATGTTCAGTCAATGCAAGGGAGGCAACTGCCCGGGCGGCAGCGAGCTGGACAATTACCTCCGATTGCACCGCATGAACCCCGGAAACACCTTTGCGCAGATGTCGCGCAGCCGGAAGTTCGGACTGGATCCCGGCCGCGGAAAAGCGGGCGCCAAAGGTGAGGGCACGATGGGTTCGTCGGGTTATGCCATGACCGACGGATCGCCGGTGAGCGTGCTCGGGAACGAGAGCCGGGCGATGCGCGACAGCCGGTCCTCGCGCCACCCGGGTCGCGAGGGTCGAAGCGCGGGCGCAGCCGCCCCCGCCACCAATGGAGAGCCGGGGAAGCCCGATACGCTGACCGGGCTGAATCCTGTCAACCGGCAATCCGCCGCTGTCAGCTCGGAATCCGTGATGGGAGAATACGACCAGGTTGTCGAGAGCTATTTCAAGACCCTGACGACGCGAAAGGAGAAGAAGAACGATGAGTCCAACAAGTGAGATCGGGGCCCGTGTGGTCCTGGCATGCGCGGCGGCGCTTTTATTCGCGGGCCGGGTACTGGCGGCGCCCGACCCGCCGGCCGCGGCGGTGAACTCCGACCTCGGGCTGCTGCAATGCGGCAACCTGATTTACGCGGGGAACAAGAGCTCGGTGTGTTTCGCCGACCGCTTTCTTTCGGAGGTCGCCGGCCAGACCAATCTCCGGGTGAACAGGAAATTCTGCCCGGTCCGGCTGGATTCGGACGCGCTGTTTGACTACCCGTTCTGCGTGATGTCGGGGGACGAGGCCTTCACGCTGACCCAGAAAGAGCGCGACAATCTCCGAAAATACCTGACGCAGGGCGGATTTCTCCTCGCCAGCCCGGGCTGTTCCGACGAGAAATGGGACAAATCTTTCCGCGAGGAAATCAAGCTCTGTTTCCCGGAGCTTGCCGCGGGCAAGATCCCGATGTCGCACCCGATCTTCTCCATCGTGAACCGGATTCCGCGCCTCACGGAAAAGCACGGGCAGCCGGTATCGCTCGAGGGCCTGGAACTGCATGGACGGCTGGTGATGGTGTATTCGAAGGAGGGATTGAACGATGTGTCGCACGCGAGCGGATGCTGCTGCTGCGGCGGCAATGAAATCAGCAACCCGGTGCAGGTCAACGTGAACATCTTCACCTATGCGGTGGTGTATTAACGCAGCACTGCTGCTGGCGCTGCTCGCCGGCTGCGGCCGTGAACCCCCCCGGCCCACGGATCTGCGGGTGTATTTCACCTGCGACACTCACGGACGGCTGGAGCCGTGCGGATGTTTTGTCGGCCAGTTCGGCGGGCTCACCCGGCTCAAGAGCGTCCTGGACGCGGAAGCCCCCGGCGACGCGCTGCGGCTGGACATCGGCGATGCCGCCGCGGGACCGGAGGATTACGACTTCATCGAATACGGCTACATGCTGAAGGCGTTTGCAGCGATGAAATTCGACGCCCTGAACATCGGCGCCCGCGAAGCCTGCTTCGGCGCGGGACAGCTCCGGGAGGTGAGACAAAAATCCACGGTGCCGGTCCTCAGCGCAAACGTCCTGGACGCGTCCACTCACCAGCCGATTTTTGATCCGTACCTGATTGTCCGGCGGGGCGATGTCCGCATCGCCCTCATCGGTGTTCTCGATCCCCGGATGGTGCGCAATCCAGGCCCCGGCGTGGCGGTGGGCGGGATGGAAGCCGCCATTCAGCACGCGCTCGCGGAGGTCCGCGGAAAGTCGGACCTGGTCCTGCTATTGGCGTTTACGGACGAGGAGACACTCGTGAGCCTGGCCCGTGAATTCTACGAGTGCGGTGTGATTCTTGGAGGCAAAGTGAGCCAGCCCGCTCAACAGCTTGTGCGCGCCAACCGCAGCCTGATTTACTTTGTCACCAATGAGGCGCGCGCACTCGGCATCCTCCAGCTTCGGCTGTTCCCGGGCAAACCGCCCGAGGTCACGGACAATGAGGTGCGATTCCTCAACGACAAGATTCCGCAGGACGCCGCGTTTCGCCAGATGATGCAGGATTACCGGGGTGAAATCCGAAAAACCCGGCTGGCCGTGGATGATCCGGGTTACCTGGCGGCGGACACGGTTCCCGGAGTCCGCACCGCCGCCACCTACGTGGGCAGCGACAAATGCCTCGACTGCCATCCCGGCGCCGCGGCTGTCTGGAAAAACTCAGCCCACGCCCGCGCCTTCCGGACATTGGCGGAGCGCAATGCCGATGCCGACCCGAAATGCATCGGCTGCCACACGGTGGGCTTCGGCAGTCCGACGGGCTATCGACGCGGGCCGGCCGGCGCCGGGCTGGCGAACGTGGGCTGCGAAAGCTGTCACGGTCCGGGCAGCCTGCACGTGCG
>JAXMHQ010000060.1:0-10499 GCA_046346665.1 Verrucomicrobiota bacterium
TGGCGCCGCCGGGATAATCCGTCTGCCCGGCATAATTGTGGTCTGTGACCCACATGCCGGCATAATTGGTGTTATCGGTCACCCACGGTCCGTAGGGGATCAGTCCGTCGTGAATGCCGAGGCAGAAGCAATCGAGCTTGAAGACCTGGCGCGGGCTGCGCGAGCCGAGGCCGGTGACCCACGTGGTGTTCGCGGCGTTGCACCCGAGAAAATAATCGGCGGTCGTGTAAAGATTGCCGAGGAACTCCTCCGCGACGCCGGATTGCCCGAGCCGTTTCGCCGCCGCATAGGCGGCCATGCCCTCAACGACCAGCGGCGTGGTTTGCTGTCCGACCAGCATGGGCATGTAGAAATCGCCGCCCCAGCGGCACGCGCGCCGGCCGCAGCTGAATGTCAGCCAATTGTTCCGCGCGCTGGCGACGAGGCTTTGGCGCGCCCAGGTCAATCGGTCCGAGTCATACCGGCTGCCGTAACGCCCGCCCGCCAGCGCGTAAACCATCACCGGCGCGCTGGGATTTCCCTGGGGCCAGCACCAGTTGTTGAACGACGTTTTCGGGATGTCCTGTTTGAACTGGTCCTCGAATGACTTGTCGCCGGTGATTCGGAAAATGGCGGCGGCCGCGTAGGCGCGCAGGAATTTTAACGGGCATGGAACCTGGCCGCCGCTCAGCGCGTCATCGCCGGGCTTCGTGTTGGTGCGCGCCCAGGCATACGCGTTAGTCGCCTCGCCCAGCCAGTCGATGTGTTGCGGGTCGGAGGCGTGCGCCAGGTCGAGGCAAAACGCCAGTTGCGCCGCCACGCCGGCATAAAAATAAGTCGACCACGGATCCGCGCCCGACGCAACCCAGGTGCGATTGGTGTCTTGCCACGACCCATGGCAGGTCGAGGGCGGTACGGTGTCCGATCCGAACGCATCGCCGCAGATGCGCAGCCCGATCCCGCCCGTGCTCCAACCGCGGTCCATCAGCTCGTGTCTCAGACGGAAGCAGAATCGCGGCAGCCACGACGCCTCGTTCAGAATGTCCGGCAGGCCGTTGCCGCTTTCCGGCAGATTCAATTCGCCGCTCGCGAAATTCTTCGGCGCGCATTCGAAGGCGAACAGCAGGTTCATCGGGATCGACAGGTGTTGAATGTAGCTGTCAAAGTCGCCGGCGTCCTGGTACCAGCCGCTGCTGTTGAGGTTGCCCTGGATTCCGGCGGAAAGGGCGTTGGAATCGCCTCCTTCGGATCCCCATTCCATGAAGCGCACGGTGGTGTAGAAGAGTTTGTTGGTGAACCCGGGAGTCAGCACCGGATTGTGGGGCGCCGGGCGCGGCCATTTTGTGTAAGGCGCCTCCAGGGCGATGCCGCTTCGATTGTGATACAACCCGCGCGCGGTGGTGATCCAGGCCTGGCGGTAGACATCGGGTCCGACCTGGAACGGAAACGAACAACCGACGCCGTCGACGGACACGACGTAGCGGCCGGTGTTGGTGAACGTCGAGAAATCGCATTCGTAGACATCCGATCCTTCGAAATTGTCGTTGAGCGATTGTCCGTGCTGGCCGGTGTCGGCCTGGTTTGCGGGGGCGCGGAAGGCGACTTTTCCGGAGAACTCGTTCCGGCCGTTCTGCTGGTTGACGAGGTGGAATGCGCGGCCGTTGTAGTTCGAAAAATTCACGCCGCCGAGGTCGCCGGCCCAGTGAAACACATAGGCGAATTTTTGCGGCGACAAGGTGGAGTAACCGGCCTGGTTGGCGTGAACGGCTTCCGAGCGGGCCGTGGCCTCGTCGAAGGTCAGCGTCCTTGAGCGGCCATTGGAAGCGAGCGTCCCGCTGTCGATCACGTAGGTTGCCCCGTGCTTCATCGGTTGGGGGAGCACGAGGTAGATCCAGTGTTCGAGCGTCCAGGTCGGTGCCGGCTGCCAGGCGAAATCGGTTCCCTTGCTCTTGCGCCCCACGCGCGCCGGGCGGAGGGCAGGAGCGTAGGCGGCATCGTTGGTGGACGAGATGCTCCAGGTATTGGTCTGCTTCGCGGCTGTCAGATTGAGCGGAGAGTTGTGAATGGTCTCCTCACCCCACGGCTGTCCGGCGGTCGAGTGCCGCACGTCTCCGTCCTTGAAATGCGCGACGAGAATCCGGTCGCTCAGAGGCAGCACTTCGATCAATTCCGAACCCTCGACTGTTCGTGCGAAGAATGCGATTGCGGCGGCGACGGCAAGCAGCAAAGCGCTTCGGTATGAGTTCATCCAGCCGGCCTTTTCATTTTCCGAAAGCCTTCAGCCCCGGTGCGGCGTAATGGCTGTCGGCGTCGTCCAGCACCAGCACCCAGTCGGGCCCCTGCGGGGGCGTGCGGAACTCGCGCGTGGCGCCGCCGGGAAATTCGCCGATCAACGTGCCGATGCCGGTGCGCGGGTCGTACCACCAGGCGCGGACCGTTTTTGCACGAAGCCGGGCGAGGTTGATTTCAGCCGATTGATCGTTCATGGGGAAATAGATGAAGGCATAGGAGCCCGCGGTGTCCCGCGTCGCCTGCAGGTGCAACCCGCCTTTGCCGGGATCGCCGGCGATCAGCGATTGATCCGGGACGCGCGAGAAGAACGGGCGCGATTCGACGAGGTCGCGCAGGCAGCGCATGCCGCGGGCGCCGGGCTGGAGCAGGGCGGTTTTCCAGTCGCGAACGGCATGGTTGATGACCTCGCTGCGCGCCCCGGCGAATTGCCACACGCAATGATCGCCGTACGTCACGCCGCAGGCGCCGGCGAAAACCGATCGATAGGTCTGCTTGCGCACGTCGTAATCGGTGAAGTAACCGGTGGCGGGATCCCATTGCGGCCAGGGATTGTAAGGCGACTCCTCGTAATTCGGCTCCAGGTCGAGGGTGGGCTTGGGCGGCTGGAGCGCGTAATCCTCGGCAACCCAGTCCCACACGGGGATGTCGTGTCCGCCGCCGTGCCCGCTTTGCATGGCGTTCACGGAAAGCCAGGATTCGCCGGACAGGAATTTCGAGGTGCGATACGAGCCGCCCTGTGGATGATACAGGAACAGCGGCGTTCCGCCCGCGCCATCCGTAATGCCGGCCGCGAATTCCCGCCAGATCGGGCGCCAGTCGTAGTCCGCCGCAAAGCCCGCCGACTTCGCGATCGTCTGCGGCCAGGCGTCCGGCTGGCTTCCGTCGAGTTTGGCCGGCCGATCGCCGCCCAGCATCCAGACCACGTTTGATTTGCTCTTCAGCTTCCGGCCGAGATATGCCGCGTACGCATGCACCACCGGGAGATTGTCGTTTCGAAACACGCGCGGACCGCCGCCCCATGGAGCGGTCAATTGGTCTCCCCACGCGGGCAACAACGCGAGGTACAATCCGTTCGATGCCGCTTCGTCGGCGATTTCCGCGACGCGATCGAAGTAAGCATCGTTCGGATGCGCCGGGTCGTTGTTGATGAACGGCCGTTCGCCCAGCAGGTTCGTGTCGGTCAAATCGTTCTCCCCGATCACCATCACCTGAACCAGGTTGAAGCCCTGTTGGGCGCGGGTTCTCAGGTAATAGCTGCACTCGTCGCGCGTCAGGGAATGGATCAGGAGCCAGCCGGTGTCGCCCAGCCAGAAAAACGGACGGCCGTCCGCGGTTTCGAGGTAGTGGCCCCCGGCGTTGACGCGAATCGGGGGCAGGGCGCCCGCATGGCATTGAACCGCGCCAAGCGCCGCCAGCGCGGCGACAAAGGGAAAGACGAATCGTTTGTTCATGGTAAAGTTTTGATCAGTTCCAGTTCAAAGCCTGCTGGATGAGCGGTTCCAATTCGCCCGCGATGGCCTCGTGATCCTCCCGTGTTGGGTGGCCGTTGTTCGGAACGCCCGGATAATGCCGCACCGGAGCGAGCGACACCGCGGGATCGTTCAAGGCGGCAATCGTCTTCAGCAGATAGTCGTGGAGAATCGTGCGCTTGGCGGGTTTGCCCGGCGCATCCTCGAGCATCGGCGAATCCGCCAGAAAAATCCTGGCCTTCGGAGCGTCCCGCCGGATTTTTCCGACAAACGCCACGAAGGCATTCACAAAATCATGTTCGTCGGGAACACCCTGGTTGAAATCGTTTGTGCCAAGGCAAATCACAATCACATCCGGCACGTAATCCGCCGGATTCCACACCGCCGCGGCATCGTCGGGCAGCGCCCGCTCATAAAACTGCGGCGCGTTGCAGACGGTATTCAGGCCCTGCCAATCCCGGATCACGCCGCGCCCGCCGTAACTGACGAGGCAGACTTGCGCGTTGAGGCGCCGGGACAGGATCATGCCGTAGGAAAGCCGGGCGTTGGACTGCTGGTCTTCGTGCGCGGTCTTGCCTTTCAGGGGGTCGTTGGGCCGGATGTCCGTCGCGGCGCCGCAGGTGATGGAATCGCCGATAAACATCAACTTGCGTTTCGGCAGCGCCGGCGGCTGGAGCAGGGTGGTGCCGCTGCCGGTTTTGAACCCGAGAACTTCGCAGGTACCCTGCCAGCTCTCCGTCCGGCGCGTGATGATCACTGTGTGCTTCCCTTTGGCGGCCCCTTCCAGCAGCGGGTATTCACCCACGCCGGCATGGCAGCGCAGTCGCACCGGTTCGGCACCGTCCACCTGCACATCGAAAAACACCTCGGCGCTCGAGGCGTTCACCTGCATCGACACGCTGTCACCCGAAACGCGCAGGTGGAGCACCTGTCCCGGGAACCCCAGGCGCAGGCCGCCGGCAGGCGTCCTCACACAGCGCCCTTCCACGGCAACCGCGGGCGACGCGGCCGCGACGAAATCAACTTGGACCGCACCCGCGGAGACCCGCGGGTCCAGCGCGAGGAGGATGAGAAGGCGCGGGACCAGGCGGTGGATCCGATAGGGAATCATTTGTCGTAGCTGGGTAAGTCTTCCTGCGCGGAATCGAATCGTTGGCATGATGCAGGGTTTGAATCGAGCGAACCTCCCCGCCGGAGCGGATTTGAGCCCGCTGAAAAGCTTTGGTTGCGGGGGTTGGATTTGAACCAACGACCTTCAGGTTATGAGCCTGACGAGCTACCGGGCTGCTCCACCCCGCGTTCCAAAAGCGGGCTAAATAATGCACCAGAAGTTCTGTAGCGCAAGAGGTTTCGGAGGTTTTTCCAGGTTTCTTTCAATCCAACCCGATTCGCACCCGCCAAATCTTCACGGTTCCGTGCATTTTCGACATTCCCACACATTTGTGAGGCTGGACAATTCCCCGGACTCGGTGGAAGCTTCAATTCGACTGCAACCGAGACGTACAGACCGCTTTCCAGCCTCCATGAATCCCAAGCTTTTTGCCGCATGGACCTGGATTTGCCTCGCCGCGTGCGGCGCCTCCGCGGCGACGAATACCTGCACGTTCCAGGTCGATATGTCGGTCCAGACCGCCCTCGGCAATTTCAATCCGTCCCGCGACAAGGTCGGAATTTCCGGAACCTGGAACAATTGGGGAACCACGACCCTGCTTTCCGCCCGAGTCGACAACACGAACATCTACGCCATCACCTGTCTCCTGACGAATGGCGTGACCGCGCAATACAAATTCATCATTAACAGCAACAACACCGGCACCATCCTCTGGGAGAACTACTGGGGCGTCGCCAATTCGTACAACCGCTCCGTCACCATGCCTCCCAGCGGCGGCGCCAGCGTCGGAACGCTCTTCTACAACAACCAGTCCAACGCGGCCCCCGGGTTTCCATTCATGGTCGCCGCCGACTTTTCGCACCTGCAATTTTTCCTCGATCGCGGCGTGGTTTACCGCGATGCCGGTCAGCCCGCGGACGCGCTCGCGCTCTTGAAGAACCGCGGCATCACCGCCGCGCGCCTGCGCCTGTTCACCGGCACGGACGCCCAGGTGAAGACCAATGTCGCCTACAATTACACCAACAATCTTTCCTACAACCTCCCGCTCGCCGCGCGCGTCAAACAGGCCGGGCTGCAGCTCATCCTGGATTTTCATTTCTCGGACACCTGGGCCGATCCGGGCCACCAGGCGGTGCCGGTTTCGTGGACCAACGGGCTGACCTACGCGTCGCTCCTGACGAAAATGCGTTCTTACACGAGCAACTGCCTGGCGGCGTTCCAGGCCACGAACGCCATGCCGGATTACGTCCAAATCGGCAACGAAATCACCGGCGGCATGCTCTGGCCCTACGGCAAGGTGGGCGGCAGCACCAATTTCGGCCAGTTGTCCGCCCTCATCAGCTCCGCCGTCCAGGGCATCAGCGACGTCGCCGGCAGCCACATGCCTAAAATCATCATCCACATCGATCGCGGCGGCGACTGGGGCTCGACACAATGGTTCTTCGACAACCTGCGCACGTCGAACGTCCCGTGCGACATTATCGGCGAAAGTTATTACCCGTTCTGGCACGGATCCTGGACCAACGACCTGCCCATTTGCGTCACCAACGCCATCAAACGTTACGACAAGCCGGTGATGATCATGGAAACCGCGTTTCCATGGAATAATTCCCACTGGACGACGAACATCTACGGCATCGCTCCCGGCACGAACGGCCAGGTCCAATTCCTCACTTCGCTGGTCCGCGTGCTGACCAACTCCCCGTGCGGCATGGGCGCCGGCGTGGTCTGGTGGGGCGCGGAATACCAGGCCGTGAGCGGCGTCAATGAAGCCGGATTCAACACCGCGTCCTTCTTCGATTCCAGCGGCAATATCCTTCCCGTCGCGGCCGCGTTCGGCGCGATGGCGCCCACGCCTTCGCTCAACAACCTCGCCGTCAATGTGTCCGCCACCTGGAACAACACGAATCTCACCCTCGCCGGCACGGTGCAAAAATCCTGGCCCACCAACGCCGTCACCGGCCCCGCGTTTCCGTCCATCGGCGAACCCGTCCTCGTCACCGTCAACGGCATCACCCAAACCGGCGCCGTCACGAGTGCCACGGGCGATTTCTCGGTGAACTTCAACCTGTCCGCGCTCCCTTACGGCATCGGTTACCCCGTCACGTATTCCTATCCGGGAAGCGGGTCGCTGAACCCCACCATCGACAGCAGCACAACCCTCTCGTGGTCCCGGGCCGCCGTCGCCGTCACCAACCTCGTCGTGCCCGACAAGGTTTACGACGGCAGCGCCCTCGCCTCCATCGACGCCTCCGCCGCCGGGCTCGACGGCGCAATCCCCGGCGACGATGTGACACTCAATGTCACCGGCGCCTCCGCCTTGTTCGCCGACGCCGATCCCGGCACCGCCAAGCCGGTCACGGTCTCCGGCTGCAACTTGAGCGGATCGGATTCAGGTAATTACATCCTCGTGCAGCCAGCCGGTCTCGCGGCATCAATCCTCCCGCTGATCGAGCCGCTGCTGTCCGGACCCGCAATGCTGGGCGGTTCAACCGGCCAGATCACTTTCAGCGGCCAGGAAGGACAGAACTATCGATTGCTGGGAACGGATTCTCTGGCGGTCCCGCTGGCGCAATGGACGGTTCTCACGAACGGCACGTTTGGACCGGACCCGGTCATTTGGAATTTTGACACCACCAATTCCGCGCAGCAATTCTTCCGCGTCCTTTCGCCGTGATTTTCGTAGCCGCGATCGTGAGATCGCGGCCCCCAGCCGTCACCGCCTCAATGCCACTTCCAGCAGCGCGTCCACGCTCGTGTCCGCCACGCATTGATACCGGTCGCTCGCCCCGTAATACAATTTGATCGACCCGTCCGGCTCCACCACGTGCGAGCTGGCAAACACACAGTTCGGCGTGTGACCCGCATTCTCGTAAGGCATCTCCGGCGTCAAAATGCATTCGTCACCCACCCGGATCAGATCCGACGGATCGTCCAGGCGCGACAGGCACACGCCCGCGTGGTAGAGGTATTCGTAATCGCACACCACCGACACCGCGTGGAAAATGATCAGCCAGCCCTCGCGCGTTTTGATCGGCGTGCCGCACGGACCGATTTTTCCCCAGCCGAACGAGCACTTTTCCTTGCTCATCAGCAGCCGCTGGTTGCCCCAGAATTTCAGGTCGGGCGATTGCGTCACCCAGATTTCCCCCAGCGCATTCGGGCGTTCCAGCGCCGTGTAGAGCCCGTTCACCTTCTCCGGGAACAACACCGTGTTGCGAAACCCCGTTCCCGTGATGAATCCCTCCCACTGAAACGTCCGCATGTCTTTCGACGTCATGTGCCCCATCCGTGCATCCGATCCATGGCAGCAAAACGTCATGTGATAGGTGTCGCCGATCTTCGTGATCCGCGGGTCATACTGGACGCGCGCATAGCGGCGGTATTCCGGGTCTTTCGGCAGGGGAACGATCTCGCCGACCTTCCAGGAATCGTAGCCGTTCGGCGATTCCGCGAGGCAGAAGAAGTTGTAGAAATTGTAACCCTCGCAGCGCAGCACCATCACGTAGCGATCCTCATGTTTGACGACCGAGGAATTGAAAATACCGCGGCAGGCGAACGGGACCGCGTCCGCCGTCAGGATGGGATTCTTCTCGTAGCGTTTCACCGCGCGCCACTTCGTGAAAACACGGGGTTCAGAAAATTTCATAGAGGATTTCGATTCCATTTGCGCGACACCCTAGCGAAAGGCGAACAATTTTCAACCGCGGATTCCACGGATTCCACGGATGGCAGGGCAAGCCGGGGCAGGGGGGCGCTTTGACACATCGCACAGGCCGCCGGCCTGCGCTACGGACGGTCCGGAGGCCCGGCGGAGACTTGCCGGGGGCGCAAGCCCCCCGAGATTGTGTGAGCCCGCCGTGCTTCCGCGATCTCACGATCGCGGCTACGGCAGGGCGGGGCGTCGGCCTGCCGCGTCGTCAAGCGCCGGTCGGCGCGTTGGGCTGTTGACAGCGCGGCCGCTTTCCCTAATATGGTGGCTATGCCACGAGTCCAATTGGCCTCCGGAGATCGCACCACGCCGCTGGTGCGGGAGCCGGCCTACCAGCAGCTCGCCCAGCGGCTGCGCGCGCTGGTCCGGGAGGGCGAGTGCCGGCCGGGCGACCGATTTCCGACCGAGCGCCAGGTCGCGGAGCGATTCAAAGTCAGCCGGGTGACCGCGAACAAGGCCCTCGCCGGATTGGTGTCCGAGGGGGTGCTCGAGTTTCGCAAGGGGGTCGGCACCTTCGTGCGCGACCCGGGAATGCACTACGATCTGCGGGCGCTCATCAGCTTCACGCGCAAAGCCCAACTGGACGGGCGTCGCGCCGGGACGCGCGTGCTTCGATTTCATTCGACCTGCGCCGGCAAGGTCCCTGTATTTGCCCGCAAGGCCCTGGGCGTCGGTTCGGATGAGCCGCTTTATTATGTGGAGCGCCTCCGGCTGGCGGACGGAGTTCCCCTGATCCTGGAGCGGCGCCTGCTGGTGGCGCGCTGGTGCCCGGGATTGTCCCGAAAGCAACTGGAAGTATCGCTTTACACCCTGTTGACGGGCCGGTACGGACGTCGACTTACCTCGTCGCACCAGTGTCTGCGCGCCGCGGCGGCTGCCCGGTCCGATGCCCGGTTGCTCGGGCTCCGGCCCGGCGGCGCGGTCCTGTGGGTCCGGGCAACCGGCGAATGCCAGCACGGACCGCTTTGGATCGAAGACACCCTTTACCGCGGCGATCGCTACGAATTTTTCAACGTGATCGGATCCGACCCCGTCTCCCAGCCGGCCCGGCCCGCCTTGGCGGCGGATGCGCTGCCGGAATTGCTTTTCGCCCCTTAAATCCATTCAACATTTATGAACCACACCTGTGAAGACCTTGCGAAAATGATCGATCATTCGTTGCTGCATCCGACCATGACCGACGCGGACCTGGAGGCGGGCTGCCGCCTGGCCGCGCGTTACAATGTGGCCTCGGTATGCGTGAAACCCTACGCCGTTCGGGCCGCCGCCCAGTGGCTGAAGGGCAGCAGCGTGCTCGTGGGTGCGGTGATCGGATTCCCGCACGGCAATTCGTGCACCGAATCCAAGCGGTACGAAACCGAGCTGGCGTGCAAGGACGGCGCTGTGGAGATCGACATGGTGATCAACATCGGCAAGGCGCTGGGCGGCGACTGGGATTACGTGGAGCGGGATGTGCGCGCCGTGTGCGAGGAGGCGCACCGGCGCGGGGCGAAGGTGAAGGTGATTTTGGAAAACGATTATCTCGGCCAGGGCGGCGCGGGGCTCAGCGGAGATGATCTGAAACGCAAGCTCTGCGTTCTGTGCGAGCGGGCGGGGGCGGATTGGGTGAAGACCAGCACTGGGTACGGTTTCGTCAAACAGGCGGATGGCAAATACAGCTACCAGGGTGCGACCGAGCATGATTTGACCTTGATGCGGGCGGCGGTGTCGGCCCGGGTGCAGGTGAAGGCGGCCGGCGGGGTGCGGGACCTGGACGGGCTGATCCGGGTGCGCGAGCTGGGTGCGACGCGATGTGGGGCGACCGCGACCGCGGCCATGCTGGATGAGTGCCGCAAGCGTGCGGCCGCCGGGGAGACCGGCCGTCCGGGAGCCGCGGGGAGCATCGGCGGGGCGACTTACTGAGAAGCGCGGGCTTAGAGCGGCTCAAGAAATGTCG
>JAXMHQ010000061.1:0-10339 GCA_046346665.1 Verrucomicrobiota bacterium
CATCGAATGCCGCAGGTAGAGGGCCTGGATCACGCCCTCCTGGAGCAACTGGTCGAGGCCCTGCCGGAATTGTTTGAACTTGGCCGTGTTCGGATTGTGCAGGTAGGCGAATGCCTCAGGGGTGAACCTCGGAATTTCATCGTAACGGATCGACGGATCGACGGTGAGCGTGTCCCCGATGCCGAACCCGTCGTGGCCGACCAGCCCGATGACGTCGCCCGCGAATGCCTCGTCGAGCGTCTCGCGTTCGTTTCCGAAAATCTTATGGGAGCTGGAGAGGCGGACTTTCTTTTCCGAGCGCGAGTGGTGGACGGTCATGTCGCGTTCGAATCGGCCGGAGCAAACGCGGATGAACGCGATGCGGTCGCGGTGTTTGGGGTCCATGTTGGCCTGGATTTTGAAGATGAACCCGGAGAAGGCGGGGTGCTCGGGCGGGACGATTTCCGCGGGTGCTCCGGTGTCGGCGGCTTCCGCGGGGGCGGCTTTTTTCCGGCCGCGAGGGGCGGGGGCGTGTTTGAGGAAACCGTCCAGGAGCAATTGCACGCCGAAATTATTGATGCCGCTGCCGAAGAAGACGGGGGTGGTGGTGCCGGCGAGGACGGCTTCGTCGTTCCAATCGTGTCCGGCGTGCTCGAGCATTTCGAGTTCCTCGACGGTGTGCTGGAAGGTGGCTTCGTCGAGGCGGCTGCGGAGGAGGGGGTCGCTGATGCCGCCGACTTCGACCGGGGCCTGGAACTGTCCGCCGACGGTGCGTTCGAACAGGTGCATGAGGCGGGTTTGCCGGTCGAAGACGCCCTGGAATTCGAATCCGTTGCCGACGGGCCAGTTGACGGGGAAAGCGCCGATGCCGAGGACGCGCTCGAGTTCGTCGATGAGTTCGAGCGGATTTTTCATGGGCCGGTCGCACTTGTTCATGAAGGTGAAGATGGGGACTCCGCGCTGGCGGCAGACTTCGAAGAGCTTGCGGGTCTGGGGTTCGATGCCCTTGGCGGAGTCGATGACCATGACGACGGAGTCGACGGCGGTGAGGACGCGATAGGTGTCTTCGGAGAAATCCTTGTGGCCGGGGGTGTCGAGCAGGTTGATGTTGTAACCGGCGTAGGTGAACTGGAGGACGGTGGAGCTGATGGAGATGCCGCGTTTGCGTTCGAGTTCCATCCAGTCGGACGTGGTGGCGCGCTGGTTTTTGCGGGCGGTGACGGATCCGGCGAGCTGGACGGCGCCGCCGTAGAGCAGGAGTTTTTCGGTGAGCGTGGTTTTGCCGGCGTCCGGGTGGGAGATGATGGCGAACGTGCGGCGTTTGTTTATTTCGGTTGCGAGTTCCACAAGAGCGCGAACTGTAGCACAAGCGGCGTGCGGAACAAGGCGAGAACCAGACCGGCAACCTGGCAAGCGTGGTCCTGGAATGACGGAGTTTCGCCGGATCGGCAGGCGCGGCATCCGACCTGCAGCCTGCAACCTGCAACTTGCAATGTGATGTCGCTCCGGCCATGCACCCTGCAAGTTGCAAGGTTCGTCCTGACGTGAAAGACGCATTGTGATGCATTGCCTGCTTGCCGCGTGCGGGAAGTATGGTAGCCTACCTGTATCCGCACCTATTATGGCTAAACGTAAATCGAAGTCTAATGCTGGCATTTCGCGTATTGACCAGCGAGAGAAGCGCACTCATGGATTCTTTGTGCGCCTGACGAGAAACGGCAAAATCTACAATGCGTTTTTTGCCGACCGCCGATTGGGGGGCAAGGCAAAGGCCCTGGCCGCCGCGCGCGCGCATTATCAGAAGCTGCTGAAGAAGCATGGCAGCATGTCGCGCCGCGCGTGGGCGCAGCTCAAGCGCCGTCCCAGCGCTTCGGGCATCGTCGGGGTACGCAAACTCCGCGTGCATCGCGGCAGCCACGACCTCTGGTACTGGATGGCCACCTGGAGTCCCAAGCTGGGAGTCGTCCGCCGCAAAATGTATTCCGTCCGCAAGCACGGCGCCGCTGAAGCCAAGGCTCTTGCAGTCAAGGCTCGCAACGCCGGCGTGCGCAGCATGGAAGAATAGCGGGCTCTCGCCCGTCGGAACGGCCTTCCCGTTCTGATCAGCAGACTTGCAGTGAGCAAAACCGCCGCGCGCTCGCGGCGGCTCAGGAGTGTTGTCTCGAGCGGCCGGTTTCAACCGAAATCAACACGGGGCGAGCGTGGAAGAGTTAGCCTATAGCATTCTCAAGAAAGTCGTGGCCGCAAAAAGGCACAAAAGGCACAAAAAACTTATTTGATTTTGAGCATTTTGTGCTTTTTTGCGGCTACAGTATTTCTTGACCAGCTCTAGTTTTGCTGAAGGCGATAATACCGGGCCGTTGATTCCGGCGCGGGCAGCGTGACCGACCAGCCTGAAGCGGAGGTGAGGGGCGCATTGGTCACGGCCGTCCAGGACCCGGTGAGGCTGCTGCAGCTGACGAGCTGAAATTCACCTGCCTCGGCGGAGGCGATCAACCGGACCGCAACACCGGGCGTGGCCGCGAGGGCCAGGGTTGGCCGGGCGTCGGCGCCGGCGTTCCATGCCGGCCATCCGTTTTCACACGCACCCAGGTCCGGCGCGCTGTCCAGGAATCCATCCGTCATGCCGGGCAGCACCACTCCCGAATCGACCGCGGCCGCGCCGGGCAGCAGCGCGAAATCGTTTGCCGCCCAGTTGACGAGCTGCGATTGCGGGGCCGTGCCCAGGAACAGGTTGTTGGTCGCCGTGAAACTGTAGACCGCGTTGGTCCAGAAGGCGGGATCGGGATTGTAATCGGGGAATTGCTGGTAGGGGTTGGTTCCCACATCGGCGCAATTGAACAGGGTGTTGTTCACGATGACATGGCCGAGCGCGGGGCCGTTGACCCGGATGCCCGAATCGCCGCCGCTGTTCCAGCACACATTATGGTCCACAACAAACCCGGCGTCGTAGTTGTCGAGGTAAACCAGCGGGGACGGCAGCGGGTGCGGATTGTCATGGATCCAATTATTCGCGAAGCGGGTCCCGTTCGCCCGGACGCCCCACGCGTAAATCACCCCCACGTCCTTGCACAGCTGTCCGGGGTCGGACAGATCGTTGAACCGGATCACGCTGGACTTGCCGGTGGGGCGGAGGATGTCGCGGCCGGAGGTGTGGACGGTGTTGAAGGTGACGGTGTCGCCGGTTCCGTAGAGCGTGATCCCGGCGGAGTAGGTGCCGGCGTAATCGGTGTTGGAAATCCGGTTGCGGGTGATGACGTTGCTGTTGCCGGTGCTCCAGATGCCGCAGCCGGCGGTGTCGGACACGATGCAGCCGCGGACGATGTTCTGGTCGGAATTGAGGCAGACGCCGCCGCCCTGGGGCTGGTTGCCGGTGTCCGAATACCCGCTGTTGAACACCTGGAAATGGCTGAGGAAACGCCCGGTGCAATCCTGCAGTGTGCAGCGGCCGCCCCGCAATCGCGCCGCCCCGCCGGTCCAGGATACTCCGCGAATGACGATGTCGTGCCCGCTCACGTCGATGCACCAGGGGCGCCGTTTGAATTCGACGAGGCGGGTGGAGGGATCGATGCCGGCGCCGAGGCGGAGGAACAGGGTGTTGGTCGTGCCCGCCTGGAGATGCCACTCGTTGGGGCTGTCGAGGAAGGCGATTTTGCCCCGGAGATAACCCGTGCCGGAGCCGGTGAACCAGGGATTGGACTGCGTGGCCGGGTCGACGGTGACGCGGTTGCCGGTGGAGCTGACGACGCGGGCGCACTGGCAGGACCAGTCGTAGCCGACGCTGCCGAAAAACCAGGAGTCTGCCCAGTAATTGTCAGGTTTACCGGACCACGCGGCGCTGTAGAGAACGGCGGGGTTGGTGGGATCGATCGTGACGCCCGCGACGCCGCCCGGGCCGAACAGTCCGCCGACGCCCCAGTTGGGGAAAATGGCCTGGTGCACGAGGGCGCTGTCCACGAACAACTGGTCGTAGCCGTCGCCCAGGGTCCAGGAGACCGCGGCCTGGAACATCGAGTTGGACGACGCAGTCCAGCCGGCGACGGGGTCGCAGGCGCTGAGGGTGACGGGTTCGTTGGACCAGGCGGCGAAGGTGATGGGGGCGGCGGGAGTTCCGGAGACGGCCGGCGCGAGTGTTTCGCGGTAGGTGCCGCCGCGGATCCAACAGGTGTCGCCCGGTTGAACCGCGCCGGCGGCGCGTTGCAGGGTTTGAAACGGGGCGGCGAGGCTCGAGCCTGAACTGGCATCGGAACCGTTGGTGGCCACGAACCAATCGGCCGCCGGCGCTTTTCCGCAGGCGAACAGGCAGGCGAAAACGAGGAATCGTCCCAGTCGCATTGAGCCTTCGAAAGCCGCGCTGGAATCCGAGTTCATCCGTGTGAACCCGTGGTTGAAATGTTCTGGCGCGACATCAGGTGCGCGAGGCGCAGGGCCATTTCCATGGCTTGCTCGTAATTGAGCCGGGGATCGAGCTGGGTGCGGTAATCGCGGGCGAGGTCGGATTCCGTGACGCCGCTGGCGCCGCCGATGCATTCGGTGACGTTGTCGCCGGTGAGTTCGAAATGCACGCCGCCGAGGTGGGCGCCGCCCTGTTCGAGCAGGCGGAACGAGACTTCGAGTTCGGACAGGATGCGTTCGAAGCGGCGGGTTTTGATGCCGGACTTGGTGCTTTCGGTGTTGCCGTGCATGGGATCACAGCACCAGAGCACCTGGCGCCCTTCGCGGCGGATGGCGGCCACGAGCGGCGGGAGGCATTTCTCGACTTTATCCGATCCGAACCGGTGGATGAGCGTGAGGCGGCCGGGTTCATTCGCCGGGTTGAGCGTGTCGGCGAGCCGGAGCAGGTCGTCGGGGCCGAGGGACGGTCCGATTTTGACGCCGACGGGATTGGCGATCCCGCGGAAGAACTCGATGTGGGCGCCGTCCAGGGCGCGGGTGCGTTCGCCGATCCAGGGAAAGTGGGTCGACAGGTTATACCAGCCCGTGCGGCGCGGCACCTGCCGGGTCTGGGCCTGTTCGTAGGGCAGCAGCAATCCCTCGTGGCTGGTGAAAAAATCCACGCGGCTGATGTCGGCCATGACGGATCCCGAGAGCGCTTCCATGAAGCGGAGGGAATCGCCGATGGATTCCACCATGCGGGTATATTCGGCGGCGTGTGGGGAGCGGGAGACGAATCCGAGTTCCCAGTATTCCGGGTGGTGCAGATCCGCGAAGCCGCCTTCGATGAGTGCGCGGATGAAATTGATGGTGAGTCCGGATCGTTCGTAGGCGCGGAGGAGCAACTCGGGATCCGGGGTGCGCTCGGCGGCGGTGAATCCGGCGCGATTGATCATGTCGCCGCGGTAACAGGGCAGGGTGACGCCGCCGCGCGTCTCGGTGTCGGCCGACCGCGGCTTGGCGTATTGCCCGGCGAACCGGCCGACGCGGGTGACGCGTTTCTTCCCGCCCTGGACGAGGACGAGGCTCATCTGGAGGAGGATTTTGAGTTTGCTGGCGATGGCGGCGGATTCGCAGTCGGCGAAGCTTTCGGAGCAATCGCCGCCCTGGAGCAGGAAACGTTCGCCGCGGCAGGCTTCGGCGAGCTGGGTTTTGAGGTTTTCGATTTCCCAACTGGTGACCAGCGGGGGCAGGTGGGCGAGGTCGGACAAGGCGCGCTGGAGGGCGGCGGGGTCGGGGTAAACGGGTTGTTGCACGGCGGGGAGGCCCTGCCAGGAGGCGGGCGACCAGTCGCGGCGGGAAGGGGTGGCGTCGGTTTGCATCGAGTGCGGCGCCCAGAATCGTCAATTTTGGGCCGGAATTCCATTAAAATCCTAAAGCAGAAGCGCGTAAAGCCGATACGAATCCGGCGAAAAGCGCCGCGATTCAATGGATTGCGACGCAGGGCCCCAGAACATGCCGCGAATCAAAACCGAATTGCTGCAGGAAGGAATGGTGGTGGCGGGCGATGTCAAAAACATCGATAACATGCTGCTGATTCCAGCCGGGTGTACATTGACGGAGCGCCAGATCGGGATTCTGCAGGCCTGGGGCGTGCCGGAGATCGAGGTGCAGAAGTCCGGCGCGGTGGAGGACGCGGACCCGCTTGCGAAGCTTTCGCCGGAGGCGGTGGCCCGGCTGACCGAGGAGATCCGGAGTTTGTTCTGGCACCCGGATGACGCCAACCCGGTTTATGTGGAGATTGCGAAGCTGATGTTGCAGCGTCGCGCGCGGAAGGAGAGGGCGGCCTGACATGAGCGTACCCAGCATCCAGGAACTCGTCACGAGCATCCCGTCCAGCCTCGGGAGCTACGGGCCGGTCCTGCAGGAAATCGAGACTGCGATTGAATCGCCGCAGTGCAACCTGGTGACCGTGGCGGAGGCGATTGAGCGCGACCCGGATTTGACGGCGCGGTTGTTGAAACTGGGGAATAGTTCGTTTTACGGATTTTCGAGCCGGCTGGCGACGGTGACGGAGGCGATCAGCCTGATCGGCATTCAGCAGGTGCAGGATTTGATTTTGGCATCGAGCATCGTGGAGAAGTTCGCGGGTGTCGGGGACGATTTTGTCAGCATGGAATCCTTCTGGCGCCACAGCCTTGCGTGCGGGATCGGGGCTCGGCTGCTGGCGATGGAGCTGCGGATGCCGAAGGCGGACAAGTATTTTGTCGCGGGGTTGCTGCATGACGTGGGCCGGCTGGTGTTGTTTTCCGAGGCGCCGGACGAGACCCAGAAGATTTTCCAGCTTTACCGGAAGGAACGGCTCCTGTTGCGGGAAGCCGAGACGCGCGTGCTGGGGTTCGATCACCAACAGATCGCCGACGCGCTGTTGCGCCACTGGAAATACCCGGTCCACCTCATCCAGGCGGTGGCGTATCATCATCATCCCGTGTCCGCCGAGACCGCCCGGGAAGAGGCGGCGGTGGTGCACGTGGCGGATCATTTGGTCAACGCGATGCAGATTGGCAGCTCGGGTGAGCGGCACGTGCCGCCGCTGAGCATGAAAGCCTGGTCCTCGATCGGTCTCCAGGCCGTGTCGCTCTCCGGAATCGTGTCGGGGATCGACGAGCATATCGAGGCGGTGCAGGACGCGTTCCTGGCCAAGGCAGAGCAGGCATGAGCGAGGGATTCGATTCGGTTTATCCGGATTTATTGAAAACGGGGCTGGGCAAACTGGGAAGCCTGGATGCGCGCCGCGATCTGCTGAGTCTTTTTTCCGCGCTGGAACATTTCCGGCGCGAACTTCACGCCCAGGAAAACACGCAGGGCATTTTGCAGGTGTGCCGGGCTTACATCGCGGGGCTCGACCTGTTCCACACGGCCGGTTTCTGGCTGGTGAACCCGTCCGATTTCTCGTTTGAACTGGCACTGGCGGGGCCGGATGCGGCGCGCGCGCGGCTGGAGGAGGTGTTCGAGAGCGAGACGCGGTCGAAGCGGTTCGCCTGGGCGTTGCGTCAGAATTCCGCGGTGTTTTTCCAGAGCGGGCCTCCCGAACAGATCGAGAACGGCGTGTTCCATTCCCTGTCGCTGTCATCGCAGGTGGTCGGGATGTTTTGCGGATTGCAGCAGCCCCAGGGTGCGCCGGGCCGGGAGATCGCGTTTTCGCTGTTGTCGCTGCTGCTGGGCGAATGCGCCGACGCGCTGGCGACGTTGCGCAAGACGGCGCAGTTGAACAGCCAGATTGAAACGCTCAGCGGCCTGCTGCCCGTGTGCGCCTGGTGCAAGAAAGTGCGCAACGACGACGGATACTGGGAGCAGATCGAAAAATTCCTGTCGGTCACCGCGGGCGCCTCGGTCACGCACGGCGTCTGCCCGGATTGCCGGAACAAGTTCCTCGGCAAAATGGCCGAGTGTTAGCAGGCAGAGGAGGGGAAGAATTTTCAGGAGCTCGCAGAGGTGGCAGAGAATTTCTCAAGTCCCCCCTCTGTTACCTCTGCGGCCTCCTGTAAAAAATCCTTCCTGTCTCCCGTTCAGACCCGTTCCTGTCCGCCGGACCGTACCGAAGGGATGTTGGCGATCAGGCGGCGCAGGTCGTCCAGTTCAAACGGCTTGCCGATCATGGAATCCACGCCCGCCATGGGAGAGATTTCCAGCGTGTCGGCGGTGGCGGACATGAGGACGACGGGCTGTTGCGGGCGGAGACTCTTGATGGCGGCGGCGAGGGCGTCGCCTTTCATTCCGGGCATGATGTAATCGACGAAGACGAGATCGAACGAGCGGGATTCGAGCAGGGCGAGGGCTTCGACGGGGCCGGCGACGGCTTCGACTTTGTGTCCGTCGCGCATCAGGACGCGTTTGACCGAATCGCACACGAGCGGTTCGTCGTCGACCACCAGGATGCAGCGTGCTGGTACCGATGTAGCCATAAATCAGCCTTCCACTCCCGACAACCTCTGACCCTGTGCCCACCCAAACCCGGCGTGCCCCGCCAGCGATGGCTTCATTCAAAACCAAAAGGGCACGGAAGGGAAGTCCAAAGGCGGTGGCGATTTCACCACGGACGGACACGGGTGAAGCGGGGACTTAAGTCTGCAGCAGGGAACGAAGCGGGTCCAAGGGAAGGTGATTCTTAACGGCGAAACGCGCGAAATACGCGAAAGGGGTAAGAATATTGTTGCCTGTTCATCCGTGTGGATCTGTGCGGATCCATGCTTAAGATTCAGTCCGGCTAAACCGTCTCTATGCAGTTCAAAAAAATCAAACTCACGCAGAGACGCAGAGGACGCGGAGGGCCGCAGAGAAACGGGTCAGGCAAATCGCTCACCAGCCGGTGACCCCGAAAAAGCCGCCAGTTCTCGGCGAATCTCTGCGTCCTCTGCGCCTCTGCGTGAGTTTGAGTTCTTTTTAAATTGAATCGTTCAGGCTAAGCCGCCGGTTTTGCGGGAGACGAGGAGGCGGAGACTGTTCATGACGACGATGACGGTGCTGCCTTCGTGGCCGATAACGCCGAGGGTGAGGGGTATGCTGCCGGCGATGGCGAAGGAGACGAGGAGCACGACGACGGAGAGGGAGATGAACTGGTTCTGGCGGATGACGCCGCGGGCGCGCTGGCTGAGCTGGAAGGCGGCCAGGAAATTTTCGAGCCGGTCGTGCATCAGCACCACCTCGGCCTGTTCGAGCGCCGCGTCCGCACCGCGCGCACCCATCGCCACGCCCACGTGCGCGGCCGCGAGGCTCGGCGCGTCGTTCACGCCGTCCCCGACCATTGCCACCCGGGTGCCCGATTGGCCCAGTTCGCGGATCGCCGCCACCTTGTCTTCCGGCCGCAGTTCGGCGCGGATGTCGTCAACGGGGAGTTGCGACTTGAGATGATCGGCGGCGGCCTGGTGATCGCCGGTGAGGACGACGGATCGCAGGCCGGCGGCGCGCATGGCCTCGAGCACCGGGCGCGACTGAGGCCGGATGTCGTCGCGGAGCCCGACGCGGCCCAGCAGGTTGCCGTGGGTGAGCCAGACCTCGGAAAGGGCGGGACTGTCGGGGTCCCGGGGCGGCCGGGAATCTTTTCCAACGGGGCTGTTGGAGAGCACCCAGTCGCGGCGGCCCAGGAAGATATCGGCGTCATTCCAGCGGGCGCGCAGGCCCTGGCCGGTGACCGATTCGAACCCGGCGAGGTTGATGGCTTCGAGTCCTTCCTGTTTGCCGTAGCGGGTGATGGCGCGGGCGAGCGGGTGGCTGGAAAGTTTTTCCAGCGAATAGACGAGCCGGGCGAGTTCCTTTTCGCGTCCGGCGGGAAAACTCTCGATTTTTTCGACGCGCAATTCGCCGGTCGTCAGCGTGCCGGTTTTGTCGAGCGCCACGGTCCGGACCTCGGCGAGTTTTTCGACGGCGGCGCCGCCGCGGAACAGGATGCCTTGGCGCGCGCCGGAGGCGATGGCGGCGAGGACGGCGGAGGGGATGGACAGCACGAGCGCGCAGGGCGAGGCGACGACGAGCAGGGTCATGGCGCGGTAGAAGGCGCTGGTCTGGGAGCCCTGGTCATTGAACGCGGGCAAGCGGAAGATCAGCCACCAGGCGAAGAACATCGCGAAAGTCAGCGCGAGAATGCCGTAGGTGTAAATGCTGCTGAACCGGTCGATCAGCCGTTGCGCCGGGGCTTTCTGGCGCTGCGCGTCCTGGATCAGGTGAATGATTTTTGAAAGCGCGCTTTCCGCGGCCGGGCGGGTGACGCCGAGTTCGACGGCGCCCCACAGGTTCAATGTGCCGGCGAGCACGGCATCCCCGACGGCCTTCTCGACCGGCGTGGCTTCGCCGGTCAGGTTCGATTCGTCGGCGGCGGTGGAACCTTTGACGATGTCGCCGTCCACCGGAAATTGGGAGCCCGGCTTGATCAGCAGGCGCATGCCGGGTCGGAGTTCGTCGACGGGCACCTCGCGTTCGCGGCCGCCCA
>JAXMHQ010000062.1:0-10264 GCA_046346665.1 Verrucomicrobiota bacterium
TTACAGCCAGGCCATCCACGGCCAATACCAGATCGTCGCCCGCCGCCAATCCATCGACTCAATCCTCGCGAAGTCGTCCACACCCGACCGCCTGCGCGGCCAGCTTGAGCTGGTGCTGGCGTTGCGCGAGTTCGCGGCCACGAACCTGGACCTGCCGGTGGATGGCCATTACCGGACCTATGTGGATTTGCACCGGCCGTATGTCGTGTGGAGCGTGCAGGCGGCGCCGACGAATTCGCTCCAGCCGAAAACCTGGTGGTACCCGCTGGTGGGACGCCTGGAATACCGTGGATATTTTGAGGAAGCGCAGGCGACGAACTACGCGGCGGTCCTGCGGCGCCAGGGTTACGATGTGTTTGTCGGCGGTGTTGAGGCGTATTCCACGCTGGGCTGGTTCGAGGATCCTGTGCTGAACACGTTCCTGGACCAACCCGAGCCGGAGGTCGCGGAGGTGCTGTTCCACGAACTCGCGCACCAGAAACTTTTCGCGGCGGGCGACACGGATTTCAACGAGGCGTTCGCGACCACGGTGGGGCAGGAAGGCGCGCGGCGCTGGCTGGCCGCAACGGGTCAAACCAACCTGCTCGCGCGCTACGAAACGTCGCTCCGCCGCAACCGGCAGTTTGCCCAACTCGTCCTGTCCGCCCGCCGCACCCTGGAATCCGCCTACGGCGACACGCGCGATGAAAACGGAAAAGTCCGGGCCGCGGCGCATCCGCCGGGGCCGCCGGAGCGGGTGGCGCAGGAAAAGCAGCAGATCCTGGATCAACTCCGCAGCGACTATGCAACGCTGCGGGCCGGGTGGAACGGGAGCGCGGGTTATGACGAGTGGTTCGGACCCGGCCTCAACAATGCAAAGCTGAATTCGCTGGCGAATTACTACGAGCTGCTGCCGGGCTTCGAGGAATTGCTGGAGCTGGACGCGGGCAACCTGGATTGGTTTTACGGCTCCGTAAAACTGCTGGCGGAAATGCCGAAAAAAGAGCGCCACGCGAAGTTGCGAGCGCTGGCGGCGGCGGCAAGCACCCCATAAAAGTCGGAGCCTCGTCGCCTCGGCTTCTACTTAAAACCAGGACGTAGCAGCCGGCGTAAGGAGGCTCCATTCAATTCAGAAAACGCGAACTCTTCCGGGCATGTCAGAGCCTCCTTACGTCGGCTCCTACTTTGTGGACGGACTGCCCGCCGGGGCGTTGGTTCCTGTCGCCGCCGCCGGCCGGGACCATTGGCCCGCCTTGATGAACGGTTCCAGGTACGCCCCATAGCCGGCTTTTTCCATCTGGTCGACCGGGATGAACCGTATGGCCGCGGAGTTGATGCAATAACGCAGGTGCGTCGGACCCGGGCCGTCGTCGAAAACATGGCCGAGATGCGAGTCGGCGGTTTTGGATCGAACCTCGGTGCGTTCCATCCCGAACGAACGATCCGTCCGCTCCTCCACGCGATTGTTCGCAAGCGGCTTGCTGAAGCTGGGCCAGCCGCAGCCGGAATCGAATTTATCGAGCGAGCTGAATAGCGGTTCCCCCGACACAATGTCCACATAAATGCCGGCTTTTTTGTTGTCCCAGTAAAGATTCCGGAACGGCGGTTCCGTCCCGGCTTCCTGGGTGACGTGATACTGCATCGGGTCGAGCGATTTCTTCAATTGATCCGCGGACGGTTTATGAAAGGGCTGAGTCATGGCGACGTTGGTTTGGGTGTTGGACGGGCCGGCCGGGTCGGCGGGGCCCGGAATGGCGGCCGCCAGAAAAACGGCAAAAACCAGCAGGTGCGACCTGTGCTTTTCCGGGGTCATGTCCGCAAGCTAGCACAGTCCGTCGGGATTTCCAGCGTAGCCGCGATCGTCAGATCACGGATCCTGGCGCGCCAAAAGAACGTGATCTGACGATCGCGGCTACGGTGCGCCGACCAGCCGGTACCAGTTGTCGCGCTGGCGGGGTTCGTAGCCGAGTTCGCGGATCAGCCGCTGCATGTCCGGAACCGTCATGCGGAAAGTGGTGCCGGCCTGGGACACCACGTTCTCTTCGATCATGATGCTGCCGAGATCGTTCGCCCCGAACTTGAGCGCCACCTGCCCGACCTCCTGGCCCTGGGTCACCCAGGAGCTTTGGACGCTGGGAAAATTATCCAGGTAAATCCGCCCCAGCGCCTGCGTGCGTAAATACTCGTGCGCCCCGACAGTCGGGGCTTTAAGCCGCGTGTGCTCGGCCTGGAATGTCCAGCAGATGAACGCCGTGAACCCCTTGCTCTTGTCCTGCTGAACCCGCAACCGGTCCAGGTGTTCAATGCGATCCTCCACCGTCTCGACATGCCCGAACATCATCGTCGCGCTGGAGTTCAACCCAAGCCGGTGCGCCACGTCCATCACCTCGAGCCAGTCATCGCTCATCGCCTTCAACGGCGAGACCTGCTGCCGCACGCGGTCGACCAGGATTTCTCCGCCGCCGCCCGGGATGGATCCCAGCCCGGCCGCGGCGAAGTCTGAGATGATTTTCTCGAGCGGCTCCTGGAACACGTCGCGGAAATGGATGAACTCGCTGGGGCTGAAACCGTGCACGTTCACCTGGGGAAACTTCGAGCGGATGTGGGACAAAAGGTCGAGGTACCACTGTTTGCTGAGTTTGGGATGGTGCCCGCCCTGCATGAGGATTTGCGTTCCGCCCAGAGCGATGGTTTCCTCGATCTTCTGATCCAATTCAGGCAGCGAAATCACGTAGGCGTCGGAGTCCTTTTCGGTCCGGTAGAACGCGCAGAATTTGCAATAGACGTTGCAGACGTTTGTGTAATTGATGTTGCGATCGACGATGTAGGTGACGATGTCGTTGCCGCGTCCGTCGTAGGCGTTCTGGCGCGCGAGCTGGCGCCGGCGGTCGGCAAGCGCGCCGAGTTCCTCGAGGGGCAGCCGGTCAAGGCGCAGGGCTTCCGCGCGGCTGACACGGTCGCCATCCCACACTTTCTGCAGCAAATCGTCCAAAGACGGGTCGTGGATCACGGCAACAAAATAACTGAAATTCCGGCGGAAACAAGCGGGGTCGCGCGATGGCCGCGAAGGGGGCGAAGGAGCGGCCAGTGAAGTAAAAACTCTAGACCAAGCCTGAAAAAAGGTTCTTCCCCTTCGCCGCCTTCGCGCCCGTCGCGCGACACTCATCTTCCGAACATTCCCGGCAATCCGCCTCCCATGCGGGAGAGCATTTTGGAAAACTTGCCCATTTTTTTCATCATCTGCTGCATCTGGCCGAACTTGTTCAGCATCGTGTTCAGCTCGGTGACGGTCGTGCCGCTGCCTTTCGCAATCCGCTGACGGCGCTTGGCGTTGAGCAACTGCGGATTCTTCCGCTCCTTCAGCGTCATGGAGCAGATCATCGCCTCCATGTGCTTGAATTCCTTTTCCTGCTTGTTGAGATCCGCGCCTTTGAGCATCTCCGATCCGCCCGGCAGCATGCCGACGATCGATTCGAGCGAGCCCAGCTTTTTCATCTGGCGCAGTTGCTCCAGGAAATCCTCGAGCGTGAACTGCCCCTTGCGCATTTTCTCCTCGAGTTTTTTCGCATCCTCGAGGTCGACCGTTTCCGCGGCGCGTTCGACGAGGCTGACGACGTCGCCCATGCCGAGGATGCGGGAGGCCATGCGTTCGGGGTGGAACGGTTCGAACTCGTCGAGTTTTTCGCCGACACCGGCGAATTTGATCGGCTTGCCCGTCACGGCCTTCAGGCTGAGGGCCGCGCCGCCGCGCGCGTCGCCGTCCAGCTTGGTCAGGACCGCGCCGCTGATGTTCAGCGCCTGGTCGAAATGGGTCGCCACGTTCACCGCCTCCTGGCCGGTGGCGGCGTCCAGCACCAGCAGGATCTCCTGCGGCTTCACCAGGTCGCGAAGCCGGACGAGTTCCTGGACGAGCGGTTCGTCAATCTGCAGCCGGCCGGCGGTGTCGAAGATAAGGATGTTCCGGTTGTTCGCTTTCGCGAATTCGAGCGCGCCGCGGGCGATGTTCAACACATCGGTTTCGCCGCGTTTCAGGAAGACGGGGATGTCGAGCTGTTTGCCCAGCGTTTCGAGCTGGTCCATGGCCGCGGGACGATAGACGTCGGCCGCGACCAGCAAAGGCGCCCTGCCCTGTTTGTGCAGCAGCCGGGCGAGCTTGCCGCTGGACGTGGTTTTGCCCGAGCCGTGGAGCCCGACCATCATCAGGCATGCGGGGTTGCCCGAGAGCGACAAGGCGGCGTTTTGGGATCCGAGCAGGTCGACCAGTTCGTCGTGGATCACCTTGATGATTTGCTGTCCGGGCTGGATGCTTTGGATGACTTCCTGGCCGAGGGCCTTGGTCTTGACGCGCTCGATGAAATCCCGGGCCACCTTGAAATTGACGTCGGCTTCCAACAGCGCCAGGCGCACGTCGCGGAGGGCGTCGGAGACGTTGGACTCGGAGATTTTGCCGAGCCCGCGCAGATTGCGGAACGCGTTCTGAAGCTTGCTGCTGAGCGAATCGAACATCGGTTCAAACTAGGTGGCGCAAGCCGGAATGACAAGGGAAACGGAGGCTTGAACCACGGATGGACACGGATGGACACGGATAAAGACTCAAGGCTTTGACGCGAATTGACGCGAATTACCACGAATTTGCCCGGAAACAATTAGCGGGAATTCGCGTCAAATTCTTATCCGTGTCCATCCGTGTCCATCCGTGGTTAAACCATCCCTGGGAACACAAATGATCTTGCCCTTCGACATGTTTTCGGCAGAATGCTGGCCCGTTTGTCGGCCTGTGGGCCGGAACCGGGTGTATCGGTGGGATACTCAAGTGGCCAACGAGGGCAGACTGTAAATCTGCTGGCTTACGCCTACGAAGGTTCGAATCCTTCTCCCACCACCACTTCTCTGCATTTTCAATTGATGATTTTCGATTTACGATTTTCACCCGGCCCCCGGATGAGAGCCATCTTTTCTATTTTCGCAATGGCACTGTGGATGTGGGGAGGCCTTGCTTCAGCCGAGGAAAAAGCCGCGGGCGCCCATGCCACCGGCCGTTATCGCAACCTGTTTGCCGAAGCGGGGCATTCCGCCGCGGAAATTACCGCGAAGGTCCAGGCGGGATTTCAACAATTGTTCCACGGCGACCCGCGAACGCAGGCGGTGTTCTTCGCAGCCGGATCCAACTCAAACGGCCCGCTGGCATACCTCTACGATACCGGCAGCGGGGATGTGCGGTCGGAAGGCATGTCCTACGGCATGATGATCGCCGTGCAACTGGATCGAAAACAGGAGTTCGACGCCCTGTGGAACTGGGCCCGGACGTTCATGTATCATTCCGCGACCAATCATCCAGCCTTCGGCTATTTTTCGTGGTCAATGCGGACCAACGGCGTGGCGAATGACGAAATGCCGGCGCCTGACGGCGAGGAGTACTTTGCCATGGCGCTGCATTTCGCCGCGAACCGGTGGGGAACCAACGCCGGGATTTATGATTATCGGTCCGAGGCGAACCGGCTGCTGTCGCACCTGCGGCATCGCGAAGTCATCCGGGGAAAGATTCGAGGCGGCACGAAAACCGCGGGCCCCATCTTCGACGACTCTCACCGGATGGTGCGGTTCACCACGGACCAGGCGAACTGGGGACACACGGATCCTTCCTACCATCTGCCGGCCTTTTACGAATTGTGGGCACTCTGGGGGCCCGAAGAGGACCGGGCGTTCTGGAAGGAAGCGGCGGCGGCAAGCCGGGAGTTTTTCCAGAAAACCACCCACCCCAAAACAGGGCTGTCACCCGAATACGCCAACTTCGACGGCTCGCCGTGGGCTGCCCCGTGGAATCCGAACTCGGCCAACTTCGCCTCTGACGCCTGTCGCACGGCAATGAACTGGTCGGTGGACTGGGCGTGGTGGGCGGCGGACCCGCGGGAGCAACAACTCAGTGACCGGCTTCAGGCTTTCTTCGAATCCCGAGGCCTGACGAATTACGGGGATCGTTTCACCCTGGACGGTGCCCGCCAGTTGAACACGGATCACACGACGGCGCTGGTGTCGATGAACGCAGGCGCCGGCCTGGCCGCGACGCAGGCGCGCACCCGGGATTTCGTGGAAGCCTTGTGGAACACCCCGGTCCCCAACGGCCGCTGGCGGTATTACGACGGGATGTTGTACCTGCTGGGCATGCTGCATTGCAGCGGGGAATTTAGAATCTGGAGCCCGCGGTAAACTTCCGGGATCTCACGATCGCGGCTGCGACAGGCACTCAGCCGCGATTGTAAAACCGCGGCGCCTTCGCCGGCGCGGAACCGCAATCTCACGAATGCAATTACCCGGTGTCACATCTAGACATTCAACATTTGACCCTTAAAACGGTCAAGAACTGGCTAAGAATTGTTCAAATGTTGAATGTCTAGATGTGACACCGGGTCTGCCGGGCGGTATTGCGGCGGAATGTTGTAGCTGCCGGGCGGGCTGCTTTGCGGCGGGGAACTTGGAATCCGGAGCCCGAGGTAAATTTCCGCAATCTCAAGATTGCGGCTACGGATTTAGGGGCGCGGCTGGTAGGCGCCCGGGAGGGAGGGTGTCGCGTCCGGGAAACCGAGCACCTGGCGCACGCCGGCGGGGAGACCCATGGTGCTGACGGGCTTCAGGCCGGAGATGAGCTGGTAGTGGTTCAGTTGCGGGCTCTGGAAAACGGCGCCGAGCGGGCGTTCCCATTGCACGCTGTGGGCCGCAAACAACGGGATGCGTCGATGCAATTCCTCGGGCGAACTGAATTCCGTCTGGCAATTGTTCGTGGGAATCGGGCTCCAGGCCACCAGCGGCCCGTTCGTCGAGGCGCGCACGTAGAAATTTCCATCCAGCGCGTCCACTTGCGGCCGGGTGAGTTTGCCGCACAACACCGGCGACTGGTCGAACCGGAGCAGCGGCTTGTGGAATCCCTCCCCCGCGGCCAGCACGTTGTTGAGGAACACATGCCCCTCCCGGTGATCGACGTCGGGCCCGGTGCTCGGATGCCAGCCGAAATGATCGTTCACGGCACTGCGATCCGTCCGTTCGATGGAGGCCACGGTGTCGACAAACGTGTTCTGGCAGATTTTGACATCGCAACTGTTCAACACCCGGGCGCCCTTGTCGCAGCGGATGAACACGTTCCCGGCGCAGATCGCGCCCTTGGAGATCTCGAAGAAGAATCCGTCCTGGGCGCCCTCCACCCAGTTGTCCACAAACACGCCGTCGACATTGCCGACGTCGTACCAGATGCCGTTTGAATGCGGCTGGTCGATGACGAGGTTGTCGCGGCAGGTGGCGCGGTGGCATTGATTGAAGATTTTGACGCCGGCGGGGTAATAACCGGTGATTTCGTCGATGTTATTTCGCCGGAACACATTTTTCTCCAGCAGGCAGTCGGCCGAGCTGAGAATGAACAGGCCCTCCGTCCGCGTGTCGCTGATGAGGCAGTTCCGGATGACCAGCCGGTCGCCGCGAAAATATCCGGCCACGCGGGAACAATGGGTGATCGCGACGTTTTCCAGCGTGGTACCGACGACGTCCTTGCCGAACGTGGCGGGATCCGCCAGTCCTTCGGGTTCCTTGCCCAGCACTTCCAGCGCGCGGTAGGCGTACTGGGTGAAAGTGATCCCGCGCATCGTGTAGCCCTTCCCGTCGGAACGCTTGCCGTGAGCGACTCCATTGGTCCGCGTCAGGGCGCCGTCGAACGCGGTGATTTCCACCGTGTGCTTCGACGGGTCCACGCCGATGTAGACCTGGCCGGCGTCGTAATTGATGTAGTAGGAGTGCGCGTCGATTTCGCCTTCCCATCCGACGGCCTTGAGTTGTTCGCCGTCGACGAAAACCATGTCGTTGTTGAACCGGTAGACCGGGGTTTTCCGGCCCTCGGAACTCCGGCGCCACCAGTCGGCGGGCTTAGCCGGAAACAAGGTGGGCCAGGAGCAGCACCACAGCCCGTTCTGCTGCGCCTGCCAGTCTTTTGCGATGCGGGTGCCTTTCAGCACCGGCTGCTCGCCGGCAAACGGCTGAATCGTGATGCCCTGGTTCAGGACGAGGCCGCCGGTGCGGTATTCGCCTCCGCGCAGAATGATCGCGTCGCCGGTCCGGACCTGGCCGACGGCGCTCTCGAGGGTGGTGGGCTCGTCGATGTTGGTGCCGGCATTTTGCGCGGCGCCACCGGGTGCGACATAAAACACGTGAGGCGCATTGTCCGGCACGCGGTACGATTGCATGACGGGACCGTAAGGGCCGCCGGAGGGTTCGGCGCGGGAGGCGGACGGGAGGGCGGGCAGCAGGAGCGCGGTGGCGGCGGCGATCGCGAGGGAGCGGCGCATCGACTCGGGGTTCATTTTCGGATGGATTACTTGGCCTTGTTTTCGGCCCAGAGAATTCCAACGGTCAGGCCGACGGTGACGGCGACAACGAGGATGATGACGGTGGCGTCGCCCATGGCGGCGAACGGTGTGGCGACGATGCGCCAGCCTGTGGCCTTGGGAGTCTCGGTGTAGACGGGCAGGTAAAAGCGGCCGAGGAACTGGCCGTCCCACCAGAGATCGAATCCTTGTTCCATGTGAGTGGCGACGGCGAGGTAGCCGTGGGGCGGAAGGCTGGCGGGTTTTTTCTCGAAGACGGGGAGCGGGCTGAGGCCGCGGCCGTTCGCGGGCGGCTTGACGAAGATGGGCTGGCCGTTTTCGGCGATGTTGTTGGTGGAAGCCCAGAGCCAGTAAGCGCGGTGCCGGGTATGCTTGGTGTCTTCGATTTGCTCGGTGTATTGAACGAGCAGGTCGTTGTTGGTGGAATTGACGTCGAGGCGAAGGTCGGGGTAATCGGACGGGCGCCAGGCTTGTTTTTCCCAGATGGAACTGGAGGCGCACCCGGCGGAGAAGAGTGCGAGGACGAGGCACCAGGTCATAGGGACCCAGAAAGAAATTGGATTTTTAGCGCGGCTCACAGGGGCAGACTAAAGGGATTGGGCTGCCGGCTGCAATGTCAACTTTGAGGAACTGGGGGGCGGAATTCGCAATTCAGAGGCCGGAATTCAGAATCCAGGCATGCCGACGACTTTGCTCCTGGCAGTTGATCTCCTGGATTCTGGATTCTGTCCGTGGAAACACAAAGCCCCGAAACTTTCGTTTCGGGGCTTTGGAAAGACTGGCGGCTACCTACTCTCGCAGAACCTATAGGACTACTACCATCGGCAAGACTGTGTTTGACGGCCGTGTTCGGAATGGGAACGGGTCGGACCACAGCTTTATGGCCACCAAAAACTGGTTGCAGGTTGAAGGTTGAGAGTTGCAGGTTGAACAGCAACTTCGTCCAGCAATCCGCGTCAAAGAGCGTTTCCGGAACGGAAACCGGGGTTCTCTGAAAACTACACACAGGGATTCTTGGGCATACCCAATTCGCGAGTTAAATTCGCTGATTCCGATTTGTGTCCACGCTTTTGCAAGCGTGGCTGCAAGAAGGAAAAAAGCGATCAAGCCGCACGACCGATTAGTACTGGTCGGCTGAATGGATTACTCCAATTACACGTCCAGCCTATCAACCCGGTGGTCTGCCGGGGGTCTTTAGGGACTTGCGTCCGGGAAACAATATCTTGGGATGAGCTTGGCACTTAGATGCTTTCAGCGCTTATCTCTTCCGCACATGGCTACGCAGCGATGCCCCTGACGGAACAACTGCCACACCAGAAGTGCGTCTAACCCGGTCCTCTCGTACTAAGGTTAGAACCCCTCAAGTTTCCTGCGCCCACAGTGGATAAGGACCGAACTGTCTCACGACGTTCTGAACCCAGCTCGCGTACCGCTTTAACCGGCGAACAGCCGGACCCTTGGGACCTTCTCCAGCCCCAGGATGCGATGAGCCGACATCGAGGTGCCAAACCGGATCGTCGATGTGAACTCTTGGATCCGATCAGCCTGTTATCCCTAGCGTACCTTTTGTCCGATGAGCGACGGCAATTCCACATTAAACCGTCGGATCATTTGGGCCTGCTTTCGCACCTGCTCGACTTGTGAGTCTCACAGTTAACCTGGCTTCTACCCATACGCTCGACGCATAGTTGCCAACCATGCTGAGCCAAGCTTCGCGCTCCTCCGTTACTCTTTGGGAGGAAACCGCCCCAGTCAAACTGACCTGCACGCACTGTCCCCCAGCTGGCTTACAGCGTGGGGTTAGAATCCTAATTAGCTAAGAGTGGTGTTTCACATTGCGACTCCAGGAGCACCGAGGCACTCCCTTCAAAGTCTCCCACCTACGCTACGCATAATTAATCAAGACACAATACGAGCTT
>JAXMHQ010000063.1:0-9945 GCA_046346665.1 Verrucomicrobiota bacterium
CCCATGAGGTCCTGACATGAACTCACTTCCTCTGATCTCGCATCGCCTGTTCGCAGCGGCCGTCCGCGAGGACGATCTCCGCCGCGCCCGCCCGGCTGCGCCCGGTCCTGCGCCCGACGCGCTGGAACTGGAATCCGCCGCCGGCGACGAATCCCGCCCGGGCGAAGACTCCGCTGAATTCCGCCGGCCGTTCCCGATCCCGGCCGTCCAGCTCGATTGTTGATCCCGCCGGCGGCGATCTGCCCCGGTGCCGTATGGAAAACCGAACGCTTCATTTCATTTGCCAGGCCTGCCAGGGCGCGCTTCTCCGCGGCGCGGAATCCCTCGCCATCGCCCGCGTCTGCACCGATTCCCGGCGCCTCGCCGCGGGCGACCTGTTTGTCGCGCTGGCGGGAGAAAATTTCGACGGACACACGTTCCTCGACCAAGCCGCGGCGCGGGGCGCCGCGGGCGTCGTCATCGACCGCGCCAAAACGCCGTCGACGCTGCCGGGATGCGCCGTGATCGCGGTCGACGACACCCGCCGCGCCCTCGGCCGCCTCGCCGCCGCCTACCGCAGCGGCTTCGAACTCCCCGTCACCGCCGTGGCCGGGTCCAACGGCAAAACCACCACCAAAGACCTCGCCGCCGCGGTGCTCCGGAAAAAATTCCCCACGCTCTCCAGCCCCGCCAGCTTCAACAACGACATCGGCGTCCCGCTCACCCTGCTCGATCTCGGCGAATCCCACCGCGCCGCCGTCCTGGAGGCGGGCACCAATCATCCCGGCGAACTCGCCCCGCTCCTGCAAATGATCCGGCCCCGGTTCGGGATCCTCACGTCGATCGGCCGCGAGCACCTCGAATTCTTCCGCGACCTCGACGGCGTCCTCGAGGAGGAGGGCAGCCTGGCCGAAGCGATCCCGCCCGGCGGCGCCCTGTTCATTCCCGGCGACGCCCCCTGGACCGCCCGCGTCATGCAACGCTCCCGCAGCCGCGTCGTCCGCATCGGCCGCGAGCCCGGCAACGACTGGCGGATTTCATCGATTCAACTCGAGCGCCAGGGCACGCGGTTCCAGGTCGAAGCGCCCTCGCCCGGCTGGAGCGGCGAATACCGCGTCCAGCTCCTCGGGCGGCACCAGGCGGACAACGCGCTCCTGGCCATCGCGCTTGGCGCCGAGCACGGGCTCAGCCGGGAGGAAATCGCCGCCGGCCTGGCGGAATGCCCGGCACCCGGCATGCGCCTGCAACTCCGCGAGGTGAAGGGCGTCCGGATCCTGGATGATTCCTATAATGCGAATGCCGATTCGATGCTGGCGGCGCTGGAGACGCTGCAGGACCTGCCGTGCGCCGGGCGGCGCGTGGCGGTCCTCGGCGACATGGCCGAGCTCGGCGAACAAAGCCGCGCCGCGCACGAGGAAGTCGGCCGCCGGGCGGCGGAACTCGGGGTCGGACAGTTGTTCACCATCGGTTCCCGCGCGGCGTGGTCCGCCGCGGCCGCGCGCGCGGCGGGGTTGAACCGGGTGATTGAATTTGCGGACGTGGACGTTGCGGCGCCGGCGGTGAAGAAGTTTTTGAAGACCGGCGACGTGGTGCTGCTGAAAGCCTCGCGCGCGGCGCACCTGGAGCGGCTGTCGGAATTCCTGCGGGGCGGCCGGCCGGGGCGGAAGAACTGATCATGTTTTATTACCTGAGCCAGGCTATTTTGGAATGGACGGCGGGGACGCCGTGGGCGGAGCGTCTCTCCGCGCTGCGGTTGTTCCGGTACATCACGTTTCGCAGCGCGGGCGCGGCGATTACCGCGCTGCTGCTGAGCTGGTGGCTCGGCCCGCGGGTCATCCGCTGGCTAAAGCAGCTCCGGTTTGGGCAGGAATACTCGGACAAGGCGGAGGAAGCCGGCGGGCTGGGCGCCCGCATCCTCAGCAAGAAGGGAACTCCCACGATGGGCGGCATCCTCATCGTCACCGTGCTCGGCATCACCACGCTGCTGTGGGCGCAGATCAACGCGCAGGTGCAACTGGCCCTGCTGACCGTGTGGGTGCTCGCCGGGCTCGGGTTCTATGACGATTACGCCAAGATCACCGAGCAAAGCGGCGGCGGCACCCGGCCCCAGGTCAAACTCTGGGTGCAAATCGTCCTGGCCGTTTTCGTCGCCATCTACCTGTGGCGGCTGCCCGCCCACAGCCTGCTCCGGTTCCCGGAATCCCGCACCGTCTTCGTCAACAACCTGGTCAGCGTGGTCATGGTCCCCTTCCACAAACATCCCGTCGCCATCCCCGCCGCGGCCGGCATCGTCCTCACCACGCTCGCCATCGTCGGCAGCTCCAACGCCGTCAACCTCACCGACGGCCTCGACGGCCTCGCCATCGGCTGCACCCTCATCGTCTCGGTCGTGTTCCTCGTCCTCACCTACCTCGCCGGCAACGTCAAGGCCGCCGTCTACCTCCAGATCCCTTACGTGCCCGGCGCGGGCGAACTCACCGTGTTCTGCGCCGCCCTCGTCGGCGCCGGACTCGGATTTCTCTGGTTCAACTGTCATCCCGCCCAGGTGTTCATGGGCGACACCGGGTCGCTCGCCATCGGAGGCGCCCTCGGCCTCGTCGCCGTTCTCATCCATCAACCGCTCCTCCTCGTCATCGCCGGGGGCGTGTTCGTCATGGAAGCCGCCTCCGTCATCATCCAGCGCGGCTGGTTCCGTTACACCCGCAAACGATTCGGCACCGGCCGCCGCGTGTTCCTCATGGCGCCCCTCCATCATCATTTCGAAAAACGCGGCTGGTACGAAAGCCAGGTCGTCATGCGATTTTACATCCTCTGCATCCTGTTCGCGCTCGTCGCGCTGGGCAGCCTGAAAATCCGGTGAACTTTCCGCGCGCCATTCTGCATGATCCGATGCCGCCCGCGGGCGGCGTTCCGGCCGTTTCGTGGCGCGGCAGCCGGCGCGGCACCGGCACGGTTTTCCGGCCAAAAATTACGCCCGCCCGGGCCTCCAAAAAACAGCCGCTTTTTACTCCTTGCACCCCGGGCGATTCGTTGTTAGAAGCAGTGATCGAAGCGACAAAAGGCGCGACGACTGGCAGTGTAATTTGCCTTCACCCGCTTGTTCGAGCATTGATCCGTTTCAAGAAAGCTGAACAAATCGGCGAACGGCTTTGCCGGTGGGTGGAATCAATTAGTAGGGGTGGCCATTGAGCCGACCCCCATATAAATGGTGATCAGCGGACAATTTAAGACGGCCGGTGTTGCCCGGCGGAAATTGAACATTTTCGCCCCGCGGTTTTTTGAGGGAAAACCACGGGGCGAACAACCCAACAACTCACACCTCACAGAAAGGGCGCTTCGGCGTCGCCACTAAATGAACAATCGAAGTCCATTCTCACCCCAACAGAGCCCGTTACAGGAGCTCCAAAATCGCAATCGCGCCCGGGTGCGATTGGTTGTGTTCAGCGTGTTGTCCCTGGGTGTCATTGTGCTGCTCGGGTCGCTGATGCAGGGTTGCCGGAAGCCGCCGGAAGACACGACGCTCCAGGCGACGAACGACCTGGCGAACGCGATGGCGCCGATGGTGCCTGACACGAATACCGCACCGACGAACATGGCGCCGCCCGCGCCGGCCCCGGTCGAGCCCATGCCGGCCCCGGTTGCGCCGCCCGTGGTCGCGCCGCAGGAATACACCGTGGCCAAGGGCGACACGTTCTCCTCCATCGCCAAAAAATTCAGCGTGACGGTGAAGCAGATCGAGGCTGCGAATCCGTCGGTGCAGCCGACCAAGCTGCAGGTGGGTCAGAAGCTGCAGATCCCGGCGCCCGCGGCCCCGGCCGCGCCCGGGACCGCCGCCGCGCCCTCCGCCGCGGACGGATCAGGCGGCCAGCTCTACACCGTGAAGAGCGGGGACACCCTGACGAAGATCGCCGCCGACCACGGCGTCACGCTCAAGGCGCTGGAATCGGAAAACAACCTGACCACGACGAAAATCAAGGTCGGCCAGAAACTGAAGATTCCGGCGAAAGGATCGGCGCCGGCGGCCCCGTCGGCCCCCGCGCCCGCGCCGGCCCCCGCACCTGCGCCCGCGCCCGCGCCCGCGACCAACACGCCCATTTAAGGTTCCGTTGTTTTCGGCCGCCGGGGCGCCTCACCCCGGCGGCCGGTTGTATTCAATGAAAGTGGCCGTCACCGTACTGACTTTTTGTGTTGCCGCCTTGCTGGCGTTAGGCATGGTGATGCTATACAGCTCCAGCATGACCCAGGTCGGCGCGCGGTACCTGGAGATGCAACTGGTCTGGTGCGGCCTCGGGCTGGTGTTGTGCGTGGCCGCCGCCTCGGCGGATTACGCCTGGCTGAAGCGCGCGGCGTGGCCGATGTTCGGGCTGGCGGTGTTCCTCCTCCTGCTGGTCCTGGTGCCGCACATCGGGCGGCGCATCAACGGCGCGCGGCGCTGGTTCGATTTCCACGGCGTCCGCTTCCAGCCCTCCGAATTCGCCAAGCTCGCCCTCATCGTCGCCCTCGCCTGGTACGGCGACCATTTCCAGCGCCAGATGCCCGGCTGGAAACGCGGCATTGTCGTTCCCGCCCTCTTCATCGGCCTCCTGCTCGGCCTCATTTTCGTCGAACCCGACCGCGGCACGACCATCCTGCTCGCCTCCGTCAGCGCCTGCATGCTGCTGGTCGCCGGCGTGCGCTGGAGATACTTCGTCCCGCCCATCCTCGCCGCCGCCGCCGCGCTGGGCGTCTCCATCTGGCACGACCCGATGCGCATGCGCCGGATTTTCAGCTGGCTTTACCTCGAGGAACACAAGAGCGGCACCGGCTACCAGGCCTACCAGGCCATGCTGGCGCTCGGTTCCGGGGGATGGTTCGGGCTCGGACTCGGCAACGGCCGCCAGAAACTCGGGTTCGTCCCGGAGCATCACACCGATTTCATCCTGTCGATCATCGGCGAGGAACTCGGCCTGTTCGCCACCCTGCTCGTGCTGCTCGCGTTCATCGCCATCGTGGTCTGCGGCGTCTACATCGCCCGCCAGGCCCGCGACACCTTCGGCATGCTGCTCGGATCCGGCCTCACCTTCCTCATCGGGCTCCAGGCCGCCATCAACATCGGCGTCGTCACCAGCGCACTGCCTAACAAAGGATTGCCCCTCCCATTCATCAGCTACGGCGGATCCAACCTGCTCATGATGCTCACCTGCGTCGGGCTGCTGCTCAGCCTCGCCCGCCACGCCCGCCAGGCGGAATCCCTCCCGGTCCCGGACAGCGAAGCCGCCGAACCCCAGATCGCATGAGCGCCTCCCCACCTCATATCGCGATCGCCTGCGGCGGCACGGGCGGACACCTCTTCCCCGGCCTCGCCGTCGCCGGCCGCCTCGCCGCCCGCGGCTGCTCCGTCTGCCTCCTCGTGTCTCCCAAGGACGTCGACCAGCAGGCCGTGCGCGACATTTCCGGCATGACCATCGCCACGCTTCCGGCGGTCGGGCTCACCCGCGGCCGGCGAATCGCTTTTCTGCGCGGCTTCATCCGGTCCTACCGCGCCTCCCGGCGGCTGTTCCGGGCGCGGCGCCCGGACGCGGTGCTCGCCATGGGCGGTTTCACCTCGGCCCCGCCCGTGCTCGCGGCGCGGAGAATCGGGGTCAAAACCTTTCTGCACGAATCCAACACCATCCCCGGCCGCGCCAACCGCTGGCTGGCCCGCGTGGTGGACCAGGCGTTCGTGGGTTTTCCGGAGGCGGCGGGCCGCCTGCGCGGGGCCCCGGCGAAGGTGACCGGCACGCCGGTCCGTCCATCGTTTCAACGGCGCGATCCCGCGGAATGCCGCGCGGCGCTCGGCCTCGACCCGGCCCGGCCGGTTTGCGCGGTGATGGGCGGGAGCCAGGGCGCAACGGGCATCAACTCGCTCGTGACGCAAACGCTCGACCTTCTCCGCACCCGGCTGCCTGAACTTCAATTGGTTCACCTCGCGGGCCCGGCCGACGCCGCGCGTGTTCGCGACGCGTGCAACCGCTCCGGCATCCGCGCCGTGGTGCACCCGTTTTTTTCCTCGATGGACCTCGTGCTGGGCGCCGCGACGGTGGCGGTGAGCCGGGCCGGGGCCTCCTCGCTGGCGGAACTGGCGGCGATGCGGCTGCCCTCGGTGCTGATTCCATTCCCGGCGGCGACCGACAATCATCAACTGCACAATGCGCGCGCATTCGCCTCGGCCGGCGCGGCGCGGGTTTTGGAACAGGCCGGCGCCACCCCGGAGCAACTGGTCGATGTGCTGGCGGAACTGTGCGGCCGCGACGAAGTGCGGCTGTCGATGCAGAGCGCGCTCGAAAAATGCGACGCGCCGCAGGCGGCGGACAAAATCGCGGAATCGATTCTCGAATCGGCCGGCTGCCGGGTGGAGGCCGGGCCGCTGCCAGGCCGCACGGCGGTTTCAAGTCCCGATCCCGGGCGGCAGCTTGTTTCCGTCGCATGAACGTGCTTTTGGAAAAACCCATGCCGGCTGCCAGCCAGATGATTTCCGACCTTGCAGGCCGGGTGTCGCCGGGCACGTTGCTGCGCGCCGGCGAGCCGATGTCGCGCCGGACAACGCTGCGGGTGGGCGGGCCGGCGGACGTGTATGCGGAGCCGGCTTCCGAGGCGGATTTGTCGGTGTTGCTGGCGCAGGCTTCGGACGCGGGCGTGCCGGTGTTGATTTTGGGGCGCGGTTCGAACCTGCTGGTGCGGGACGGCGGCATCCGGGGGATGGTGATTTGCCTGGGACAGCCGGCATTTTGCGCGATTGCAGGCGAAGGGGAGGAATTGAATTGCGGCGCCGGCGCCCGGCTGAAGCAGGTGGCGCACGAAGCCCGGCGACGCGGGCTGTCCGGATTTGAATTCATGGAAGGCATTCCGGGCAGCGTCGGCGGCGCGCTCCGCATGAATGCGGGGGCAATGGGCGCCGCCACTTTCGATCTCGTGCAGCGGGTGCGGTTGATGGATTTCCACGGCCGCGCGGAGGAGTTGGCCCCGGCCGCAATGGAGGTCCGCTACCGCGGTTGCGGAATTCTCCGCACCCACGTGGCGCTCGGCGCGGTGATGCGCGGCCGGCCGGATTCGGCCGAGTCCATCGCCCAGCGCATGAGCGCATTCGGGCAGAAGCGCTGGACGTCGCAGCCGGCGGCCCCGAGCGCGGGTTGCGTGTTCAAAAATCCGGAATCGATCCCGGCCGGCAAACTGATCGACGAACTGGGGTTGAAGGGAACCCGGCTGGGCGGTGCGCGCGTGTCGATGGAGCATGGCAATTTTATTGTGAACGACGGAGCTGCCCGGGCGGCGGATGTGCTGGCCCTGATCGAGCTGTTGCGCGGCCGGGCGTGGTCGGAGCGGGGGATCCGGCTGGAAACGGAAGTGGAGATTGTCGGGGAGGAGGCGTCATGAAGAGCGGATCATTGAACATCGTGGTGATGCTGGGCGGGCCGAGTGCGGAGCGCGAGGTGTCGCTCAGCAGCGGGGCCGGAGTCGTGCGCGCGCTGCGGTCGCTGGGCCACCGCGTCACGGAACTCGACCCGGTGACGCCGGACTGGGTGTTGCCGCCGGGCACGGATGTGGTTTGCCTGGCGCCGTTGCACGGGACCTATGGCGAGGACGGGTCGGTGCAGGACCAGCTGGACCGGCTGGGCGTGCCTTACACCGGCTGCGGGGCCGAGGCGAGCCGCATTGCTTTCGACAAGGTGCTGACCAAGCAGCGCTGCGCGGCGGCGGGGGTTCCGACGGCGCGTTATTGTGTTTTAAATTCGGCCGGCGCGCCCTGGCCGGACGGTTTTGAGCCGCCGCTCGTCGTGAAGCCGGTTTGCCAGGGGTCGAGCGTGGGGCTGCAGTTTGTGGACCGGCGCGACGACTGGGCCGCGGCGCTGGCGGGCGCGTTGAAGCACGATTCGCGGGCCCTGGCGGAGGAAAAAATCACCGGGCGCGAAACCACCGTGGCGATTTTGGACGGCAAGGCGCTGCCGGTGGTGGAAGTGCGCCCGAAAGCCGGGTCGTACGATTACCAGAACAAATACACGGCGGGCCGGACGGAATATTTTTGTCCGGCGGATTTTGACCCGGCGACGACGGCGCGGATTCAGGGAGCGGCGCTCGGGGCATTCCGGGCGGTGGGGGCGCGGGATTGCGCGCGGGTGGACGTGATGGTGCGGCCGGGCGGGGAGCCGGTGGTGCTGGAGGTGAACACGCTGCCGGGGATGACGCCGACGAGTTTATTGCCGAAGGCGGCGCGTGCCGCCGGGATGAGTTACGAAGAATTATGCCAGCGCCTGGTGGACCTGGCCATGGCCCGGGCCTCGAACCTTGTTACCGCGAATGTGGTTTAAACGCAAAACCCGCAACCGCCGGCTCGGCCGGTCGCAGGATGTCCTCGAGGTCAAGCTGCGATCCAGCCAGGTCCAGGCCGCCCGCACCCGGCTGGCCGCCATTCTTCTCGGCGTCACGTTCGGGTCCGTCCTCAGCCTCTACGTGCTGTGGCGCAGCAGCGAGTGGCTGCTCAACCGGCTGGTCTACGAAAATTCCTCGTTTGCAATCCAGGAAATCGACGTGGTGACCGACGGCGTGATTTCACCCGACCAACTCCGGCGCTGGAGCGGGGTGAAGCCGGGTGAGAATTTGCTGGCGCTGGACCTGATGCACGTGAAGCGCGAACTTGAACTCATGCCGGCCATCCAGTCGGCATCCGTCGAGCGCATCCTGCCCGGCTCGCTGCGCATCCGGGTTGAGGAACGCGTGCCCGTGGCGCAGGTGAACGTGCCGCGGCCGCGGGCGGGCGGCGGGATTGAGCTGGTCGTGTTCCAGATGGACGCGAGCGGGAGCGTGATGCTGCCGCTGGATCCCCGGCAGCGCGCGGTGCCATTGAACCAGGCGGAGGACCAGTTGCCCGTGATCTCCGGCATCAACCTGAGCGAACTGCAGCCCGGCCGGAAAATCGAGTCGCCGCAGACGCAGGCGGCGCTGGAATTGATCGATGATTTCGCGGGGTCGCCGCTGGCGGGGATTGTGGAGCTGAAGCGGATCGACATTTCGGCCCCGGACGTCCTCGTGGTCACCACGGGGCAGGGCAGCGAGGTGACGCTGGGGCTCCAGGAATTTGAGCAGCAGCTTTTGCGCTGGCGGGAAGTGCAGCAGGCCGGGGCGCGCATGGGCCGGGTGATTGCCAGTCTCGACCTCGCCGTTTCAAACAATGTTCCCGTGCGATGGGCGGATGCCGGGCCGGTGCTGCCGGCCGGGCCGAAGACCACCTCGAAAACCCTACACAAACGAAAGAAAGATGTTTGATTCCTCAACCCTGATCGTGGGCCTGGAGATCGGCACTTCCAAGGTGTGCGCCGTCGTCGGCGAACTCAACGCCGAAGGCGCTCTCAACATCGTCGGGCTCGGACAATCCCGCTCGCGCGGCGTCCGCAAGGGCGAGATCTGCGACGCGCCCGCCGTGGAGGAGGACGTCCGCAACGCCATCGTCGAGGCCGAACAAATGTCCGACGTGGAGATCCGCAGCGTCTACCTCGGCGTCACCGGCGGGCACATCCGCGGATTCAACAACCGCGGCGTTCACCCTGTGGTGTCGAACGACCGCGAGATCTCCGAGGAAGACGTCCAGGACGTCATCAAGAACGCCAAGACCATCAACCTGCCGGCGCAGCATCACGTGATTCACGCCATCCGGCAGCATTTCCTGGTGGACGGCCAGGACGGCATCACGAACCCGGTCGGAATGCTGGGCTCACGGGTGGAGGTGGACGTGCACGTCGTCCACGGCCAGCTCAACCGGTTGCAGAACGCGATTCGCACCGTCAAAGGCCTTCAGCTCGACGTGGACGAAATCGTTCTCAACGGGCTCGCCTCTTCGCTGGCGCTGCTGACCAATGAACAGAAGGAATTGGGCGCGGTCGTCATCGACATCGGCGGCGGCACCACGGATTACGTCGTCTACGCCGACGGCGTGGTGAAACACGTCGGCGTGCT
>JAXMHQ010000064.1:0-7392 GCA_046346665.1 Verrucomicrobiota bacterium
AACCCCCTTCCAGACGACCCGGTCGATCAGATTGCCAATGCCGCCGGCCATGACGAGTGAGAATCCGATGAACCGCGCCACGTCCATGCGAGCGGTTCGAACCAGGTAAGCCGCGAGCACGGCCAGTCCGGCGCCGACACCGAGCGTGAACAGTGTGAATCGCATCTGCGGTGGTAGCCAGGCTCCGAGGCTGAGGAAGGAGCCCGGGTTTTCGGCAAGCCGGAGTTCCAGGATGCCGCCCGGCAGCAGCCGTGTGCCTTCGTGGTTCAAGGCCGTTCTGGCCAGGTGTTTTGAAACCTGGTCACAGCCCACGCAACAAACCAGCAGGCAGAGCAGGCAGACCAGGCGCAACTTGCGGGACACACTCATAGTTTCAGGAAATCGCGGCCCATCCTCTCAGGATTTTCTGAAAAAGTAACGCGCAAACATCAGGTGCGAGTCCGAGCTGATGGGCAAATTGGAGCGGACTGTATCCTGCGCAGGGAAGCGAAGTGGCATCAGCCGGAGCGATGGCCGAACGTTTTGAGGCACGGCAGCAACCCGCTTTGCCATAATGCTGCGGCTGGTCCGTTCGGACAGCCGCGCTCCTGCCTCTCACTCCTCCTTGTCCTGTGGGCATGGTTTTGCCGCAGCAAGCCGTTCAGCACTGGTGTGAGTCTCCTGACGTCGACTCCTGCGACTCGAGTTCGCGCTAATTCGCGTCAAAGAAGTTGGGCCGGATCCGTGTCGATCCGTGTGAATCCGTGGCCAAAACTCAGAGGAACTGCAACCGGCATTCCTTTAGATGCCGCGATTCGAGGAGGGAGGCGATTTTGCGGACGACGTTGCGGCGCAGGTCGAGTTCGACCGGCACATTTGGATCCTGGTGGGCTTCGTTGATCCGGGTGCCTACCACGAATTGAACAATATCGCTGCCCAGCATCAGTTTCACCAGGTCGGCCGCCGGGTTGGCGCGCAATCCTTCGGTTGTCGCGCCGCGCTCCAGGATTTCCGCTACCTTGCCCAGCGTCACTGTGCCTTCGGTGATCAGATCGACCCCTTCCATTTCCGATCCCGGCGGAATTTCCGGATCCAGCCGCGCGAGCGACATGCGTACGGGCCGGTTGAGGAGGCGCGACACGATGCCGGCCGTGGTGCCGCCGCAAATGACCTTGTGCCCGTTGAACTGCTGGATCATCTCCGCCAGTTCGCCGTCGCGTTCCTTGCTGAACGGCGGGCCCGTGATCACCAGCAGCCGCCGCGGACGCCGGTAATACACCACGCCGCACGTGATGTCGTCCTTTGCCAGGTGCGTGTCGTTCGACAATGCCTCCGCCACGACGCGCCGGGACAGTTCCTGCGCCGACATCTCGGAATCCTGCGAGACCTGTTCGCAGAGAAATCGAACCAAATTATTCTGCCCCCAGCCGAGCGCCATGCTTTTGCGGCCCAACCCCGATTGCGTGACGCCGTCGGAGCAATACACGATCCGGTCGCCCAGTTCGGTGTCGAACTCGCTGTACCGTATCACGCGATCCTTCCATTGTTCCAGAGTGAACTCGGTGCGTTCGACCGGGACCGCCTGCTGGCGCCGCAGGAGGATCAGCGGGGGATTGCCGTGTTCGATCACGCGGGTGCGTCCGTCTTCGTCGAGGTCGACGATGGTGAAGGTGGAATAGCTGATCTTGCGAACCTCGCAGATCGGCAGTGTGTCCATGATCGTCTTGGCGCTCTGGCGGACGTCGACGAACGCGGACGTGTAGCGCAGCGCCATGGTGCCGGTGAGATTAGCCAGCACGCTCGCCTTCACGCCGCTTCCCAGTCCGTCGGAGAGCACGGAGATCACCCGGCCTTCCTCCTTGATCTTGCGGGAGAGGAAGACGTCGCCGGAAACCACCTGGCCGTGCTTCGCGCGCCGGCAGAAGTCAACGTCGATAAAGCTTTCGCCAGTCATGATCGTCCTTCGGTTCGTCCGCCTTGGGCGGCGAGAACGAATCGATGATCGAGTTCAGCGTGATTTCCGATTCAGCGGCGTTTTCGCCGAGCAAATAGGCGATCTGCTGCGTCGTCGCGAGCTGTTTCTGGATGACCTCGCGCGCCTTGCGGATCACCTGTTCCTTCTGCACCGCCGGGCGGGTGATGTCCTGCAAAATCCCCCCGACCAGGCAGTGTTTCTCGATGCTGAACACCGTCGCGTGCAGGATGGAATTCTGGTAGCGCAAATCGCGATCGAGAATATCCTCGCCCGATTTCAGCACGCTATGGAACAGGCTGGCGAACGGCATCAGTTCGCTGAGCATGACGCCCTCGATCGACGCGGCGGGATCGATGCCCGGGGCGGGCGGCCGGGGGAACAGCGAAGAGAACGCGCCGTTGTATTCGATGATCCGCATGGCGTCGTTCACGATGACGACGGCCGACGGCATTTTCTGGATGAGCGCGTTCGCCTTTTTGTGCGCGAGTTTGCGCATGTAAGTCACGCACATCGCGCGTTCTGCTTTGCGGTTGATCAGCGAAATGGCGAATTCGCGGCAGGAATCGTAGCCGCAGCCGCCGCAGTTCAGTTCATCGTCCGGCGAAAGTTTGCCGACCATGCGCAGCGCTTCACGGATCTGGCTGTCGGGATACACCGTGGCCGGCGGCGCCTGCACGGCGAAGTCCGACCGGGTATCCAGGGCGGGGGGGCGCGGCAGGATTTCGGGCGCGGGCGCGGCGGCGCGGAAGATGCAGCGGCGCTTGGCGACGGTGCCGTTGCGCTGCTTGACCTTCGGACCGTTCACGCAACCGCCTTCGCACGCGAGCATCTCCAGGAACAATCCCGATCCATCGTTCAACTCGTCCAATCCATCCAGCGCCTTGCGAATGGCGCCGAGCCCGGAGAAGGCCATGAGCGACTGGTCGTTGACGGCGCAGCGGGTTTTCATGCCGGCGATCATCCCGCCGTCGACCGGGTACCAGGCGCCTTCCGCGGCGTGTTCGGGGACGAACACATCATCGGGTTGAGCTTCCAGCGCGGCGGGGTCGAGGTGTTCCTGTTCCAGCCAGCGGCGGAGGTCTTCGAACGTGAGCACGACGTCGAGCAGTTCGGGATGGTCCGCGGCCTCGAGCTTCTTGGCGATGCACGGCCCGATGAACACGATGCCGATGTCGGGTCCGAACGCCTGTCGCAGCATGCGGCAATGGGTGAGCAGCGGCGAGAGCAGGCCGGTAAGCAGGCGCGATTCGGCGGGCCGATGCGTTTGCAGGTAGCGCACGACGGTAGGGCAGGCCGACGACACAAGCGGCTGTTCGGGGTTCGATTGCAGCAGGGCGGCCGCCTGGGCGGACACCTGTTGCGCGCCGAGGGCGGTTTCCGACACGCCGGCGAACCCGCGCGATTTCAGGGCGCGGATGACCTGGGCCGGTTTCCACTGCGGAAATTCGCTGGCAAACGACGGCGCGAGCGACACGTACACGCGCTCCTTCAACTGGAGCAATTGCCGGGCGCGCGTGAGATCGTCGCGGACGCGCTTGGCGCCGTTGGGGCACACCTCGACGCATTGGCCGCACACGATGCAGAGCTCGGACACGACCGACGCATAGCCGCCTTCGACCTTGATGGCTTTGACGGGGCAGTTGCGGACGCACTTGTAGCAGTCCTGGCATTCCCGTTTTTCCGTGAAGATGGGATTCAGGTAGTTCACGGTTTGTCCTTTTTTACGTAATGATTGAGCAGGCCGATGATCACGATGGGATCGACTTCATGGTACATCTTGCCGTTGATCGTGACGTTCGGTCCGGCCTTGCACTGGCCCTGGCAGAGGTGGCCGTTGAGTTCGACGCTGGACGGCAGGGTGCTCGATTCGAGGAAACTCTGGATGACTTCGATGTTGCGGCTGTTGCCGCGCGAGAAGCAGGAGCTGCCCATGCAAATCGTGATGCTGGCGGGAGGTAGATCCGTCATGGCTTGTTCTCCTTTTGGGTGGCGGTTGTCAGGACCAGCTTCGGCACGTTCAATGCCGCGCGCGCCGGACCGCGGCGCGGGGTCAAAGGCTTCAGGACATCAAACACCGGGGCCGCCTCCGGCTCGCGCGTGCGGCGGCCGCCGGGGCCGCGTCCGACCGTCCGGCCGATCCGGTGAATGCGCCCGGTGAGGCAGCGATTGCACGCGGTGCCGGTCTCGTCGATGCAGGCTTTGCCGGGATAAATCTCGTAAAGCTTGCGGTAACGCAGCGGTGTGAGATTCGGCATGCACACGTTGGCCCCGCGCTGCAACCCAAGCTCGCGCCCGTCGCGCTTGTTGATCGTCGCCAGCGCCGTCGTGCTGGGAATATTGGCGTCGGGCCGCACGAGCCGCGTCAGCGCCACGGCCTTGTAGACCATCAATTCCGTGTTCGGGATTTGATCGTCCACCACACCCGGGAGGGACGAGCTACTGCGAGTCCCCATATTCATTTCTGTTGGGGACTCGCGGTAGCTCGTCCCTCCCGATTGTTGAGGATCGGACTCGCGGTAGCTCGTCCCTCCCAGCGGTGTGGCCGGGTGCGGCAGGAACGGGCCGATGCCGATCATGTCGAGGTCGAGCTCGCGGAACAGGTCGATGTCGTCCGCCACGCTGGCGTAGGTTTGACCGGGAATGCCGACCATGATCCCGCTGCCGGCTTCGTAACCGATCGATTGCAGCAATCGCAGCAGGGCGATGCGGTCGGACGGACGGCCATGCAAGCCGGGATGGATGTGATCGAACAGCGCCCGGTCCGATGTTTCGAACCGGAGCAGGTAGCGGTCGGCGCCGGCGGCGCGCCAGGCTTCGAGATCTTCCCGGCTGCGTTCGCCGAGGCTGAGCGTGATCGCGAGCGGGGTTTCCGCTTTGATCCGCCGGATCACCTCGCACATCCAGTCGCGCGTGATGACGAAATCCTCGCCGCCCTGGAGAACCACGGTGCCGTAGCCGAACCGGACCGCTTCACGCGCGGCCTCGAGAATTTCCTCGGGCGCCATGCGGTATCGGGTCAGTGCGGTGTTGCCGACACGCAGGCCGCAGTAACCGCATTGACGGACGCAATGGTTGGAGATTTCGATCAGGCCGCGAAGGTAAACGGCGTTGCCGACGTGGCGGCGGCGGGTGTCGTCGGCCCGTTGCCACAATTCCTCCAGCCGCGCGGAATTTTCTTCCCGCAGCCACGCGAGTATTTCGGTTTTGGTCGGGGTCATGGCTGGAGCTGAAGTTCGCGTCCCGCGGCGGCGCGCTTCGCTTTTTGGTAAACCTCGACGGCTGCCGGGAACGGCTGGAGCGCGCGCTGAAAAATGCCGAGGCTGTAGGCGATGGTCAGGCCGTAATTAGTGATCGGCACGCCGGCCTGCTGGCAGCGAAGGATGCGAGTGAGCATCTCGCGCCGGTTCCACATGCAGGCGCCGCAATGGATCACCAGTTTGTAGTCCGACAAATCAGCCGGGAAATCGTGGCCCTGCATCTGGGTGAACTCGAGTTTCGCGCCGGTGTATTGCGTGAGCCAGCGGGGGATCTTGACCCGCCCGATGTCTTCGCCGATCGGGTGATGCGAGCAGGCTTCGGCCACCAGGATGCGGTCGCCGCTTTTCAGCTTGTCGATGGCAAGCGTGCCCTGGACCTGCGCGGTGAGGTCGCCTTTGAACCGGGCCATGAGAATCGAAAAACTCGTCATGGGCACTTCGGGCGGCGTGTCGGCGGCGACTTTGAGGAACGCCTGGGAATCCGTGACCACGAGTTTCGGCGGCGCGTTGAGCCGGTCGAGCGCCGCGCGGAGTTCACGTTCCTTCACCACCATGCAGAGCGCGTCCGTGTCGAGCAGGTCGCGGATGGCCTGGACCTGGGGCAGGATCAGCCGGCCTTTGGGGGCTTCCTTATCGATCGGCACCACCAGGACCGCCAGTTCGCCGGGGCCAACCAGGTCCCCGAGAATCGCCGGCGTGTTGATAAAGTCCGGTGGTGCCAAATCCAGCAGTGCCTGGCGCAATTCGCCGAGGCCGGTCCCGCGCAGCGCCGAGGTTTCGACCGCGCGGATTTTGCGATCCGCCAGTTCCCGGAGCGTTTCCGGCGCGGGCGCGGCGAGGTCGCATTGATTGAACACGACGAGCGCTGGAAGATTGCGCGACTGCAATTCGCGAAGAATCGCCTCCTCGAATTCGCCCCAGGCGCCCGCGGCGGCGACGAGCACGGCGAGATCCGTGCGATCCAGAACCTGGCGTGTTTTTTGAACCCGCAATTCGCCGAGCGCGCCCGAGTCGTCGATTCCGGCCGTGTCGATGAACAGGACCGGTCCGAGCGGGAGCAGTTCCATCGGCTTCTCGACCGGGTCGGTCGTGGTGCCGGCAACGGGCGAAACGATCGACACCTGCTGCCGGGTGAGCGCGTTGAGCAGGCTCGATTTGCCGACGTTGCGGCGACCGAAAAAGGCGATGTGCAGCCGGAGACCTTTGGGGGTTGGATTCACGCGGCTCCTTTCAGCCCGACATTGTCGGGGCTTCCGAGCCGGCAGACGGCTTCGGGGCTGATGAGTTCGTCGAACGCTTCGCCGCTGAGCCAGCCTTTTTCGATGAGCAACTCGCGCAGGCTGCGACCGGTTTCGCGCGCCTGTTGGGCGACCGCGGCGGCGCGATCGTAGCCGAGCAGCGGAACCAGGGCGGTGGCTGCGGCGGTGGAATTTTCGACGTTGCGGCGGCAGCGGGCTTCGTCGGCTTCGATTCCTTCGACGCAATGGCGCCGGAGGATGTCGCAGGCGTTGGCGAGCAGTTCGATGCTGTCGAGCAGGCAATCGGCGACGAGCGGCAAGAACGGATTCAACTCGAGGCTGCCGGCGGCGCAGGCGTTGGCAATCACGGCGTCGTGTCCGAACACAAGCATCGCTGCCTGGGTCGCGGCTTCGGGAATGACCGGGTTCACCTTGCCGGGCATGATCGACGACCCGGCCTGGCGGGCGGGCAGCCGGATTTCGCCGAGCCCTGCGTCGGGGCCGGAGGCGAGCAGGCGGAGGTCGCCGCAAATTTTCACCAGCGAAACCGCGTGGGCCTTGAGAATGCCCGAGACTTCGACAAACACGTCGGCGTTCTGGGTGGCTTCGACGAGGTTTTCGGCGCGGGCGAACCCGATGCCGGTGACCGCGCGCAGTGCATCGACGACCTGGAAAATGAATTCCCGCGGCGCGGCGAGGCCGGTGCCGATGGCGGTGCCGCCGAGGCTGACGACGCGGAGTCGTTCTTCGCACTTGTAAATGCGCCAGCGATCGCGGTTCAGGGCCTCCGCGTAGGCGCCCATCTCGCGGCCGAGAGTGGTGAGCACGGCGTCCTGCAATTGCGTGCGGCCGACCTTGACCACGTGGGCGAAGCGTTTTTCGGCGTCCTGGAACGCTTCCTGGAGTGCGACGACCCGGGTTTCAAGCAACTTCAGCGACCGGA
>JAXMHQ010000065.1:0-6826 GCA_046346665.1 Verrucomicrobiota bacterium
TGCGGGCGCGGGAGATGGCCGCCGATGGCGAGGCCGAGGGTGAGCAGTGCGAACCCGGCCATGACAAGCCGCAGCGTGACGGTTTCGAGCCGCTGGATGGGCGGGAGCAGCGACAGCACGGCGCGGAGCTTGTGGAACTTGAGGTTGTGCTCCTGGCTGAGGAACATGATGCTCGACACGCTGGCCAGGCCGAAGGCGCCGTAGGCCAGCAGGATCAGGGCGGCATGCAGGCTGGCCGCCGCGCCGCTGAATTCCGGCTGCGGCCCGTGGGGCGGATCCAGCGCCGGCATCAGGGCGAAGACGCCCATCGCGAACAGGATGGGCGACGCGAACACGCCGAAGAACCGCAGCGGAGGCCATAGGCCGATTAAAAGATAGGCGGCGGTGATGGTCCAGGCCATGAACAGGGTGGCCTCGTAGAGGTTGTTGACCGGGCAATGGTTCAGGGAAAACCCGCGTTGAAACATCGCCGTGGTGTGCAGGGCGAAGGCGCCGGCCAGGATCAGGTAATTGATCCGGTTGTCGCGCCGGAACCCGCGGCGCCAGAGGAAGACCGAGTAGACCGTGCTGACGCCGTAGAGCACGACGGCGAAGAAAAAAAACAAACGGCCCGAACCCTCAGTCATGGACACAGGTTACAATGAAATTTCAAATTTCAAATTTCAATTTTCAGGCCGAACCATGGAAACAGGGGGTCGCGCGAAGGGCGCGACGATAGCGAAGGAGGGACTTTGGATGCCTTCGCCACCCTCGCGTCCTTCGTGCGACCGCGTTCCCCGGGCAATACGGAGTCGAGCCCATACCTGATGAGTCAGGGCTCGACGGAGTCTCGCCCCACCATATAGCGCCTGAATTCGTGTTAATTCGCGTCAGCTCTGGGATTCACTGCCGTTCGTTTCGCCGGGCGGCCGGCGGGGTGGCAGTCGGTGCATTTCACGGAGTGAATGTTGTGCGTGCTCGATTTGGACCGGAAGGTGGTGTCCATGGTTTCCACGTCGAGGCCGCAGTTGGAGAGTTGCGGATGGCAGGTCGCGCAGGACGCGCGCGGGCTTTGGTCGTGGCCCTGGTGGCAGGCAAAGCAACTGAATCCCTCGTGCACGCCGACGCCGGTGCGGTCCTCGCCGGAGCCGGCCTGCGCGGTGTGATCGGGCGCGTGACATTGATAACACAGTGCCTGACGCTGGTCGGGAGCGACGCGGACCGGCCGGGTGCCGTCGAGCAGATGAGGCAGCGGCAGCACGGCGACATCGAAGGGCAATTGTTCGCGCCGATCGAAGAAGCTGAGCTGGATGGTGGCTTTGGCGTGGTTGGTGCCGTCGGCGGAGATCATCCCCGCGGGGGTCCCGGGGCGATGCACGGAGTGGCAGGCGATGCAGGGGATGGAGTGTGTTTGCGGGGAGACATCCGGGGACATATGCCACGGGCCGGCCAGGGCGCGCGGCTGGATCAGTTCGCGGCTGTCGCCTTCGAAGAACATGCCGTGGCAGAGCAGGCATTGATCGCTGACGATGCGGTGGCTGTTGTGTTCGGGGTTGAGGAAGATTTTGGCGTAACTGGCGCCGTGCGGGCCGGCGGACCAGGCGGAGTATTCCTGTTCATGACATTTGCCGCAGCGCTCGTTCATGCCGCGGCTGATGTCGCGCTGGCGGACGAGCAATCGTTCCGGCACCCGGCCGCTCATGTGGAGCCAGAGCTGGCGGGCGTTGTTGAGATGGAATTTCAGGTCGGTCGTGAACAAGCTGCCATGGCATTCCTTGCATTGAACCGAGCGATGCGCGGAGATGGACCAGTGGTCGTAGGCGGGCTGGATTTCGTGGCAGCGAATGCAGGCTTTGCCGCCCGCGGCGGCGTAATAGGCGCTCCCGGCCGGAACAGCCAGGATGACGAGAGCGATCGGGGACAGCAGCAGCCACCAGAGTAATTTTCGACGCTTTTGCCCGGGTTTCATGTTAGCGCAAACCGCCGCCTTTCCACGCGGTCTTGATGTAATCCGACGCGTAATAGGCGATCGCCATGATGGTGAGCACGGGGTTGAATCCGCCGTTGGTCACGTGGACGCTGGCGTCGATGACGAACACGTTGTCGACGTCGTGCAGCTTGCAATGTTTGTCGACCACGGATGTCGCGGGGTCGTTGCCCATGCGGCACGTGCCGGCCTGGTGCTGTCCGCCGCTAAGCCATCGCTGGTTTTTCTGGCGCCGGACGGTTTCAATCGCGCCGGCTTCGCGGAGCCATTGTTCCGACCGGTCGGAGGCGAATTTACACAATTCGAGGTTATGCGGATGGTCGAGGCCGGAGAGCCGGGCGACGGGGATGCCCCAGAAATCGCGGACTTTGGGATCGACCTGCACGCGGGAATCGAACACGGGCATTTCCTGGGAGGGTCCCATGATGACGATGGTGCGCTTGAACCAGGAGCGCATGAAATCCTTGTGGGCCTTGCCCCAGCGCGGTTTGCCGTCGGGCCCGTGGCTGGTGAACATGTAAGGCAGACGCTGGAATTCGTTGGCCAGCATCATGCCGCCGCGGAGCCCGGGGTTGCCGTGGTTGAAATCGCAGATGGCAATCTCCGCGCCGGGCCCGAGGTCGTCGTAGACGTCGTGATCGAACAAACCCTCGGCGCCGCTGTAGGCGTGTCCCTGGAGGTTGCGTCCGACCCAGTCGTGCCGGTTGCCGAGTCCCTGGGGGAACAGGGCGCTCTTGGAATTCAACAGGAGCCGGGCGGATTCGATTGCGCCGCCGGAGACGACGATGAGGTCGGCGGTCTGGGTCTGGAGGCGGTTGTTTTCGTCGAAGTATTGCACCGCTGTGGCGCGGCCGCGGGAGTCGAGGACGATATTGGAGACGATGCTGTTGGTGCGGAGTTCGCAATGGCCGGAGGCGAGGGCGGTGGGGATGACGGTGTTCTGGGTGCCGCACTTGGCGTTGCATTCGCAGGCGAAGCCGCAGCACCAGCGGCAGCGCATGCAGCCGAGGCGCCCGTTGTAGGGAACCGTGTTGCGCAGCATCGGGATGTAGAACGGGTGCCATCCGAGCCGCTGGGCGGCCGGTTTCAACAGTTTCGTCTCGTTGGAATCGGGCAGCGGCGGCATCGGCAGTCCGCGCCGTCGCGGCGCCTTGAACGGATCGGCCGATGGATCGCCCGACACGCCGATTTCCCATTCCGCTTTTTCGTAAAACGGTTCCAGGTCGTCGTAGGAAATCGGCCAATCGTCCAGCGTGCTGCCCTCCGGGGTTCCGTAGAGCGATTTCATGCGGAAATCCTGGGCCATGTAACGCCAGGCCATGGCGCCGTAGCTGAGGGTTCCGCCGCCGACGCAGGCGGCGTTGTTGTTGTAATTGCCGTCGGCCGGCCACACGACGCGTTCGCGTCCGTCCGGATCGACGAACACGCGCGGTTCCTTTTCCTCGTCGGGGCCGTAGGGAACGCCTAACGCGGTGGTGCGCTGATTTCGGAGATCGTCCTTGCGTTCCTCCTCGGGGGCGGGCCAGCGGCCGCGTTCGAGCAGGACGACGTCGAGCCCGGCGGTGGACAATTCCTTGGCGACGACGCCGCCGCCGGCGCCCGAGCCGATGACGACCGCGTTGACATGTTTGAGGCTCATGGCTTGGGGTCCGGGGACGCGGACGGTTTGGGGGCCCAGACGGCTTCCAGCGGGCGCTGGCTCCGGAGGGGCGGCGTGGACAATCCGAGCATGCGCCAGCTGATCATCTCGCGATTGCCGCCGTGGCGGGGGCCGCCGTAAAAGCCCTGCAGCGTGTGGTCGAGGAGGACGTTGAAAAACCCGGAGGACGGCGTGGTTTTCCACGTGGCGCCGGGCGCCTGGTTGGATTCCATCTGGTGCAGGAGGGCGTCCTGCTGGCCGAGGGTGAGGGCGACGAAGTCTTTCTGGTAGAGGGCGTGGCTTGATTCGTGGACGCCCTGGAGTCCGGCGCGGTAGAGGGGGAGGTAGCGGCGGTAATAGCCGGCCAGTTTGCGGTCGATGAACTGGACGACGCCGGCCCAGGCGGCGCCTGGGTCTTCATCGGGGGGGACGAGGCGGTCGCACATGGCATTGACCGTGGCGGCTTCGTCGTTGGTGAACACGCGCAGGGAGATGCCCCAGAGCGGGGGCAGTTGCATCAATGGCAAAGCGAGCAGCCCGGCCGCGGTTGTGCGGAGAAAATCGCGGCGGGACACCGGGTGGGAGCGCGGCATCGTGTGCATACGCACGTGCCCACAGGAAATAGACGGTCCAAGGAACGCTGTAAAGATCCAACTCAGACAGGAGCTGGACTCAAGGGACAGTTTTTTACGGGAGGCAGCAGAGGGAGCGGAGAATAAAACTCGGTCGCGGCAAGGATGTATTTCATTTCCCCCTCTGCTCTCTCTGCTGCCTCCTGTTGAAAAAAACTCCTGTCAATCCTTCCTGTGACCGAACCCGCGGGCGACGATGGCGGCGGCGGCGATGAGGCCGAGGGCGAGGGCGAGGCCCCAGTTGATCTGGAAGAGGAGGAGTCCGCCGAGCAGGCCGGTGACGAGGGTGAGATTGGAATCCAGCGGCTGGCCGGCGAGCCCGCGCTGGAGCAGGGCGAAGGCGCTGGCGCAGGCGATGGCGCCGCCCACGGCGAGGACCGTCATGGAAACGGCGAAGCTGACGTCGACGCGCTCGGGCCAGCGGGAGCCGGAGACGCGGCAGGTGGCCAGGGAGCCTAACAGGAACAAAACCGTGAGGATGAGAAAGGTCCGCATTTTCATGAGCGCGGGACAGGAGAGCCGGGCGGGGAAGGGAAGTCAATGCGGAATGCGGAATCCTCCAAGGTGGGGCGAGACTCCTTCGAGCCCTGACTGGGACCGTGGGATTGTTGGATAAATGGATATTTGGATTGCTGGGTGGGTTCGCGCCAGTCTTCCCATTTATCCATGGATCCATTAATCCACCAATCCTCCCTTCGAGGGCTCGACGGAGTCTCGCCCCACCATTCTGTCTAGAACAGCTGCCCCAGCTGCATGTTGAACAGCGCGCTTTCGCTGGAGATGGCGTAGTCGAAACTGACCACCGTCGACAGATTCCAGGCGAGGCGGAACCCGAGGCCGGCGTCGACTTTCCAGTCTTTGAAAGTGGATTGCGCGATGGAATTGAACACGCAGCCGCTGTCGACGAACGGGGCCAGCATGAAGCTGAGATGTTGGCCGACGAAATTCGCCTCGCCGAAGGTCCAGCGCAATTCGCCGTTCAGGACCGCGGCGTCGTGTCCGACGAACCGGTTCTGCTTGTAACCCCGCAAGGTGTTCCAGCCGCCCAGGCCGTCGACGTCGCCGTCCGTGAACGGCATGTCCGGATAGGAATAGAACGGGATGTTGCCGAATTCCATGCTGTACAGGCCGCGCACGGCGAAGATGAGCCGCCTCGGTCGCTCGAGCAGGTTGTAAAAATAGCGCGCGCTCAGCGTGAGCTGCTCGTAATCGTAAGTGGACCCGATCCACGTCCCCACGATCCGGCTGCAGAGCATGAGCACCACGCCTTGCGTCGGGTCGGGCTCGAAATCCCGCGTGTCATAGGTGAGGCCCAGCTTGAGCGCGTTGTCCCAGCCGCCGTTGAATCCCGTGATGCTGCCGTTCTGATAATCGGTATACAGCAGCGTGGGTTGCTCGACCGCGCCGTTGATGATGTCGCCGGTGTAATCGGTCACCTTGATCCGGGAGAGCTGGAACCCGATCAACGGCCGCAGCAAGCCGCCGTCGCAACTGCGTTCGAGCGTGATGCCGCCGAACGCCTGCTGGCGGTAATAGGAATTATAACGCGACCACGTCTGGCCGTTCTGAACCTTGTTGATGGCGTCGTAATAATCGCTGTAGCGGGTATACGTCAGCGGCGAACCCGGGAAGCTGAGCGGGTTGAGCGTCTGCGATCCGATGCCGAAATAGTTCTGGAACTTGACACCCTGCAGTACGCCCACCGCCCGCAGGCGCCAGGGTGAATCGCCGAGGAACGGCTGATCCCACACCGCGACGGCCTGGCGCGTGCCGCCGGTACTGCCGGTGGCGCCGACGGCGAGTTTCTGGCGGTACGGAGTGTACCGGAAAAACGGGCTGTTGGTCGGCCCATTGTTATACCACTGAAGCGCCGCACCGTAAGTGAAGCCGGAATCGGGATCCACCCCGATGGCCGGGAATCCCGTGATATAAGAACCCGACCGTTTGTCTTGGAGGAGCAGGTTGGGCAGCGGCTGTTTTTTGTCGAAAAACTCCAGCGGCGGGATGACCGGCGGCAGGTTCGAATATTCAGTGCCGAAAGCCGGTCGGCACCAGGCCTGGACCAGTAAAAGAAAGATGATCAGCCGAAGCAGGCCGGTCAGCCCGCGTTTAAGGTAGGAGCCGACGCAAGGAGGCTCTGATCCAAACGATTTTGAATGGAAAACTCGGCCCCGACACAAGGGATGCGGAGCATTGCCCGGCATGTTGAAAGACTGGGAGCTACCGCAGCCGGTAAGTGATGCGGGCCTTGGAAAGGTCGTAGGGCGACATCTCGAGTCGGACCCGGTCACCGACGGTCAGGCGAACGAAATGACGGCGCATCTTGCCCGAGATGTGGGCCAGCACTTCATGCTGATTGTCCAACACCACTCGAAACATCGTGCCGGGCAGGACCGTCTGGATCGTTCCTTCCAGCTCTATAGGTTGTTCACCGCTCATATCAAAACTGCAGCCGGCTGGCCCGATATTCCAATTTGGGAAACCGCCACCCCCAGGGGGCCGCCCACGCAAGCCTCGAAAAACTGCACCGAACACGCCCCAAGCGCAAGATTTATCTCCCCCCCTCGGGAAGGCAGAAGGCAGAATTTA
>JAXMHQ010000066.1:0-5983 GCA_046346665.1 Verrucomicrobiota bacterium
GCTGCGCGCAGCGCAGCCCTACCTCTGGATGCATACAACCCCGGCGCCCACTCATGACCCAATCCTTCGATCGCCCTAAAATGGATGTCGACATCGTCTGTGTCGGGTTCGGCCCCGCCACGGCCGGGTTCCTCACCACCTTGTCGCGCCGGTTGCTCAAGCCCGACGGCACCCCGCTGGTCGAAAGCGCCACCGCCCCCGGCCTTCCGCCGCAGGTGCTGTGCTACGAGCGCGCCGATGACATCGGGTTCGGCGTGTCCGGCGTCGTCACCCGCGCCCGCGCGCTCCGCGAATCCTTCCCCGACATCGACAAAGCCGGCATTCCCATGGCGGCGCCCGTCGGGCAGGAAGAGGTGCTGTATCTGCTCGACCCGGCCGGCGCCAGCCGCCGGTCGTTCACACTCAAGGCCGCCGACGCCGCCATCCGCGCCTTTCGCGGCCTGCTCGCCTTCGAACACGATGCCCTGCGCCTGCCGTGGACGCCACCGTTCCTTCACAAGCACGGCGGCATGATCCTGTCCATGGGCCAGTTCATGCAATGGGTCGGCAGCCAGGTCCAAAGCAGCGGCACCGTCCAACTCTGGCCCGGCACCGCCGTCTCCCGCGTCCTCCTCAACACCGAAAACGGCCAGGCCCAAAAACCCGGCGTTATCGGCGTCCGCCTCCTCGACCAGGGCGTCGATAAACAGGGCAATGCCTCCGACGGATTCACCCCCGGCATGGATATCCACGCCGCGCTGACCGTCATCGGCGACGGTCCCGTCGGCCCCATCGGTCGGCAACTGGACGAGGCGTTCGGATTGCCCGACGGACATCACACGCGCGACTGGGCGGTTGGAATGAAATTCGTCGTCGACTTGCCGGAGGGTTGCGAACTCAAACCCGGCACCGTGCTGCATACGTTCGGTTACCCGGAACCCGAAATCTTCGGATTCCTCTACGTCCACCCTGACCGCGTCGCGTCGCTCGGCATCTTTGTCCCGTCCTGGTTCGACACGCCCATGCGCACCGCCTATCGCTATCTGCAGCATTGGATGCTGCACCCGTATCTCTGGCGGCATCTCAAGGGCGGCAAACTCCGGTCCTGGGGGGCGAAAACACTGGGCGAATCCGGCCGGCGCGGCGAACCGCAGCTGGTCGGGGACGGCTTCGCGCGCATCGGCGAAGGCAGTGGAACGACGAACGTGCTCACGGGCTCGGGCGTGGATGAAGCCTGGGCCAGCGGCACCCAGCTCGCCGAAGCCGTGCTCGAGTTGCTCCAGGCGAAAAAAACGTTCACGCGCGATAACCTTGAGCAAACCTACGTCCGGCGCCGGCGCACGAGCTGGCTCGAACAGGAAGCAATTGTCGCGGAAAAATCCCGGGACGGATTTCAAAAAGGCGTCGTGCGCGGAATGATCGGCATGGCGCTGGCCGGACTGACGCAGGGCCGCTGGTCGCTCGCGGGCGAACCGCTGCCCCCCTGGAAACGAATTCCCACTCTCGAGGAGTATTACAAGGGCAAAGTGTCCGCCGAAGAACTGGCCCTGCTCCGGAAGGAATGCACGATCAAGGGAATCAGTCTGCACGGCGCGCTGATGCAGCGCTGCGGCTGGCCCGCCATTCCTTACGACGGCCAATTGCTCGTGTCCCACCAGGACGCCCTGCTCATGGGCGGCAAAGTCCAGGCCCCGCCCGGCTACGCCGATCACGTGGTGTTCCTTTACCCGGAACTCTGCGAACAATGCGGCACGAAAATCTGCGTCGAAGCCTGCAGCGGCCAGGCCATCACGCCCGGCGACCGCGGCGTGCCCGCCTTCGACCGCGAAAAATGCGTGCACTGCGGCGCCTGCCTCTGGAACTGCGCCACCCCTATTCCGGGCCAGTCCGAGGTGATGAACATCTCCTTCCGCGCCGGCGCGGGAGGACTGCATTCCGCCGAGAATTGATTCAAGTGGTAGGGCCGGGCGCGGCGGGCCCGGCGCCGCGGAGCGGCGCCCTACCAAAACCGTTGCTTGCTCGAAGACACGAATTCAAATTGGAACATTACCGCGGCCGAGACGGCTTGATGCCTGGCCCGAATCCGCGTACGCTGCCGGGCACCAATGAAGAAGGCCAGCTTCGACGCCATCGCCCGGGCTTTGAACGGCGTGCAGGTGCCTTTCCTGGTCGTGGGCGGCATCGCCGTGATTCATCATGGCTACGGGCGATTCACCCAGGACGTCGACTTGGTAATCCGCCTGGACAAGGAAATCGTTCTGCGGGCGTTCGAGGCTTTGCATTCGATTGGATATCAACCCGCAGTTCCAATCAACGCCGCGGAATTTGCGGATCCGGCGAATCGCGAGCGCTGGCAACAAGAAAAAAACACGAGAGTGCTGCGGTTCTGGAGCGACCGGCATCCCGAGACCCCGCTGGACGTGTTCGCGGCCGAGCCTTTCGATTTCAATTTGGAATTCGGCCGCGCGGATGTTCGCGAGTCTTCGCCGGGAATCCAGGTTCGCATCGTTTCCCTTCCAACGCTGCTCGAAATGAAACGCCAGGCGGCCCGGCCGCAGGACCTTGCGGACATTGACGAGATCAACCTGCTGCACGAACTTCCCTCCAGCTATGACCGGCAATCCTGATGAAATGGACTGGTCCGCGACAACCTGGAAAGGCAGCCGCCTGCAGCAGCACCGCACCTTCCACGCGCTGCCGTTCTCCCGGAAGCTTGAATTGATCGAACAAATGGGCGAAGTCGCAGCCCGGTTCGGAACCCGGCCGAAATCCGCCCGGCCCGACACGCTGCGCGAAGGCCCCAGTTCCAAGCCGCACTGACAGATCTCCGGGCGCAAGCTCTCAAAATCACTTTCCCGAATGGTGCGATAGCGGTTACACTGTCCATCTTATTGATGAACATTTCGATCATTATCGGCCACCCGAACCCGGGCAGTTTCAATCATGCCATCGCAAGCACAGCCGCGGAGACCTTGAAGTCGCTCGGACATCGCGTCAGCGTTCGGGATCTCTGCCAGGAACATTTCGATCCCGCCCTGCCCGCCTCCGAGTTCGTCAAGGACGCCGCGCTCCCGCCGGCCATCGACGCCCACTGCCAGGAAATCGCGCGCGCCGACGGCATCATCATCGTCCACCCCAACTGGTGGGGCATGCCGCCGGCCATTTTGAAGGGCTGGATCGACCGCGTGCTCCGGCCCGAAGTGGCCTACCGATTCGTCGCCAATGACAAGGGCGAAGGAGTCCCGCAAGGCCTGCTCAATGCCAAATCTGCGATTGTGTTTAACACCGCGAACACCCCCGACGACCGCGAGAAAGCCGTGTTCGGCGATCCACTGGAATTGATCTGGAAACGCTGCGTGTTCGACCTGTGCGGCGTCCGAAACGTGGAGCGCCGCGCGTTCACGGTGATGATCACCAGCACGCCCGCCCAGCGCGCCGCGTGGCTGGAGGAGGTCCGGCAAATTGTGTCGCGACATTACCCGCGCGCCTGAGTAATCTGCCGTCCACTATGGCGGACAACGCGAATCCGTTCGCAAAGCCGGCCGGACCGAGATCCGGGCCCGGCAATATTCCCCTCCCCTGGATCGCCGGCGGCGCTTTTCTCCTCATCGCCGCGGCCTTTATCACCTGGGCCGCCTTCCAGCAGCAACTCCAGCGCACCCAGCGCGCCGGCGTCGAGGCCGAAAAAGCCCGCGAACAACTCGGCAAAGCGCGCGCCGAAGCGGCCGATCTTCGGAGCCAGCTCGACGCAGCGAAATCCCGCATCGCTGAACTCGAAAACGAAAAGGAAATGGCCGCGCAAATGCACCGCAGCCTCGAGGACGAAATGAAATCCGAACTCGAGTCCAAGGACGTCACCATCTCCCAGCTCCAGGGCCGGCTCACCGTCAACATCCTCGACCGCGTCCTGTTCGATTCCGGCGAAGCCATCCTGAAACCCGACGGCGAATCCGTCCTCCGCAAAGTCGCCGCCATCCTCACCCAACATCCCACGCTCAACATCCAGGTCATCGGCCACACCGACAACATCCCGATCCGGCCCGGCGCCCGGACGAAATTTGCGAGCAACTGGGAATTGTCGACGGGCCGCGCCCTTGCCGCGGTCCGGTTTCTGACCGAAATCGCCGGAGTCGATCCCCGGCGCGTCGCCGCCGTCGGCTCCGGCGAATACCGGCCCCTCGCGGACAATTCAACCCCCGAAGGCCGCGCCCGCAACCGCCGCATCGCCATCACCGTCCTGCCCCCCGAACTCGCCTCCGCCGACGCCGTCACCGCCCCCGCCACAAACGCGCCCGCCGCACCGTAACAACGAGGGGTAGCCGCGATTGTAAAATCGCGGACTTCAGGTTGCGCAAAGCTCCGCGATCTCACGATCGCGGCTACGAGTAGGAGTCGACGTCAGGAGACTCTGACTAATCTCAAGCCGCTCGGTCGGACCGAAATAAATAACTAGCGCAAAGCATTTTAATGCAAACGGACACCCCAAATCTCGGCCTTACAGACGATTTTCAGGCACGTTTTTGATCTCTAATCCTTACACTTCGTACTTTTCCGGAAAGTCCTGAGAAAACGTTCGGTTTTCTCCTTACGAGCTAAAACACGGCCTGAAAATCCTTTCTAAGGCTCAAGAATCCCTTCCAGAAAATCCTATCAGTATCACCCCCAAGCACTTCATTCGGTCCGACCGCTACGCACAGACGATTTTCAGGCACGTTTTTGAGCTCTAATCCTTACACTTCGTACTTTTCCGGAAAGTCCTGAGAAAACGTTCGGTTTTCTCCTTACGAGCTAAAACACGGCCTGAAAATCGTCTCTAAGGCTCAAGAATCCCTTCCAGAAAATCCTATCAGTATCACCCCCAAGCACTTCATTCGGTCCGACCGCTACGCACGAACAACGAGGGTAGCCGCGATTGTAAAATCGCGGACTTCAGGGTTGCGCAAGGCTCCGCGATCTCACGATCGCGGCTACGAGCAGAAGTCGACGTCAGGAGACTCTGACTAATCTACAGATATGCTTCTGGTGACGTTTAATCACACTTAAACTCCGTTCCGGGTTGCACTCGTCGTTTGATTAGGTCCGGTTCTCTCCCCATAATTCCAACCGCATGAGCACTGGATATCAAATTGTGGTGTGCGGCAGCATTGTTCCCGATCCCTTGCAGACCCTGGAGCCTGTGTCCGGGCCTTCGGGGCCGGCGCTGAAGAACGAGGCGATGTTGCCGGCGATCCTGGATCCCTGGGCCGGTCATGCGCTGTACGAAGCCGCCAACCTCGCGAAATCCGCTCCCGGCAGCAAGGTGTGGCTGGTGAGCCTCGGGCCGAAGGCGAAGCTGCAACAGGTAATGATGACCGTCGCCCAAAAGGTGCCGTTCGAACTCGTCGCGCTCGACGGGCCTTCGGGTGGATTCACCGACGCTTACGAAACGGCGGCTCTCCTGGCAAACGCGATCCAGGCGCTGCCGGGCCTCGATCGCTCGAAGCTCCTGCTGTTCGGCGGCTGGGAATCGGCGTCGCGCGGCGCCGGCGTCACACTCCAGGTCATCGGCGAGCGACTGGGCATCGCCGACCAGTTCCAGGGTGTGGACGAGTTGAAGATAGGCGCGGACGGTTCGCTGGAAATCCTGGAACGGATTGAAGGCGGGCGGCACCAGGTCTCGCGCTGCGCCGCTCCCCCGGCGCTGCTCGGCTGGGCAACGGGAAATCTGCCGGAACCGAAAAACAATCCGCAGGTCGGAATGGCGAACATGCGCACCGTAATGCCCGCGCTGCAGAAAGCCGCACCCGCCAAACTGTCCGGCGAAGGCCTGAAGTTTGCCGGCGTCACGCTCCCCAAACAACTGCGCGAAACCCGGATCGTGAAAGACGCCGCGCCGGAAGCCATCGCGAAGGAAATCGCGGAATGGATCAAGAGCTGATCGCGCGACTCGCATGGCGACCCAGCACTCCACCACTCCAACACACCACTTTTCACATGGAAACCATTCTTATTCTAGCCCACACCG
>JAXMHQ010000067.1:0-5401 GCA_046346665.1 Verrucomicrobiota bacterium
ACTTTTCACATGGAAACCATTCTTATTCTGGCCCACACCGAACCGGACGGTTCGCTCGCCAAACCGGCCCTTGAATCCCTCTCCGCGGCCAGGTCACTGCAAGCGTCCTTGGGCGACGCCGAACTTGTGGCCGGCTTTCTCGGCGGCGCGGTGGAATCCGCGGCGAACCAGGTCGCGGGCTGCGGTGCCGCGGCGTTTCTCGGCGTCGCCGGCAAGGACTTTGAATCCGCGCGGTTCGCGTCGGATGCGGCCGCCGCCGCGGCTCTGATCAAAACAGCCGGCGCCACCGTGGTGATCGCGCCGGCGACATCGCGGTTCAATCGTTGCCTTCCGGCCGTGGCGCAACGGCTCGGCGGGCGGGCGGATACGCACGTCACAGGTTTGACAGCCTCCGGCGGCCAAGTGTCGATCAATCGCTGGTATTACCGCCAGCGCATGGAAGCGACGGTGGAACGATCGCAGCGTCCGTGGATCCTGCTCGTGGACCCCGGCAGCCAGGCGGCGTGGCAGGGCGCGCCGGGGACGGCCGCCGTGCAGGCGGTCCCGGTGGCGCTCGACGATTCCTCGCGGCGCACCGTGGTGACCGGCATGCGCGCGCCGGCGGCGGATGCGCAAACGATCCGGCCCGATGCGGACCTGCTGTTCGTGGCGGGAGCGGGTTGGACCAAGAAACAATCCGACGGACAGGCGCACGTGGCGGATGCGGAAAAACTGATCACCGGTTTTCTGCGCGCGACCCGTGCTTCGCTGGGTAGCAGCAAATCGCTGGTGGACCAAAGCGGCGAAGGCCAGGCCGTCCTGTCATTTCTCTCGCACCTCAATCAAATCGGACAGACCGGATCCACCCCCCGTCATCCAAAGGGGTTGTCAACCTGCTGTCATGGCGAAGAGCCGCACACGGTCGGCTGGCGGTTCATCAACGAACGGCGCGCGATCAGTCTCGATCCGAATTGCGGCTGGGCGCGGGGAAAGGCGGACGTCCTCTACGTCGCGGACGCGTTCCAGGTGATATCGAAGCTGAACGAGATGCTGGGATCGAAATGATCGAAGGGAGGGCCGGCGTCTCGCCGGCCCAAACGAATTCAGATGGGGACGCCGGGGACGGCGTCCCTCCCGGAAAATCAGGCCGCGGCGATCGGGACTTTGCGCACGCGGGCGGCGAGATCGTCCACTTCCTCGAGCGATTCGCAGCCGACGTTCAGCACGTCGACGCAGCCCGACTGCAGCGCGAGTTTGACCGAGGCGTCCTTCTTCTCGTCATCGTTGCGAAGTTCGCCGGCCCCGATGATTTTCATCCCCACGACGCCCTTGCCGGCGGCGTGGATCTGTTTAATGACCGGCAGCACCTTGTCCGTGGAGGCGTCCATGGCAATCCCATAGGGGTTGATGCGGGTGTGGACGGAATCGACCCAGGGTTCGTTGACGCAGGCTTTGAGGGCCGGGAGCGAATGGACGGACACGCCGAGGGCGCGGACGACGCCTTTTTGCTTCAGCTTGGAAAGAATATCCATCTGCTTGCGCAAATCCTGCGGCCAGTTTGCAGAGGTCACGCAGTGCAGCAGCAGCAGGTCGATGTAATCCGTCTGGAGTTCCTTGAGAAACCGGTTCACCACGATGTCGGCGTCGGGGCGCTCGGATTCGGGGATGCCGCCGTGGGCCCACCAGATTTTGCTGACGATGAAATAGTCGTCGCGCGGAATGCCTTTCAGGGCGGGGATGAAATAGGGATGCGTGCCGTAGAGATCGGCGGAATCGTACATGCGGATTCCGCGCTCGTGGGCGCCCTGGATGAGCGCGGTGAATTTCTTCACGCCCATCCGGGTGTGATCGGACTGGCGATTCCCGCCGCTCATGCCGGTGCCGAGACAGAACCGGGGCACCTTGAGCCCGGACTGGCCGAGGGGAACGACCTGGTAGGGATCGTAAAATCCGGAGGTTGAATTGGCTGCCGAAACCAATTGGGGTCCCAGCAAGGCTCCACCCACAGTCAGAGCCGATCGTTTGAGGAATTCGCGGCGCTTCAATTTCATAAGAATTTTGCGACTGTTTGCCCGGATTTGACGTTACGATACCACGATATTCTTCAAAGTCGACGTTACATTTGTGGCGATGTGGGCCGGCGGGGACGCCGGCCCTACCGATCGATGGGAGGGACGCCGTCCCCGGCGTCCCCATTTGACAACTCGCGTTCCGTCTTGAGCCGCAACTGGCCGCACGCGGCATCGATGTCGTGGCCTTTTTCGCGCCGCAGGGTTGCGGTGACTTTTTGCTTTTCCAGCGCGGCGAGAAAGGTTTCCTGGACCGATTCCTCGGGGCGTTGCCAGGACAAGCCATCCACCTGGTTGTACGGGATCAAATTCACCCGGGCATGGAGCCGGCGCGCCAGCGAGGCCAGCGGCGGGACCTGGTCGAGGCCGTCGTTGATCCCCGCGATCAGGATGTATTCGAACGTGATCATGCGGCCTTTGCGCGACTGGTAATATTCGCAGGCCGCGGTGAGCGCTTCGAGGGGATACTTCCGGTTCACGGGCATGATCCGGTTGCGCGTGGCGTCGGTGGCGCCGTGCAGGGAAATGGCGAGTCGAAACTGGTGCGGTTCGTCGGCGAGCCGGCGGATCTGCGGGGCGAGGCCGCTGGTGGAGATGGTGATTTTGCGGGCGCCGATGCCGCCGCCCCAGGGGGCGTTGAGGATCTGGAGGGCGCGGATCAGGTTGTCGTAATTCGCCAGGGGCTCACCCATGCCCATGATGACCAGGTTGTCGACGGCGCGGGTCGAGGTTGGTGGTGGCGGGTCGCTGGCGGCTGGTTGCGCGCCGGCTTCGGCGGCGTGAAGTCGCTCCACTTCCATCACCTGTCCGACGATTTCTTCCGGGCCGAGGTTGCGTTTCCAGCCGTCCAGGCCGCTTGCACAGAATTTGCAGCCGTAAGCGCACCCGACCTGGGTCGAGACACATAGCGTGTGGCGGTCGCTGGCCTCGCCATACAAAGCCGGGTTGGCCGGGATCAGAACGCTCTCGACGAGGGAATGATCCGGGAGGCGCCAGAGGAATTTCCGGGTGGTATCGCGCGAACCCTGTTTGCGCACCAGCTCCAGTGAACCCAGCGCATACTGTTCCCTCAGCCGCTCGCGCAATTCGCGCGGGAGATTCCGCATCGAATCCCAGTCACCCACGCGGCGGCGGTAGAGCCAGTCGAGAATCTGCGTGACCCGGTAAGCCGGCTGCTCCCATTGCTTGAGCTGGGCCGCCAGTTCGTCCTTCAACAGCGATCGAATGTCCGGTGTCACCCGGTCAATCTAGGTGAAAAAGTTGCCGCGAGGAAGCCCGGGGTTAATGCATGAACACCCGGGAGGGACGAGCTGCTGCGAGTCCCACAAATCAATTCACTATTGGGGACTCGCATAGCTCGTCCCTCCCGGGTGTGAACGGTTTACTTTCCGCCGTAATATTTCTCGGCGTATTCCTGGACCATGCGGGCGGTGGTGAATTGCGGGACCAGGGTGGCCATGGCGCGGCGAATGCGCTGGATCCATTCGCGCGGGATGCCCTGATCGTCGCGCTTGTAGAACAGCGGGATGACCTGTTCGGTGAGCGTTTTGAAAAGGTTGGCGCTGTCGACGCGATCCTGTTCCTCGACGGATTCCGAGTGGGAATCCTCACCGATGGCGAAGCCGTTGGTGCCGTCGTAGCCTTCACGCCACCAGCCGTCGAGAATGCTGAAGTTGAGGCAGCCGTGGCAGCCGGCTTTCATGCCGCTGGTGCCGGAAGCCTCGAGCGGGCGGCGCGGGTTGTTCAGCCACACGTCGCAGCCGGAAACCATCTGGCGCGCGACGTGAATGTCGTAATTTTCAATGAACACCAGGCTGCCCTGGAGATCGCTGTATCGGCTGAGGTGAATGATGTGCTGGATGTAGCGTTTGCCGTCGTCGTCACGCGGGTGGGCTTTGCCGGCGAAGATGAACTGGACCGGGCGCGATTTGTCGCGGGTCAGCTTCACGATGTTTTCCATCTGCTGGAAAATGAGCGGGGCGCGCTTGTAAGTGGCGAAGCGGCGCGCGAACCCGATGGTGAGCGCGTCGACGTTGAGCAGCGAATCGAACACGATGTAATCGCCGTGCGTGAGGCGCTGGCCCTGGATCAGCAGCCGGCGCCGGCAAAACTCGATCAGCTCGCGGCGCAGTTTGTATCGCAGCGCCCAGATCTCCTCGTCGCTGATGAATTCCGGGTCGGCGACCTTCTGCCAGAATTCGGGCGAATTGATCCGCGCATCCCAGCCGGAGGAGCGGAACACGTCCGTGTCCGTATTCCCGGTGAGTTTCCGCCGCCAATAACGCCGCACCGGCCCCTTCATCCAGCCCAGGAGATGAATGCCGTTGGTGATGTGCCCGATCGGCACTTCGTCGACGGTTTTGCCCGGGTAAAGCGGGTGCCACATGTGACGGCTGACGCGCCCGTGCAATTCGCTGACCGCGTTGGCCGCGCGCGAAAACTTCAATGCAAGCACCGTCATGCAGAACGGTTCGTTGGCGTCCTTGGGATTGATGCGGCCAAGACCCAGCAGCGTGTCGAACGGCACCGACACATGGGTGCGGTATTGCTGCATCGCGTATTCCATCAGGGCCGGCGTGAACCGGTCGTGGCCGGCTTCGACCGGCGTGTGCGTGGTGAAAATGCATTCGGACTTGGTCGCGGCGGAGGCGGCTTCGAACGTCGCCCCGGCGGCCATGCGTTCCCGGATCAGTTCCAGCGTGAGGAACGCGGCGTGGCCTTCGTTCATGTGGAACACGGACGGTTTGACTCCCAGGGCGCGCAGCAGCCGGACGCCGCCGATGCCGAGCAGGATTTCCTGCATGATGCGCGTGGTGCTGTCGCCGCCGTAAACGCGCAGGGTCAGGTCGCGGAAATGTTGTTCGTTCTCCGGCAGGTTGGCGTCGAGGAGATAGACCGGGACGCGGCCGACATTGACGCGCCAGGCGCGGTAGGCGACCGAGCTCATCCCGATGTCGACGCGGCAAATGAGCGGTTGGCCCTTCGTGTCCAGCACCGGTTCGAGCGGAAGATTGTGCGGGTTGAGCTGGGTGTAATATTCCGTCTGCCAGTTGTTCGAATCGATCGCCTGCTGGAAATAACCTTCGCGGTAGAACAGGCTGATGCCGACGAAGCCGAGCCCGAGGTCGCTGGCGGATTTGGCGTGGTCGCCGGCGAGCACGCCGAGGCCGCCGGCGGCGATGGGGAGGGTTTCGTGGAAGCCGAATTCGGCGGAGAAATAGGCGACGGGATTGGACTGGAGATGCGCCGCGTGCTTGTGGCCCCAGGCAGCGCGGTCGTTCAGGTAGGCGTCAAAATCCTTTAGCATCGTGCGCACGCGCTCCGCGAAATGCGGGTCCTGGAGCCGGACGCGG
>JAXMHQ010000068.1:0-2683 GCA_046346665.1 Verrucomicrobiota bacterium
AACGAGGCGCTGCAAACCAAGGGCGACGTCCACTTTGCCGACGTCGTCATCAGCCCCGGCGCCAGCCACGCCCAGGCCGGCAACTGGCCGTCCATCTACAACGCCTTGCAGGATATCTATCCCACCACCCTGAACGACCAGGGCGGACCCATCACCGGCGACGCCACCGTCGCTTTCGAATGGGACCCCGTCATCGCCGCCGGCGGATCTTTCAATATCAGCATCGACAAAAATATCTACATCGTGCCGGAACCCGGCGTTGCCTCCATCGCCGGCGCCGGGCTCGGCTGGCTGGCTTTCCGCCGGCGAATGGAATCCCGGGGCTGAAATTGCAACATCGGCCGCACCGGGCCCGCAAGTTTTTACCCACACCTGACAGGAGATTTTTAACCTTGCAACGATAGTTGTCTTTATTGATTGCAGCGTCTTTCTTAATGTCATTTCGCTTTTCCAGAAGGACGGGGATGGCGGTGGCGGCGGCGGTGGGCGCGGCAGGCTTTCTCGGGATGCATGCCGCGCCTGCTGCCGCGGCTGTTTCCATTCTCACCACCTTGTCGACATTCAGCGGGGCCAACGGGGCGTCGCCGTATGCGGGCGTATCGATCGCCCCTGACGGAACGCTGTTCGGAACGACGAGCCTGGGCGGAGCGTTCGGGGCGCCGTACGGCCTCGGCACTCTTTTCCGGGTGCAGCCGAAAGGCGGGTTGGCCAGCCTCTTCAGTTTCGCGGGCAGCAACGGTGCCAAACCGTGGTCCGAACTGCTCCCCGATGAGGGCGGACTGCTCTGGGGAACCACCTACACGGGCGGCGCCTCAAACCTGGGAACGATTTTTTCGATGACCACGAACGGCGCGCTGACCTCGCGCGCCGCCTTCACCGGCGCCAACGGAGCGAACCCGTCCGCCCGGCTCACCTATGGACCCGACGGCGCGCTCTACGGCACCACCCAGTCGGGCGGCGATTCCGGCCTCGGCACCGTGTTTCGATTCTCCACCAACGGCGGCCTGGTCACCCTCGCCTCGTTCAACGGCGCCAACGGGGCCAATCCCTACGCGCCGCTCGTCCTCGGTTCGGACGGCAATTTCTACGGCACCACGGTCAACGGCGGCGATTCCGGCCTCGGCACCGTTTTCCGCATCACCCCGCAGGGAACCCTGTCCGTCCTCTGGTCCTTCGACGGCGTCAGCGGATCCAATCCCTACGGCGGGCTCGAGCCCGACGCGGCAGGGCAATGGTATGGGACCACGGCTTACGGAGGCTCCCAGGACGCAGGCACGATTTTCCGGCTGGGAACCAACGGAACGCTGGACGTGGTTTATGAATTCACGGGAGGCGCCGACGGCGCGAACCCCTGGGCGGGCCTGAGCCGGGGTGCGGACGGCAATTTATATGGCACAACATTGTTAGGCGGCGACGGCGGCTGGGGCACCGCGTACCAAATCACTCCCGCCGGGCTGTTGACCCCGATGATCGCGTTCGGATTCAACGCGGGCGGCGCTTCGCCCCGGTGCCGGCTCCGGCAGGGCGCCGACGGCGCCTGGTACGGCACGACCTCCATCGGCGGCGCGAACGGGAAGGGGACGGTCTTCCGCATCGACCCGGCCCCGCCGGCGATGGGGCGGGTGGCTGTGAGCAGCGACACCATTTCCTTCTCCTGGGAGGCATTGCCCGGACAGGTGTTCCAGGTGCAGTCGGCCGACGACAGCTCCGCCGCCGACGGCTGGGTGGATGCCGGTCCCCCGCTGGTGGCCACCAATTCCACCGTGCAGTTCTCCGATCTCATCGCGCCGGACGCAAACCGGGTTTACCGGGTCCTGCTGCGCTGATGGAAAGGTGGGGCGAGACTCTGTCGAGCCCTCGAAAGGACTGGAGTGATGGAGTGTTGGAGTTCTGGAGTAATGGAAATGAACTCGCGCGTCCCTTCAGCACTCCACCACTCCATGACTCCAGCACTCCGCCGGGCTCCAACCGCCAATCCTCAAGGCCGCCCCGGCTCAGCTCTCGATCACATTGATTTCCACCGGGTCCACCCTCACGCCTTGTTTTTCGAGCCAGCGGATGGCGCGGGTGATTTCGGGGGGCTGGCCGTCGAGTTCGAGGCAGACCACGCCGATTTCGTCCGTGACGCTGGCCTGGCGGATGTTGGTGACGATCTTGAATTTCCTGCCGAGCTGCCAGATCAGGGGTTTCTGGATTTGCTTCGGCGGGAACATGAGCCAGAGGCGCCGGCGCGCGGGGCCGGACGGTTTGCGTTTGCGGGCGGGATTGGGCATGGGAGCGGGTCGGGTTAACCCCCGGCGATGGCGGGGATGATGCTGATTTCGTCGCCTTCCTTGAGGGGCGTCGACTGGTTCTTCAGGAACCGGATGTCCTCCTCGTTGACGTAGACGTTGACGAAGCGCCGGACCTCGCCTTTTTCATCGAGGAGCCGTTCCTGGATTCCGGGGTAGCGCGATTGCAGTTCGGCGAAGGCTTCGCCGACGGTGGCGGACTGGACCTCGACGACTTCCTCGTTGTTGGTGAGTTTCCGCAGCGGGGTTGGGATTCGAACTTTTGTAGGCATAAAAAATTGTCAGGCGTTCAGGGGCCGCACTTCCTGGGCGACGAGGGCTTCGAATTCCCTCAGGCTCGGTTTGATTTCACGCGGGTGGCCGACGTGGCCGCTCACGGCGTCGAGGGTTTT
>JAXMHQ010000069.1:0-2058 GCA_046346665.1 Verrucomicrobiota bacterium
CCTGGCATCCCCGTTTCGGCGTCAGCGCAGCGAATGCCTGCCTGGAAATTCTCTTCAATGGCTCCGAGATGAACCTGGTGATCCAATGGTAACCCCGATCACCGATCACCGATCACCGATCACCAATCACCAATCACCTCATCCGAAAAATGCGCATCCTCTTCCTGACCGACAACTTCCCCCCTGAAGTCAACGCTCCGGCCTCGCGCACTTTCGAGCACTGCCGCGAGTGGGTGCGGGCCGGGCATCAGGTGACGGTTATCACCGGCGCGCCCAACTTTCCCAAGGGGAAGCTGTTTCCGGGATACCGCAACTGGTTGTGGCAGCGCGAGACGATGGAGGGCATTGAGGTCGTCCGGGTCTGGACCTACATTGCCGCCAACGCCGGTTTCGCCCGGCGCACGCTGGATTACCTGTCGTTCATGGTGACCGGCTTCCTGGTCGGCCTGTTCCAGCGCCGGCCCGATGTGATCGTCGGTACTTCGCCGCAGTTCTTTACCAACTGCGCCGCCTGGATGCTGTCAGTCTTTCGCCGGCGGCCCTTCGTATTCGAACTGCGCGATCTATGGCCGGAATCCATCAAGACGGTGGGGGCGATGCAGGATTCGATGGCCCTGCGGCTGTTGGAACGCCTGGAATTGTTTCTCTACCGCCGGGCGGCGCTCGTGGTGGCGGTGACGGAATCTTTCCGTCGCAACCTGGTCGCGCGCGGCATTGATGCGCGGAAAATCGCCGTGGTGCTCAATGGGGTCGATCTCAACCGGTTCCAGCCGCTTGCGCGCGATCCGGAACTGGCGGGTCGCCTCGGGCTGGCGGGAAAGTTCGTCCCCGGCTACATCGGCACCCACGGCATGGCGCACGCGCTGGAGACGATTCTGGAGACGGCGGCGCGGATCCGGGCGCTGCCGGAGGGTGCGAACGTGCGGTTCGTGTTACTGGGAGATGGCGCGCGCAAGCAGGCATTGCGGGAAATCGCGGCCAGCCGGGGACTGGACAACGTGCTGTTCCTGGATACCGTGCCGAAGGCGGATGTCCCGCGCTACTGGTCGCTGCTGGATGTGTCGATCATTCATTTGCGCCAGGCGGATAACTTTACTCAGGTCATCCCGTCGAAGCTGTTCGAATGCATGGGCATGGGCATCCCGGTGTTGCACGGCGTGGCGGGCGAATCCGCCGAAATCGTGGAGCGGGAAGGGGTGGGTCTGGCGTTCGAACCGGAGAACGCCGGGGTGCTGTGCGACAGTCTGCTCCGTCTGCGGCGGGACCGCGCGCTGTACGAGCAATTCAAAGCGCGGTGCCTTGCCGCCGCTCCTCGTTACGACCGAGCCGCGCGGGCGCGGGAGATGCTGGCGATCCTGGAGCGCGTGGCGGCGATGGGCTGATACCGGTTCCCGATAGGATTTGTATTGCCAACCCCCTCCCGCGCGGGGAGGGGGACCCAGTAACCCATTGTTCCACAAGGCTATCGGGTGAGGGCGGGGGTGGAGGGCGCGAACGGTTCCGTCCGGATTTTCCACCTCAACCTGATGAAGTTCGATGGTCTCGCGCAGGGTGGACGCGATCGCTTCACGGGGCAATCAGTGGTGGGCGTCGCATGTCGATTTCGGCAGAATGATCTGCCCCTCGCTGGAAAGACGGGTGGTTTGCATGACGAATCTCTCGGTAAGATCGGGTAAGAACGACGTAACCGTTCGCTCCCCTTGAATGCTTGCAAAACGACCATGCCCCGATCGGCGACATCATTGCGAACGGCGCAACCCTGGAAAAATGCCATGATCGACCTTCATTGCCACCTGTTGCCCGCCATCGACGACGGCGCCGCGGATCTCGCCACCTCGCTGGCCATGGCCCGGATCGCCGCCGCGGACGGCATCGAGGTCGTCGCCTGTACCCCCCATATCTATCCCGGGCTCTACGACAACAACGGTCCGGCCATCCGCCGGGCGGTGACGGAACTTCAGGCGCGCCTCGACGAGGCCGCCATCCCGCTGCGGCTGACCTCCGGCGCCGACACCCACATCGCGCCGGATCTGGTCGCCGGCCTGCGCCAGGGCCGGG
>JAXMHQ010000007.1:0-144455 GCA_046346665.1 Verrucomicrobiota bacterium
CTGGATTATTGGATTGATGGATTCAGTGCCCATTCGCGTTTATTGGCGTCCATTAGCGGTTGAAAGCTTTTAACCGCGAATGAACGCGAATGGACGCGAATGTTTTGGCCGGGACACCTCTTCCTTCCGCTTGCAGGGTTAACCGCGAAATACACAAAATACACGAAAGCGGCGCAGAAGACTTGGGTGACAGGAGCATTCAGATGGGGACGCCGGGACGGCGTCCCTCCCATCGACCGGCCCCATTCGTGTCCCCTTTCGTGTGTTTCGTGGTTAAAACCACCCCCGCCACGTGGAACGTGACGAGCCTCTGTGTTCTCTTGTGGCACCTCATGCCTTCGTGTACTTCGCGCTCTTCGTGGTTCAATCCCCTTCCCAGCCCGTTTTGTCCTTCGCGGTAAACAGGATTGGCTTTGCGCATCGGAGAGGATAAGATCCGGGCGAACACAGCATGAAACTCGATTGGAAACAGTTTCTGCGCCGCGGGCCGGAGGCCATCCTGCCCGACCGCATTTTCATCGAGGAAATGCCGCTCCCGGAAGTCGGCCTTACACTGCTCTTCGTCATCGTCGCCGCCGTCTGGTTCCTGTTCTCCGAGGTGGCCATCGAATTCCTGCTCGGCGAACCCCAGGAAGGCGTCAGCATCCAGGCGCTCAAAGGCGTCAACTTCATCCTCGTCGCCAGCCTCCTCCTCTATTTCATCCTGCGCCGCGCCTTCCGCGTTCGCCGCCAGGCCCAGGAAGCCCTCCGCATCAGCCAGGAACGATTCCAGGTCGTCGCCCTCGCCACCACCGACGCCATCTGGGATTGGAACCTGTCGACCAACGTCCTGTGGTGGAGCGACGGCATCCAGAAATTGTTCGGCTATTCGCGCGATGAAATTTCAACGCAGGTGGAGTGGTGGCTTGAACGATTGCATCCGGACGACAAGGATCGCGTCACGGCGGCAATCAAGCGTGTGACGGACAGCGGCGGAACGACGTGGTCGGGCCATTACCGGTTCCGGCGCAAGGACGGTTCCTACGCGATCGTGCTGGACCGCGGTTACATTCTGCACGATTCCTCGGGCAAACCGACGCGGGTGGTGGGCGGCATCACCGATATCACCGAACGCCAGCACGCGCAGGATGCGCTCGAGAAATCCCGCCAGCAACTCCGCTCGCTGTCCTCCCGCCTGCAAACCACGCGCGAGGAGGAGCGCACCACCGTCGCCCGCGAAATCCACGATGAACTCGGCCAGGTCCTGACCGCGATCAAAATCAATCTCGACTGGCTGGAACGCAAGGTCGGGGAACGCGAGGATGACGCCTCCCTGAACCCGGTGCTGGACCGGCTCGTGGAAAGCGCCGAAATGGCGGAATCCGCCATTCACAGCGTCCAGCGCATCGCCACCGAGCTGCGCCCGGACGCGCTGGACAATCTCGGCCTGCCCGAGGCGATGAAGCAGGAGGCGCAGCGCTTTCAGGAGCGCACGGGAACCCGCTGCGCGCTTGAGCTCCCAGCCGAGGCGCCGACCCTGGATTCCGCCGCGGCCACCGCGGTGTTCCGCGTGTTCCAGGAAGCGCTGACGAATGTCGCCCGGCACGCCAAGGCGTCCGAGGTCCGAATCAGCTTGCGGCCCGATACCGCCGGGCATCTCGTCTTGACGGTCGAGGACAACGGCTGCGGTATTCCACGTGAGGCATTGTCGAGCTCGAAATCGATCGGCCTGGTCGGGATGCGGGAACGCGCGCTGGCCTTGCGCGGGGACCTGGCCATCACCGGTCTGCAGCCGGCCGGGACCCGGATAGTTTTGCGCCTTCCCCTGAACGCCGCTCCCGCCGGCGCCGTTTCATCATGAACATCCTGATTGCCGACGACCACGAGCTGCTCCGGCGCGGATTGAAGGGAATCCTCGCCGAGGCATTCCCGGACGTGCAGGTGCAGGAGGCGAAGGACGCCCGGGAGGCGCTGGCGGCGGTCGGCAAGAAACCCTGGGACCTGATGCTTCTCGACATCAACATGCCGGGCCGGAACGGGCTCGAGGTGTTGCAGGACGTCAAGCGGCTGCATCCGAAACTGCCCGTCGTGATGCTGAGCGCGTTTCCCGAGCAGGACTACGCGCTGCGCGCCTTCAAGCTCGGCGCGTCGGGCTACGTCTCCAAGGAAAGCGCTTCGACCGAACTCATCGCCGCCGCCCGCAAGGCGCTGTCCGGCGGACGTTACGTCACCGCCATCCTTGCCGAATCGCTTGCCGCCAACCTGGCCGGCGACACGCCCGCCCTGCCCCACGAAACGCTTTCCAACCGGGAACTCCAGGTGCTCCGAATGGTCGCCCTCGGCAAAACCATCAAGGAAATCGCCGCGGAACTCAACCTCAGCGAAAAAACCATCGGCACCTACCGCGCCCGCGTCTCCCAGAAAACCGGCCTCGCCACAAACGTCGAACTCGCCCGCTACGCCGTCCGCCACAAACTGGTCGAGTGATCCCAGTGCGGAGTGCGGAGTCCTCGGTGGGGCGAGACTCGAGTCCTCGAAAGCGGATAGATGGATTCTTGGATTGATGGATAAATGCGGGGACTGCTCCGCGGAGTCATCCAGTAATCCAACAATCCATTTATCCAATAATCCGGAACATGAATGGGCTCGACGGAGTCTCGCCCCACCACCCGCAAGGATTCCGCACTCCGCACTGCGCTGTCCGGCGTTTTTAGGACAGCACCCGCGGAACGCGCCCTTCAATTGAATCGGCAATTCTCCATCTGGCAGGACCGGCGGCCCATGACGATTCTGGGGGATGAGTCGACGCCGTTTATTTATTGCGGGTTGCGGGTGGCTGTGCGGTTTGCTTCCCGCCTGCGCGAATCCCACCTCCGTCGCGCTCGCGTGGGACCCGAGCGCATGTCCGAACCTGGCCGGCTATAACCTGTATTGGGGGCCGTCCAGCGGCATTTACACGAACTCCACCTCCACCGGCACGAACAGCCAGTACACGCTCACGGGCTTGAATCCGGGATCGAAGTATTACCTGACGGTGACCGCTGTAAACGTCTTCGGCCTCGAAAGCGTGCCGTCGTCGGAATTGGCCTATGCGGCGCCGCAATTGAAACTGATGGTCGCGCCTGACGGATCGGGCGATCCCAACCGGCTGCGCATTGCGGCGGACGTGATGGATCGCTGGACGCTGGAAACCTCGACGGATCTGCAACGCTGGTCCGCCGTCGCCTCCGGCACGAATTCGGGGGTGGATGTGTCGATCACCAACGCGTTGGAACCCGCGCGCTATTTCCGGCTGCAGGCCCTGTGAGCCGCGCCGTGTCGGCGAAACACCTTACAACCTGAGAGCAATCAAACCCTCATGCGTTTCAGCAATTGCGCCTCTATCAACCGGGCCGTTGCGCTGTCAGACTCCATATGAAAACGAAAGCCGAGCGATTGGAAATCCAGGTGACATTTTCTAAAGACATTTGCTGGCCGGTGAAGATCCGAGTCAGAGCCACACATCCCCTCGTGGCTCCTCGTAAATCCCCAGGCTTCCCGGCCAGCATTACTTTGCCGTTAGACGCTGCGTCCCCACCGGTGTGGATCGGCTGGCGCAACCCGGGATCGAAACGCCGCATTGTGCGGACGCGCCTGCGCGCGGCCGCGCTCCCGCCGCTCGGCGGCGCACAACGTCCATGACCCGCGAACGCAGACCCACCGTGTCCCTGCTGATCGTAGAGGCCTCCACCCCGACGCGGTCGCACCTGCGCCGCGTGTTCGGACAGGACCCGGCGTTCCGGTTGTCGGGCGATGCGGAGACGGGCGCGGCGGGGCTGGAGTTGTTCCTGCAGTTCCGGCCCGACGTGGTGCTGGTGGGGATTGATCTGCCGGACCAGAGCGGATTCGACGTGCTGGCGCGGATTCGCGAGACCGACCCGGCGTGCGGCGTGATCCTGCTAAGCAATACACTGGATCCGTTTGTGGATTACGTGGGCCGCCAGCTCGGCGCCAATGATATCTGGCCCAAATCGGGAAGATTCGCCCAGGTCCGGGAAATGGCCCTGAACGCGGTGGACGTAAAGGGCTGAAAGGTTTCAGAGTTTTGGAGTTTGGGAGTTTCGGAGTTGGCGGAAGCCGCTATTCCGTGTGTGCGGCCCGTTGAAAACTCTTGAACTCTTAAACTCTTAAACTCTTAAACTTCCAAATTCTCCCGGCCCGGTAGCCGCGATTGTGAAATCGCGGAACCGTTCGGATCTCAAACGGGACCGCGATCTGACGATCGCGGCTACGAGACGAGCCGGCTTCACTCGACCACCGGACGCGGCGCGGTGGGTTGCGCCGCGATTTCGACTGTTGCCGGCCTGAGTCCCGGCGAGCTGGCGTGCAGGCGGATGGAGCCGGGCTGGCCGGAGGATTGAACAATCACCTGGGCGAGGCCGTTGAACGCGCTGCGTTTCCATTCGCCGGGCGGCGTACTGACGCGGATCACGGCGGGATTGCGCATCGAGCCGCGCTCACGGCCGCCGCCCTGCCTCGGCAGGGCCAGAACCGCCAGCGTGTTGGTGCCGACAATCAGCCTGGAGGGATCCAGCCTGAACTCGTTCCGGCCCAATCCGCCCGCCGCTTCACCGACAAGCTCCCCGTTGAGATACACCCATTCGCGTCCGCCCAAATCCCGCAGTTGCAGGGTGACCGCCTGCTGGCCGGAGAGCGTCTCCGGCGGCCACTGGAAATCCGCGCGAAACACATTCGTCCGGCTGAACATCCCGCGCTCCGCCCGGTCGGCGTCTTCACGGAACACCCGGGCCCAATCCGAATCATTCACTGCCAGCGCCACCTCCACACGGTTCGAAACGCCGTCGATTTCTTTCCGGCGCCAGTTCTCAGGGGTAACGATCGAAACGAATTCCACGCAGCGATCGGGTTCGTGGCAGGAAGGATCGCCGTTGCCGACACCGATAATCCGGCCCTGGCCTTCGATCTCGAACGCGACTTGATTGCCGGCGACCGGCACCACCCGGCCCTGGGCGTCCAGGATTTCCACCGCCACCGGAGTGGCGTCCTCGCGATCGGCGCGGATGGCGGCGCGGTCGGGGGACAACCGCACCGCGGCGGGTGCGCCGGTGGTTTCGATGCGATCTTCGGCGGCGGTTTTTCCGGCGTTGTAGCCGCGGACCAAGAGCGTGCCCGGTTCGTAAACGATTTTCCAATCGAGGTGCCCGTTGCGTTCCATCGCCTTCCGCCCGGCGCTGCGGCCGTTCAGCAACAATTCGACCTCCTCGCAATTGCTGAACACCCGGACGTCGATCTCCTTCCCGGCGCGGTCGGGCCAGTTCCAGTGGGGATAGGCGTGCACAAGCGGGGCGCCGGTCCACCACGATTTCAAATAATACGCGCTGTCCTTGGGAAAGCCGCAGGTGTCGAGCAAACCGAATTGTGAACCGATGGCCGGGTAGCCGAAGGGCGTGGATTCACCGCGATAATCAAAGCCGGTCCAGTAAAACAGCCCGGCAAGATACGGCCGCGCCGCGTAAAACTTCCATCCGACCTCGCAATTCGCGCCCGAATCCCCGTGCTCCTGCGGCGACAGATGCGCCTTCGGCCGGTCGTCCACGTAAATTCCCCGAGTGCCTTGAGTGGTCGTTTCCTCGGTGCCCACGCCGGGCTGATTTGGAAATTTCGCGTGCTGCTGGTCGGGGTTGCTTTGCTTGATGTAATTGTACCCGACCACGTCCGTTGTCGTGGAGCTGCCGCCCCAGCCGCCGCTGATCGCCACGGTCGAACGCCGCGTCGGGTCCAGATTCCGAGCCACGGCCTGCATCGTCGCAGTGATGCGCGCGCCTTTCGGGTTGCCCTCGATCCCCCATTCCTCGTTGCCAACCGACCACAGGATCACGCTGGGGTGATTGCGATCGCGGCGGATCATGCGTTCCAAATCCTGCAGTTGCTCCGCGGACGTGCCCATCAGCCGGTTTTCGTCGATGACGAGCATGCCGAGCCGGTCGCACGCGTCGAGCAGCTCCGGGTTGGGCGGGTTGTGGGAACTGCGATAGGCATTGATCCCGAATTCCTTGAGTCGGCGGACGCGGAAATCCTGCAGGGAATCCGGCAGCGCGACGCCGACGCCGGCGTGGTCCTGGTGATTGTTCGCCCCCTGCAACTCCACGCGCCGGCCGTTCAGGAAAAAGCCCGCGTCGGGATCGAATCGGATCGTCCGGATGCCGAACGCGGTTTCGCAGCGGTCGACGTTGGTGCCGCCCGACGACACGAGTGTGACCAACCGGTAGAGCGCCGGCGATTCAATCGACCACGGTTGGGGGTTCGGAACTTGCAGTGCCACTTCGTATTCCCCGCGGTCCCAGGAGGGAAGCCGCGTCGCCGGGGTACTGTTGGAAGCGACGAGCCGGCCGGCGGGGTCGAACACGAGCTGTGTCAACTGGAACTCGGCCGGTTGAAGATGCTCGTTCCGCACGGCGGTGACCACGCGGACGGCGCCGGAATTCGTGGCGGGATCCGTGCTCACAAAAATGCCGTCGGATTCCACATGCAGCGGGTCGGTTTTCACGAGCCAGGCATGCCGGTAAATGCCCGCGCCTTCGTAGAACCATCCTTCCTCGCGCGACGCGTCCACGCGCACGGCGACCGTGTTTTCGCCGCCGTAATTCAGGAACTCGCTGATGTTGTATTCCGCCGGCAGGTAGCCGCTCGGTTCGCCGCCGAGATAATGGCCGTTCACCCACACTTTCGAATCCCGAAACACCCCGTCGAACACCAGCGAAATCCGGCGCCCGAGGTCCGAAGCCGGCACCTGGAATTTTCGACGGTACCAGCCGATGGAGGTGTCCGGAAAATTGCGCCCGACCGCCTTGTAACCGTGGCTGTGGCCCGCGCGGCCGTCGAAAGGAGCCTCCACCGCCCAGTCGTGCGGCAGGTCCACCCGGCGCCACGCACCGTCGTCAAAATCCACCGACGCAGCCCCGTCCCCATAACCCGTCTTCGCAATGTCGGAAAAATAACCCAGGCCAAAACCAAAATCCTTTTTGGGGTCGGACGGATTTCCAAACGCGAAGCGCCAACCGAAATCCATCAGCAACCGTTCGCGGCCGGGCGCCGGGGCGGGCGCGGTCTCCGCAGAGGGTGCCGCGACCGGGACTGCGAGCAGAAAGAATCCAAGGACGAAACCGAAACAGGAGCAGGACAATCGGGGAGTGATCAATGTCATGAGGCAATCCATTCAGGGGCCAGAATGCTGGCCGGAACATTCTCTGTCAAAATCAATAGAAGCCGCGGATCTGCAAAATCACGAGCCCGAGCCGTCCGCCTTGCCGAACGGGCTCCACCAAAGCAGCGTTTTGCCGCCCGGGCCGGTGCCCTTCCCTTTCGTGGTTTCCTGTTTGAATTGTTCAACACTGATGATCAGGGCGTGCCCGCCGATGGCGAGAATGGCCCCGCCTTTGCGGCTGTGCAGGCGGCCGATTCCTTCCCCGCCGTCCGGGTAATTCGAGCCGTCGTTGAATTCGAACGCCCCCGGCAAACCCGGCCCCAGGATGTTCTCGTCGGGCTCCCATATCAGGTAACACATCGGGCTCCAGACGCTGGTCAGTTTGGCGGTCCGAAACTTGTACCGGCTGCCCGGCATCGGGTAGCCCGCCACCGCGCCGTCCATCACGTAGGTCGACAGTTTGTTCTTGCGCGAGTTGGCGCCCGTCGTGTCGGTGTAGGTGGGGCTCTTGATGTCCTGCGGACACAGGTACGTTTTCTTGTTGGGGGTGTAGCGGAACCACGCGCCGCTGCGCCAGGCGAGGTCGCCGGGATATTTCACGGTGTCGTCCGGAGACGGGATGGTGCTGCCGGTGGTCGTGGTGTAAAGCCAGCCCTGAAGCGTGGGGCTGGCGCCTCCGGAATCCCAGTTCGGCCACGCCATGAGCCCGTCGTTGTCGTCGGCATACATCGTGTTGGCCAGGCCCAGTTGCTTCAGGTTGTTCAGACACGTCGTCCGCACCGCCTTGTCCTTGCTGCTGCTCAGCACCGGCAACAGCAACGCCGCCAGGATCGCGATGATCGCAATCACCACCAGGAGTTCTATCAACGTGAAACCCGCGGTCGAACGGGACGCGACTGGACGCTTGGAATGCATCATGGCTTTGCATCATGACACAAACGGCGTTCCGCGTCGCATCGTGAGAATTGGTGATGCCGCTCCCCTCGTAGCCGCGATCGTGAGATCGCGGATCCCTATGCCTGGACCAGCCACCGCGATTTGACAATCGCGGCTACCCTCGACTCCCGACCTTCGACCCTCGACCGCCTCTCAGGCGACCTCGATCAGCTTCGGCGCCATCGTGGATTCGGCGAACTGCGCCTTCACCCGCGCGACGGTGTTTTCCACCGACAACCCGTACTTCGCGCGCAGTTCATCCTGCGTCGTGGCGTGTTCCACAAACTGGTCGGGCCAGCCGATCCGGATCACCGGGGTGTTGACGGATTTCTCGCTGAACAACTCCAGCACCGCCGACCCGTAGCCGCCCATCAACGCATGGTCTTCCAGCGTCACCACCACCTCGGCCGCGCGCCCGAAAAATTCGTGCGTTCCGGCGTCGATCGGCTTCGTGAACCGCGGGTTGATCACCGCCACGTCGAATCCTTCCGCCGCGAGCTTCACACCCGCCTGGCGCGCAATGGCACACATCGGGCCCAGCCCGAACAGCGCGACCTTGCGCCGGCCCTTGTTGCTGAAATTCGTCAGCACCTCGGCCTTGCCAATCTCCAGCAGCTTCGGCTGATCCTTGATCGGCACGCCCTCCGCCGCACCGCGCGGGTAGCGGATGAAAATCGGCCCGCGATGATGCGTCGCCGTGAACATCATGTCCACCAGCTCGTCCTCGTCCTTCGGCGCCATCGCCGTCACGTTCGGCAAACAGCGCAGATACGCGATGTCAAACAGCCCGTGGTGCGTCGGCCCGTCATTTGCGGACAGGCCCGAGCGATCCATGCAGAAGATTACCGGCAAATTCTGCAGGCAGATGTCGTGATGGATGCAATCGTAGGCGCGCTGCAGGAAGCTGGAATAGATGGCGACCACGGGATGCAGTCCCATGACAGCCTGGCCCGCCGCGAAAATCACCGCGTGCTCCTCGGCAATCCCGACGTCGTAATACCGGCTGGGCAGCGCTTTTTCCAGGTGCTTCAGCCCCGTGCCGCTCGGCATCGCGGCCGTGATCCCGACCAGCGTGTTGTCCTTCTGGCACAGTTTCACCAGCGTCTGGCCCATCACGTCCTGGTAGTTCGGCGGCGATCCCGCCTTCGCCGGCATCGGGTCGCCCGTCCGCACGTCGTAAGGGCCCGTTCCATGAAATTTCTCCGGCGACTTCAGCGCCGCGTCAAACCCCTTGCCCTTCTGTGTCAGCAAATGAATCACGATCGGGTGATCGCACGTCTTCGCAAATTCCAGCGTGCTGATCAGCAGCGGCAAGTCGTGACCGTCAATCGGCCCCAGATACCGCATCCCCATCTCCTCGAACAACACCGGGCTGCCGTAACCGCCGCGCCCGTCCGAATCCGCCGTCGCCGACGTCTGCTTCAATCCCACCCCCGCCAGCGCGCCCTTGAATCCTTCCTCCGCCTTGTGCGCCAGCTTCAACGCCACGTCGCCCTTCGGCAGCCGCCGCAGAAAGCCCTGGAAATCCTTCGCCAGCTTGTTGTACGACGGATGCGTGATGAGCCTGTTCAGGTAGGTCGCAATCGCGCCCACGTTCTTCGCGATGCTCCACTCGTTGTCGTTCAGAATTCCAATGAACCGTTTCGTGGTGTGGCCGATGTTGTTCAGCGCCTCGAACGAAATGCCGTTCGTCAGCGCCGCATCGCCGAAAATGCAGACGACATTTTCGTCGGACCCGCGCAGGTCGCGCGCCGCCGCCATGCCGAGCGCGGCCGACAGCGCCGTCCCGGCGTGGCCCGCGCCGTAACAATCGTGCGCGCTCTCCGTGCGCAGCGCGAACCCGTTCAGGCCGTCCGTCGTGCGGATCGTGTGGAACTTGTTCCGGCGCCCGGTCAGCAGCTTGTGCACATAAGCCTGGTGGCTCACGTCCCACACAAACTTGTCCTTCGGCGTGCTGAACACATGGTGCAACGCGATCGACAGCTCCACCACCCCCAGGTTCGGACCCAGGTGGCCGCCGTTTTTCGACAGGACCGTGATCAGCTCGAAGCGGATTTCCTCGGCCAGCTGCCGAAGCTGATCCACGCTCAGTTTCTTAAGCTGCTTCGGATCATCCACCGTATCCAGGTATCGATTCATAGTGTTCCAATCAATGTTGCAGAACCGCGACCGCAAGCCGGCCCGTGCCGGTAAATGTTATAGGAAATCAGGCTCGCCGTTGAAATGGGAAACCGGTTCAGACTTCGCTAGACTCTTCCGCCAGGGGTTTCAGCTTCAGCTCGCCCGAAGCTCCCTTCTCCAATTGCTGGATTTTCAATTCCGCCTCCGACAAGGTCGACTGGCACACCTGCGCCAGCTTCATCCCTTCCTCATACCTCGCCAGCAGCGCTTCCAATGGCAAATCGCCGGATTCCATCGCTTCCACAATGGCTTCCAGCTTCTGCATGGCCTCTTCAAAGGACGGCGCACTCTTCGGGCCCTCGACAGCCCGGGCGGACTTTGACATGACTTCAAACTAGGAGAATCCCCCACGCGAGTCCAGCCCCGAGTCAGCACCAAGGCAGAAGGCAGAATGTAGAATGCAGAAGAACACCAGAACCGCACCTCGCCCGTAGCGCAGGCCGCCCGGCCTGCCGTATCGCAGGCTGCCCAGCCTGCGCCGTTGCCTCACACCTGCCAGAATTGTACGAATCCAGTCAAGAACAGTGGATTGCAGTTTCCACGGACGGGGGTATAAAACGATTTGAAAGGATTCTCCCATCAAAGCTCCCCGTAGCCGCGATCGTCAGATCGCGGACCCCACTCACCGCTGTTTCTCCACCCGGCTCACGACTTCCCCCTTCGCCAGCCGCGTCCGAATCTTCCGCCCCGCCGCCACCTCTTCCGACACCCTCAGCACCCGGCCCGATTCCGCGTCCATCGTGATCGAATATCCCCGGGCCAGCACCTGCTCCGGACCGAGCAACGCCAGCCGCGAGCGCACCAGTTCCAGCCGCGCCGCGAGTTCCCGCCGCCGCCGGTCCGCCGCCGACCGCAGCCGCAATTCGATTTGACCGCAAGTTTCCCGCCTCAACCGGAGCTGCTCCGCCGGACGCGCCCGCACCAGCCGGTCCACCAGAGTCTTCAGCGCCTGCCTCCCTTGACGCAACCCCTGCTGCGCACAACGCCGCAGCCGACCCGCCGCGTCTTTCCACTCCGTTTTCATCAACTCCAGCCGCCGCTTCGGATGACACCGACCCAGCCGCTGCCGCCAGTCGTCCAGCTCCTGGAAATCCGATTCCAACCGCCGCCGCGCCAGCCGCCGGATCGCCGCCGCCGCATCCACCACCAGCACCCGGCTCGAAAACATCCCTTCCGTAATCAACTCCGCCGCCGCACTCGGCGTCGCCGCCCGCAAATCCGCCACGAAATCGCTGATCGTAAAGTCAATCTCGTGCCCCACCGCGGAAACCACCGGCACCGTCGACTCAAAGATCGCCCGCGCCACCGCTTCCTCGTTGAAAGCCCACAAATCCTCCAGGCTCCCCCCGCCGCGCGTCACCAGCACCAGGTCAAGCCGCCGATCCGCCTCGCTCCCGGAATATTCGTTCAACAACCGCACCGCCGCCGCAATCTCCCGCGCCGCCCCGTCCCCCTGCACCCGGCACGGCGCAAACACAATTTCCAACCCCGCAAACCGCCGCCGGATCACGTGCAGCACATCCCGGATCGCCGCACCCGTCGGTGAACTCACCAGGCCGATCCGGCGCACATAAACCGGCAACGGCCGCTTGCGCTCCGGCGCGAATAATCCCTCCGCCTGCAACTTCTGCTTCAGCTTCTCGAAAGCCGCCTGCAACGCCCCCACACCCTGCATCTCCAGCGCCCGGACAATGAGCTGGTACTGCCCGCGCGCCTCGTAAACCGTCACGTCCCCCTGCACGATGATCTTCGCCCCATCCTGCAGCAGTTCGCGGTGCGACACCGGTTCGCCCCGGAACAACACGCAGCTCAGCTGCGCACCCGCATCCTTCAGCGTGAAATACGCGTGGCCCGACCCTTGTTGCAGCCGCAGGTTCGAAATCTCCCCGGTCACCCACACGCTCCCCACCTGCCGCTCCAGCAGCCGCCGCACCTGCGCCGTCAACTCGGTCACGGTCACCACGTTGCGCGTCTGTTCCGGTGGAAACAGCTCGCCGAAATCCCACTGTGATTTGCCTTTCGCCATCCGCGCCAGTCAACCACACCCCCCGTCAGCCGCAAGCCCGGAATCGGTAGCCGCGATTGTAAAATCGCCCAAGCGTGAAAGTAGCGCAGGCCTCCCGGCCTGCCGTATCGCCGACCGCCGGTCGGCGCTTTAAACACCGCAGGCTCGGCAGCCTGCGATACAGCAGTCCGGCGGACTGCGCCACGACCGCTGCTCGCCGCCAATCCAGACGGGACTTTTCATCCCGGCTCAACCCTGTTCAACTGTTCAACGTGACCGCCGAATCCAATTCCTTCGAACAGGACCTCGCCGCCCGGATCGAGGATCTCCGGCGCCAGGAACTTTACCGCGAATTGCGACGCGTCGACTCGCCGCAATCCGCCCGGCTGCACTGGGACGGGCGGGAATACCTCAATTTTTCTTCGAACGATTACCTCGGCCTCGCCACCCACCCGGCGCTCCGCGAAGCCGCCCGGCAGGCCATCGCCGAATTCGGCGCCGGCGCCGGCGCCTCCCGCCTCATCTCCGGCTCCCTCGCCCCGTTCCATCAACTCGAGGAAACCCTCGCCCAATTCAAAGGCACTGAAGCCGCCCTCAGCTTCGCCACCGGCTCCGCCGCCGCACTCGGCACCATCACCAGCCTCGTCGGCAAAGGCGATTTCATCGTCATCGACAAACTCGTCCACGCTTCCATCGTCGACGCCGCCCGGCTCAGCGGCGCCCGCCTCCGCGTGTTCGCCCACAACGACCTCGACGACCTCGACCAAATCCTCGCCTGGGTCGCACGCCAATCCTCAAAACCCCGCACGCTCGTCGTCACAGAATCCCTGTTCAGCATGGACGGCGACCAGGCCCCGCTGCGCGAACTCGTCGATCTCAAGGATCGCCACGGCGCCTGGCTCATGATCGACGAGGCGCATGCCCTCGGCCTGTTCGGTCCCCGCCGCCGCGGCCTCGCCGAACATTGCGGCGTCGCCGACCGCATCGAAATCCAAATGGGCACGCTCGGCAAAGCCGCCGGCGCGTCGGGCGGATTCATCTGCGGCTCCCGGCGCCTCGTGGATTTCCTCGTCAACCGCGCCCGAAGCTTCATTTTCTCCACCGCACCCGTCCCCGCCGCCGCCGCCGCCGCCCGCGCCGGCATCGAACTCATCGCCGGACCCGAAGGCGAACGCCGCTGCGCCGATCTCTGGGACCGCGTCGCCCAACTCGGACGCCACCCCGCCCCCATCGTCCCGGTCGTCGTCGGATCCGAATCCGCCGCGCTCGATTGCGCCGCCCGCCTCCGCGAACGCGGCATGTTCGTCCTGGCCATCCGCTACCCCACCGTCGCCCGCGGCCAGGCCCGACTGCGCATCACGCTCACCGCCGCCCACACACCCGCCGACGTCCAGGCCTTGTCCGATGCGCTGCGCGAATTCTGCCCGGACGCATCCAAGCCTGACCGACAATGAATCCTATCGCTCAACTGGATCATCAATTCGTCTGGCACCCGTTCACCCAGATGCGCGACTGGCTCAAATCCGAGCCCATCGTCCTCACCGCCGGCCGCGGCGCCGTGCTGCGCGATGTCCGCGGCCGCAGTTTCCTCGACGCGAATTCCTCCATCTGGACCAACCTGCACGGACACAATCACCCCGCGCTGAACCGCGCCCTGAAACGACAGTTGAATCAAGTGGCGCACGTCTCCGCCCTCGGCTTCGCCAACGAACCCGCGGCCCGCCTCGCCGCGCGCCTCGTCAAAGCCGCCCGACCGCCCCTGCGCAAGGTGTTCTTCTCGGACAACGGATCCACCGCGCTCGAAGTCGCTCTCAAACTCGCCTACGAAACCGCCCGCCGCACCGGGCTCAGCCCCAAGCCCCGATTCGCCTCGCTCGCCGGCGCCTACCACGGCGACACCATCGGCGCCGTCGCCCTCGGCCACATCGACCTGTTCCACAAAGCCTGGTCGGGAATGCTCTTTCCCACCGCGCAAGTCATGTCGCCGTATTGCTATCGCTGCCCGTTCAACCGCGCCCGGCCCGAACGCGCCGACGCCCGCACGTACCGCCGCTGCCAGTGGGAATGCGTCGCCTCAGCCGAAAAAGTCTTCAGCCGCGCCAAAAAACTGGGCCGCCCCATCACGGGCTTCGTCTTCGAACCCGAAATGCAGGGCGCCGCCGGCATGATCCCCCAGCCCGACGGCTGGCTCCAAAGCGTCACAAGGATTGCCCGTGAACACGGCGCACTCCTCATCGCGGACGAAGTCATGACCGGGTTCGGCCGCACCGGAATTCCCGGCGCCAATCCCGCAAGCCCCGGCGCCCGGGCGCTGTTCGCCTGCCAGTTGCGCGGTGTTCAACCCGACTTCCTCTGCCTCGCCAAGGGCCTCACCGGCGGTTACCTCCCCATGGCGGCCACGCTGACAACGCAGCCTGTGTTCGACGCGTTCCTCGGCCGCTACGACGAATTCAAATCATTTTTCCACGGACACAGCTACACCGGCAACCCGCTCGGCGCCGCCACCGGCCTCGCCAGCCTCGACCTGCTGGAATCCCCAGCCTCCCGCCGCCAACGCGCCCGACTCCAGTCCCACCTTCAGGACCAACTCCAGTCGCTCTGGAAACTCCCCCGCGTCGGCGACGTCCGGCAAACCGGGCTCGTCGCCGGCATCGAACTGGTCGCCGACTGGAAAACGCGCCGCGCATACCCATTGCGCGAACGCGCCGGAATCCGCGTCGCAGAATCCATGGCCCGCCGCGGCGTGCTCACGCGCCCGATCGGAAATGTGATCGTCCTCATGCCGCCGTATTGCACGACGGAAGAACAACTGGAGAAAATGATCGCCGCCCTGCGCGCCGCAATCCGGGAAGCGTTGGCCTAGCAACCGTGAGGTAAGACCGGGCAAAGCGAGACTTGGTGGGGCGAGACTTGGTGGGGCGAGACTCCGTCGAGCCCTGACAACCAATCGGATTTATGGATTGATGGATTGTTGAACGGTTCCTCGGGCTGGTCTTCCCATTTATCCAGGAATCCAACAATCCAACCATCCGGAAAGGCTCGAGTCTCCCCCATCACCCCGCATCCCTCAATGCTGCACCACCCGGTAATGCCGGGAAGCGTTGCTGTCCAGGGCATCGTAAACCACATTCGTGGTCCCGTTGCCCGAAACCGAGGAAACCAGGTTGGACCAACCCACCAAATCATCCGTGCGCTGCACGTCGTAAACGCCGCCACTGCTCGACGGCCAGCTCACCTGGATCGCCGGCTGCACCGCCGCCGACACAATGTTCGTGTCCGTGCCCGTCGCAAACGACAGCGCCACATCGTCAATCAACACCCCCCCATACCCGTGCGACACAGCCCCGGTCGCCCCGTAGATTTTTACATTCGCATTCACCGCGCCCGCCGGTGCCACCAGGTTGTTCACGGTGAACTTCTGCCAGACACCATTGCCCGCCGTGAATCCCGACAGCCCCACGCTGCCCACGCTGTTGCCCGAGCTGTTCAGCCAGGTAATGCCGTAATTCTGCACGTAACTCACTCCGGAACTGATCTGCTTGGCCCAGAACGAAAACGTGTAGGTCTGGCCCGGCACCACCGGCAAACCGCCCGCCGTCCCCACGTTCTCGTCGATCTCTGATGAATTGGCCGACGAAGCGCTGTTGGTCACATACAACCGCATGCTGTAAGTCCCCGAATGCGAATCGGTCGTGATCCGCATCGGCAACTGCGACCCCGTGATCGTCCAGCCCGTCCCGACCTCGAACCCCGGGTTCGCCAGGATGTTGCCCGCGCCCGTCGTCGTGTTCAGCACCTGGTATTGCGTGTCCTGCGCAGGCCAGCTCGAATCAAAATAACTGTTCGTCGTGCCGTCGCCCGCCACCGGCCCCGCCACGTTCGACCACGTCACGCCGTCCGCCGAAGATTGCAGCGTCCAGGTCGTCCCCGCCGCCGTCGGCCAGCTCACCTGCTGGCCCGGCTGGATCGACACCGTCACCGGCACCGGCGGCGCCGTCACGTACTTGTAAACCCGCACGTAATCCACCAGCATCTTCTGCGGAAAAACCGTGGTCCCGTCCGGGTAACCCGGCCAGTAACCACCCACCGCCACGTTCAAAATGATGAACTCCGCGTTCGTGAACACCCACGCCCCGCCGCCCGGCAAACTCGCCGGAGTCGCCGTGAAAAACGGATGCGAATCCAAATACCACCGGATCTGGTTCGTCGTCCATTCAATCGCGTAAACATGAAAATCGTCCCCAAGCGCCGCACCGCCTGACAATGTATAGGACCCACCCACACCCGCCCCGCCGTTGTAATCGCCTCCGTTCTGCGGCCCGTGTATCGTCCCGTGATCCGTCCCCTGGTCGCTCGTCTTCCCGATGTTCTCCATGATGTCAATCTCGCCGCACGCCGGCCAGCCAACCGTCGAAATTCCGTTGCCCAGCATCCAGAACGCCGGCCAGATCCCCTGCCCACGCGGAATCTGGATGCTCGCCTCCACCCGGCCATACGTCCACGAATGCTTGTCCTTCGTCAGCATCCGCGCCGACGTGTAGTTCCGCGTCACATTGTCCGCCCCCGTGTAAGTCTCCTGCTTCGCCTCAATCACCAGACAGCCCCCCTCAATCCGCGCGTTGTTCGTCCGCGCCGTGTCGTATTCCTGCTGGTTGTTCCCCCACCCGCCCCCACCCACGTCAAACCCCCAGTTCGACGGATCCGGCGAACTCCCGTCCGCCTGGCTAAATTCATCCGACCACAACAATTGCCAGTCCGCCTTGCAAATAACTGGGGAAACAATCAACCAGGCCAGCAACAACGAGGATAAAGAAAACTTCATGACATCAAGAGCGATTGTAGTTGATTGTATTACACCAACACATGGATGTCAATGGAGTTTGTACAGGGAACGGGGTTTTGGAGTGCTGGAGTTCTGGAGTTCTGGAAAAGCCGCCGCGCAGAATCCATTACTCCAGGACTCCACCACTCCATTACCCCACGCCCTCCTCAGTGCCCCTGGTGATCCTGGATATACTCCTGTTTCAGACCCAGCTTCTCCGGCGCGTGCAGCACAAGCATTTTCATCCGGATATCCGACGGAATCTCACGCGACGTCAGCCACGAAATCACCACCATCAGGGTCACCGCCAAAGGCACCGCCCAAATCGCCGGTTGTTCGCACAAAATCCGCTGCAACGGGTGCGCCGCCCAGTAGTCGTTCAAAGGCTTGAACGCCGCAAACAACTCCCCCGTCCTGCCCGGCGCCGTCGCCAGCGTGCTGAAACTCGTCAGCGATATCGCCGCCACCGCGCTTAACCCGCCCGTCAACATCCCCGACGCCGCCCCTTTCATCGTCAACCCCCGCCACCACGACGCCATGAACAACAGCGGAAAATAACTCGCCGCCGCAATCGCAAACGCCTGGCCCACCATGAAATTGATCTCCAGCGGCTCCACCTGCATCCCCAGCAATATCGCCACCGTCCCGATCCCCACCGCCGCCACCTTGAACGCCCGCATCCGCTGCTGCGGCGTCGACCCCGGACGCAGCATCCGCCCGTAAACATCGTGCGCCATCGCCCCCGTCATGCTCACCAGCAACCCGCTGAACGTGCTCATGAACGCCGCAAACGCCCCCGCACAGGTGATCCCGCTCAAAATCGATCCCAGCGGCGCATAATGCGCATTCAACAGCCGCGGCAGTTCCAATACCACCTTGTCCGTCCCCTTCGCACCCACCGCCGAATACAACTCCGGCAGATAATTCCGCCCGAACACCCCGAACGCCGGCGGGAACAGGTAAAAGACCCCGATCAAAATCATCACCCACATCGTCGTCCGCTTCGCCGCCACACCGTTCGGATTCGTATAAAATCGCACCAGGATATGAGGCAACCCCGCCGTCCCGCACACCAGCGCCATGATCAGCGAATAGGTGTAAATCAGCGACAACGGCCGCGTCTGCTCCACGCTCAGGCGCGCCGCCTTCGCCGCCTTCGTCGTCAGCGGCCCGAACGGCGACAGCCAGACCGCATCCTTCGGCGCCTTCTCCGGCAACGGCGCCCGCTGAATGCCCCCCGCATCCGCCGCCACCGGCGCAACCGCCCCCTCCGCCGCACTCAAAGCCGCCGCCGGCGCCGCAGCCCCGTCGTTCGCCGCCAATTGCGCCCCATACTGCCCATACACCGCCATCAACACAAAAATCGGAACCGAAATCGCAAACATCTTCGCCCAATATTGAACCGCCTGGACCAGCGTGATCCCCTTCATCCCGCCCATCGCCACGTTCAGCGTGATCACCGCCCCCACCAGCAACACCCCCGCCCAATACGGCAGCCCCGGAAATATATACGCCAGCGTCGTCCCCGCCCCCTTCATCTGCGGCATCGTGTAGAAAAATCCAATGAACAACACAAATACCACCGCGATCTTCCGGAATACCGGCGAATCAAACCGGCCCTCCGCAAAATCCGGAATCGTATACGCCCCGAACCGCCGCAACGGACCCGCAATGAACAGCAACAGGAACAAATAACCGCACGCATAACACACCGGGTACCACAACGCGTCATACCCGCTGCTCATCACCATCCCCGCAATCCCCATGAACGACGCCGCGCTCAGGTATTCCCCCGATATCGCGCTCGCATTCCACCCCACGCTCACACTCCGCCCCGCCACAAAAAAATCACTCGCCGTCTTCGACTTCCGCGCGGACCAGAACCCCATCCCCAGCGTCGCCACCACCGTCACCGCGCTGAACAGAAGAATATAGGGATCAATATGCATGCGATAAAAAAGTTAGGACGCAGCGGAGGAAGCCGCCGGCCGGGAGGACACCGGCGCCGCGGCCGGCGCCGCCGCCGCCTCGGGCTTCACCAGCCGCACCTCCGCCTCCTCCAGTTCGATCGACCGGTGGATGAAAAAATACGCGATGCCCCAGACCGCCGGAAAAAAACTGATCCCCAGGACAAACCACGTCAGCGTGAACCCGAACACCCGCTTCGCCATCAGCTCCGGAAAGAAATAGTTCGCCAGCGGCAACCCCAGCAGCACCACCAGGAACGCCGCCGCACAGCCCAGCGAAAGCACGAACTGCCGCCGCATCAATAAACGAAGAAACTCCTCACTGTGAATATCCGAAGACGCCGACGAAGGCTTTTGCATGAGTTTTGTGGATCAGTACCATAAGGACCCTGGACTGGCAATGCAAAAATCCGGGCCGGATGCGGAACGATCCCAGTGCGGAACGCGGAATGCGGAGTGCGGAATTCAAGCCCGCCAGGATTCCGCACTCCGCATTCCGCATTCCGCACTTAAATCGCTTGGTTCCTCCCCGCCGCCTTGTTACATAAGCACGCGATGCAAGCTGTCCTCGATTATCTGAAGAAGCACCAGGATCGGTTCGTCACCGAGCTTTGCGATTATGTCCGTTTCCCCAGCGTGTCCGCCCAGCCCAAACACAGGCCCGATCTCAAGGAATGCGCCGAATGGGCCGTCGCCCACTGCCGCAAAATAGGCCTCCAGGCGCGCCTCTGCCCCACCCCCGGCAATCCCATCGTCCTCGCCTCCACGCCGCGCCACGCCCGCGCCGCCGGCCGCCCCCGCTTCCTCGTCTACGGCCACTACGACGTCCAGCCACCGGAACCCTTCGACCTCTGGCGCTCGCCGCCGTTCAAGCCGCTTATCACCGGCCGGTCGCTCTTCGGTCGCGGGGCGAGCGACAACAAGGGCCAGCACCTCGCGCACCTCAAGGCCGTGGAAGCTTATTTAAAGACAGGCACAGAGCTGCCCTGCGACCTCACCTTCGTCATCGAGGGAGAGGAGGAGGTCGGCAGCAAAAGCCTCGCGGGATTCCTCCGGCGCCACCGGGCCGAACTCGGATGCGACGCCGTCGTGATCTCCGACACCGGCATGCCCGCGCCCGGCTGCCCGGCGCTCACCTACGCCCTGCGCGGAATCGCGGCCTTCGAAATCACCCTCCGCGGCCCGTCGCGCGACCTCCACTCCGGCATCTTCGGCGGCTCCCTCGAAAACCCCGCCATGGCCCTCAGCCAGATGCTGGCGCAATTGCGCGATGCCGGCGGGCGCGTGGCCATCCCGGGCTTTTACGACGACGTCCTGCCGCTTTCGCGCTACGAACGGAAGCAATTCGCCCGGCTCCCGGGAAACGAGGCCCAATACCGGAAACTCCTCGGCGTGCGCAGCCTCTTCGGCGAACGCGGCTACACCTCCTTCGAACAACGCGCCGCCCGCCCCACCCTCGAAATCAACGGACTCACCAGCGGTTACCAGGGCGAAGGCAGCAAAACCATCGTGCCCGCCTGGGCCCGCGCCAAAATCACCACCCGCCTCGTCCCCGGCCAGCAACCGGCCAAAATCATCCGGCTCGTGCGACGGCACCTGCAGAAACTCTGCCCCCGCACCGTCCGCATGGAACTCGAAACCGGCCACGGCGCCGAACCCTACCTCGTCTCGCCCACCAGCCCCCAGGCCGTCGCCGCCCTCCGCGCCCTCAAAGCCGCCTTCGACAAGGAACCCGTCCTCCTCCGCGAAGGCGGCTCCATCCCCATCGTGTCCGATTTCAAAAGAATCCTCGGCGCCGACACCCTCCTCCTCGGACTCGCGCTGCCCGACGACAACGCGCATTCGCCAAACGAAAAATTCGACCTGGATTGCTTCGCGAAAGGCCAGCAGATGAGCGCGTTCTTGTGGAAGGAATTGAGCAAACTGGGCCCGCGCAGCCACGCCCCCATAAGGTAGTGATCCGTTAAAGCGTCAAAGGGTTGAAGCAGTCTACCGTTCAACCATTCAACGTTTTAACGGTTCAACCAACCTTTAAAACGAATATCCCACCGCCAGCTTGAGCACCGGCCAGAACTGGTAATTCTCCGCGTCGCTCGACATCTGCTGCTCCAGCGCCGCCACCGACGCGTCAATCGCCGCGTTCGGCGTGCCGCCCGACCGCGTCAGGCTCACGCGCGGCTTGCCCGTGTAGGCCACCCCCAGTTCACCGCCTAACGACCAGTGATGCGCATGGTCGAAATAGAAGAAATTGCCCCCGATCGACAGGTAGGGATTCACCGGCTGCTGCTCGATTTTCAAATTCAGCGTGCCGACATCGGAGCCGGGGTAGGTGCTGCCATCGATGACGAAACTCCCCGTTGTCGACGCGGTGCCGGTCAACTGGTTCTGGTTGAACAGGGCGCCGGCCGAGACGTAGAACGAATGTTCCTTCCAGGGATACCAGTTCAATGTCAGCACCTCCGACAGCGGGCGCACCGTGGCGTCGTAGGGGATGTCCTGGTAGGTGTAAGTGCGGTGGTAACTGAAATAATCCGCCCCGGCCCGCACGCCGAGATGATCCAGGAAACGCCAGGCCACCGACCCGCCCACCCCCAGGGTTCCCGCGTCGATCGAAAGCTGGATCGGGTGCCACGGCGGCGCGTTGGTGTCGGACTCCGCCGCGCGGCCGGCGGGCGCCGCCGCGGCAAGCAGGAAAGCAATGAACAAACAGAAACCGGCCCGGACTCGGTTGGTTCGCATGCACCGCTTGATAGCTTTCCCCCGCCTCACGCGTCAATGAGATTCCAGCTTTGCGACCTGTCCGTTTTCCAATGCCCCCCCTGCAACCTTTGTGTCGCATACGACACAAAGGTTGCACGCCCAACCTCCCCCGAAATATCGAATCCATTGCAACCCTCCACGCACAACTCCATTCACAATTCGTGTTGCGAGCGCAATGCGCGTTCGAGCGCCCTCCCGGCGTGAAAAAAAGCAAGAATCGCTGAAATCACAACCTGCAACCTTTTTGTCGTACGTACGACACAAAGGTTGCACGGTCTCGATCGTTCGGGATGAAAAATCAGCGTTACGCGCGCCCGAACATTTCGTGTTGCACGTGCAACACGCGTCCGGCAGTGCTCCCGTGAGGAGAAAAACGCAAGATCGAGCGAATCGGGCACCCTGCAACCTTTGTGTTGCAGGTGCAACACAAAGGTCGCACAGCCTCACCCGCCGAAATCTTGAATCCGTTGCACAGCCGCATGCACAAATCGTTTTGCACATGCGACACGATTTGTGCACACCCCAAACCCCCAAAAATCGAACCGAGGAGCCCGCGACAAGCGTTTGCGGGGCAGAAGGAGCGGGAGATTCCGCGCGCCGCGCTTCAGGCGGCGAGCGGGGCGGCGAGGCGGGTTTGGCCTAGGCGGCCGAGGGTTTCTTCGCGGAGGGTGGATTGCATCAGCGGAAACACCTGCTCCTCCTCGTGGCGGAAATGGTCGCGGCTGGCCTGGAGAGCGCGGGCGAGCAGGCGCCGGGCCTGGGCCGGCGTCCGGGCTTCGGGCACCCGGCGAAGGGCGGCGTCGATCTCGTGGTGATCCTGGAACAATTGCTTCAACCGGCCGCGCTGGGCCAGGGTGTGGTCAAGGGCGGCATAGGCGAGGCTGTTTTCCGTGTCGGCATGATTGCGCAACAAGCGTTCCAGGAGCGCGGCCCATCGGCCGATCTCAGCCACCGATTCCGCATCGTTCGCCAGACTTTCCACGTGGCGGAACAGTTCGCACAAAACCCGGTGTTCGACAGTGAGAACTTCGGTGATGGTGGTCATGAGGCCAACCTCGGCCAGGAAAAGCACGGCTGCAACCGGAGCGGGAAAGTTTTTTCGCGGATCAACAGTGGATCTTTGAATTCCTGGATTATTCGATTTTTGGATTGATGGATACATGGTGGAACTGCCCGCGAGGAATCCAATAATCCAATAATCCAATAATCCATCAATCCAACAATCCCTCACCCCCCCGGTTGGGGCCAGGCGGCGAGTTCCTGTCCGAGGCGTTCGAGGGGCAGGCCGACGACGTTGCTGTAGGATCCCTCGATTTTTTCGACGATGAGTTCCCCGCCTTCCTGGATGGCGTAGGCGCCGGCTTTATCGAGCGGGTTCACGCCGGAGAGGTAGTGCTGGATGGTGGAGGGGTCGAGAGGCCTGAAAGTGACAGCGGTGCCGACGGCGAAGATTTTCTGTCCGCGCCCCCGCAAATGGAGGAGGCAGACGGCGGTGACGACTTCGTGGGTGCGTCCGGCCAGTTGTTCCAGCATGGAGCGGGCTTCGTCGAGGGAGGCGGGTTTTCCGAACAGCCGGTTTTCGAGGGTGACGAGTGTGTCGGCGCCGAGAACGAGGGCGTCGGGAAACCGTTTCGCGATGCGGCGGGCTTTTCGGTAGGCGTTGACCTGGGCGACTTCGCGGGCGGTGAGTTCGTCGTGGTGGATTTCGGGGGCGTCGCTGGGAACGACCTGGAATTCGGGAACCAATTGCCGGAGCAATTCGCTTCGGCGCGGGGAGGCGGAGGCGAGGATGACGGGAGGATGATTCATGGTCGGCCGGCCGGCCGGGGGACCGGCGGGACGGGGATACGTTGTTCCACGGCTGAACTCACCCGTACAATCTACGACGCACTGCTCCCGGCTTGCAAGTGGGGGCTGATTCGGCTAATTTCGACCTCCGCACAATGAATTCTCATTCCTGCGCCCGACCGGGCAGATCTTCGTGAAAACCCGCAAAGCAGTCATCACCGCGGCCGGCCGGACGCAGCGTAATCTTCCGCTCCAAACGCTCGTCGACCGGGATGGACAAGCCAAGTCGGCACTGACAATTCTCCTGCAGGACGTCGTTCAGGCGGGGATTGAGGAGATCGGGATTGTGATCAGCCCGGGCGATCAGAAGGCATTCGCAGCGGCGGCCGGGCCGTTCGCGGGCCAGGTTCATTTTATCGAGCAATCCGATCCGCTGGGTTACGGCCATGCGGTCTGGTGCGCGCATGCGTTCACGGGGGGCGATCCGTTCCTGCTGCTGGTGGGCGATCATCTTTACGTGAGCAAGACCCAGGGGTCCTGCGCGCGGCAACTGGTGGAGATTGCGCAGGCGAATGCTTGCGCGGTGTCGGCCGTGCAGGCGACGCGGGAGAGCAACCTGCCGCATTACGGCGCGGTCGGCGGCCGGCGAGTCCCGGGTGCGGCGAATTTGTACCAGATTGACGGGGTGCTGGAGAAGCCGACGCCGACGGTGGCGGAGCAGAAGCTGATCGTTCCGGGGCTTCGGTCGGGTCATTATCTTTGCTTTTTCGGAATGCACGTGCTGACGGCGGGGGTGATGGAGATTCTGAAGGACCTTGGGGCGGCGGGCCCGGGGGCGCGCGGGGTGCATTTGACGGACGCGTTGTCGCGGCTGGCCGAGCGGGAGCGTTATCTCGCGGCGGAGCTGCAGGGCCGGCGCTACGACATCGGGGCGCATTATGGACTCTTCATCGCCCAGTTCGCCCTCGCCCTGAGCGGCCCGAACCGGGAAGAAATCCTGTCGCACGTGGTGGAAATGCTGGCTCAAACCTGATCCGGGCGTTGTGCCCCTGTTTTACATGCCCGGAAAACTTGTCTCACTGATCACAGCGACGGACCCTGCGTTGCGCAATCAATCGCTGGACGCGTATTGCCGCGAGGCGGGGCTGCCGGAGTTGCTGGCTGAATGCGAGTCGCTGGAGTCGTTCCGTCGTTCGAGCGAGAACCTTTACGACCGCGTTCGGGCGCTGCTGTTCCTGTACGCGATTCACCGTTTTCATTTGCCGCGCAAGCCCGGGATCGGGGTGCGGAACCTGATCCCGTTTTCCGGCTACACCCACCTGCTGGAGCGCCGGTTCGAGGAAGCCGCGGCCACGTTCCTGAAATCGCAGGCCGAACAGGGTCCGTCCGATCCGATTTCGAGTGCGCTGGCGGTGGCGTATTACCGTCTGGCGATCCAGACGCTGGCGAACCAGGTGCGGAGCAGCGTGCGTACGGTGCGCGGGAACCAGTGGATGTTCCGGACGGGGCATCCGGCGGATCACCCGTTGCGCCTGCGGCCGGAGCTGTTGCAGCGGGATTCGGACGGGACGTATCCGATCCTGCGCGAAGGCACGCCGGTGCGAATGGATCTGACGCACTGCGGGTGGAGCGACATTTTCTTTCTGGGCATGGATTACCCGGAAGGTGCGCGGGTGTTGAACGTGTCGATCGACCTTGGGGTGCACGGGCGGGATGCGGGGCCGCGTCCGCCGGTGGAGAGTTATTTGCGGGTGATTGACGAGCCGTTGTTGCGGCTGACGAGCGTGGACCTGGGGGCGACGGCGGACCTGACGAGCCTGGCGGATGTTTTTGATTTCGCGAAGGATTACCTGGGCTTGTTGAAGGCGGCGGTGATTGCGAGCGGGATTGTGCCGCCGGGGATCGAGGGGTCGGGGCAGAATTTATCCGACCTGCTGGCGCGGCTGGTGGGGGCCGGGCGCGGGCTGGAGCTGGTGAGTTCGGTGAACGGGATTCCGAAGGGATCGCGGCTGGCGGTGTCGACGAACCTGCTGGCGTCGTTGATTTCGCTGTGCATGCGGGCGACGCGGCAGGCGGAATCGCTGCAGGGCGCGTTGTCTGAGGAGGAGCGGCGGCTGGTGCTGGCACGGGCGATCCTGGGCGAGTGGCTGGGCGGCTCAGGGGGCGGCTGGCAGGATTCGGGCGGTGTCTGGCCGGGGATCAAGCTGATCGAGGGCATGCTGGCGGCGGAAGGCGACCCGGAATTCGGGATCAGCCGGGGCCGGCTGATGCCGAAGCATCATATTTTAGGTGAGGCGGAGGCGCCGCGGTCGACGCGGGAAAAGCTGCAGGAAAGCCTGGTCCTGGTGCACGGGGGGATGGCGCAAAACGTCGGGCCGATCCTGGAGATGGTGACGGAAAAGTACCTGCTGCGGTCCGAGGCGGAGTGGCTGGCGCGGCTGAGCACGCTGTCGATCCGGGATGAAATCCTGGCGGCGCTGAAGCACGGGGACATGGCGGCGCTGGGCGCCGCGACGACGAGGAATTTTTTTGGACCGATCCAGACGATCATTCCGTGGGCGACGAACCTGTTCACGGAGACGCTGATCCGGCGGGTGCAATCGGAGTTCGGGAAGGATTTCCTGGGGTTCTGGATGCTGGGCGGGATGTCGGGGGGCGGGATGGGATTTATCTTTAATCCGGCGCACCGGTTGCGGGGGCAGGCGCGGCTGCAGGAGATCATGAAGGTGGCGAAGCGGGAGCTGGAACGTTCGCTGCCGTTCGCGATGGAGCCGGTGGTTTACGATTTTTCGATCAACGAGCGCGGGACGTGGGCGGAGTTATTGCAAGGCGCCGGGGCGCTGCTGCCGCAGGGGTATTACGCGCTGATCATGCCGCAGTTGATCCGGCAGGAGGCGCGTTCGCTGACGCCGTTGCGGCGCGCGGAGCTGGACAAGTTCGGGGCGGCGTGCCGCACCAAGGCGGAGCTGCGGGGAATGGTGCAGGTGCTGTTCGACCGGCTGCTGCCGCGGCTGGATTCGGTGGACGGCGCGAACCAGGCGCTGCCGGCACTACTGGACCGGTATGGCTTTGACCGCACTCAACACGAGCAGATCCGGACGGATTTGCGGTCGGGCCGGATCGGGCTGGCGCAGAACCGTCTGCCGGTGAGCACCCAGATCCAGGATGTGCAGGCGGAGGATGTGCACGACGCGAGCGGGGGTGTGTCGGACGCGGACCGGGAGGCGGGGCTGGCGAGTTTGAAGGCGGGTGAAGTGGCGGTGGTGACGCTGGCGGCGGGGGCGGGCAGCCGCTGGACGCAGGGTGCGGGCACGGTGAAGGCGCTGCATCCGTTCTGCCGGCTGGGCGGGCGGCACCGGACGTTCATGGAGGTTCACCTGGCGAAGAGCCGGCGGATCGGGCGCTTGGCGGGGCTGCCGTTGCCGCACATTTTCACGACGAGTTACCTTTCGCACGGGCCGACGGACGAATTTTTGACGCGGGAGAAATTTTACGGTTATGACGGGCCGGTTTATTTGTCGGAGGGCCGGTCGGTGGGGTTGCGGCTGGTGCCGATGGAGCGGGACCTGAGATTTCTGTGGGAGGAAACGCCGCAGCAGATGCTGGACGAGCAGCAGCAGAAGGTGCGGGACAGTTTGAGGCATGCGTTGATCGGGTGGGCGCGGCAGGCGGGCGAGGGATCGGATTACGCGGACAATCTGCCGTTGCAATGTTTGCATCCGGTGGGTCACTGGTTTGAGATTCCGAATTTACTGCGGAACGGGACGCTGGCACGGCTGCTGCAGGAGCGGCCGGGTTTGAAGCACCTGATGCTGCACAATATCGACACGGTGGGGGCGGATGCGGATCCGGGGTTGCTGGGGCTGCATTTGCGGCTGGGGGGCTGCCTGTCGTTCGAAGTGATCACGCGGCGGATTGAGGATCGGGGCGGCGGCCTGGCGCGGGTGAACGGGCGGGCGCGGATTGTGGAGGGCCTTGCGATGCCGCGTGAGGAGGACGAGTTTGCGTTGAGTTATTACAACTCGATGACGTGCTGGATCGACATTGACCGGCTCCTGGCGGCGTTCCAGTTGAAGCGCGGGGACCTGCTGGATTCGGTGCGCGTGACGGAGGCGGTGCGGGGCCTGGCGCAGAAGCTGCCGACTTACGTGACGTTGAAGGATGTGAAGAAGCGGTGGGGACACGGGCATGAGGATGTTTTCCCGGTGGCGCAATTTGAGAAGCTGTGGAGCGACATGTCGGCGTTGACCGAGGTGGGCTCGCGGTTCCTGGTGGTGCCGCGGGTGCGGGGCCAGCAATTGAAGGATCAGTCGCAGCTGGACAGCTGGCTGCGGGACGGATCGGCGGAGCGCGTGGGGGCGTTGTGCGATTGGGGGAAGGCATGATGGTGGGAGGGCTTGCGCGCCGGGCCTGGCCCGTGGCCCTGGCGGTCTTGTGGCTGGCGGATGGGGTTGTCGCGGCGCGGCCGTTGTCGCCCCCGCCCAGCGCCCGGCTGCAGGTTCAGCCGCTCAGCCGGGTGCGGCAGGTTGTTCCCGGCCGGGTGGATCCCCAGAAGGAGCTGGCTGCGGACGCGGCGTTACGCCACGCGAATGTCCCGTTGCGGTTCGCGGTTCCGTCGAAGGTGAGCTATCGGCCGGAGACGGACGGAACGTGGGAGGCTGTCGCGGGCGGGCGTTTGTGGCGCTTGCGGGTCCAGGTGCCCGGGGCGACGGATTTGAATTTTGGGTTCACGACGTTCTGGCTGCCGCCGGGGGCGACGCTGCATATCCGGAGTGAAGGGAGCGATTATTTCCAGGGACCCTACACCGACCGGGATAACAACCGGTCGGGGCAATTATGGACGCCGGTGGTGCCTGGGAATGCGGCGGTGATCGAGCTGTTTGTGCCGTCGAGCGCGATGCCGGAGCCGGTGCTGGAGCTGACGCGGGTCAATGCCGGCTACCGGGATTTGTTTGGGGCGGGCAAGGCGTATATTCAGACCAAGTCGGAATCCTGTGAAATCAACGTGGCGTGTCCCGAGGGCGACGGGTGGCGCGACGAGATCCGAAGCGTGGCGCGTTACAGCGTGGCCGGGATGGGGCTTTGCACGGGGACGCTGGTGATGGATGCGCAGGGCGACTTCCGGAGTTTCTTCCTGACAGCGCTGCATTGTTTTGAAGACACCGGCACGCCGGAATCCGTGGTCGTGTATTGGAATTACCAGTCGCCGACGTGCGGTGTATCGGGGGGCGGGTCGTTGTTGCAGAACCAGAGCGGGGCGACGTTTCGGGCGTCGAAGTATGACGTCGATTTCATGCTGATTGAGCTGGATCAGACGCCGGATCCCGGTTTCAACGTGTATTACGCGGGCTGGGACCGGTCGGGGATTGCCCCGGCGGGTTGCGTGGGGATTCATCATCCGAGCGCGGACGAGAAGGCGATCAGCATTTCGACCAACCCGCTGGTGACGGTGAACAGTTGTGTGGGCACGGGCGGCACGGCGACGCACTGGGAAGTCACGTGGAGCCTGGGGGTCACGGAGCGGGGTTCCTCGGGATCGGCGATCTGGGATACGGCAACGCACCTGATAGTGGGGACGCTGTCGGGGGGCGGGTCGGACTGCGCGGCGCCGACGAGCCCGGATTGCTACGGAAAATTTTCCGTGGCCTGGGGGAGCGGATCGGACTCGACCTCGCGGTTGAGCGACTGGCTGGATCCGATGGGCACGGGGGTGCTGAGTGTCGCGGGGCAGAATCCGCCCCCGATTGTGGCGGACGGGATATCGGTGGTGTCGGGCAATTGTTCGGCGACCAACCAGTCGGTGAACCCGGGGGAAACGGTGATGGTGAATGTGGGGTTGAAGAACCACGGGGTTGTGCCGGTGACGAACCTGGTGGCGCTGCTGCTGGGGACGAACGGGGTGTTGTATCCGAGCGGGACGGGGAACTATGGGACGCTGGACACGAACGGGTCGGGGTCGCAGCCGTTTAATTTTGTTGCGCAGGCCGCGTGTGGCGGTTCGATTCAGCCGACGTTTGATTTGTACTCGGATGCCGGTTACCTGGGCCGGGTGCAGTTCAATCTCAGCGCGGGCCAGTATGTACCGTTCGGGGCGGAGTATTTTGACACGGTGACGATCCCAGCCCTGCCGGCCGGTTGGTCCACGGTTTACAGCGGGGGGGAGGCTGCGTGGCAAAGCACGAGCACGATCAGCGACACGCCGCCGAACTCGATGTTTATTGCCGAGCCCTCGAAGGTGGGTGAAAGCTCGCTGGTGAGCCCGGTCCTGGCGATTCCCGCGCTGGGAGCCCGGCTGTCGTTCCGCCACCGGTACGAGTTGGAACAGGGTTACGATGGCGGCGTGCTCGAGATCAAGGTCGGATCCGGATCGTTCACGGACATCATTGCGGCAGGCGGTGTTTTTGTGTCGGGCGATTACGACCAGATCCTGGGTTCCAATTCATACAACCCGCTGGGAGGCCGGTCTGCCTGGAGCGGGAGTTCGGGGGCCTTTGTCACGTCGCAGGTGGATTTGCCTGCGGCGGCGGACGGTCAGAACGTGCAATTGCGCTGGCGCCTGGGCACGGACAACAGCGGGAGTGATTTGGGCTGGTGGGTGGACTCGGTGAACCTGAGTGCGATCGTGTGCTGTACGCCTCCGCCGCTGGTGATGACCCCGGAGATCTGCGGCACCAATTTCGTTTTCTCTTTTCTCAGTCTGCAGGGACGGACGAACGTGGTGGAATACATGGATGAACTCCCGGGGGCGGGCTGGCTGCCGTTTGTGACGCTGACGGGAAACGGCTCGGTGTTGTCGGTGACGAATCCCTCGTCCGTTCCAGCCAACCGCTTTTTCCGGGTCGGAGTGCGATGATGGACGTTAGGACCGGCTGGAGTCGCCTGCGATTTTTCGGCGCACGAGAAGAAGGAAGAATCCCATGCCGACCATGGACCAGGCGCCGGGTTCCGGCACCTGGGTCGGGGTGAAGGACAGGGTCAAATCCTTGTTTCCATTGGCGAGGGCGAGGCTGAAGTGGCCGCCGGCGGTGTTGTTGGCGAAGTGCGCGGTGCTGAGTTGAAGCGCCGTCGACAGGCTCTGGCCCGATCCGAACGTGATCCCCGCCGTCGTGCTCAGGATCCGCCAGCTGTAACTCTGGCTCGCATTGAAATTATACACCGCTCCCGCCGACCCGCCCAGCGTCAGCGAACTCAAATCCACCAGGATCGGGTTGCCCGTCCCGTTCACCGCCAGGCTCCCCGTGATCTTCACCACGTCCCAGCCCACACCCTCTCCGCTCGCCACATCCTGCAAATCCACCAGCAAACTCGATCCCGGGTTCCACGTCTCGTTCACCGTGCCCAGGCTCCCCACGCCGCTCGTCCCTGCTCCAATCTTGCCACCGTTCAAAACCACCGCGCCGCCCACGCTGCCCGTCCCGCCCAACCGCCCGCCGCTGTTCACCGTCACCGTCCCGCTCCCCGTCCCGCTGCCCCGCGTGTTGTTCACGTTGAGCACACCGCCGTTGATCGTCGTTCCGCCGCTGTAACTGTTCGAGCCGCTCAGTGTCATCGTCCCGGCGCCGCTCTTGATCAGCGATCCCGTCCCGGCCACGCTCACATTGATCGCGCCGCTCTGCGCCTGCACCGAAGTCGGGGTGATCACGCTGCCGCCGTTGATCGTGCCGCCGGCCATCGTCAGCGTGCTCATCGACTGGTTGTACGTTCCCACGTTCACCGTCGCGGCGTTCACCGTCACCGCCCCGGCGCCCAGCGCGTTGGCTTTGCCCGCCGTCACCGTCCCGCCGTTCACCGTCAGTCCGCCACTGAAGGTATTGGCTGCCGTGCCGTTCAAGGCCAGGTTGCCCGCGCCGTTCTTCACCAGGCTGCCCGCGCCTGTCCCGGCGCCGTTCTGGATCGCGCTCGAGATCGTCAGCCCGCCGCTCGTGCCCGCCACGTCCAGCGTCAGCGTCGACGCCTGGTTGTTCCCGGCAAGGCTCAGGGTGGTTCCCGCAAAGCTTGTCAGCGCCGTGTTGCTCACGCTCAGCACGTGGCTGCCGCCCAGGTTGCTCACGCTGCCCGAGAACGTCAGGCCCAGCCCGCCCACGATCCCGGAGTTGTTTGAAATCACCAGCGTGTTGCCGATCGTTCGCGCCGCGTTCCACGCCGCCACAGATCCGCCGTTGAGCACCAGGGCTGTGCCGCTGGCGCCGACCGCGTTGTTGTTGCCCAGGCCCACCGTCCCGGCTTCCACCGCCAGGCGCCGGCCTGCGCCGCCGAAGTTGTTCGCCCCGTTCAACACCATCGTGCCCGTCCCGCGTTTGGTCAGCGAATAACCGCTGCCGCCAATCACGCCGTTGAAGATCGTCGTGTTCCAGATCGTGAACACACGGTCGCCGCCCAGGTTGAAGCTGCTGTTGAACGTCAGCGTGTCCAGGCCCCCGAAGCTCACGTTGCCCAGGATGCTCAAGGCGTTGTTGATCGTGCGCGATCCGTTGGCCGCCGCGATCGTCGATCCGTCGCCCAGCGTCAGTGTTCCAGACCCGGCGGCGCTGTCGTTGCCCAGGTAGAGGGAACCGGCCAGGTTCTGCAATCCGCCGCTGAACGTGTTGGCCCCGCTCAGGATCAGGGAGCCGTTGCCGGTTTTGATCAGGCTGTCCGGGCGCGCGCCCAATCCGTTCTGGATCACGCCGCTCACCGTCGTGTCGCCGCCGGTGATGTTGAGGGTGAACCGGCCGCGGCGGTTGCGGTCGCCCAGGAAGAGGTTGCCGGCGAAGGTGGTTTGGGCGGTGTTGGCGACGGTCAACTGGCGCGGGCCGCCGGTGGCGGTGACCGGGCCGGTGAAGGTGAGGTTCTGGGAGCCGCCCACGGTGGAATCGCTGTCGACCGTGACGGTGTTGCCGACGGTCACGGCGCCGCCGGAGGCGCCGAAGATGCCGCCGTCCAGGCTCAGTGTGCTGCTGCCCAGCGACGTCGGCTTGCTCACCAGCAGCGTGCCTTGTTTGAGATCGAGCGTTCCCGAAAGCGTGTTGCTGCCGCCCAGCACCAGGGTGCCGGGGCCGGTCTTGGTCATGCCCTGGTTGCCGGCCAGTTGGGAGTTGATGGTGCCGGTCAGGCCGTTGCTCACGCTGATGGTCGTGCGGCCGACCCCGTTGCCCAGGGTGATCGTTCCGTTGTTGAGCGTGACGGTGCCTTCCTGGAAGTTGATGCCTGAGGCTTGTTGATTGCCGCTGACCCCGACGGTGAACACCCCGCTGGCGTTGGTGCCCGCGGAAAACACGGCCTGCTGACCCGCGATCCACGCGCTGGTCCCAACCGTCCCGCCGCTGCTCGTGCTCCAGAAATTATCCGTGCCCCACGTCCCGGCCGCCTGCACTCCGCCAGAGGCTCCCGTCGTCCGGCCGTTGATGTCCCAATACATTTGGGCGAACGAGGACGTGCAGATCATCGAGGAAACAAGCAGGCTCCAGCCGGCCTTGGGAAGGCTGGAGCGGGAGGCTGCCAATTTCGCTGTCGCGTCCATCGGCCCCCCCAACTGCACCCGAAACGCCAAGGATTATGCCAAGCGAGCGGTTTTCCCCCGGAAATGGCCCCGGTGAAACCCCGGGGATGAGAATGGGAATGTGATACGATTTGTAATGGCCGGGCAGACTTCGCGAAACAGCAAAATAAGCGCGTCACATCTTATTAACTTCCAATAGCTTACAAATCTTGTGAATAGCAATTGGTATCGTGCCGGGCCCGAACCGAGGTCCTTCGAGAAGGGCTGATCATCCGAAAACCACCCGATACCGGGAGCCCTTTCGGGCTGACAGGGCCTGTTGGCATGCCAACCGGGGGTTTGAATCGTTTCTTTTACCGCAAAAATGTCCAGGTTCGGTACACGGAGGACAGTGGGTCAAGACACTCTGATGCAACGCCCCGGGGACATTAGTTCAGGGAATTGAGTATCGAGGAGGTGGCAGTAAGGCGGTCCTGGACGCTCAAAAGGGGTTGCGCTGCAAGGGACGATCTGAAAAGCTGTGGGTGTTGGCTGGTGAATGGGGTCGTAGCTCAGTTGGTAGAGCGTCTCGTTCGCAATGAGAAGGTCAGGGGTTCGACTCCCCTCGGCTCCACCAGTCTCATTCCGCGAAAATAGTGAGGTTTTCCCTTTGCCTACTGTCGTTTCCTCTCAGCCCAACGAGACCGATCCTGCAGAGTTCTGTACCCATTCCTGTCCCCTTCCTGCCCCTTTGATTCTGAAAAAAGTGGCGACAAGTGGCGACGCCTGAATCGGAGTCACGCTGGGAAGATGTGATAACCTGGTTGAAAGCGCGATCCCTCCGACGGTAGCGGGCAAGAAGAACTGGCTGTTCATGGGCGAAGCGCGCTCGGGAGTTTCTGTAATGCGCTCATAGTGCAGTCTTCAAGCGTCTTTCTTCTGGATTATTCAGATTGATTTGGTTTCACCGGTGTCATGATCGGGATTCGAGGCGGCGCATTCGACCGCACGAACATCTTGACGGAAGTTCGCTTCTGGAAGTCAGATTCCAACTCCGGTTCAATATCGACTGTGAGCGGTGTGCCTACACTGTTGGTTCGTGCAAATGATAGGTACAGGCCAACGACTGAGCCATCCTGAGTATTGATGTCTACCCGGACTTGGCTGTAGCCATCGGAGTCCTGATCTTTGGTGGGCTCCCATTTCACTTGGCAATAAGGAATGTGTCCTCCAAGTTTCGTATCGTAAGGTCCTTCCAACTCAGGTTGGGTGTCTGAGTGCGTGAGATCTGGACCATATCCCAAAGCGAGCAGCTTCTTTCGGGCAAATGCCACGACATCGTTCGTGGACATTTTGCTATGACCAAAATAGTTCGTGATGTGCGCGCTAGGATCCTGCTCGTAGAACCAATCATTCGGAGAGCGAAAACTATCCACGTATCCTGAATGCAGAATAAACCAATAGCCGTTCGTTAGCCAAAGGGCGCCTTCGACCTGCCCTTTGTACGGCATTGGATTAAAATGCGCAACCTGCTCCTCCCTCACAGGCTGTGGAATTGGCAATGCAAGTTTGTTTGCGAAATCGGACACGTGCGGGAGAACAGCCACCAATACCGCATTGGAATATGCAGCTGTCATGTGAATGAGATCCATCATACGCCATCAATGATTAAACCCAATAGGTGTTAAGTTCCAATTGCCAAATGCCTTAATGTGGCTTCTACTGACGAAAACCACATCGTGGTGGTTATTCTTCGCCGCATCAAGGGCATCGTTAAGTCCGCGCCCGCCTGAGGTCCATTCAGAAAGAAAATACCCTAAATACAGAGCATTGTCAGTCATGGCGGATCCCGCGATCTCGGCTGCGTGATCGTCATTCCAACCGACAAATGCAGACGGGGTTAGGGCAGCCGATGCGTATTCGATAGGTTGGACATTGGGCCGGTGAATCACTCCAAATGATTCGGGTAATGTTCCATTGGCGGTGGAACAGCCGTAGAGGAACACGAACCGGAAACCATGGCGATCTGTTTGGCCTGCCGGCATCGTATGAAGAGAACTCGCGATCTCTGAAGCTGGGATGAAGAGGTTCGTGTTGTCGCTCGCACCAAGACCAGTCGGAGAACCATGTCCGAGATAAAAGAAATTTCTGGACTCGGGATGATAGATGGCCTGTCTCAGCGCCAGCCATTGCGACGTCTTGATTGAAATCGAAGAGTTGTCTGCAAAGCTGATCCGGAACGCTTCTGCATAGTTGTGCGCGGGGCGCGTGGTCAATCCGAACGATGTCGCCAACTGCACAAACTGATCGGTCGCAGAGTCCAATACATCTGCCCCAACGGCACCCTGCCAAGCTTGCTGGTTCGCAACGACCCACATTCCTTTGCTTACCCAATTGTCGGTTTGCCGGTAAGTTTTCGGTGAAACTGTTGTTGCCGAGCCTGCCGATGATTGTGTTTGGCCTGCATCAGCTTGGGCCATCGCGCTAGCCGTCCAATCAGTTTCGAATACGAATTGAAAGTAGCTCTCTCCAGCGTGTGATTCCCCATAGGGTCCGATCAGATTCCACGAGGCCACAATATTGCCGTCGTATGTGTGTCCTGCAAATGTTCCGATATACCCAGATTCACTGCCATATACATCAGCATACCAGTCAGCATCCGTGTGAACGCTTTGGGCAGAAATCAGCATCGAATCATAGAGCTCTCCGTAATAAGATATCCAGTTTGGAAAAGTGATCTCGTTGTACACAGTGACAGTTGCAGGCAGTGAATCGATCTCCACTATCCCTTGGCTTCCTTCGTTCCCACCGGAATCCCAGGTTGCATTCACATAAATCTGATGCACGCCATTGCTCATTGCCGTCGTATCCAACACAATACTAGGCGGAACCGCAAAAGGGCCAACAGCTTGTGAATTGCCCACGGGCACGCCATCTTCCCGGATGCTGAGTGCGCTCAATGTTCCAGCGTCATTTCCAAATTCAATCGGAATGGTGAGCGTCCCGGAGAGTGTCATTCCATTGGTAATTCCAATCAAGTGAGCGCCCATGCGCACAACGCGATAGTACCCTGGATCCGGATCCTCGGCGGATGTGTTGCTCCCGCCATCACCTGTGCCATCATCGATTGGCGTGGGATCGCCGGCCTCAAGACTTGAAGTGCGCTGCATTGCCACTTTATAACCAGCTCCGTTCACGGCCTCGTCAGTACTGGGGCTAACTACGATGAAGCCCGACAGGTCAAAACCTGGTGGGTACAAAGCGAGGGGAGCCGGGGTTCCAAGTGAATTCACTGGAACGGCCAGGATCTCATCAGGTGCAGCATCATCGCAGCCGGCTAGATCAGTTGCTTCATTGAAAACTTCAATGCCGGTACTCATCGGAGCCACCGTGGCAAATGCTGGGTTCTGAATCGCATTAACGTGAACAAAGTAGGTGCGGTTTGTACTCGTGTCTGCTGGCAGCCAGGACGTGAGCGTTTGCCATGGGGTGCTCGGCCCCAAACTTGGACGGTACTGCACGATGTAGTTTTCCCCTTCAACACTTGGCCAAGAAAGCACGGCATTTCTAGATTGGATGGACAGCTTCAGGCCTTCAATGGCTTGGATCGATTGACTCGATGCAACGATCAAAACGACAACTCCGAAAATGCATCGCTTGGTGGTATTCATGGAATCCTTTTTTTCGTTTCGATTTTGACCTGACCCTCCATGCAGCTAGGCCGGTGGTATTACCGTCTATGATTGCATGCCAATGTGCAACAATTATATCTAATCACGTTTTTACCACCAACGCGCGGAGTTTAAAACGGCAGCATCCCCGATATTAGCGTGCGAGTCGGGTTATTGAAGTGGAAGGCTCAGTCGCTGCCGCAGTTCGTGTCTCGCCCATTCCTTCAGGATGTCGAACGTCCAAGACGCCCCGGGCTTTAATACGTGCTCTCGTGCCTTCTTCCAGAGTGTGTCATCCCTGATGGACTGGAGAAAGTCGTGTCCAGCCCAGGTCAAACGAGAAACGACAGCACCGGTAAAATCCCCCTTAGCATCTCGTCGAGCGGTCCCTTCCACCAATCCTGCGTCGATGAGAAGCTGTACGTGATACGCCCTCTCCTGCACACTGAACTTTTCACAATCATGTTCTGCGTCCTTGTCTCCTTCTGAACGCAGGAGCAAAAGCCGCACGAGATCCATGTTGCGTTTCATCTTATTTCGAACGTCCAGGATCAGAGACCCAGCGCCAATGAATGTCAACTGGGAGTTGGAGATGAGGCACAGCCAATAAACAGTCAGCTCTTCACCTCAGTAATTCCAATGCACGATGGGGCTGTCGGCATAGCCGGATTTCTGGACTTTTGCGTACAGAGTCCTGCTCTTGGGAAAATTCGGGACGGTACCGTATCGTTGGCCGGATTGGGTGGGATAAACTGCTCATTGGATTTCCCGTTTTCCCATCCGCGGGATCCGTGCAATCCACGGTTGAAAGTCCCTGTGTTTCGTGTGATCGGCGGCGAGTCTTCGAGGTTTGACCCTGGCCGGTATTCTTCCCCATACTGGAGCCATGGCCAACAGCTTTGGACAATTGTTCCGCATCACCACGTGGGGTGAATCTCACGGCGGGGGCGTCGGCGTGGTGGTGGACGGGTGCCCGCCGCGGTTGAAGCTTTCGGAGGCGGACATCCAGCCCGATCTGGACCGGCGCCGGCCCGGGCAATCGTCGATTGTCACGCCGCGCAAGGAATCGGATACGGTTCAGATTTTGTCCGGTGTTTTTGAGGGGCGGACGCTGGGCACGCCGATCAGCCTTTGGGTGCGGAACCAGGATGCGCGGCCGGAGGCGTATTCGGAGATGGCGGCGAAGTTCCGTCCGTCGCATGCGGATTACACCTACCAGGCGAAGTTTGGCATTCGCAACTGGCAGGGCGGCGGACGATCCAGCGCGCGAGAGACGATCGGCCGCGTGGCCGCCGGGGCGATCGCAAAAAAGATTTTGAAGGAACGCCACGGCGTGGAGGTCGTCGCCTGCGTGTCGCAGGTGCAGAATCTCAAAGCGGAGGTCGACCCGGATCGGCTGAAGCTTCGGGACGTGGAGTCGAACATTGTGCGTTGTCCGGACGCGGCGGCGGCGGCAAGGATGATTCGTTTGATTGAAAAGATGCGGCGGGAAGGAAACACGGTGGGCGGGATTGTGCTGGGCGTGGCGCGCGGGGTTCCTGCGGGCTGGGGAGAGCCGGTGTTTGATCGATTGGAAGCCGACCTTGGCAAGGCGATGCTGAGTCTGCCGGCGTCGAAGGGATTTGATATCGGGTCGGGGTTTGATTCGATCCGGCTGACGGGCCGGGAGCACAACGACGCGTTCCGGGCTTCGGGCGGCAAGGTGCGGACGGTGACGAACCGGTCGGGCGGCGTGCAGGGGGGGATTTCGAACGGGCAAACAATTTATTTCCGGGTGGCGTTCAAGCCGGTGGCGACGGTGATGCACGAGCAGGACACGGTGGACGTGGAGTTGAAGAACACGACCTTGAAGGGCCGGGGCCGGCATGATCCGTGTGTGCTGCCGCGGGCGGTGCCGATTGTGGAGGCGATGACGGCGCTGGTTCTGGTGGATCACGCGATGCGGCAGAAGGCGCAGTGCGGGGGATTTTAGTGCGGAGTGCGGAGTGCGGAGTGCGGAATGCCGCTTTGGTGAAGGCGCGGGGAATGCGGAATAGATAATCTCAAATGTTTCAACCCAGTTTGCAGCATTACCCGGTGAAGCGGCGGAAGGCATTGCGGCGCGCGATTTACGCGATCCTTCTGTACGCGGTGATGGGATTCCTGGTGTTGCCGCCGATCATCCGGTGGGTGGCGGCGCGGCAGCTCGGGGCGCTGCTGGATAGGCCGGTGAAGATCCGGTCGGTGCGGTTGAATCCGTTCGCGCTGTCCGCGACGGTGCGGGGTTTGGAGATCCAGGACAAGGATGGCCAGCCGTTCGTTTCGTGGGAGGAGGTTTATGTCAATCTGCAGCTTTCGTCTTTCCTGGGTCATCCCTGGGTTTTCAGCGAGGTTCGGATTGATCGCCCGTTTGCGCGGGCGCAGATGAACCGGGATTACTCGTTTAATTTTTCGGACCTGGTTACGAAATTTTCGACGAACACGGCGCCCGCCGCTCCGACGCCGCCTGCCAAGGCCCTGGCGCTGGAGGTTCAGCGCTTCAAAATCATTGGGGCGCAGGCATCGATGACGGACCTGACCCAGAAGCGGCCGTTTACGCGGGTGCTCGGGCCGCTGGACCTGAACCTGGACCGGTTTCGCACGGCGCCGAACAATCGGAATCCGTATGCCTTCACGGGCACGACGGATGCCGGCGAGAAGATTTCATGGAACGGCCATTTTTATGTGGACCCGTTGAAGTCGGAAGGGACGCTGGAGTTGATTAACCTGGCGTTGAACAAGTACAGCCCGCTGTATGAGGATTTCCTGCGGTTCCAGGTGCGTGACGGCGTGGTATCGCTGCGGACGAGTTACGAGTTTGAGTGGAGCGCGTCGAATCATGTTGCGGCGATTACCAACACGGCGTTTCGACTGGCTGGATTGCGGCTGGGCGTGGAGGGATCGGACGCCGACACGGTGGTGGTGCCGGAGTTTTCGGTTTCGGGGGTGAGCGCGGATGCGATGGCGCACCGGGCGATGATTGAGTCGGTGCGGTTGTCGGACGCGGCGGTGAAGGTGCAGCGGGACGCGGCCGCGGAAGTGAATCTCGTGGAGATGTCAAAGCCGGCCGCGGACGCGGGCCAGGCGCCGGCGGTTTTCCTGCTGTTGCGTTCGCTCACGAACGCGGTGGCGCTGCTGCGCCAGAGCACGAATGCCTGGGTGGCGGGAATCCAGGACATCACGGTCACGAACTGCGCGGTGTCGCTGGAGGACCATGCGAATTCAAGGCCTGTTTCACTCATGGTGGATCAAATCGCCTTCAACGCGCGGAACCTGTCCAATCTGCCGAGCACCAACATTGTTTCCTCGTGGTCGCTCCGGTGGAACACGAATGGAACGCTGGGAGGCCGGCTGGAGGCGGCGCTGTTCCCGACCCGGATCCGGGCGTGGCTCCAGCTCAACGACGTCGAACTGCACCCGCTGGGTCCTTATTTGGAGCCGTGGGTGAACATTCTCGTGCGGGACAGCAAGCTTGGGTTGGATGCTGAAATTGCAATGCGCACCGTGCCGGGTGCGCTGCCGGAGGTGACGTTCCGGGGCGACACGTGGCTGAACGACCTGTCCGTCGCGGACGGCTCGGCCGGGGAGGATTTGCTGGCGTGGAAATCGGTGCGGACTTCCGGGATCGAGGCCGGCCTGAACCCGATGGCGGTCAACATCCGGGAGATTTCCATCGACGGCCTGGACGCGCGGCTGGCGATCCGGACGAATCGATCCATCAACCTGGTGGAAGCGCTCCGGCTGCCGCCGCCCGTGGCGGATGAATCATCCACGAACACCCCGACTGCTGCAGCCGCACCCGCCCCTGCTGCGGCGCCGACCAACGCGGCGCCCTTCCCTGCCCTGCCGCGCATCGCGATCGCGGACGTCGTGCTCACGAACAACCGGATCCAATTCCAGGATTCTTCGATCAGCCCGCCCGTTCGCCTTTCCATCGACCGCCTGGGCGGGCGCGTGTCGGGGTTGTCGTCGGAAACGGCGAATCACGCGGTGATCGACCTTTCGGCGCGGGTGGACAACGTGGGGCCGGTGGAGATCACGGGAACCATCAACCCGTTCTCGGGCGACGAGACCAACGAGGTGAAAGTATCGGTGCACGACGTGGACCTGACGGCGGCCAGTCCTTACGCGGGGAAATTCGCCGGATACCGCATCGCGAAGGGCAAGCTCAATCTCGATCTTGCCTATCATATTAAAGGCAGGTCCTTGAAATCGGAGAACCTGGTGATGCTGGATCAATTCACGTTTGGGGAGCGGGTGGACAGTCCGGATGCGACGCACCTGCCGGTGCGGCTGGCGATCGCGATTTTGAAGGATCGGAACGGCCGGATAGAGATCGACATGCCGGTGGAGGGCAGCCTGGATGATCCGTCGTTCCGGGTGCGGAAGGTGATTTTGCACACGCTGATGAACCTGCTGACGCGGGCGGCGACGTCGCCGTTCAGCCTGTTGGGGTCGTTGTTTGGCGGACAGGGCGAGGACGTGCGGTTTCAGGATTTTGATCCGGGCAGCGCGGTGCTGCTGGCAGGTGCGACGAACAAGCTGGACGCGATCGTGCACGGACTTTACGAGCGGCCGGGTTTGCAGTTGGAGATCCAGGGCAGCGTGGACCCGGTGGCGGACCGGGACGGGTTGCAGCGCGTGCTTTTGGAGAGGCGGATGCAGTCGGACAAATGGAAGTCGCTGAGAAAATCCGTCCAGGCATCGACCGAGGTGGAGCAAGTGGTGATTCTGCCGGAGGAACGCGCCGGGTATTTGAAGGATTATTACGCGGAGCTGCTGAAGTCGCCGCGGGCTGCTGCCACATCAACGAACACGGTTGTCCGGAAGTCGAGCGCACCGCCGGCGAGGACGACGGCGGTGGAGCGCGGCGTGACGAGCCTGCAGCGATTTGTGGGCAGCGCGCCTGTGGCCGCCGCGGCGGCGCCGGGAGCCCCGGCAGCCGCGGCGCCCGCGGACCCGATCGAGGCCGCGGTGCTGGCGGCCACCGTGGTGACTGATGCCGATTACGAGGCGCTGGCGACGGAGCGGGCACGGGCCGTGCGCGACTACCTGGTGCAGCCCGGCCGGGTGGCGGCTGAACGCGTGTTTCTGTCGGAAACGCAATCCGGCGGCGTGAAGCGGGAGGGAGCGAGGGCTTATTTGCAGTTGAGGTAAACGCGTGCGTCTTAGCACGCGGGTTGAATTGTTAAATGGTTGAACCGTTGAATGGGCTGCAGCGCGATGCGTCGGACCATTCAACGGTTCAACTGTTTAACGATTCAACTATTCCAGACCGAGGACGATTAGAAGGGAAAAACAATCCGGACCAGCGCGGGGCCGCGGAAGATCCAGAGGGCGGCGGCGGCGGCGATGTAGGGTCCGTAGGGCATGCGGGAGGACCATTCGCGGCGGCCGGCAAGGATCAGCAGGAGGCCGACGGCGGAACCGAGGAGCGAACTGACGGTGAGTGAAAACAGCACGGCGGGCCAGCCGAGGAAGGCTCCGATGGCGGCCATGAATTTCACGTCACCCAGTCCCATGGCCTCGCGCGGAAGCACAATTTCCGGCGTCCAGGCTTCCAACTGCGCGACCTGGTCGGGCTGGAACCTGTCCTCGCCCACTTTCAATTCATCGCGCGTCAGCCGGACCGGCACGTCGCAGTAGCAGCGGTCGGGCAGTTCCAGCCGGCGCGCCTGCAGCACGATGGCGTCGGAGCGGCGGTAGAACAGGTCCTCGTAAGGCACTTCGCGGTCCGGCAGGTGCAGGGAGGATTCGCCGAAAACGACATGCGCCTCGCCGCCGAGCTCGACGCGTTGACGGCCGAACATCAATTTTCCCGCGCGCACGATGAGGTAAACGATTCCCGCGCCCGCCGCGGCGCCGATCAATCCCTGCAATCCGCCGTGCCACGGCGAGGATTCTCCGTGCAGGACCGGCAGTGCGAACGAAATCAAAATACCCGCGACGATGCCGCCGAGGGTGATTTCGTCGGGGATGATGAAATGTTCGAAATCGATGAACGTGGCGACGACGAGGCCGGCGAGCACGGCGGAATCGACGATGGCGATCCAGGCGGAATGATGTCCGTGGGCGAGCCAGGCGCCGAGGAACAGGAGGCCGGTGAGCAGTTCGACGAGGAAGTAGCGCGGGGAAATCGGGGCGCCGCAGTTCCGGCATTTGCCGCGGAGCCAGAGCCAGGTGACGATGGGGATGTTGAGGTACCAGGGGATGGAGTAGCGGCAATGGGGGCAATGGGACGGGGGCGAGATGATGCTTTCGCCGAGGGGCATCCGGTGGATGCAGACATTCAGGAAGCTGCCGACGATGGTGCCGAAGACGAAGAAGACGACGGACCAGAAACCGAACGGCACAGCGGCCCAGAGCTTGGGATCCCAGATGGATTGGACCACGGGTGCGCCGTCGGCGGGAAGTGTGGCGAGGAAAAGGTGGCTGAGATCAATCATGCACGGTTTTGACGAGTGCCTGGCGCATGATATCGAGCGGGGCCGGGCGGCCGGTCCAGATTTCCAGGGCGCGGGCGCCCTGGTGGAGGAGCATGCCGAGTCCGTTCGAGGCGCGGCAGCCGGCGGCGCGCGCGGCGGCGAGCAAGGCGGTTTCGGCCGGGCGATAGATCATGTCGTAAACCGCGCGCGCCTGGCGCAGGGAGAACAGGCGTCCGTCGACCGGCAGCGGGTCTTCGCGGCGCAGGCCGAGGGACGTGGCGTTGAGGGCGAGGTCGACTTCGCCGCGCGGGTAATCGAGCTGGATGCGGACTTCGGGGTGGCGGCGGCGGATTTCGGCGGCGATGGTGCCGGCCTTGGAGACGGTGCGATTGACGAGGAAAAGTTCCGAGACGCCTTCGGCGGCGATGCGGAGCGCGGCGACGCCGCCGGCGCCCCCGGCGCCGAGGATGAGGACGCGCGCGCCGCGCAATTCGACGCCGAGGTCTTCCTTGAGCGAGCGGACGATGGCGTCGGCGTCGGTGTTGAATCCCTGGGTGCGGACTTTTTCCGGGTATCCGTTTAATTGATGTAAAGGCAACCAGGGGCCGCCGCTGGTTTCGCGGCCTTCGAAGCGGATCGTGTTGACGGCTTTCCAGGTGCGGGCGGATTCGTCGAGGACATCGACCATGTCGACGGCGAGGAGCTTGTGGGGGACGGTGAGATTGATCCCGATGAACTGCATGGCCTTGGCGCCGGCGATGGCGGTGCGGAGTTCCTCGGGCCGGACTTCAAAGGCGAGGTAGCGCCAGTCGAGTCCCAGGGCCGCGAACCCGGCGTTTTGCATGGCGGGGGATGCCGAATGGCGGATCGGGTGGCCATACACGGCGCAAAGCCGCGTGGCGGCGCCGATGGATGCTGGGAACGGCTCGGACACGCGGAGGTTATAGTCAGACGACGGCCAAGTTCAAAGCCTAAAGATGGCAGGAAACGCGCCGCGGACAGGTGAGTTTGGGCCGGCGAGGACGCCGGCCCTCCCGTCGATGGGAGGGACGCCGTCCCCGGCGTCCCCGAATGAACGGCTCAGCGCGCGGCGGCGTGGTGGGACGCGACGGCGGCCCAGTTCACGACGTTCCAGAATGCCTTCAGATAATCGGCGCGCTTGTTCTGGTATTTGAGGTAGTAGGCATGTTCCCAGACGTCGACGCCGAGGATCGGGGTACCTTCGCAGCCGGCGACGGCTTTGCCCATGAGCGGGTTGTCCTGGTTGGCGGTGGAGACAATTTCCAGTTTCCCGCCATTGACGACGAGCCAGGCCCAGCCACTGCCGAATCGGCCGACACCGGCGGCTTCGAACTTCGTCTTGAAATCGTCGAAGCTGCCGAAGGCGGCCTTGATGTCGTCGGCCAGTTTGCCCGCGGGCGCGCCGCCGGCACCGGGGCCCATGAGTTTCCAGAAGAACGAATGATTCCAGTGGCCGCCGCCGTTGTTGCGGACCGGGCCGCGGATGGCGTCGGGGACCGAGCCGATTTCCCGCACGAGCGCGTCGAGCGACTTGGCTTCCAGTGCGGCATTGCCGGCGAGGGCTTTATTGAGGTTATCGACGTAGGCCTTGTGATGGCGGTCATGATGGATTTCCATCGTGAGCGAGTCGATGTGGGGTTCGAGGGCGTCTTTGGGATACGGAAGTGCAGGGAGTTCGTGTGCCATAGGTTTGTCAGTTCGCGGTTAGTTTAAATCGCAATGGTGCATCAAATTCATCGGGAACGGGGGGAACATAGCCGATGTTTGTGCAAGGCACAAGCGGAGGCTCATCGCCTGGGACACGGAGGTGGCGCCCCGGACAAATGAAGCAGCCGACGTAAGGAGGCTCCATCTGGATCAAATAGCCCGATATTTAGTTAGAGCCTCACGTCGGCTGCTACTTGAATCGATAGCTGCGCTGCCGCGCAGCCGGCGCCACGGAGTGGCGCCCTACCCTGCAAAGGACGGCCGGGCGAGCTTTGGGCTTGAGGATTTGGCGTGATCTGCTAGGGTCGTGGTGGGTAAACCGCAGTCGACCCAATATTCCAGATGTATTTCTTCCTGAAGTCCTCCATGAAATCCACCCTGTTCAGAGTCATGATGTGCGCTGCGCTGGTTTGCGCGGGAGTTGCGCCAGCGGCGTTGGGACAGGGAGCGGCGTATTCAAAGATTGAGGCGTCCTTCAATCTGACGGGGCTTTCGTCGGATCCGGCGGTGTTGTTCGACTACGCGCAGACGGATGTCAAGGTGAGCATTATGCAGCCGGACGCGACGACGGTGGTGTTGCCGGCGTTTTACGATGGTGGCACGACCTGGCGGGTGCGGCACATGGCGTTGCTGCCGGGGGCCTATTTGGTGAGCGGCGTCACGGTGAACGGTTCCGGCGTCTCGCCTGTGAACCTGCAGCCGGCCGCCGGCTGGGTCATCTCGGGGTTTCCCACCAATGCGGGCTATGTGGGGATCGATCCCTCGAATCCGCGCCGGTTCATCACGAGCAACGGGCGCCGGTTTTATCCGGTGGGCGAGAATGTGGCCTGGGACAGCGGCGCGCACACGGTGACGTCGATATTTTCGAAGATGGGCGCGGCGCACCTGAACTGGGCGCGGGTGTGGATGGATCATTGGGACGGAAAAAACCTGGATTGGAACAGCGATGGCACGCCGCCGGGGGCGCTGGGCGTGCTGAACCTGGCGGTGGCGCAGAAGTGGGATTCGATCGTGGCCGCAGCCGAGCAATCGGGCGTGCGATTCCAAATGACGCTGCAGCATCACGGGCAATATTCGACCAGCACGGATCCGAACTGGGGGCAGAATCCTTACAATGTCACCAATCCCGTGAGCAGCATTGGATTTCTGACGAGCCCGGTGGGGTTTTTCACGAATGCCACCGCGAAGGCGATCACCAAGCGTAAACTGCGTTACGCGATCGCGCGCTGGGGTTATTCCACGTCGATCATGGCGTGGGAATTGTTCAACGAAGTGCAATTCACCGACGCCGCGCAGTCGGGCCAATGGAGCCTGGTTCAATCGTGGCACAATGAAATGGCGCAGTTCCTCCGCGACCAGGATCCCTATCATCACCTGATTACGAGCAGTTCCGTGTTGAACCAGCCGATCTGGGATCGGACGGATTACTACCAGCACCACGAGTATCCGTCGGACCTGATCACGGGGCTGCGGGATGCGGTGGACATTTCGGCGTCGCAGGCTGCGGGACCGGATTTCTCGGGAGAATGCGGGATCAACACGACGGCGCACGTGGGGATCAGTCCGCCGGTGTGGGCGGGCATCATGGCGGGGCAATCCGGCGCGGCGATGCCGTGGTATTGGGACACGGCGATTGATCAGAACAACGATTATTATCTGTTGAAGGCGGCGGCGGATTTTGCGACGCAGGCGGGGCTGGGCGACCAGGATGTGCTGAAAAAATCGTCCCCGACCACGACGGGAGGGACGATCGGGGCGTTGAGCTTCGCGCCGGGCGGCGGCTGGGGTCCCAACCTGGGGCCGGACAAGTTTACGGTGGGCAGCACCGCGCCGGAAGGAGTCGGGCTTTCGACGTCCTACCTCCAGGGCAATGGAAATCGGAGCCTGCTGACGAACGGTTACACATTTTACGTGAACTATTCGTCGAGCGGCACGTTTGCGGTGCAGGTGACGCAGATTTCGGCGTGCGGCGGCAATCTGCAAATCAGCGTGGACGGTGTGGAAAAGACGAACGTGGTGTTCCCGGGGAACAGCACGTGCGGAACGACCTACAGCGGCACCACTACCAATCGCACCACGTCGGTCCCGGTCACGGCGGGCGCACACACGATCAAGGTTTACAACAACGGCAACGACTGGCTCGTGCTGGGCAACATCACGCTGAATCCCTACGCGGCGCAACTGGGCGCTTACGCGATCGGCAACACGAATTTCACGGCGCTCTGGATCTGGCATCGGACAAATGTTTTCCGCGCGTCGCCGGGTCCGGCGGTGACGGGAACGGTGGCGGTGAGCGGGCTGGACCCGGGCACGTATGCCGGCACCTGGTGGGACACGTTTGGCGGGACGAACCTGTCGACATTGAGTTTCACGGTGGTGGACACCAATACGCCGGTCGTGTTGACGACGCCGGCGGTGTTGCGGTCGGTCGCGTTTTACGCGGGGCTGCCGGCCCAGGCGGGGGTGACGCCACCGAACCTGGTGCAGTCGGTGGTCTCCAATGCCCCGGCATTCCAGTTGCCGCTGGTGCTGACCAATAGCGGCGGCCTGCCGCTGGCGTATTCGCTGTCGTTCACCAGCGCGATTCCGTCGTGGCTGAGCCTGTCCGGGACGAACGGTTATGTGCCGCGGTCGGGATCGGTGTCCATATTCGTCGCGTTCAATCCCGCCGGCCTTGCCCCGGGAACCTACAGCTTCACGATTTTTATGCACACGGCCGACCCGGCGCTTCCGGTGACGGTGTTGCCGGTGTCGCTGACGGTCACGTCCCCCACCCCATCGATCCCGCAACTCGTTTACCTGGGATCGACCGGCAGCCAGGTGATGCTGCAGATCCTGGGCGACAGCGGGGTTCCTTACGTGCTGGACAATTCAACGGACCTGCTGCTATGGACGCCGCAATCGACCAACACACTGCCCGGCGGGGTATTGAACCTCACGAACGACATCCCGGCGGATGGGGCGCAGATGTTCTGGCGGGTGCGGTGGCCGTGAACTCTCCCTCTTCCTCGGGTCTTTAAAGAGACTCAAGGGGTCTCAGGGACTGAAGGGACAGGCGTTACGCGGGCTGATTTTCCCCACCCGCGGCGTCTTCCTGTTGTTCGCTGATGACGGGGGCGATGGCCTGGAGTTTGTCGCCTTCGCTGAGGTCGATGAGTTTCACGCCCTGGGTATTGCGGCCGGCTTCGCGGATGTCTTTTACAAACGTGCGCACCATTTGACCGCCGGTGGTGATCAGCATGATTTCATCCGAGTCGCGCACGGTGAGGGCGCCCACCACGCCGCCGGTTTTCTCGGTGGTTTTCATGGTGATGATGCCTTTGCCGCCGCGGGATTGGACGCGGTATTCGGCGAAATCGGTGCGTTTGCCGATGCCGTTTTCGCCGGCGACCAGGAGGGTGGCGTCGGGAACCACGATGGCGGCCGCGACGAGGGCGTCGCCGTCGTCGAGGTTGATGCCGCGCACACCGGCCGCGGCGCGGCCCATGGAGCGGACGTCGGATTCCATGAAGTGAATGCTCATCCCGCTGCGGGTGATGAGGACCACGCCGTCGCCGGGATCCTTGACGTCGTCATTTTCCACGATGCTGCCGCGGGTGAGTTTGACGTCGATGAGTGTGTCGCCGGGTTCGATGGTGATGGCGATGATGCCGCCTTTGCGGACGTTGGCGAATTCGTTGAGGGAGGTTTTCTTGACCGTGCCCTGGCGGGTGGCGAAGAGAAGTTCGCCGGGCTGATCCCAGGTGGTGTCCTCCTTGTTGGGGCCGGTTTTGGACAGGACGCGGATCATGGTGGCCACCTTTTCGCCTTCCTTTAATTCGAGCAGGTTGGCGATGGATCGGCCCTTGGCGGCGCGGCCCATGTCGGGGATTTCATGCACGCGTTCGACGTACACGCGCCCTGAGTTCGTGAAGAACATGAGGTAATCGTGCGTGCTGGCGGTGAACAGGTATTCGATGAAATCCTGGTCCTCCGGCGTGTCGCCTTCGCGCGTGGCCATGCCGATCACTCCTTTGCCGCCGCGGCGCTGGGACCGGTAGGAATTCACGTTGGTGCGCTTGATCAGGCCCGTGTGGGTCAGGGTGATGATGACGCCTTCGTTCGCGATGAGGTCTTCGATGGCGATCTCGCCTTCGTCGGGGACGATCTCGGTGAGGCGCGGGGTGGCGTGCTTCTCCTTGATGGCCCGCAATTCGGCCTTGATGATTTCCATGACGCGGGATTCCCGGGCGAGGATATCGAGCAGGTCTTTGATGGTGGCGATGAGGGCGCGGTATTCGGTGACGACCTTGTCGATTTCGAGGCCGGTCAACTGGTAGAGGCGGAGGTCGAGGATGGCGTCGACCTGGCGTTCCGTGAGGGCGTAGCGGCCGGCGGCGAGGCGTTCCTCGTTGCGGATCAGGATGCCCCATTTTTCGACCTGGGCGCGGGACCATTCAAAAGCGAGGAGCTTCACGCGGGCTTCATCGCGCGTTTTGCTGGAGCGGATGATGCGGATGAATTCGTCGAGGTTGGACAGGGCGATGAGGTAACCCTCGAGCAGTTCGGCGCGTTCCTCGGCTTTGCGCAGCTCGAAGCGGGTGCGGCGCAGGATGACTTCGCGCCGGTGTTCGATGTAGCACTGGATGAGCTGCTTGAGGTTGAGGGTCTTTGGGCGGCCGTGATCGATGGCGAGGCAGTTGACGCTGAACGTGCCCTCGAGCTGGGTGTGCTTGAACAGGTTGTTGATGACCACCTTCGGGTTGCCATCCCTCTTGAGTTCCATCACCAGCCGGGTGTTTTCGTCGGACTCATTCCGCATCGCGCTGATTTCGGTGATGATCTTCTCATTCACCAGTTCGGCGATGCGTTCCTCGAGGGCGGCGCGGTTGACGTTGAAGGGGATTTCCGTGACGACCAGCTGCTCGCGGCCGCCTTTCATTTCCTCGACGCCGATGCGCCCGCGGAGTTTGACGCTGCCGCGGCCGGTTTCGAAATAGCTGCGGATGCCGTCGATGCCGCAGATGATGCCGCCGGTCGGGAAATCGGGGCCCTTGATGAACTTCATCAACTGGGCGGTGTTGATGGACGGGTTGTCGATCTGGGCGCAGATGCCGTCGATGACTTCGCCGAGGTTATGGGGCGGCATGTTGGTGGCCATGCCGACGGCGATGCCGGTGCCGCCGTTGACGAGGAGATTGGGGACGGCCGCCGGGAAGACCGTGGGCTCCGTCATGCGCTCGTCGTAATTCGGCGCGAAATCGACGGTCTCCTTGTCCATGTCCTGCATGAGCGCCGCGCCGATATGGGTGAGGCGGGCCTCGGTATAACGCATGGCCGCGGGCGGATCGTTTTCGATCGAGCCGAAGTTGCCCTTGCCGTCGACGAGCCGTTCGCGCATGGCCCAGGGCTGGGCCATGTGGACGAGCGTCGGATAAATCACGGCTTCGCCATGCGGATGGTAATTGCCGGAGGTGTCGCCGCAGATTTTGGCGCACTTGTAAGGCTTGCGTCCCGGGTAAAGCGACAGCTCGTGCATCGCGTAGAGGATCCGGCGCTGCGAAGGCTTGAGGCCGTCCCGCACGTCGGGCAGCGCGCGGGAGATGATCACGGACATGGAATAGTCCAGGAACGACGCCTTGATTTCCTCGGCGACGTTGATCTTGGAGATTTTCTCTCCCATGGAATAGGCGCCGCCGGGGGCGCCGGGACCGGTTTGGTCGGGGGGCTGGATATCGTCTGGCATGGTCAAATCACTTTATCAAACATCGAGATTGCGCACGTTCAGGGCGTTGTCTTCGATAAACTGGCGGCGCGGTTCGACTTCCTCGCCCATGAGCTTGGTGAACATCTCCTCCGCCTCCACGGCGTCGGTGAGGTCGATGCGCAGGAGTTTGCGCTTGGCGGGGTTCATGGTGGTCTCGAACAGTTCCTTGGCGTCCATTTCACCGAGACCCTTGAACCGGGTCATCTGGATGCCCTTGCGGCCGACGTCTTTGACGCCGCTGAGGATTTCCGGGATGGAGAACAGCGGGGTGACGGCGGCCCGTTCGCCCTCGCCTTCGATCAGCTCGAACACCGGTTTTTCCTGGACGCCGTAGTGATCCACGGCAAGTCCTTTCCTGGCCAGTTTGCCGAGGAGATCCGCGATGGCCTTGCTTTCGAGGTGGAGGTCGGAAACCGAGGCGCGCCGTGTGGGCATGTCTTTGCGGCGCTCGACATCCGTGTCCGTTCCGAAAAGGTCGTTGTTTTCGAGCTTGAACTTTTCGAGTTCATCGTTCCCGCAAAAATAGTGGACGGTCTCGTCGTTGCCGTCGCGCACCTTCACCATGTGCTGCGGGAGCGTGCCGTCCGGAAGACGTTTCTCCACGTAGCGCGCAAAATCACCGCCCAGGCGCCGGATATAGGTGGCGTGTTTGTCGATGGATTCCAGAAGCGACAGGATTTCCTCCAGTTGTTTGGGCGCGAATTCCCGGCCATCCGCCAGGTTTTTCAGGCGCACTTCCTCCGTTCCGTTCTGGAGCAGGATCCGGTTCAACTGCGTGTCGTCGTCGACGTAATCCGTGCGTTTCTTGCGTGTGATGGAATAGAGCGGCGGTTGGGCGATGTAGACAAAGCCCTGTTTGATCAACTGCGGCATCTGGCGATAGAAGAACGTGAGGAGCAGCGTGCGGATGTGGGAGCCGTCCACGTCGGCATCGGTCATGATGATGATCTTGTGGTAGCGGAGCTTTTCCAGGTTGAAGGCGCCCTCCCCTTCTCCGTTGCCGATGCCGGTTCCGACGGCGGTGATCATCGTCCGGATTTCGTTATTTTGAAGAACCTTGTCCAGGCGGGCTTTCTCGACATTGATGAGTTTGCCGCGGATGGGGAGGATTGCCTGGAACTTGCGGTCGCGGCCCTGCTTGGCGGAGCCGCCGGCCGAGTCGCCTTCGACGATGTAGAGCTCGGTATTGGCGGGGTCGCGGTCGGAGCAATCGGCGAGCTTGCCCGGCAGGCCGCCGCCGGTGAGCGCGCTCTTGCGGACCGCTTCGCGCGCCTTGCGGGCCGCCTCGCGCGCGCGGGCCGCGTTGAGCCCCTTCTCGACGATCCGCTTCGCCACGGGCGGATTCGCGTCGAAATAGGACATCAATCCCTCGTAGGAAACCGACCCGACGATGCTTTCCACCTCGGGCGACAGGAGTTTGACCTTCGTCTGCGACTCGAATTTCGGATCGCTGTGCTTGACCGAGATCACCGCGGTCAATCCTTCGCGAACATCGTCGCCAGTGATCTGCGGGTCCTTCTCCTTCAGCAGCTCGTTCGACTTGGCGTATTGGTTGATGGCGCGGGTGAGCGCGCTGCGGAAACCGGACAGGTGCGCGCCGCCGTCGGGGTTGTGCACCGTGTTCGTGTAGCACAACACCTGGTCGTTGTAGCTGTCGTTGTACTGCATCACGACCTCGACATGCACCTCGATGTCCTTGTCGTCCGTGCGTTCGCGGGTTTCCTTGCGGAAGGAAATCGGCTTGGGATGCAGCGGCGTTTTGCTCTTGTTGAGCTGTTTGACGAATTCCTCGGTGCCGTCCTTGTAATAATACGTCTCCGGCTTCGCGTCGGCCTGGCGTTCGTCGAGGAACACGATTTCCAGACCGGAATTCAGGAAGGCCAGTTCGCGCAGGCGCTGGCTGATGCGGTCGGACTTGAACTCGGTGGTTTCGCGGAATATCTCCGCATCCGGCTTGAACGTGATCAGCGTGCCGGTGCCCTTGGATTTGCCGATGACTTCGAGTTTGCGGATGGTTTTGCCGCGCTCGAATTCCATGTGATACACCTTGCCGTCGCGCGACACCTCAACCTCGAACCATTCCGACACGGCGTTCACGCACTTGGCCCCGACGCCGTGTGTGCCTCCGGAAAATTTGTATCCGCCCTGCCCGTACTTGCCGCCGGAATGCAGAGTGGTCAGCACCATCTCGACGCCGGGAATTTTGTATTGCGGATGGATGTCGACCGGGATGCCGCGTCCGTTGTCGCGGATGGAAATGGAGCCGTCGAGGTGGATGGTGACGTCGATGCGGTCGCAGTGGCCGGCGAGGTGTTCGTCGACGGAATTGTCGAGCACCTCGGAAACGCAATGGTGCAGCGCGCGTTCGTCCGTGCCGCCGATATACATGCCAGGTTTTTTGCGTACGGCCTCGAGACCCTCGAGTTTTCCGAGCTTTGACGCATCGTAACTCTCGATCTTTTCGGGACTCGATTTCGCGGTTTGCGCGGCTTCCAAAACGTTTTCTTCAGGCATAAAAATCAGCTAAACGACACCCGTCGAAGGACACTGGAACGGTACCTCCAAATTGTAGAAAAAAGGGCCTCCCGGCACAACCTTTTGTTTGGAGATTCTTTACCCCAAAAATACCATTAGTTGTGGAATTTCACAAACCGGAGCCGGATATGTTGGGGAGGAGGGATGGGCGGAAAATGGGCAAAAATAAGGAAAAAACGAGGAGGTCGGATGACTGGATCGTGCTCGTCGTCGTCCTCGTCCTCGTCCTCGAAAAGTTAACTAAAACCCGAGGACGAGGATGACGAGGACGACGAGCACGAGGCTGCGGCGAACTTAGGGTTTCGCCGCTTCTGCGGGCTTGCCTTCCAGCTTTGCCTTGGCGGCAGCGGGAACATCCAGCTTGGCGGTGCCCACGTCCTGGATCACCGTGGTGCGGGTCATGTCGAAATCGCGTTCTTCCTGGTCGGGTCCGAACGTGATGAGGCCCTGGATATGCGATTCAAATTTTTGCAAGGCGCCGTCCTTGAGCCAGAATTTCACGGAGCCTTTCGCGTTCTTCGGCGGGGGCGGGCCGTCCTCGCCTTCGCGCCGGCCGAACATGAGCAGGGATTTGGCGCCCGCCTCGGTGAGATCCGAAGCCAGCACATCCCCTTCCCCGGCCTTGAGATCTTTGGTTTTTGTCAGGAGATTTTGGGCTTCGGTGGCGGCGGCGCCGGTGCGGACCCAGGAACGGGCGATCATGGCAGGGAAGCCGTCCAACTCGGAGGGTGACATCCATTGGCCGTCCTGGTTGAGAACGATTTTATCGCCGAGCATCACGGCATCGGTGGAGTTGCCGCCCATGTCCTGGTTGAGCGTGGTGCAGCCGCCTTTTTCGGTGCTGCCTTTGAGCGGGCCGGGTTCGAACGGCGACCCGGGCATGGCGAAGGTGGTGGTCCAGGAATAATTCTTCGCGGCGGCGAGTTTGGAGAGGGCGGACTGGACCTGGTTGGACACGCTGGAATCGGCGGCGGCGAGCGGGGCCGCGGCGAGCAGGGAGAGGGCGAGAAGGAATTTCGCGTTCATGGGGATTGGGATTTGCATTTCAAACGGAGATGACCGCGCGCGGCGGATTTCGTTTGAGTCATTTCGGCTGGTTTGTCTGCGTGCAAAACATGCCGCGCACGAAGGCCTGTTGTTCCAGCTCGATCTTGCGGAATTTCGGCACCTGGTCGGGGGTCAATTCCGGGACGATGCGCGCGTTGCAATTCGAGATGGAAGCCAGCACGTCGTCCGCCATGACGGCGCGGAAATCCTCGAGAGTCCGCCGGATGACCGGCTCGATTTTTTGCGTCTGCCCGGGCGTGAGGCCTAATTTCGTTTGCAATTCCCGGGTCCAGCGGACGGCCATCCGTTCCTGGTTGGGGAGCATGTGCTTGCCGATGATGACGGTGAGGATCGAGCCGGTGATCATGCCGGCGAGGAAAATGCCGGCGAGATAGAGGGCGATCCTGGGTTTGGACAATCGGTTCATGGCTCGAGCTGGACGGTGAGCACGTAATTGGTGAGAACGGTTTTGCTGGGGCTTTCCTGGAGGCGGGAGACCCAGTAACAGCCGGCGCTGAGCGCCATGATGAGGCTGGCGCAGACGATGGCGCGGCGGAACAGGAGTGCCAGGGAAACGTCCTCCGCGGCCGGAGCCCGGCGCCATTCCGACAGCACCCGCGCTTCGAGTCCGAACGGCAGGGAATCCGGCACGGCAGGTTTGGCGCGCTTCGCCGAACGCAGCAATCGATCGAGGGGGTCGCGGCTCATGTCGATTTCTCCCGGGTGAGCTGGCGGAATAATTTCCGGAGCTTTTGGCGGGCGCGGAAGGCGCGGCCGCGGACGACGAGGCTGTTCCAGCCGGTCAGGCGCTGCACTTCCCGCGGCGTGTGGCCGTCGAGGTAAAGCAACGTCAGCAGCAGCCGTTCCTGCGGCGCCATCTGCGCGAGCAGCAGTTCCACAATCTCGCGCGAAGCGGCGGCCTGGTCGGGCGGCAGGTCGGCGTCGGATTCGGCCAGCGATTCCAGCACGCGGGATTGCTCCTCGCTGAGGTCGCTCCAGCGGTATTCGGGCCGGATGCGTTCCGCGTCGAGGTGATTGAAGCAGGTGTTTACGGCGATGCGGGACACCCAGTGCTCGATGGGCACCGCGCCGCTGTAGCGGTCGAGGTTGGCGAACACTTTCATAAACACAATCTGCACCAGGTCTTCCTCGGGCGTGCGCCGCGGCAGGTGCGCGCGCACGAGCTTCAGGACCAGCGGATGGAGCCGTTCCATCAATTGCCGCGCCGCGTCCTCGTCCCGGTTCCGGGCGCGCTCGACGCAGGCTGCCATGTCGAGAGTCGGCTCGGTCTGGGTGTTCGTGGACACGCTGCCAGTCCAGGAGGATGACAGCCACGGTGCCTGGAACGTTTTGATCATTCTTCGAGAACCAGAGTAGCGGCCGGGGAGGGATTTGCCATGTCAAAGAAGCGCGGGGGAACTGGAGTGTTGGAGCTTTGCGTATCCCATTACTCCAAAACTCCAAAACTCCATTACTCCAACCTTTTCGAGGGCTCGACAGAGTCTCGCCCCACCTGTGGATTTCAGATCGCGCTTGATTTGGCGTGCGGCGAACCTAATTTGCCCGAATGTCATTTTCGGTTCCGAGTTCGAACCCTGCCGCGGCAGGATCCGTTTCCGATTCGTTTGCGCGCCGTCACATCGGCCCGACGCCCGCCGAGGCGGGCGAGATGCTGCGGTTGATCGGGTTTGCCGACCTGGACGCGCTGATCGACGCGGCGGTGCCGGGCCCGATCCGCCTGGCCCAGCCGCTGCGGCTGCCCGCCCCGCTGACCGAGCACGAGGCGCTCGAGAAACTTCGATCCATCGCGACGCGCAACCAGGTGTTTCGATCGTTCATCGGGACGGGCTACTCGGATTGCATCACGCCGCCGGTGATCCAGCGGAACGTTCTGGAGAACCCGGGCTGGTATACGCAATACACGCCGTACCAGGCGGAGATTTCGCAGGGCCGGCTGGAGGCGCTGCTGACGTTTCAGACCCTGGCGACCGAACTGACCGGGCTGGACGTGGCGAACGCGTCGTTGCTCGACGAAGCCACCGCCTGCGCGGAGGCGATGATGATGAACCATCGCCTCAAGGGTTCGGACAGCCGCAACACGTTCCTGGTTTCCGACCGGTGCCACCCCCAGAACATTCACGTCGTGCAAACTAGGGCGCGCGCACTGGGCATCCACGTGCGCACCGGCAACGTTGATGAAATTGTTCCGGACGAATCCGTGTTCGGCGTGCTGGTGCAATATCCGGACACGGACGGCGCCATTCAGCCGCTGGAGGAGCTGGTGCGAAAAACCCACGCGTCCGGCGCGCTGGTGACGGTCGCGGCCGACCTGCTCGCCCTCACGCTGCTCAAGCCGCCGGGCGAATGCGGGGCGGACATCGCGGTCGGCAGCGCCCAGCGATTCGGCGTCCCGCTCGGTTACGGCGGGCCGCATGCCGCGTTTTTTGCGACGCGGGACGAATTCAAGCGCCAGATGCCGGGGCGGATCGTCGGCGTCTCGAAGGATGCGCGCGGCAAACCGGCGCTGCGCCTGGCGCTCGGCACGCGCGAGCAGCATATCCGTCGCGAGAAAGCCACGAGCAACATCTGCACGGCGCAGGCGTTGCTGGCCAACATGGCCGCGCTCTACGCCTGCTACCACGGGCCCGAAGGGCTCACGGCCATCGCGCGTCGAATCCACGGCCAGGCCCGGCGCCTCGCCGCCGCACTGAAGGCGGCCGGGTTCGAAATTCGAAACCGCCTTTATTTCGACACACTGCGAATCGCCGCCGGAAATCGCTCCGGGGAAATCCTGTCGCGCGCCGCGGAAAATCGCATCAATCTCCGGCAACACCCCGGCGGCGACATTGGAGTCGCGCTGGATGAAACCACGACGGACGCGGAAGTGGGTTTGCTGTTGAAGATTTTTGGCGTGAACAGCCCGGTGCCGGAGGCCGGTTCGGAACCGGCTTTGCCGGCGGAATCCATGCGCACCTCCGTCTGCCTGAGGCATCCGGTGTTTCACCGGTATCATTCCGAGACGGAAATGATGCGCTACATCAAGCGGTTGGAATCGCGCGATCTATCGCTCACGTCGTCGATGATCCCGCTGGGTTCGTGCACGATGAAACTGAACGCGGCGGCGGAGATGCTGCCGATCTCGTGGCCGGAGTTTGCGAGGCTGCACCCGTTCGCGCCGGCCGAGCAGGCCGGTGGTTACCGGCAATTGTTCGAGGACCTCGAGGGCTGGCTGGCGGAAGTGACGGGGTTTGCCGCGGTTTCGCTGCAGCCCAACGCCGGGTCCCAGGGCGAATACGCCGGGCTGCTGGTGATCCGCGCCTGGCACGAAAGCCGGGGCGACAACGGCCGGAACGTTTGCCTCATCCCAACCTCCGCCCACGGCACCAATCCCGCCAGCGCTGTCATGGCCGGCATGCGCGTCGTTCCCGTCGCCTGCGACACGCAGGGCAACGTCGATGTCGCCGACCTTCGCGCCAAGGCGGAATCGCACCGGGCGGAACTGTCGTGCCTCATGATCACCTACCCGAGCACGCACGGCGTTTTCGAGGAAACCATCCGCTCCGTGTGCGACATCGTTCACCAGCACGGCGGCCAGGTCTACATGGATGGCGCCAACATGAACGCCCAGGTTGGATTGACCAGCCCGGGATTCATCGGGGCGGACGTCTGCCACCTGAACCTGCACAAGACATTCTGCATCCCGCACGGCGGCGGCGGCCCCGGCGTGGGACCGATCGCCGTGGCGAAGCATCTCGTCGAATTCCTGCCCGGCCATTGCGTGGTGAATCTGAAATCTCAAATTTCAAATCTCAAATTGGAGCACGGCGCGGTGTCCGCGGCGCCGTGGGGCAGCGCCGGAATTCTGCCGATCTCATGGATGTACATGGCCATGATGGGCGCGGCGGGGCTGACCGATTCGACGCGGTATGCGATTCTCAACGCGAATTACATTGCCAAGCGACTCGAGAATCATTTTCCGACGCTGTATCGCCGGAACGGGTTGGTGGCGCACGAATGCATCCTGGACCTGCGCCAGTTCAAGAGCGTGACGGCGGAGGACGTGGCGAAGCGGTTGATGGATTATGGGTTTCATGCGCCGACGTTGTCGTGGCCGGTGGCGGGGACGCTGATGGTGGAGCCGACGGAAAGCGAATCGAAATTTGAGCTCGACCGGTTTTGCGACGCGATGATCGCGATTCACCGCGAGATGCAGGCGGTGGAAAACGGGACGGTGGACGCGAGGAACAACCTGCTGAAAAACGCGCCGCACACGGCGGACACGGTGGCCTCGGATGCCTGGGACCGGCCGTATTCGCGGATGGATGCGGCCTTCCCGACGGCCTGGCAGCACGAGCAGAAATTCTGGCCGCACGTGGCGCGCGTGGACAACGTTTACGGCGACCGCAACCCGGTCTGCACCTGCGCCGGGATGGAGTCCTACCCGGTCTGACCATCCCTGTAAAGGGATTGCCAAAATACGGTTGGTCGAAAACCGCAGTCCGGCGTAAGTGTGGAGAATAAATCGCATCTCCAGATGAAGATTACCGACGCACTCCTGGCGGAACACGTGGTGTTCCACAACATATTCGATCACATGGAGCAGGCGCTGCCGAAGCTGAAGACGGTGGCGGAGGTCCGGCTGCTGGCGTCGTTGATGGAGAGTTTGCTGCAGGAACATTCGCGGACGGAGGAGGAACTGGTGTTTGCGCCGCTGGCGCATTGCCTGGAGCAGATTGGGCAGCGGGACACGTTCGAGCAGGAGCACGAGGAGATTGACGGCGCGCTGCTGAAGGTGCACGAGGCCGCCCGCGTAGCGGACGCCCGCCGCCTGCTGACCGCCGCCGTCCAGGCCTCCCGGAAACATTTCGTCCGCGAAGAGCGGATCGTCTTTCCCCTGGCCGAAGAGTTCATGAAATCGGACACGCTTCAGAAACTTGGCGAGACCTGGACGCGCCGCCGCGAAGCAGTGGCGGATTGAGGAGATGGGGACGCCGGGGACGACGTCCCTCCCGTCGACTGGGAGGGCCGGCGTCCCCGCCGGCCCAAACTAAAAAGGAACAAGCCCCGACCGCACCCCTGCGACCAGCGCGTCCACGCGGATCGCGAGCGGGAAATCGGAAGGCGCCTCCAGCGTGCAGGACAATCGCGTCTTGTGCTGCAACAGGAAGAACGCCTCCGGCCATTGCGGGCGCGAGCGCGGGTCGATGTCGGGCCGGATGATGCCGCCGCGCGCGGGCCGGCCCTCGATGATTTCCGCGCGATCGATCGGGCACACTTTTTCGACTTCGGGAATCATCCTTTCAGCGGGCGACGGGCGGCCGTCGGGATTCAATTCGTAAACGTAAAACCCATTCGATTCCCAGTCCTCATGCAGGCACAGGCTGAAATCGAACCGGGGCTGGCGCAGCAGCCATTCGGAGTGGGCGGCGATTTCGGCCGTGGCGGGCCGGAGATAATCGCGGTTGAGATCGACGCCCTGGGAGCCTTCGCGCCGGTTGAGGCGGAACCCGGCGGGGTTGAGGCAGGGGCAGATCCAGATCTCGGCGGCGTCGGGCCATTGATTTTCGAGGAGCAACCTCAGGACGGCGAGCGGTCCGGCCGGCTCGTCGCCGTGGATGCCGGCGCTGATGTAAATCCGGCGCGGCGCGGAGCCGGGGGAATTTGATTCCGTGCGCCGGTGCAGCGCGGGCAGCTCCCAGGTGTCCTGGCGTCCGAAGATTTCGATCGACCAGCCGTGCCGGAGGGCGGCTTCGTGGATTTCGCGGAGCACCGACTGGACGTCGATGGTTTCGCCCCGGTATCCGCCCGCGTTCTTGCCGAGCCGCTTCACGGCGTGCGTCAGGCGGGGACGGCTTCGGGGCGGGACTCGCAGGCGGAACCGCAGCCGCAGGATTCCTGGTCGCTGAACCCGTGCTTGTCCCAGCTCGGGTCGAGGCCGAGGTCCTTCAGCATCTGGAGGTCTTTTTCCACCGGCTGATTCACCGTGGTCAGGTAATTGCCCACCATGAGCGCGCTGGCGCCGGCCATGAAGATCATGCTTTGCATGTCGCGCAGGTTCACCACGCGCCCGCCGGCGATCATGATTTCCTGGCGGGGCAGGAGGAATCGGAAGCAGGCGATGGTCTTGAGAATTTCGAGCGGCGCCAGGGGTTCCTGTTTGCCCATCGGCGTGCCGGAAACCGGGTTGAGAATGTTGATGGGCACGATGTGCGCCCCGACGTCGCGCAGCGCCAGCGCGAGGTCGCAGCGGTCCTCGCGGGTTTCGCCCATCCCGATGATGCCGCCGGAACAGATTTTGATGCCGGCCTTTTTCAGGTGGCGGATGGTATCGACACGGTCCTGGTAGGTGTGCGAGGTGCAGACCTGGGAGTAATAGCGTTCGGAACTTTCGAGGTTGTGATTGTAGCATTCGACGCCGGCGGACTTGAGGCGTTCGGCCACGCGCGGGTTGCGGATGATACCCAACGAGGCGTCCGGCCGGGCCTTGCCGCTGCGGCGCAGTTCGTCGAATCGCTCGCACAACTCGTCCAGCACGGGTCCTTCCTCGAGCCCGCGCCAGGCGGCGACCAGGCCGAGTCCCGTGACACCGTTCGATTTCGCCTCGTCGGCGGCCGCCAGGATGGCCTCCGGATCCACCAGCCCGTATTTGGGCGAGTCGGTCTGGTAGAGGGCGGACTGGGCACAGAACCGGCAATTCTCCGAACAGCCGCCCGCCTTGATGTTCACGATCGAGCACAGGTGAATCTTGTTCCCCTTGAAATGTTCCCGGATCCGGTTGGCCCAGGACAGGAGGTCGAAGATGTCGGAGGCGGATTCGAGCCGGAACAGCCAGAGCGCCTCGTCGCGGTCGAGGCTGCCGCCGGCGAGAACCCGCGTGCCGAGGGCCGAGAGACGGGCATGGACCGTGGCGTCAATTGAATTGGGCGTCATGGTTGACAGCATGGGGGAAGCGGGAGGGAAGCGCAAGCCCGGGCGAAGCGGGAGACAATTGGATTGTTGGATTAATGGATTTGTGGATGACGGGATCCAACAATCCATCCATCCAAAAATCCAGCAATCCCTTCAAGGGGCGGGCTGGCTGCGCTGGCGGCCGGCGGAGTCCAGCGCCATGGACATAACAATGTCGCAGTGTTGTTCTTCAAACTTCAGGACCATCTGCACGTCCAGGATTTTATTGATCCGGCAGAACTCCATAGCCGAGGTGGAACTGAGGAAATCCACGGCGTCGGCGGGATCGCGGGTCCAGGCGTTGATGTCTTTGAAGTAAAGCCCCGATTGTTTTTGCTGCAGCAGAATCCTCATAACGGAATCTCGGCGTGAGCGGGTGGGTGGGGACGAAGAAGCCGTCGCAGGAGACTCGCGTCCTGGCATGATCCGGTTGACGGCATGGCGGAGTGTAAACCGGGATCGGCGGGTCTTCAACGGAAAAAACGGAAAAGCGGGAGAGTCGCGGGTCGAAGGTCGAGAGCCGGCGAAGCGTTTCGGAAGCGCGGCAGCGTCAGGCCCTCGACCTTCGACTCTCGGCCCTCGGCTGTTTAATGAATGATCGCGCCGAGAATGTTCTGGCCGGGGACCGGTCCGTACATCCGGCTGTCGTAGCTGTTATTCCGGTTGTCGCCGAGGACGAAATACTGGTTTCGGCCGCAGACGATCATAATTTCGGAACGCTTGGTGGGAGTGAAGGTGGCCGTGCCGGGCGCAAGGTAGGGTTCCGCGATCCGGTGCCCGTTCACAAACACGCGGCCGGATTTGAAATAGATCGCGTCGCCGGATCCGGCGATCACGCGCTTGACCGCATAGCCGCCGTCCGAGGGATCGCGGAGCACGACGACGTCGCCTGCCTGCGGCGGGTGGAGGAAGTAGGCGACGCGGTTGAGGAAATAGCGGTCGGAATCGTGGAGGGTGGGCAGCATGCTTTGGCCCTGGACCTGGACGGTTTGGAGCACGTAACGGTTGAGGGCGAAATACGCAAGCGCCGCGAGGACAAAGACCAGCGTCCACTGGCCGACCTGTTGGAGCAGTTCCATGGGGTTCCACGAAACAGCGCGCCTCGGAGAGCGCTGGGCGGATGTCGCCTGCGGGTAGGTTGCCGTCAACCGGATCTTCATGCAGAGCCTGTCTGGTTCTGCCAACACTATGACTCCGGGGAGGTTCGGTATCAATTTGGTAAACTACGCAAATCGACAGGGGGCGAGTACGGATGCGGAACTGGGGAAGGCCCGGGAGCGAAAGAGGTCGAGGGTCGAGAGGCGAGAGTCGAGGGCCGGGAACCCAGCACTCCATTAGGCCGGCATTTATGCGGTGCCGAGCACCTTGACGAGGGCTTCGCGGAGATTTTCGAGCAGGAAAGGCTTGCTGACGATGTGATCGACGCCGGCGAGGGGATTGTCAGAATTCTGCAGCATCTCTGCGTAGGCGGTGATCATGACGATCGGCTGGCCGGGAGCCCGAGACTTGATGGTCGCGGCGAGTTCGTCGCCCTTCATGACGGGCATGGCGAAATCGGTGATGACCACGTCGAATTTTCCCTGGCCGAACAGCGCCAGGGCATCCGCTCCGTTGTTGGCGGTCTCCACCTGGTGACCGTCGAACATCAGCATCATTTTAACCGCGTCGCAGACGAACGGCTCGTCGTCGACGACCAGGATGCGTTTCGCTGTTAACTTGGGTGCGGCCATGTGATCAGGCGGCCCATACTAAGGGCGCAAACGTGAAAGGCCAGAAATTATTGTTCACACGATCGATTTTTCCGGTCCCACCCCGAGTGGGCCCGGGACGCCGGAGATGGCCGGTTCCTGTTCCGCGGGCGTGGCGGCATCGGAGTCGACCGCCTCGGTGTGAAGCGGCAGGTAGACCCGGAAGGTGGCGCCCAGCCCCGGCTCGCTCTCCACTTCGATCCAGCCCTGGTGCTGCTGGACGATTCCGTAAACCGTCGCCAGCCCGAGGCCGGTGCCCTTCCCCACCTCTTTCGTGGTGAAAAACGGCTCGAAAATGCGGCGGAGATTTTCGGGGGCGATGCCGCAGCCGTTGTCGGAAACGGAGAGGCAGACGAAGGCGCCCTCGCGTGATTCCGGGTGGCTGGCGGCGCGGCCGGGATCGACCTGTTCCAGGTGGATGCGCACGTTCAACTGCCCGCCGTCGGGGAGGGCGTCGCGGGCGTTGACGGCGAGGTTCAACAGGACCTGCTGGATCATGCTGGAATCGGCCTGGATCATCGCCGGCTGCGGCCAGTAGTCGAGCTGCAGGGAGATGTCTTCGCCGAGGATTCTCCCGAGCATCAGGGTCATGTTGCTCACGACCTCGTTCAGGTCGAGCGCGCGCGGCTGCAGGACCTGGCGCCGGCTGAAGGTGAGCAACTGCCGGGTGAGATCCGCCGCGCGTTCGGAGGCCTGGATGATCTGGTTCACGGCGCGGCGAGCAAACTCCTTGAGCTGCTCCTCCTCGGTCAGCATCGCGGCATAACCGTGGATCACGGTGAGGATATTGTTGAAATCGTGCGCCACACCGCCGGCGAGCTGGCCGATGGCCTCCATTTTCTGGGACTGGCGCAATTGCTCCTCGAGCTGCTTGCGCTCCGTGACGTCCATGACGATTCCGTGCATCAGGCGGGGATTGCCTTCGGGGTCGCAGGAGAATTCGGCGCGTTCGCGGACGATGCGTTCCTCGCCGCCGGCGAGAACGATCCGGTGTTCGATGTCGTAGACGCCGCGGGTGGCGCAGGCGCGTTCGGCGGCCTCGGCGACGCGCTGCCGGTCGTCGGGATGCACAAAGCGGTAGAACAAATCGGTGGACGCCGGCACCTGGCGGGGTTCGAGGCCAAAGATCCGGTAGGTTTCATCCGACCATCGCAATTCGTTGTGGCGGATGTCGTCGCGGTTCGAGAGGTCCAGTTCCCAGCTCCCGAGGTGGGCAATGCGCTGGGCGGCGGCGAGGCTGGATTCGCTCTGGCGCAGGCGCCGTTCGCTCTCGCGCAGGGCTTCCTCCGCGTGGATCCGCTCCAGCGCGCCCGCGCATTGATCGGCCAGGATCTGCATGGCGTTGAGGTCCTGGTGGTCGTAGGCGGAGACGGCAAACCGGGCGAGCGCGATCATCCCGATGACTCGGCTGTCGATTCGGACCGGCACGAGCATGCGGGACGCGGCGAGACGGCGTTTGCTCCCGAACAATTCCGTGTCGGCGCCGGGGTCTTCCTCGGCGTGCTGGATCAGTTCCGCGCCGTGTTCCATGACGCGCCGCACGACCGCGTCGGGCTTGTCGAGCCACCGCGCCAGGTCCATTTCCTGCCGGCGCCCCTCGAGCGTGTCCACCTTGAGAATCGGCCTGAAGGCATCCGTTCCCTCCTGGTAGACACCCAGGGCGAAGCAGTCCCAGCCGAACAGTTCGTCGGCGACATCCTTGATGATGTGGGCGGCCTCGATCGGCGAGGTGGCGGAGCTGAGTCCGCCGCCGAGTTTCGACAAGGCGGCTTCGCGGCGTTCATGGCGCCGGCGTTCCGTGACATCCTGCGCCATGGTCAGCAGCGCTTCGCGTCCGCGGAACACGATGACGGACCAGGTGATTTCCACGTCGATGAGCGCGCCGCATTTTTTGCGGTGCCGCCAAAGACCGGCGTTGCCGATGCTGCCCGGCGACTGGCGCCGGACAATTTCGTGGAAATAGTGACGCGCCCGGGCAGCTTCCTCGGGCGGCCGGATGTCCCTCAATGTCAGTGAAAGCATTTCGGACCGGTCGTAGCCGTAATGCCGGGTCGCAGCGCCGTTGACTTCCAGGAACGCCTCGGTTTCGAGGTCGGCAATCCAGCTGGGGATTGGGTTGCCTTCGAAGATGAGGCGGTATTGCTTTTCGCTCTCGCGCACCTCCGCTTCGGCGCGGCGGAGGCGGGCGCGTTCGCGGGATTCCAGCACGGCCCGGCGGACGGCGGGCAGGAGCCGCTCGAGCGCGCTCTTCAAAACGTAATCCGTCGCGCCGCACTTGAGGCTGTCGATCGCCGCCTGCTCCCCGATGGTGCCGGAGACCAGCAGCACGGGGGTGTCGGGGCTTTTTTCCCGCGCGGTCTTCACCGCGAGCAACCCATCGCAACTGGGCAGAGAATAATCCGCGAGGATGATGTCGAAGGATCCGCGCTCGAGCGCCGTCACAAATGCCGAGTAATCGGCCGCACGCTGGATTTCCGCCGGGATGCCGTCCTTCGCCAGCAACGCGCCGACGAGATGCGGAAAATCCGGGTCATCTTCCAGGTGCAAAACGCGCAGCAACTTGTCCATGATCGTTAAAAATCAGCCAAATATTAGGGATAAAACAGCACTTTACATGCCAATAAGATGCGGGTTTTCAATGGTTTACGTCGGCCGGCGACCGCCGGCCGAATAGCCAATCGCCAATCGCCAACACAGCCAACAGCCACTTGCCAGGGTTCAGTGCCCTTCGCACGGGAGCCTTGGCTATCGGCGATTGGCGATTGCCGATGCGCCCGGCTGTGCCGGGCGCTAGGTGTCGAGGCAGGCGCGGACGGTGAGGGCCAGTTTCTGGAGGTCGTAGGGTTTCTGGAGGAAATACTGGCCGCGTTGCAGGACGAAATCCTTGCCGACGACATCGGTGCTGTAGCCGCTGGAGAAGATGATTTTCAGCTTGGGTTTGCTCTTGCGAAGCTTGTCCGCCAGCTCGCGCCCGTTGATGCCGTCGGGGAGCACGAGGTCGGCGAGGAGCAGGTCGATCTTGCCCTTCTGTTTTTTCCAGATGTCGAGGGCCTTGGCGCCGGTTTCGGCCTTGAGAATTTTGTAGCCGTAGGCGGCGAGGACCTTGCTGACGAGTTCGCGCACCGGCGCCTCGTCTTCGACGACCAGGATGGTTTCGTCGCCGCCGGTGACGGATTGTTTCGACGGCTTGCGGCCGGCTGCGGGATCCTTGTCCTTGGCCGCGGGCAGGTAGACGCGGAAGGTGGCGCCTTTGCCTAACTGGCTTTCAGCTTCTACCCAGCCCTGGTGCTGGCGGCTGATGCCGTAGACGGTGGCGAGGCCGAACCCGGTGCGTTTGCCGGCGTCCTTGGTGCTGAAGAACGGCTCGAAGATGCGGCGCAGGTTTTCGGGCGCAATGCCGCCGCCGGTGTCGATGACGCTGAGAGAGACGAATTTGCCCGGGCGCGCCTCGGGATGCGCGGCGGCGTGGGCGGAATTCACCTCGGCCAGGCCGATCTCGATGGCGAGCTGGCCGCCCTTCGGCATCGCGTCGCGGGCGTTGACGGCGAGGTTGACAAGCACCTGCTCGATCATGCCCGAGTCGGCGAGCACGAGCGCGGGCTGCGGAAGATATTTCAGCTGCAGCGCGATGTCCTCCCCCAGGATCCGCCCCAGCATCATGGTCATGTTGTTCAGCAGCTCGTTCAGGTCGACCGGCTTGAGCTGGATGACCTGGCGCCGGCTGAAGGCGAGGAGGGATTTCGTGAGGCCGGCGGCGCGTTCGGCGGCCTGGGCGATTTCCTGGGCGGATTCCTTGGCGGATTTGGTGAGGTTTTTCTCGCCGAGCAGGAGCAGCGCGTGGCCGTGGGTGACGGTGAGGATGTTGTTGAAATCGTGGGCGACGCCGCCGGCGAGCTGGCCGATGGCTTCCATTTTCTGCGATTGACGCAGTTGTTCCTCGAGCTGGCGGCGCTCCGTGAGATCCATGACGATGCCGCGCATCTGGCACGGCTTGCCGGCCGCGTCCAGCGCAATCTCGGCCTGCTGCCGGATCATTCGTTCCCCTCCGTCGGGGCGAAGGATGCGGTGTTCGAGGGTGTAGGATTCGCGGTGCTCGATCGCGTGCTGGACGGCTTCCTTGATTCGCTGCCGGTCTTCGGGGTGGACCGAGTTGAAAAAGAATTCGCTCGGCAGCGGCGCGGTGCCCGGTTTGATCCCGAAGATGCGGTAGGTTTCATCGGACCAGCGCAGCCGGTTGTTGTTGACGTTCTCCGTGTCGGCGAGGTCGAGTTCCCAGCTGCCCAGGTGCGCGATGCGCTGGGCCGCGGCGAGGCTGGCTTCGCTCTTTTTCAACGCTTCGGCCGCCTGCCTGACTTCCGTGACGTCGTCGGCCATCGTGAGCAGCGCCGGCTGCCCTTGGAACTGGATGACCGACCAGGTGATCTCGACGTCGATGGCCGATCCGTCCTTTTTGCGGTGCTGCCAGAGTCCGGCGTGGCCGATTCCGGCATCGCTGGATTTATGGAGGATTTCGGCGATGTATTTGACCAGCTTGGCGGATTCCTCGGGGGAGCAGATATCCTGGATGGTCATCTCGAGGAATTCCTCGCGGGAATAGCCGTAGTGGCGGATCGCGGCTTCGTTGACTTCGAGGAAGGCGAACGTCCGGGGATCGGAGAGCCACATGGGCACCGGGTTGCCTGCGAAAATGAGGCGGTATTGTTTTTCGCCGGCGCGGACTTCGGCTTCGGCGTCGATGCGTTGCTTGCGTTCCTCGGCTTCCTGAACGGCGCGGCGAATGGCCGGGACGAGGCGTTCGAGGCCGCTTTTCAGAACGTAATCCGTCGCGCCGCAGCGGAGAAAATCGATGGCGGCGTGTTCACCGATGGCGCCGGAGAGGAGGAGGAACGGGATGTCGGGGCATTTCTGTGCGGCGAGTTCAAGCGCCTGGCGGCCGTTGCAGGTCGGCAGCATGTAATCGGCGATGATGATGTCAAAATCGCCCTGGTCCAGGGCGCTGTCGAATGCCTTGAAATCGGTCACCAGGTTGACCCGGGAAGCGACGCCTTCGCGTTCCAGCAGGGCTGAAACCAGCGCCGAAAAGTCCGGTTCATCCTCCAGGTGCAAGACTCGCAACGGTTTATTCATGAATGATGATCGACGGTTGACAGGCCCAGAGCGAGCACGCGCGATGCCATTGTGCAGCCCCGGGGGGCGGGCACGCCCGGCGGGCGGCAACGGCGGCTCATGGGCGGCAAGGCTAGGCAATCTGCCCCGGCTTGACAAGCCGCTTAGCGATTGACAACGCGGGGGGTTCAGATAGTGTCTCCCGCTCGAAATCGAGAATTAACGGAAAACCGATCTATGCCGAATACCAAGTCCGCCGCCCGCCGCGTCCGCAGTGGCGCCCGCAAACAGGCCCACAATCGCAGCATCAAGACCCGCCTCCACTCGCTGGAAAAGCAATACCTGGGTTTGCTCGGCGCCGGCAAAAAGGCTGACGCCACCACGCTCTTCAAACAGGTCAGCTCCGCCTTCGACAAAGCGGTCAAGACCGGCGTGCTCCACAAGTCCACCGCCAGCCGCAAAAAATCCCGGCTCAGCCTCCGCCTCCAGGCGCTGAAGTAACCGTTATCAGGGGCGACACCCCGTCGAACCCTCGATGCCCCAGGATCCGCCAACTGACGTTGGCGGCTATTTTCCGTTAGGAGATTGAGGCCCGTTCCCCGTGAACAGGGCTGATTTCATCACTCCCATCCTGCACAGGCGGTAAGTGAAGCCGACCCTGAGGCAGCCGATGCCGTACTGGATGCTGCGGCGAAGATTGATGGAGGAGGCTTCCGCGAAATATTTTGTCGGGCAACTCACTTCCCCGATGGTGAAGCCGTGCCAGAGAATCTGGGCGAGCATCTGGTTGTCGAACACGAAATCGTCCGAGTTCGGACGCAGATCGATCCGTTCGAGCAGTTCGCGGGAGAAGGCGCGGTAGCCGGTGTGGTACTCCGACAATTTCGCGCCGAGCAGAACATTTTCCGCAAAGGTCAGGAACCGGTTGGAAACGTATTTCCACCACGGCATCCCTCCCGCGAGCGAGTAGCCGCCGAGAATACGGCTGCCGAGAACGCAAGGGTGCAGGTCATTGGCGATGATCGACACCATCGCGGGCAGCAATTTGGGGGTGTATTGATAGTCGGGGTGGATCATCACCACGATGTCGGCGCCGGCTTCGAGCGCCATGCGGTAGCAGGTTTTCTGGTTTCCGCCGTAGCCGGTGTTCACGTCGTGGGCGTGCACCCGGATGCCGGGCAGCGCCCGCGCCACCGCCACAGTCTCATCCCGGCTCTTGTCGTCCACCAGGATGATTTCATCCACCAGGCCCTGGTCCATGACTTCGTCATAGGTCTGGCGCAGGGTCAGCGCGGCGTTGTAAGCCGGCATGACCACGACAACTTTTTTGCCTCGATACATAAAATGCTGCTGTCAGGACAGGCAGCGCATCGTGAAGTCCGCCGCCGGGAAAGAGAAGCAAAAAACACAGCTCTCTTGCCAGTCCCGCGGCCTTGTCCTATCGTGTGCCCCGGTGAACACCTTGGCGCAATTCTGAAACCGCACGACGTAATGCCTGCCGCTCCGCAACCGCTGACCTCGCTTCCCGTGGGCGCCGCGGCCGTCGTGGCCGAAATCAACGTGCCCCCCGCCGGAAGGCCGCGCCTGATGGAGATGGGGCTGCTGGTGGGCAGCGCCGTCCAGCTCGTCCGGTTCGCCCCGCTCGGCGACCCGGTGGAAATCCGTGTGCGCGGTTACAACCTGACGCTTCGCAAACACGAGGCGGACCAGATCCTGGTGCGCGTTTCCTGAACCTGCGTCCGATGGGAACCGTGCCCGCCAAACCCAAGCCATCCGCCCCTGCCCCGGCCGGCCCGCGTTATGTCGTGCTGACGGGCAATCCGAATTGCGGCAAGACCACTGTCTTCAACGCGCTGACCGGGCTCCGCGCGAAGGTCGGTAATTACGCAGGCGTCACCGTCGAACGCAAGGAAGGCCGCCTGCTCCAGACGCCGTCCGGCCTCGATGTCCGCATGCTGGACCTCCCGGGCACCTACAGCCTCAGCCCGAATTCCCTCGATGAACAGATCTCCCGCGACGTGCTGCTGCATCGCCTGCCCGAACTGCCGCCGCCTGACCTGATCGTCATCGTCGTCGACGCCTCCAACCTGCAGCGCAATCTTTATTACGCGACCCAGGTCATCGAACTGGGCCACCCGACCCTTCTCGCGTTGAACATGGTCGACGTCGCGGAAGCGAACGGCCAGTCGATCGATGCCGCGAAGTTGTCCGAACTTCTCGGCGTGCCCGTTTTGCCGGTCATCGCCAGCGGCGGCTCCGGCATCCCGGAATTGCGCCGCCGGATCCTGGAAGCCCTGGAACATCCGCCGGAAATTAAACCCCGCCTTTTCTGCCAGCTCCCCGGCCTGTTCCGCATCGAGGCCATGAACCTCGCCGAACTGCTCGCGGCCGCCTTCCAGGACCGGAAACTGCAGGCGACCGCCGAGGCGCTTCTGCTCCTGAGCAACGAAAAAGCCCTCGCGTCCAGCCGCGAACATTACCCCCAGAAAATCCAGGACGCCGTCGCCGCCGCCCGCGCGCGGCTCGATGCACAATCCATCGACTGGCGCGGAGCCCCGATCGAATGGCGCTACGGGCGGATCGCGGAAATCCAGCAATCGGTCACGACCGAACTGGCGGCGCCCGCGGAATCCGTCAGCGACCGCCTGGACCGGATCCTGACGCACAAGCTTTGGGGGACGCTGATTTTTGTGGCGATCATGGCGCTGATGTTCCAGAGCATCTTTACGTTCGCCAAGCTGCCGATGCACGCGCTGCAGAGCGGAGTGGACTGGCTGGGAGGGCTGGTGGGCGGCTGGATTCCGCCGGGCGACTTGAGGTCGCTGGTGGTGGACGGGGCGATTGCGGGCGTCGGCGCCGTGGTGGTGTTCCTGCCGCAAATCCTGCTGCTGTTCCTGTTCATCGGGTTCCTGGAAGACACGGGTTACATGGCGCGCGCGGCATTTTTGATGGACCGTTTGATGAGCAAGGTGGGGTTGCACGGGAAAAGTTTTATCCCGCTGCTGAGCTCCTACGCATGCGCCATCCCTGGAATCATGGCGACGCGCACCATCGAAACGCCCAAGGACCGGCTGGTGACAATCCTGGTCGCGCCCCTGATGAGTTGTTCGGCGCGGCTGCCGGTGTACACGCTCCTGATCGCGGCCGCGGTTCCCGACACGCGCCTGTTCGGCTTCCTGCGGCTGCAGGGATTGACCCTGCTGAGCATGTACCTGCTGGGCACGATCGTGGCGCTGCTCATGGCGTGGGTGTTCAAGAAGACCCTGCTGCGCGGGGAGACGCCGATGCTCATCATGGAATTGCCGCCCTACAAACGGCCGCTGTTCCGCGTCGTGGTGCGCCACATGTGGGATCGATCCCGGCTGTTCCTCCGCCGCGCGGGCACCGTCATCCTTGGCATCAATATCCTGCTCTGGTTCCTCGCCACCTACCCGCGGTCCGCGTCGATCGAACAGGAATTCAACGCCAAACGGCAGGCGCTCCAGGCCCGGGCGGCGAGCAGCGGCGAACTCGATGCCGTGGACAAGGCGGAGGCCGGCGAAAAACTCCGGCACAGCTTTGCCGGCTACGCGGGCCGCGCGCTGGAACCGGTGATCGCGCCGCTTGGATTCGACTGGCGGATTGGAATTGGAATTGTTTCCTCGTTCGCGGCGCGCGAAGTGTTCGTCAGCACGATGTCGATTGTTTACAACGTCGGCGACAGCGGCGATTCCGGGGGCGGCCAACAGTTGATCGAATCGATGCGACAGCAGAAGCGGCCGGACGGCACGCCGGTTTACACGACGCTTACGGCCGTGACCCTGATGGTATTTTACGTGTTCGCCTTGCAGTGCGTGAGCACCGTCGCCGTCGTCCGGCGCGAGACCAACACCTGGAAATGGGCCGCGTTCCAATGGGCTTACATGGGGCTTCTGGCCTGGATCCTGGCTTTTCTCACCTTCCGGATCGGGCATTGGCTGATCGGCTGAGGGCGGAACCCTCTGTCGGGCAGCCAATTCAGTCAACCCGGTTTTTCTTTATACAAATCCCGCCCCGCCGGTGTCTATGGGATGAAAGCATGTCCGACCAGGAACATCCGGGATGGTGCGAGGCGCTGTATGAAGCGCGCTCGGCGCACCTAATACTATATGGGCGGGCGCTGGGCCTGAGCCACGGCGAGGCGGAAGACGTCCTGCAGGACACCTTCGTGGAATTGTTGAAACGGGACGCACCGCCCGAGAACCCGGGGCACTATTGCCTGCGCAGCTACCGGAATCGCTGCCTGAATTACCGGCGCTCGCTGTGGCGGCGGCTTACGCGCGAACTGGAATCGTCCGCGTGGTTCGAACCGCCGGCGCATGACCCCGGTTCCGCCGAAGCGGCCGCCCGCTGCCTCGAAGAACTCCCCCGCGAACAGCGCGAAATCATTGTGCTCAAGCTCTGGCATCGCCTCACGTTCGAACAGATCGGCGACATGCTGGACATATCCCCAAACACAGCCGCCGGCCGCTACCGGTATGGCCTGCAGAAAATCCGAACCCGATTGAAAGGACCGTCGCATGAACCCACAGAACCGGTTGGAAGCGCACTTGCGCGGCTTGCAGCCGCGCCGGCCGTCGCGGCGTCTTGAGCGGCGCCTGTTCGGCCACGTCCGTCCGCGTCGCGACGCCGCCGCGGTGTTCCAGTGGCTTGCCCCGGCGGCGGCCTGCCTGATGCTCGCGTTCACCGTGCTCCGCCAGGACGACGGCTGGCGCGCCGCCGGAACGGCCGGAGAAACCGCGCTGGTGGCCAGCAACCAGAGCCACCAGGCCGTCCTCGGAACGCGTTCGTCGCAGGTGGAGTACAATACGCCGTCGATTTTTGAATCGACAAACCGCGCCGGATACACTTCTAGTATAGGCTCTTTTTTAAACCACAAGACCAATTGACTGACCAGGACCTTGCATGGATAAAGCATCGAAATCCTCGAAGCCGGGCTCCGAAAACCCGGCGGCTCCCAGGAACCCGTCCCCCGAGCCCGCCCCCGGCCGGGTGCCGCCCCTGTTCCGCCGCATCGATTGGTTCACGCTGGCGTTCACGTTCGTTGTCGTCTGGATCGTTTATTTCCTGACGCTCGCGCCCGAACAGACGCTGGAGGATTCCGGCGAACTCTGCACCGGCGCCTTCTACGCCGGCATCCCGCATCCGCCCGGCTATCCCTTCTGGACCATTTACGCGTGGTTATGGACGAAGCTGCTGCCGTTCGGGAACGTGGCGTGGCGGGTGGAGGTGGGGCAATCCACGGCCGCCGCCATGGCCTGCGGCCTGGTTGCCTTCATGGTGTCGCGCGGCAGCAGCATGCTGATCGAAGGCATCGAGGAACTCAAAAACATGACCGGCAAATGGGAAAACGCCATCTGCATGGTCTCCGGCATCGCGGCCGGCCTGCTCCTCGGCTTCGGCGGCGTCATGTGGAGCGAATCCGTCGCCATCAACCGCATCTCCCTCTTCGGGGTGCCCTGGGTGATGATCGTCCTCCTGTGCCTGCTGCGATGGATTTACGCGCCGCGACAGTGGATTTACCTTTTCTGCGGCCTGTTCTTTTTCGGCGTCTGCGCGACAATTCACCAGACCCTCCTCGTCGCCGCCATGGGCATCGAAGTCGCCATCGCCATCGCCCACCCGCGCCTCGGCCGCCATATTGTACTGTGGAACACCATTCTCTTCCTCGCGGGGCTTGTGCTCAACCAGGAGGGCTACGTCACCATGCTCAACACGGCGAACATGGTTCTCATCATCTATTTCGCCGTCGGCATCTGTTCGATTGTCTCCTACGTCTGGCTCTGCGTGCGCACCAAAATCACCATGCGCGAGCTGGGCATGGACGGCGCCCTCTTCGCGGGCCTGCTCCTGCTGGCGTCCGCCCCCACCCTCGGCATGCTGGCCAAGCTCCTCGGCCCTGCCGCCCTCGCCACACATGTCTGGCTGGGCTGGCAGCTCCGAAAACTCGGCAAGGAATGGCTCATCGTCCCCGCCCTCGGCCTCCTGTGGATTCTCGGCGCCTCCTTCTACCTCTATGAACCCATCGCGGGCATGACCAATCCGCCCATGCAATGGGGCTATCCGCGCACGGTCGAAGGATTCTTCCACGCGCTCAGCCGCGGCCAGTATGAAAAGGCCAATCCCACGGACCTCTTCGCCGCGGGCGGCGTCGACCGCTTCGTCACCCAGCTCGGAATGATGGTCAGCGACATCGCGGTCGAATTCAACTGGGTGGTCGTGTTCGTGGCGCTCGTGCCGCTGCTGTTCCTCTTCAAAGTCCAGCGCCGCGAACGCGCCTGGCTGCTCGGCCTGACCGGCGTTTACTTCTGCATCGGCGTCATCCTCGTCATCCTGATGAACCCCACCCCGGAACGGCAGTCCGCCGACCTGGTCAAGGTGTTCTTCACGTCCTCCCACGGCGTCGTCGCCATCCTGTTCGGCTACGGCCTTGCCCTGACCGCGGCTTACATGGCCACCCATTACCGCCAGTTCCGCATCGCCGGTCTCACCCTCGGCGGCATTCTCATCGTGCCCGCCCTGATGACCCTCTATAACGGCGTCAACATGACCTTCCACGGCGGCGCCACCTCCGTGCCGCCCCGCAACTGGCTTTCGCTCTTCCTCTGCATGACCGGCTGCCTCGTCGCCACCGCCCTCGCCGTCCGCTCCTATATCCGGCGATCCAACATCCCCGCCGGCCAGGAGGACGACGAATTCCCCGTCCTCATCGCCTACGCTTCCCTCGCGGTCCTCTGCCTCGGCGGCTCCGTCTTTTTCGCCTTCTTCACCCGCGGCAACCTCCACGTTGCGGACGTCGTCACCGCCATCGGCCGCATTTTCGCCCCGAACCAGTACAGCCTGCCGGTCATCGGCGGACTGCTCATCTGCGCCGTCGTTGGCGGCTTCGTCGCTTCGCTCCTGGTCTACCGCCGGCGCGCTCCGCTGGCCATCACGCTCGGGTTGATCATGGTGATGCCGTTCGCCTCCGCGCTCGCCCACTGGGGCAGCAGCGAACAGCGGGATCACTGGTTCGGCTACTGGTTCGGCCACGACATGTTCACGCCGCCGTTCAACGGCGCGGACGGAAAACCGATCTACCCCGAGATGGCGAAGGACACGATCCTCTTCGGCGGCACGGACCCGGGCCGGTTCAATCCCACCTACATGATTTTCTGCGAAAGCTTCATTCCGCACGATTGCCAGCCCAAGCAGGACCAGAATTTCGACCGGCGCGACGTCTACCTCATCACCCAGAACGCGCTGGCCGACGGAACTTACCTGAATTACCTCCGCGCCCAGTATTTCCGTAGCCAGCAGATCGATCCGCCCTTCTTCAGCGAACTGGTCCGCACAGTGCTCAAGGACAAGGATTACCAGACCAACATCCTGGCCCGGATGGTGTCGCCGCTGGACACGTATTTCATCGCGCGCGGCGAGCGGATTGAACGACGCTGGCGCACCTACACCTCCTGGTTCACCCCGGCCGCCCTCACGAATCTCCCGGCCCTGAAGAGCCGCCTCCAGCCCGGTCCGCAACAGGACCCGGTGTCGGCGTGGCTGTATCAGAACTGCAGCAAGGAAACCCAGAACCTCATCGCCGGCCCCGCCGACGCCCGGCTCGCGGAAGCGCTGGCCCAGGATTTCAACCTTCTCCTTGACCGCGAACTGGAAGTGCGCCAGCAGATCGGCCTAGTCCAGCGCGATCTCGACTCGGTCAACCAGCAACTGCTGGAAGGCGACAACTCCGACCGGCTCCAGCGCCGCAAGGAACAGCTCACGAAGGATCTTGCCGCGCTCAAGGTCGATCCGCTTTACGACAAGGCCCGGTTCGCGCAGGTCCAGATCTCGCCGTACCTGCAGCAGTTCATCGCCCAGAATCCCCAGGGCGACACCCGCATCCGGCTGAACCGCCTGCTGCTCGAGGCCGCCTACCCGGGCGACATCACCCGCAGCATCGGGGGCGTGTATCCCGATCGCGAGATCTACATCCCTTCGCCGGAAGACAGCCAGGCGTGTTTCAACGCCTATCTCGAGGACGCGCACGCCCGGTTCATGCACGACAACGATCCGAAATACCGGAACGAGGCCCGCCAGCTCAAGCCGGGCGAAGGCGTGCAGGTGGATCCCGAAAGCCACCGCGTCTCGGTCAACGGCCAGGTGGCCGTCATGGCCATCAACGGCTATCTCACCAAGGTCATCTTCGACCGGAACCCCATCAACGAATTCTACGTGGAGGAAAGCTTCCCGCTGGACTGGATGTTCCCGCACCTGACGCCGTTCGGGATCATCATGAAGATCAACCGCCAGCCCGTGCCCGAGATCACCGACGACATGGTCCGGCGCGACCACGACTTCTGGACCCAGTATTCAACCCGCCTCACAGGGAATTGGCTTACCTACGAGACGCCGATCAAGGACGTGGTCCGCTGGATCGAGCAGGTTTATCTGCGCCGGGATTTCACCGGGTTCACGGGCGATCGCCGGTTCATCCGCGACGACCAGGCCCAGAAATCCTTCTCGAAGCTCCGCAGCTCCATCGGCGGCGTCTACGCCTGGCGGCTCGGCATGCTGACCGGCGTCCCCACCCCGCCCCAGTATTTTCCCAAGACACAGGCGGAACGGGAGCGCCTCCTGAAGGAAGCCGACTTCGCCTTCAAACAGGCCTTCGCCTTCTGCCCCTACAGCCCGGAAGCCGTCTGGCGCTACGTCTGGCTCCTGATCGGCTCCGGCCGCCTCGAAGACGCCCTGCTCGTCGCCGACACCTGCCGCCGGCTCGACCCGGAAAACGGCGCCATCGTCAACATGATCGACCAGTTGAACCGGATGAAAAGCCAGCCGGACCTCATCTCCGCCACCCAGGAGGAAATCCAGACGCTCAACCAGCAGTTCAAATCGAATCCCGACGATTTCCAGAAGGGCTTCGACCTCGCGTCGAAATACATGCAGATCCACGAACCCGACCACGCGACGCAGGTGCTGGAATCGATGCTCAACAACCCGCACGCGTCCGTCGATGTCATCATGAGCCTCGTCCGGGCTTTCGCGGAAATGAACGACGTCAATCACCTCGCCATGGCGCTCGAAAAAGTGGTCCAGATCGATCCCAACCAGCCCGAAGCCTGGTACGATCTCGGATTCACCAAGCTCGCCCAAGGCAAGCCGGCCGATGCGCTCCAATGCCTGAAGCGGGCGATGGACCTGAACACGCAGCGGCTGGCGCAGAATCCGAAGGCGCATGACCTTCGCCAGGAACTCGACAAGGACGCGCGCTTTGCCGGCCTGCGAAACACCCCTCAATTCAAGGAACTTTTCCCGCCGCGCTGATCTCGAACGCTCCCCGTGCGCGGTCGCGCGAGCCACATCCGGGTTGCCGGGTCTGCGGTCTTCGCGTAACCTGCTGACCATGGAGGGACCGAGTCATTGCGGTCCCCGCCGGGACGCCGGGACGGCGTTCCCATTGATTTGATTGCACATGAAAAAAGCGGATAAAACGAACGAACCCGCGGGCGAAGCGCCAGACGCTCCGTCCGTAACGCCGGAGCCCCAGGCTGCGACTGCGCCCGAATTGGAGGCGCAGGCGGCCAAGGCCGCCGAGTATTGGGAGCGCCTGCTCCGGACCACGGCCGATTTCGACAATTTCAAGAAACGCGCCGCGCGCGAGCGCCAGGACGCCGTCAAGTATGCCAACGAGGGATTGATGGAAAAGCTCATGCCGGTGCTCGACCACCTGGAGATGGCCCTCAATGCCGCGCAAGCCGGGACCGCGGAAACCGCCCAGTCGCTCAAAGCCGGCGTGCTCATGGTCCAGCAACAACTCAAAGCCGCCCTCGCCGAATCCGGCCTCGAGGAAATCGACGCCACCGGGCAGATGTTCGATCCCAACCGGCACGAGGCCATTTCGCAACAGGAACATCCGGACGCCCCCGAAGGCCAGGTGCTCCAGCAGCTCCGCAAAGGTTACAAGCTTCGCGACCGCCTGCTCCGACCCGCCAGCGTCATCGTGGCCAAAGCCCCGTCGGCCCCGGTCTCCCCCTGACCCGGCGCCCTCCCGCATCCCCACACGATGACCAAACGCGATTATTACGAAATCCTCGGGGTTGAACGGTCCGCCAGCGCGGACGACATCAAGAAAGCCTACCGCCGCCTGGCGGTGAAGTTTCACCCGGACAAGAACCCGGGCGACAAAACTTCGGAGGAGAAATTCAAGGAAATCGGCGAGGCTTACGAGGCCTTGAGCGATCCGCAGCGCCGCGCGGCGTACGACCAGTATGGCCACGCGGCATTCGACCGGCGCGCCGGCGGCGGTTTTGCCCGCGGCGGGAATTTTCATGACCCATTCGACATCTTCCGCGAGGTGTTCGGCGGCGGCAGCATTTTCGACGACCTGTTCGGCGGCGGGCGCTCGGATCCCACCCAGCCCCAGCGCGGGAATGATCTCCGTTACGACATGGAGATCACGTTCGAAGAAGCCGCACTGGGTTGCGAGAAGGAAATCTCGGTCACGAAACCGGAACGTTGCGAAACCTGCGGCGGGTCCGGCGCTGAGGCCGGCTCCAACACCAAGACCTGCCCCACCTGCGGCGGCCGCGGCCAGATCATCAGTTCGCGCGGCATCTTCAGCATCGCCCAAACCTGCCCGCACTGCCAGGGCGCGGGGCGCGTCATCGAAAAACCCTGCCGCACCTGCCACGGCGCCGGACGGCGCGACGCGACGGCCAAGATCAAACTCCGGATCCCCGCCGGCGTCGACACCGGTTCGCGCCTCCGCTCGTCGGGGAACGGCGAAGCCGGTTTGCGCGGCGGCCCGCCCGGCGACCTCTACGTTGTTCTTCACGTCCAGCCCCATGAATTATTCCAGCGCGATGGCGACGATCTGTTGTGCGAAGTGCCGGTCAGCTTCGTGCAGGCCACGCTTGGGGCGGAGGTGGACGTTCCGACCTTGACCGGCAAGGCGAACATTCGCGTGCCCGCCGGGACACAGCCCGGCACCGTGTTTCGGCTCAAGGGCAAAGGCGTGAAGAACGTCCAGGGCTACGGCCACGGCGATCTCCACGTCCGCGTCACCATCGAAGTTCCCACCCAGCTTTCGTCCGTCCAGAAAGCCAAGCTCCAGGAATTCGCCGCGCTCTGCAACGGCAAGGAAAGCCCGATCAGCCGGAGTTTCTTCGAGAAGGCCCGGAACCTGTTCCAATAATCCCGCCATGCATCGCTTCCACCTGCCGCCCGGGGAATGCGCCGTCGATGCTCCCGTGCTGGCCGGCCCGGAGGCGCACCACGCCCGCCATGTGCTCAGGCTGCGAAACGGCGATTCTCTCACGCTGCTCGACGGCGCCGGGGCGGATGTGCTGTGCGAAATCACGGACGCCCGCGCCGACCGCCTGCACCTGCGCGTGTTGGAACGCAGATTCGTTCCGCCCCTGCCCTGGCAGGTCACGCTCTGCCAGGCGTTGCCCAAGGGAAAATTGTTCGAAACCATCCTCCAGAAAGCCGTCGAACTCGGCGTGCACCGCATCGTCCCCCTCGTCACCGACCGCACCGTCAGCCGGCCCGATGAGGACAGCGCCGCATCCAAGACCGCGCGCTGGCGCCAGACCGCCATCGAAGCCATTAAACAATCCGGATCCGCCTGGCTCCCGATCATCGACCCGCCTGCCACCCCGGCCGAAGTGCTCGCCCGCCGCGAACCGGTCGACCTGGCGCTCGTCGGATCGCTCCGGTCCGATGCCCGGCATCCGCGCGACTATTTCCGCGCCTGGCGCGAGCAGCACGGGCGCCCGCCCCGCAGCGCCGCGGTATGGGTGGGGCCCGAAGGCGATTTCACCCCCGCCGAACTGGACAGTCTCCAGGCCGCCGGCGTCCGTCCGATCACCCTCGGCCGCCTGGTCCTCCGCAGCGACACCGCCGCCGTCTGCTGCCTCTCCGTTCTCAACCACGAACTCTCAGATCCCGCGTGACTGGATCAGCACCCGGAACGCGCGCCCGAGATGATCGGGGTGAGTGAGCGACTGAAACTGGCGCGTGCGGGCGGAATCCCAGGGACCGAACCGCTCCGGGTCGCTCCAGGCGCGTTCCGCGATCCTAACTAGAAATGCATCTTGACCCGACCAGGCGTCGGTCCGCAGCCCCGCCGTCTCGCCCGCGCGCCGGATCGCGGTGAAATCCACGTGCGCCGTCAGGTCCTGCTCGCCGGGATCGGCCAGCACGTCCGCGCTGACCCGGTGGGCGCGGTACGCGCGCAGGGTTCCCTCCCGCCGTTCCGGCGCGAGCCGCTCCTCGAGCGTGAACCCGTAATCGACCGCAAGCAGACGGCCGCGCCGCAACTTCGCCGCCGCCGCGCTCCACCAGCGCTCGGCGGCCGGGGAGGTTTCCCAGATGTAACCGTCCGGCAAACATTCCAGGACGTCGGCGGGCAAGTCGGGCGGATCCGCAGCCGAGCCCGGACACCGCCGCCACGCGAACCGCCCTTGCTCGATTGCAACACCCCATTCGAACCATTGGCCGGCGGACGCGTCCCATCCGAACCGGCGCACCGGCATCGCGTCCAGCAGTTCGTTGCCGAACACGACGCCGTCCATGCCGGCAGCGGGGAGAGATTCCAGGTTGGAGTGCCATCGGACGGCGTCGCCGAACTCGCGGAGCAGATTCTCCTGGCGCGCGCGGCGCGCAGCCGACGGCTCGACGATGTGGTAGGCGATTCGTTCCAGCAACGTCGGGCGCCGGAGCCGGAGCCAGCCGAGAATGTCGGCCGCGAGCCTTCCGTCGTGGGCGCCGGACTCGACGATTTCATGGCCGCCGCCGGCCTCGATCCAGCCGGCAAACTGGAACGCGAGCAGTTCGCCGAAGAGGCTGCCAATGCTGGCGCTCGTGATGAAATCCCCGCGCCGTCCGATCCTGTCCCCTTCCTTTTCATAATATCCATAAAGTGGACAATAGAGCGCGAGTTCCATGAATCGGGCGAACGGGAGAACCCCGTTTTTTTCGACCTCGCGGGCAATAATGTCGGCCGGTGTGTTCACCGGCGGCCGGGTGGTGCGGATTTAGCTAACAGGGGGCACAGCACATACACATTTATGGCGAAGATTGACGCTTTCTTCAACCTGATGTTTGAGCAAAAAGCCTCGGACGTACATTTGTCGTCCGGCAACAACCCGATGCTGCGCATCAACGGCGAACTCCAGCGCGTGGACCATCCACCCCTGGAGAACGACGAGTTGAAGGCCATGCTCTACGAAATCGCGCCCGAATACAAAATCAAGGTGTTCGAGGAAACCGGCGACGTCGATTTCGGCTACGAGATCCCGAACATCTCCCGCTTCCGCGCCAACTTCTTCAACCAGAAAAACGGCATCGCGGCCGTGTTCCGCCAGATCCCGAGCCGGGTGCTGTCGTTCGAGGACTTTGAAAAGTTCGACGCCCCCCTGCCTGCCGTTCTCAAGAAATTTGCGATGCTGCATCGCGGACTGGTGGTGGTCACCGGCCCGACCGGTTCCGGTAAATCCACGACGCTCGCCGCGATGGTGGATTACGCGAACAAGAACCGCCGGGACCATATCATCACGGTGGAAGACCCGATCGAATTCGTGCACGAGAGCAAGAGCTGCCTTGTGAATCACCGCGAAGTCGGCGTCCACACGAAGAGTTTCGCGTCCGCGCTGCGCGGCGCGCTGCGCGAAGACCCGGACATCATCCTGGTCGGCGAGTTGCGCGACCTGGAAACGATCGAACTGGCGCTTGTGGCGGCCAGCACGGGTCACCTGGTGCTCGGCACGCTGCACACGCCCAGCGCGGCCAAGACCGTGGACCGCATCATCGACGTGTTCCCGGCGGAGCAGCAGAACAAGATCCGCGCGACGCTTTCCGAGGCGCTGAAGGGCGTGGTCGCCCAGAACCTGTTCAAGCGCGTCGACAAGAAAGGCCGCATCGCGGCCCTGGAAATCCTGGTGTTCACCACGGCCATCGCGAACCTCGTGCGCGAAGGCAAGACGCACCAGATCCCCGGCATGATCCAGGTCGGCAAGAAGCTGGGCAACCAGCCGCTCGACGACGCCATCATGGAGCATCTCCGGATGAAACGCATTTCGCCCGAGGAAGCCTACGACAAGGCGATCGACAAAAAGAAATTCCGTTCCTTCCTTGCCCATCCGCCCGAGGAAGAGGAGTCCTGATTTATGCGCCGACCCGAGCTCGACACGATTCTTTCTTCCATGCTGGATTCCCAGCCGGAAGTGTCCGACCTGCTGTTCACCGTGGACAAGCCGCTGCAGGTGGAATCCTTCGGCGAACTGAAGCCGGTGCTGGTGGATCCGCCCATCGAGAAACTGACGCCGTTCCAGACCGAGATGGTGGCGCTGAATTTGATCGGCGAAAACCCCTGGCACATCGAAGACCTGCTGCGGCGGGGATCGAGCGACGCGGCTTACACGCTGATGGACAAGGCGCGGTTCCGCATCAATATATTCTCGCAGCGCGGCAACTATTCGATCGTCTGCCGCAAATTGAACACGGAGATTCCGACGCTGGAATCTTTGAATTTCCCGGAGATCATCGGCCAGGTTCCGCGCGAGAAGACGGGGCTGGTGCTGGTGACCGGCGCGACGGGCGCCGGCAAATCGACGACGCTGGCGGCCATCCTGAACGAGATCAACCACACCAAGCCGGTGCACGTGATCACGCTCGAGGACCCGGTCGAGTTCGTGCATCCCCATTACATGGCCACGTTCAACCAGCGCGAGCTGGGGACGGATTTCGACAGCTTTTCCAACGGCCTGCGCGCGGCGCTGCGCCAGGCGCCCAAGGTGATTCTCGTCGGCGAAATGCGCGACCGCGAGACGGTCAAGATCGCCCTGAGCGCCGCCGAAACGGGCCACCTGGTGTTCAGCACGCTGCACACGATCGACGCGGGCCAGACGATCAACCGCATCCTGGGCATGTTCGAAACCGACGAGCAGGAGCAGATCCGCGCGCGGCTGGCGGACACGCTGCGCTGGATCGTCAGCCAGCGGCTGGTTCCGAAAGTCAGCGGCGGCCGTCACGCGCTCCTGGAAATCATGGGTTCCAACCTCCGCACGCAGGAAACCATCCGGCTCGGCGAAACCGAGGGCAAGAGCTTCTATGAAATCATCGAGGCCAGCCAGCCGTTCGGGTGGCGCACGTTCGATTTCTCGGCGCTGGAGGCGTATGAGGCGGGCCAGATCAGCGAGGAAGTGGCGATGCTGTATTGCACGAAGCGCGGGCCCGTGACGCGCGGCATCGACAACATCCGCAAATCACGCGGCGAATGCACGACGTCGATTGCGGCCCTGCGCATGAAGGCGAGCCAGGAATTTGCCCGGGCGGCCGCCGCGCCGGCGGCTCCCGCGAAACTCAAAATCAAATAGCATTTTATGGCTGACCGATTTGAATTCATCAGTGCCACGGACAAGCCGGCGTTGCTGGCGTTTTCGACGCCGGAATGGCTCGAAGCCGCCAAGACCGCGCTGGTCGAGCTCGGCTACAAGGTCCACACCGCCGCCACCCACGGCGATTTCCTGGTCCGGTTCAGCCAGATCCAGTACCAGGTGGTCGTCGTCGAGGAATTGTTCGCCGCCAATCACATCAGCGAAAACCTGACGCTCAAGGCCCTGCAGGTCATGCCCATGAACCAGCGCCGCCATGCCACGGTGATCCTGTTCGGCGATTCGTTCCAGACCTTCACCCCGCTCCAGGCTTTCCAGCAGAGCGTGCACGCCGTCATCAACAGCTCCGAACTGTTCCTCCTGAAACAGCTCATCGAGAAAGCTGTTGCCGATAATAGCCTCTTCCTACACAGTTACCGGGAGACCCAGACGCGCGTGCATTCCATGAGCGCGTCGGAGTAACACTGGCGAGCCCGGATGCGGCCGATTCTGGATCACGACATCTGCAACACCCCATGAGCCGAGTGGATCAGGCGCTGGTCGAGCGAGGTCTTTGCGATAGCCGCGAAAAGGCCCGCCGAGCCGTCATGGCCGGCTCCGTCCGCATCAACGGCCAGACCGCCCGCAAACCGAGCGACACCGTCCGCACCGGCGACGAACTCGCCCTCACGGCGCAGGAAAAATATGTCAGCCGCGGCGGCCACAAGCTCGAAAAGGCCCTTCGCGAATTCCCCGTCGACCCCACCGGCGCCCGCGTGGTGGACCTCGGCGCCTCGACCGGCGGTTTCACGGATTGCCTCCTGCAGCACGGCGCCGCGCGCGTCTTCGCGGTCGACGTCGGCCACGGCCAGCTCGCGTGGAAGCTGCGCCAGGACACGCGCGTAACGGTCATGGACCGCACCAACGCCCGCACGCTCGAAGCGTCGGCGTTCCCCCAGCCTTTCGAACCGCTCGACCTCGCGGTGATCGATTGCTCGTTCATATCCCTGAGCAAACTGCTCCCGGCCGCCGCCGCCCTGCTCCGGCCCGGCGCCCGCATCGTGGCGCTGATCAAGCCCCAGTTCGAAGCCGGCCGCGACGAGGCCGACCGCGGCGAAGGCGTGATCACCGACCCGGCGGTTCACCAGCGCGTGCTGCAGGAACTCGAATCATTCGTCGGAACCCTGGCCGGCCTCCGCTGGGGCCCGGTTCTCGAATCCCCCCTGCTCGGACCGGCAGGCAACAAGGAATTTTTGGTTTTGATTGAAAAAGACCGGTAAACAAATCAAGCGCGTCGGCATCATCGGCAATCCCGAGAAAACCGCCTGCGCAGACGCCGTCACCCGGGCCGCGCGCCTCATCCGCGCAGCAGGCCGGGAGGTTGCGTCCGAACCCGACACGGCCCGGCTGTGCGGGCTGCGTGTGAAGACGTACCCCGACGCCGCGAGCCTGGCGTCGCAGGTGGATTTGCTGCTGGTGCTCGGCGGCGACGGCACCCTGCTGGGTGTCGCGCGCGAAACCGCCGGCAGCCAGACCCCGCTGCTGGGCATTAACATCGGCGGGCTCGGATTTCTGACGGCCGTGTCCTCGGCCGACCTCGCCAGTGCGCTGGCCCATGTGTGGAAAGGCCGCTATTCGATCGAACGCCGCGCGTTGATCGAGGCCGACGCGCGCTGCCGCGGCCGCCACATCCGCCAGAGCGCCCTGAACGACCTGGTGTTCAGCCGCGGCGTGGCGTCGCGCCTGATTGAGTTGCACGTGTCGGTCGACAACGAACCGCTGACGCGTTACCGGTGCGACGGGCTCATTGTGAGTTCGCCGACGGGTTCCACGGCTTATTCGCTGGCCGCGGGCGGCGCGGTGGTGTTTCCCACGGCCGAGGTGCTCCAGTTGACGCCCATCTGCCCCCACACCCTGTCGAACCGCTCGCTGATTCTCCCGCTGACCGCCAACATCTGCGTCCAGGTGGTGGATTCCAAGCCGGTGACAATCCTGAGCGCCGACGGCCAGGGTGTGACGGAATTGTCGGCGGGCGACCGGATCACGATCCGGCGCAGCCACCAGGGAATCCGGCTCATGCACCTGGAAGGCAGTTCATTTTTTGAAACGCTGCGAGCCAAACTTCACTGGCGCGGAGCCAACTTGTAGGTGCCATGGTAAGACTTAAAGATATCGCCGAGCGCGCAAGTGTCTCCGTAATGACCGTCTCGAAGGCATTGCGGGACGAACCGGACGTGTCCGCCGCCACGAAGGTGCGGCTCAAACAACTCGCCCAGGAGATGGGCTACGTGCCCGATTCCACGGCCCAGGGCCTGCGCACCCGGACGACCAAGCTGTTCGGGCTGGTGCTCCCCTCCACCACCGATCCGATTTTTGCGCGGGTGATGATGGCGATCGACGAGCGCGCCCACGAGCTCGGCTACGAAATTCTGTTCGTGCAGACGTTGAACAGCGTCGAGCGCGAGGAACTGTGTCTGCGCCGGATGTTGTCGCGGCGCGTGGACGGCATCTTCCTGTCGCCGGTTTACCGCATGGAGCCGGATGCGCGGATTTACAAGGAACTGCAGGTTCGGAACACGCCGACGGTGCTGCTGGGGCCGCCGGCCAAGTTCTGCAGCCAGTTCCTGAGCGTGCATGTGGACGACGTGGCCGCCGGGTACACGGCCGCGCAGCACCTGCTGTCGCTGGGCCACCGCCGCATCGCGTTCCTCTCCGGGCCGCCTTCCGCGCCGTGGTCGATCGACCGTTTCGAAGGTTACCGCCGCGCCTTGCGCGAGGCGGGGCTGGACGTGGACGATCATCTCGTGTTCCAGGCGGGCGGGACGGTGGAGGACGGCGCGCGCGCCGCCACGCAGATGCTCAACGAAGGATTCAAGGCCACGGCGATCCAGGCGGTCAACGACCTCGTCGCCGTCGGCTGCGCGAATGCAATGCTGAACCAGGGTCTGAAGATTCCGGACGACGTTTCGGTGACCGGTTTCGGCAACATTCTGACCAGCGAATATTTCCGGGTGCCGCTCACGACGATCCGTCAGCCCAAATTCAGACTTGGCATGGCGGCGATGGACATCATGCAGCAATTGCTGCGACAACAGCCCGCCGAATCCCGGCGCCTGCCCGCGGACCTCATCGTGCGCGCCAGCACCGGACCGGCGAAAGCCTCCTGAAGGCAGCCAGGCCGCCCGGCCTGCCGCGTCGCAGGCTGCCCAGCCTGCGCCTTTCGGCTTCAACATCCCCGCCCAGCGGTCCGACCGCGATCTCACGATCGCGGCTACGACGGGCGCCTGCGCCACACCGGCGTTGGTACTGGAGATGCTAAAAAGGTTGGGCATGAAGAAGATTTTGATTGCGATCGGGGTGGTGACCATTGCCGCCGGAATTCTTTACGCCGGGCGCGCGTGGAACACGCTGAGGGTGAACGCCCAAACGGCGCAATTCAACGGGGACGTGGATAATCTCTTCTCCGCCCTGCAAAAGTACAAGGAACGCGTCGGCGGCTATCCTTCCGGCGGCAACGCCGAGGTCGCCAGGGCCCTGAACGGCTCCAACGTGAAGAATGTCATCGTCCTGATCAGCGCCAGGATCGAAAAGAACGACAAGGGAGAGTTCGTGGATCCCTGGGGCACCCCGCTCCGCATCTACTTTTCCGATACCGGAGTTCTCATCCGGTCCGCGGGACCGAATCGCCGCTTTGATGACAGCACTGTCATGGAAGCGGACGACTATTACCGGTCCAATTAATCCCCGTCTCCGAGCGGTTCGCGTCCCTGGTAACCGGCCTCGAGATCGTGCCAGAACGCGATGTCGGGTTCGTCCTTTTCCCAGCAGAGGAAAACCTCCCGGCCGTCCCGGATCGCCGGAAAGTCCACCAGGCCGCGGTCCAGGTCCTTGATCTGGATGTCGCGCGACTGGAATTCCCAAAGCAACTCGCGCACGGCGGTCATCTGCCGGACCCAGCGATCCACAACAGCGCCGCCCGCATCGATCCCCTGCTCCGCGAGCGCGCGCACTGCGGCGTCGGAATCCGCCAGTTCGCTTCGCAATTCGCCGAGCCTCTCGAGCCAGGTGCGGACTTGCGGGAGAAGCCGGCGCGCCTCCGCGGCGGTGTAATGTTTTTTAAAGCGGAGGCTCATAGATGGCGGTTCGAAAAGTTTAAGAGTTTAAGAGTTTAAGAGTTTAAGAATTTGGGAGTTGGACCCGAACCGGTGAGTTGAGGTGTGGAGGCGCCTAGGGGGCGGCGGGACCGAGCTTCTGCTGAACCCGGTCGTTTTTCTCGAGCGAGACGGACTTGGTCCAGGCGGCGCGGGCTTCCTCCTGTCGACCGAGCGCGGCGTAGACGTCGCCGAGGTGATCGCAGACGGTGGCGTCGGGTTCGCCGGACAGGGCCTGGGCCTGGAGCAGGTAATTGAGCGCCTGCTCGGGTTGGTGCAACCGGAACAGCACCCAACCCATGCTGTCGAGGAACGCGGAATTGCGGGGCTCCGCCTTGAGGGCCTTCTCGATCAAGTCGCGCGCGCGTTCCAGGTTTTCCCCGCGTTCCGCCCACATGTAGCCGAGATAATTCTGCGCGTCCGAGAATTCCGGTTTGAGCTGCAGGGAACGTTCGAGGTATTGCTCGGCCTGTTTGAGGTCGCCCTTGCGCTCGCAGGCGGCGCCGAACTGGAAGTAGAAAAACGCGTCGAGCCGGTTCGTGGCGGCGGCGCGGCCGATGATCTCGGCCCGCGTGAAGTGATTCACGGCGTTGGTGAAATCCTTCTGCTCGGTGCCGGTGACCGCCGCGAGGTATTCGAGCTCGAAACTCTCGGGAAATTTCCCAAGTCCCTTCTCAAGGGTCTGCTGCGCCTCGGCGGCCTGGCTGGCGTGGAGCTGGGCTTCGGCGAGAAAGGCGTAGCCGCGTTCGAATTCCGGGTCGAGGAGCAGGCCCTTGGAGAAATACTCCACGGCCGACGCGTATTGTTTCTGGTCGAACGCGATGCTGCCCAGCCGGTAATAGGCCTGGATGTCCGTGGGATTCTCGCGGATGACCGCCTGGAGTTGTTCCATGGCTTTCTCGGGCTGCTGGATTCGGAGGTAGCAATTGGAAAGTTTGACGCGGACGCCGAGCGCCTGGGTGCTGCCGGCGGGCAGCATCTTCAGCAGCCCCGCGTAAACGTCGATCGCTTCCGCGTCCTGTCCCAGGAGGTTGAATCCGTCTGCCAGCTTGAGCCGGAGTTCGGGGTCGGGGATGTCGAGTTGCGCGGCCCGCCGCAGGACGGCCCCGGCCTGTTCGTTGGCCTGCTTGCGGCTGGCGGGTTCCTGCATGCCGTAGCTGGTGAACAACTCCGCCAGGCCGACCAGGAATTCCGGCGAAACATCCTTCACGGCTGCGGCATCCTGCAACACGCTCCAGCCCGATTGCGGCTTGTCCGCGTGAAGATAATTGAGCACGAGATTCTGGTAACCGACCAGCGCGCGCGGGTTGCCGTGAATGGCCGCACGGTTGGCCCGGATGGCTTCGTCGGTCCGATTCAGCTTCGTGCAGACGTAGCCCAGCCGCGCGTAGAGGTCCCACGGGGCGCCGGGCCGCGCGGTGGCGGCGGCAAGGATCTCGCGGGCGGCATCGTATTGCCCCACGCTGATCATCCGCTGGGTCACCTCGAGGACGAGATCGGTCGACGCTGGATCATGCAGGGCGGCCCTGCGGTAATCCTCCATCGCCGCGGAAGTTTCGCCATTGAGATCGTGCAGAACGCCGGAGGAATAGGCGGCGCAGGCTTCGGCCTTGTCGCGTTCGGGAATTTCCGGAGGCGCGGCCGGGGAGGATTGGGAGCCCGTCGAAACGCCGATGCCGGCGCCCGTGGATTGGGGGGCGCGGCAGCCGCACAGGGACGCGCCTGCCAGCGCCAGCAGCGTCAGGACGAGAGCGATTCGGGGCGGCATGCCGTAGAATAGCAGTAATCGGCGCGCTTCGCGAACGAAGACGCGCCGTTGACGGCTTGACAGGACCGGAGGACCGGAAGGACAGCGGTTACTTCTGCCAGGTGCGCTTCTTATGGCGATGCTGGCGAAGCTTCTTGCGCCGCTTGTGCTTGTTGATTTTGGCTTTCCGGCGTTTCTTTAATGAACCCATAATTCTGGTTTGCTGTCAGGCGTCCCCGCTCCCGCGCTCCACTCGAACGCCCGGGCGGTAGATCCATCCGCAGCAAGCGTCCCTAGCCTGAGGAAGGATGCCCTCAGCGTCAAGTCCCTTTCCCTTCGGGCGCCCCGCGGCTGCCCGAAGGGAATAGCCAATAGCCGATCGCAAATAGCCAAGGGCCATAACGGAGGCATTGGCTATGGGCGATCGGCTATGGGCTGTTCGCGGAGCGACGCGCGCGGTAGAATTGGCGCGGACCGGTTGTGCCGGCGGGGTCCTGGATGGAGAGCGCGCCCGTGGAGTTGGTGACGCCCGTCAAGACGCTCCAGGAGGCAAGGTCGGAGGAGGAATCGATGTAATAGCGACCGCCGGTTTCGGACTGGAGCTGGAACTGAAACACGCCGGAGGGCAGCCGCACCGGCGCAACCAGCCTGGGAGGCGGATACACAATTCCCGCAAGGTCCTCGGTGAAATCCGGAAGGCCAAGCACCAGGATGCCATTGGTTGTCGAACCGCGGCTCGTGCCGGCGACGGTTCCGTTGCCTGGATAATACCATTCCGCGATGAAATTGCCTGCGGGCCAGTTGGACAGGGACAGGGCGAGCCCCTGCTGCAGCGGCAGCCCGGAATTCGTGGCGTTCACCGGGAACGCGGTGTTGGGCGCGGTGATGTACAGCAGCGATTCCCGCGGTCCGGCCAAGCCGATCGCATCGGGCGAAGGTTTCCAGCTTCCGGCATAGCTTGCCGGGAGCACGTTTTCGAGCCGGACCCAGTCCAGGTAAAACCAGTCGTTGCCGGCATTGGTCACCTCGATGATCCGGTTTCCGGCAGGCAGGTTGACGGGGATATCGAAGTTGTACTCGTTGGTGACCTGCCAGTAGCCGTCGAGGTTGGGCAGATTGGTCCGGAACAATTCCACGCCGTCCGCGCGGACCACCAGCGTGGATTGCTCGGAAACGGAATTGACGTGCAGCACCAGCCGCGCGTTGTTCGTCAGCCAGGCGCTGAGTACAAAAGGCGTTTTGAGATCGGAATGCCAGATCCCGTGGACGAAACTGTTCAGGTAAAGAACCGAATTGGCCGCCGTGAGGGAATCCGGCACGGCGAACCGTCCGCTCGGCATACCGGCCCATGTTCCGCTCAGCATGAGTGTGGCATTGAACGGCTGGCCGCCCGGGACCAGGCCGCCGACGGTGGTCGGCGGTGTGCCGGAGCCCAGGAAACTGATGTTGGTCCACGTGCCCTGCCCCCAGCCGGTCCGGTTCAAAATGGAACCGAGCGCCGTGTAGGCCGGGTAATCGTTCTCCGACTGAATATCCTCCCAGAACCACGACATGCCGGTGCCCATCGATCCGCCGAGTGCGCCGCCCCAGATGCCCTGCCGCCAGCCGCGCAGGTAGGGATCGCCCGGCCGGTTCCAGCCGCGCCAATCAGTGCCGAATTCATCGATCAACACCGGTTTTGCGTAGCGCTGAAGAAACGACCGGCTGACTGCGGCGAGGCGCTGCGCGGGCGCGGTCTCCGCGTAGGAATGGTAACAGGCGAAGTCCAGTTGCGGCACCGCCCAGATTTCCGGGCGGTCGCTGCCGCCGGTCAGGCTGGTGGTGACGAGGTGATTCCAGGGATCGTTGGTGTGCAGCCAGCCGCCCATGCGCCCGTGCCAGGCCGCAACATCCGCCGGCACCAGGTAAGCGTAGACATTGTCGATCTCGTTCAGGAATTGCCAGGCCAGGAGGTTCGGGCTGCAGCCGTACCGGCCGACCAGGTAGCGCAGGCGTTTTTGGTAAACCTGCGCCGCGACGCTGTTCGTGAAGAAGCCGTCCTGGTTGAGGCATGGGCCGCCGTTCGTCGTGTTGTAAGGGTTCAACGGCCAGTAATTGTTTCCACCCCAGTAATCCGGCGTCACCTCGAACATCCCGTGGTAATCCAGGCAGAGCAGCAGGTAAATGCCGCGCTGCTCCGCCAGCTTCAGCACGTAGTCCAACTGCCACGCGCGATCCAGCCGGTAATGCGTCAGCGAATTGGCGTCGCACTCGATTCCAAACGCCCACGGACACATCCAGGTTCGCGCGTAATTTTCACCCGCCGACTGCATCGACGCGAACCAGGTGTCGTAATCGGCTGTTCCCGCCCCGCCGTGCCAGCCGACGTTCTCGCCAATCAACCGGAGCGGCTGGCCGTCGGCGGTCTGCAGATATTGATTTCCCGGCGCGAGGCGCACATAACCGGAACCCGGCGGCGCGGGCGCGGGAGCGACGCTAAAATTCGTCGAGGCGGCGAGCGCTGTCGCAAGCCCGTTGGTGCGGATGCTGAGGCTGACGCTGTAGCCGCCGGAAACCGGCGGCACAAATCTCAGGCGCCACTCGGGCGGCCCATTTACAGTGAGGTATTCGTAGCCGCCCGAAGAACCGCGCGTGTAATCCTGGAACCAGAAGGCGGGCACGGTCATCGTCCCCCCGCCCGGCAGGGTGAACACCCCGTCCACCTGGATCTGGTCGGGATCGAACGGGTTGGAAACGGCGGGCAGCCCGGTGATTCGGAATTCGACGCACTGCCAGGCCGGCGCCGTGTTCAGCGGGATGATTTGAATCTGCGCCGGCGCCGAAAAACCGGAAAAGACGACGCCAAAAAAGACGCACAATGCCTGCCACTTCACGACATCAACCTAGCAGATTTTCAGGCTCCGCACAATCACAAGGCGGCAGGAGACTGTGCTCCAAACCTGCGGCGACAGTGATTCCGCACTCCGCACTCCGCATTCCGCACTCAATAAACCACCTTGTTGAGCGGATACTCGATGATGCCCTCGGCGCCGGCGGCTTTGAGCTGCGGGATCAGTTCGCGCACGACATGTTCGTCGATGATGGTCTCCACCGCGACCCAGCCCTTGAGGCTCAGGCTGGAAATGGTAGGGTTGCGGAGCGCCGGCAGGCTTTCGAGGAGGCTGGCCAGGTTCTTCTCCGCGATGTTCATCTTCAATCCCACCTTGGCCTCGGCATCCAGCGCGCCCTTCAGCAGCATCGCCAGGGTCTCGATCTTCCCGCGCTTCCAGTCGTCCTTCCACGACGCGTGATTCGCAATCAGCCGCGGCGTGGAGCTGAGCAGTTCGTCGACAATGCGCAGCTTGTTCGCGCGCAGCGAAGACCCGGTCTCGGTCACCTCGACAATCGCGTCCACCAGTTCGTGCGCCTTCACTTCCGTCGCGCCCCATGAAAATTCCACCTCGGCCTTGACGCCGTTTTTCTTCAAATATTTCCTTGTAAGATTTACGACCTCGGTCGCGATGCGTTTGCCTTCGAGATCCTTGACGGATTTGACCGGGGAATTTTCAGGCACGCAGAGCACCCAGCGGGCGGGGCGCCGCGACACTTTGCTGAACAGGAATTCCCCCACCTCGTGGACCTTGGAGCCGTTCTCAATGATCCAATCGTAGCCGGTGATCCCGCAGTCGAGGTAGCCGTGCTCCACGTAGCGGCTGATTTCCTGGGCCCGGATGAGCCGGATCTCCATCTCGTCGTCGTCCACGTAGGGTATGTACGAACGGCTGCTCACCTGGATGTTGAATCCCGCCTTGGCCATCTTCTCGATGGTGGCGTCCTGCAGGCTGCCCTTGGGTAATCCAAATCGTAGTTTCTTGCTCATGTCGTCTTCATAGATTAGACAAAATGGACAGGATGATCCAAATGCTTTCTCCAAGGGAATTCTCACCCGGAATTGGAGAATCACTCGTGGTGCCGGCTAAAGAACCGTGCAGTCCAACCGGGAATTCGTGGTAATTCGCGTCAATTCGCGTCAACCATCCCTGCCCCCGTTTTCCAGGTGATCCGGCGCCCGTGCACTTGGATGCCGCCGCTCGCCAGTGCGGCCACGCATTTCGGATAAAGCTCGTGCTCGGCCTTGTGAATGCGTTCGTGCAGCGTCGACGCCGTGTCGGCGTCCAGCACCGGCACGGCCTGCTGCCCGATGATCGCCCCCGAATCCAGCCCCGAGTCCACAAAATGAACCGTGCAGCCCGTCACTTTCACCCCGTGATCCAACGCCTGTTTCCAGGCTTCCAATCCCGGAAACGACGGCAGGAGCGACGGATGTATGTTGATGATCCGCCCTTCAAAGGCCGCAAGGAATTCCCCTTTCAACACCCGCATGAATCCCGCCAGCACCACCAGGTCGATCCGCGCTTCCTTCAACGCCCGGACAAACTCGTGCTCGGCGGCCTCGTCCAGCTTGGTGCGGAACGGCCCCGGCGGAATGTGCCGCGCCGGCAGGCCGCGCGTCCGGGCGTGCGACAGGATGCCGGCCGATTCGACGTCGCTGAGCACCAGCGCCACCTCCGCCGGCACGCGCCCGGCCGCGATCGCATCCGCGATGGCGACGAAGTTCGATCCTTTGCCGGAACCCAAAACACCGAGGCGATAAGGGCGTTGCTGTGTCACGCGGAGTTCTTACAGGGACGGCGCCCGGGTTCACAAGCACAAAGCCTCGACCGCGGAGTTTTGACGCGAATTATCGCGAATTTTCGCTAATGGAAGGTGGAGAATTAGCGGTCATTCGCGCCAATTCGCGTCAAGCCTTGCTGTATCCGCGTCCATCCATGGTTAAACAATCTTCCGCAGATTTTGCTTTACGTGTGAGCCAAAACCGGGTGCCATCCGTTGCGCAGGTTGAGGCGGCTGATTCCTTTTATGAAAAAGACCTTCATCGTGTCCGGCTTCGTTCTTCTCGTAACCCTGGGTTCCTGGTTGGTGGTTGGCTGCAACCGGCCCGCGGAACCCGCAAAGCCGGCCATCGCACCGGTCGAAAAATCCAGCTTCAACGAGGTCACCTCGCGCCTGGATCCCGGCGGCGAATTGTTCGTCTACCTCGGCACCGAACAGATCCTGGCGGGAATTTCGGATAAGATTGCCGCCTGGAAACAGGCGGCGGGCAGTATCCCGGACCTGCGCCCACGCCAGCGCGAGGACCTCGCCAAAGGCATCGATCTCGCCGCCTCCCTCGTGCGTCACAGCGGCCTCGAGGAAATCAGCGGGTTCGGCATGAGCGCCATCGCCGTCGACACGAATCTCTACCGGGTCCGAAGCTTCGTGCATCATTATCCGAACCGGAACACCGGCCTGCTCTGGCAGGCGTTCGGCCGCCAACCCCACCCGCTCGCGGGACTCGATCTCCTGCCCGCCAACACCGCCTTCGCCATGTTCTCCGACCTCGACGTGCCGCTCATCTGGACCGAGATCAAGACGCGCGTGGCGGAACAGGGCCTGCCGCGGGTCGAACAATTCCTCGACCGCGCGCCGGAACAGTTCGAAACCGCCACGGGCATGAAGTGGGACACGCTCATGGCCTCGCTCGGCGGCGAATTCGGAATCGCCCTGACCTTGAACCCCGACCACATGCTCCCCGTGCCGCTGCCCACCGACAAGCCCCTGGAGGTCCCCGAACCCGGCCTGATGATCCTGGTGCGCGTCAAGGATGACGCAATTTTCAACCGCGTCGAGGAGGCACTGAAGACAACCCGGCAGGAGGTGGTGAAGGTGGACAAGCCTGATGTGCGGATGCGGACCATGCCCGTGCCGCTGCCGCTGCCGATCCTGCTGCGCCCCACGCTGGCGGCGTCTGGCGGATACCTGATTCTCGCCTCGAGCGACGCGCTGGTGAACGAGGCGCTGGCCGTTCGCAGCGGCAGCAAGCCGGGATTGAAATCGACCGATGAATTCAAACGCCTGGCCGCCGGCATCGGCACGGAAGCAAACCAGTTCAGCTTCGTCAGCCGCCAGTTCACCGAGACGGCCCTCCAGATCCAGCACCAGGTGTTCGCGATGAACCGGTCCATGGATCCCACGGTTCAAAAATGGATGGAAAAACTGCAGGGCACCAACATCGCGCACTCCTATTGCATCAGCGCGAACACGGCCGAAGGCTGGCTCACCACCGGGAACGGAACCCAGCAACCCGTGCGCACCCTGCTGACCGCCGCCGTCGCCCTGCCCGTCGGCATGATCGCCGCCATCGCCGCCCCCAACTTCGTCAAAGCGCGGCAGGTCTCCCAAAAAAACGCGTGCATCAATAACCTGCGCATGATCGACGCCGCCAAACAACAATGGGCGCTCGAAAAGGGATTGCCATCCACCGCCATGCCATCCAAACAGGATCTGCTGCCGTACCTGGTCAAAGGCGTATTCCCTACTTGCCCCGCCGGTGGAACCTACACGCTCGACGCCGTCGGCGAAGCCCCGCGCTGCTCCATCCCGGGCCACAGCCTCTCAAACTAAGGCCGCCAAAGGTCCGATGTTCAATGTTGCGTGTTGAGTGTTCAATCTTGGAATTGAACGGATGGAAGCGCCCGCCAGGATTCCCCACTCCGCACTCCGCATTCCGCACTTAAATCAGTTTCTCGGCTTCTCGATCGATTCAAACAGCGATTCCAGGCTGTTCAGCGGGGCGTCCTTGCGGGGATTAAGCAGTTGCCGCATGTAGTGGATGGCGTCGGGGACGGTGCGGACCGATTTTGGAAACATCGCGCCGCTGGCGTTGGCGTGGCCGCCGCCCTGGAGCCGCTCGGCGACTTTCAGCGCCTCGCCGTTCCGGCTTCGAAAACTCCCGATCATCACGTTGTTCCCGCGGCGAAACAACGTCACCAGCACCGGGTAGCGCGTCGCCTGTTTTTCTAGGAGCTGGTGCACGATCATGTTCGTGCTGCCGATCACGGTTTCCACATAACCCACCTGCGGGCTGATCTCCGTGACATTCACCTTGCTCCACTCGAACCCGATCGGATTCTCGATCCGCCGCTTCACGTCCATCACCTCGAGCAACGGATGATCCAGCAGCTTTTCAATTTCGCCGCCGAGCAGCTTGTGCAGGTTCCAGAACTGGTAAATCTTCACCAGGTTCGCGTAATCCGCCGCCAGCACGAAGTCGGGATCGTCCTCCAGGAACAAGTCCGAGACATCGTTCAGGTGCACCAGCCGGTCCAGCGCGGGCGACGTGATTCCCGCTTCCTGGCAAAGATCGTAGCAAAGGCGCCCGGCCGATTTCCGGACGTCGTGGATCAGCAACGCCGTCTTCGGCGCCGCCTCCGTGACGTGATGATCGATCACCACCCAGTTCGAGCGGTCCAGCCGCGGTTCGAACGTCAGATCCGTGACCCACGCCGACTTTTCGCGCAGCTCGCGTTGCTTCCAGAAATTGTAATGATACGCCTCCAGCCGGACCTCGGTGCCGAACAGCTTTTTCGCCAGCCGCTGCAGCAGCACGCCCGCCACCAGCCCGTCCAGGTCGCTCTCATGAGTGATGATCACATCGGGCTTCGGCAGGTCGCTCGTCATCCCGCCACACTAGAACCCCTCACCCGAATAGTAAAGCGAGGCGTGGAGTATGTAATGTCCTGATTCGCAGTTTGGGAGGCGCCTGCCGTGGTAGGGCTGCGCTCCGCGCGGCCGGCGCCGCGGAGCGGCGCCCTACCAAACCGTCCGCTCGCTCGAAGACGCGAATTCAAATTGGAACAGCACCGTGCAGCAAACACCCTCCGCGATTTTACAATCGCGGCTACCAGCTTTTCCCGCAGCCGCGATCGTCAGATCGCGGTTCCTTCGGAGGAAAGGCCGGCGGGGCCGGTGCAGATCTTCAAAGGCACCCGTGCCGTTTCTTCACTCGAAAAATCTTCAAATCGCCGCGATGTTGAGTCATGCTGCAGTTTCTATGAACTTATTTGATCTGTCCGGAGATGTGGCGGTTGTGATCGGCGCGACCGGCGCCCTCGGGGGCGCGATTGCGGAAGGCCTCGCGGCCGCGGGCGCGCGCGTGGCCGTTCTGGGCCGGAACGAGGAACGCGGCCAGGCCCGCGTCCAGGCCATCACCGGTCGCGGCGGCAAGGCCGCCTTCTTCAACGCCGACGCCGTTCGCAAGGAAAGCCTCCACCAGGCGCACGAGGCCATCCGGAAATCGCTCGGCGCACCCACCGTCCTCGTGAATGCCGCCGGTGGCAACGATCCCAAGGTCACCGTCACCGCCGAACGGTCGTTCGAACAAATCGCGCTGGCGGATTGGGCGGCCAATTTCGATCTCAACCTTGCCGGCGGCGTCCTGCTGCCCTGCCAGGAATTCGGCCCCGCCATGGTCGCCGCGGGCAAAGGCAGCATCATCAATATCGCCAGCGTTTCCGCCCACATCCCCCTCTCGCGCGTCGTCACCTATTCCGCCGCCAAGGCCGCCGTGCTCAACTTGTCGTTGTTCCTCGCCCGCGAATGGGCCCCGAAAGGCGTCCGCGTGAACACGATCACACCCGGATTCTTCCCCGCCGAACAGAATCGCAAACTGTTGTTCAAGGACGACGGATCTCCGTCGGACCGGACCCGGTCGATCTGGGCGCACACGCCGATGAACCGGTTCGGCGAGGCGCAGGAACTCGTCGGGGCCGCGGTGTTCCTAGCCAGCCACAAGGCCAGCAGCTTCGTCACGGGCACCGACATCCGGGTCGACGGCGGTTACCTCAGCCAAACCATTTGATCCGTGAGCGCCTCCCCCGTCATCGGCCGCGTCACCGGCGAGCAAGTCTCGGAAATCGTGGCGCGCGCCTGCCCGGCCTCCGGTTGCCACGGCAAACGCCTGCTGCTGGTCATCCCGGACCACACTCGCACCGCGCCCGTGGGGCTGCTGTTCAAAACTCTGTATTGCCAGGCCGGCGCCACGTCGGCGCGATTCGACGTCCTGGTCGCGCTCGGCACGCACCCGCCGATGAGCGAAGCCGCCATCTGCGAGCGGCTCGAAATCACACCCGAACAACGCCGCACCACCTACGCCGGCGTCCGGTTCTTCAACCACGAGTGGGACAACCCCGCCGCCCTGAAATCCGTCGGCACCATCCCCGCCTCGGAAATCGGCGAACTCACCGGCGGCTTGTTCTCGATGGATGTCCCGGTCGAGATCAACCGGCTCGTGTTCGATTACGACCGCGTGATCGTTCTCGGCCCGGTGTTCCCGCACGAGGTCGTGGGATTCTCCGGCGGCAACAAGTATTTGTTCCCCGGCATCGGCGGTCCGCAGATCCTGAATTTCTTCCACTGGCTGGGCGCCGTCTGCACAAACCCGATGATCATCGGCAACAAATGGACGCCCGTCCGGAAAGTCGTCGACCGCGCGGCGGCGCTGGTGAAGGTGGACAAGCTTTGCCTCGCGATGGTGGTGGCGCCTGACAAGTCACTGGCGGGATTGTTCGCCGGCACGCCCGAAGCCGCCTGGGACCAGGCAAGCGAATGTTCCCGCGAAATCCATGTCACCCGACTGCCCGCGCCGTTCAAGACCGTCCTGTCCTGTGCGCCGGCGATGTACGACGAGCTTTGGGTCGCCGGGAAATGCATGTACAAACTGGAACCCGTCGTCGCCGACGGCGGGGAACTCATCATCTACGCGCCCCATGTCCGGGAAATTTCCGTCACGCACGGCCGGTTGATCCGCGAGATCGGCTACCATTGCCGCGACTATTTCCTGAAACAATGGGACCGGTTCAAGCATTACCCCTGGGGTGTCCTCGCCCACTCCACCCACGTGCGCGGCATCGGCCGATACGAGAACGGAACCGAACACTGCCGCATCCAGGTGACTCTCGCCACCGGCATCCCGGAATCCGTCTGCCGCGAAATCAACCTGGGCTACCGCGATCCCGCCACGATCCGGCCCGCCGACTTCGCGGGGCGCGAACCCGAGGGCGTCCTGCTGGTGCCCAAGGCAGGTGAAATGCTCTATCAACTCCAGGAACCCCCGGCCTGGGCACGCGGTTCCCGCTGATTTCACGGGTTTTCAAATGGGTCCAAGCGGATTCTCACAGATTTCTCACAGGTTTTCCTAAAGTCCCGGCCGCATTTCGCCGATCTCCCCATGGCGTTTTGGCGCCGGCCCCCGGGCCGCGTCCAGCCGCCGTCAGAGTTCAACCTGGGAAGGGACGTTTTATGTGGCAGGGAATGCAGTGCGCAGGTTGGGGTTGGTTCGGAATGCTGGTTCTGGGAATTATGACGGATGCCTCCGGGGCGCCCGTCGATCCGGCGGCCGCGGAAAACATGAGCCGCGGCTGGCTGGCGGAACATCATCTCGCCTCGCGCCTCCCGGCCGGCATTCGTTCGGTGGATTCCTACCCCCACTTCCATGTCGTCCAACTCCAGCCCGAAGGATTCATCGTTACGGCGTCCGACGACCGGGTGGAACCGGTGATCGCATTTTCCGCGCATGGCCGGTTTGATGCCGACCCGGAGAGCCCGTTGTGGATCCTGCTGAACCGGGACCTCCCGTCGCGCAGCGCGCGGGCGGCGCACGTTGCGCCCCCGAAATCCGGGCGCCCCGGCACAAAGAAACTGCGGCAGGGCTTCGGGGATCCCGATGCGGAATGGTTCGCCGCCGAAACCAACCAGGCGCGGTGGAAACAGCTCGAGACCCGCGGAACGCGCCACGCCAGGAATGCGGCCCTGGCGGCCGGGATCGCGCCGCTCGCCGCGGGTTCCGACACGGACACCCTGCCGCCGGGCAACCCGCCCCCGGCGCCGGTCACCATTCTCGATTTTCAACTCGTCGACGGACACGCCCGCCTGACGCACGATGCGCCGGGGTCGGTGACCATTTACGCCTCACACGACAATGGGGTGACGTGGCAGGTCCAGGATTCGGGAGTGGTCTGGTCGACATGGGTCTCCAAGCAGCCGACGCTGGAGACCGCGTGTTATTACCGGGTGGAACCGGACCAGTTGGTGGACGAGGTGACGGTGGGCTTGATGCGGAACCCGCCGCCCGGCGGACCGATGCCCGACGAGATGGCTGCGAGCGATGCAGAGGCCTCCGCCGCGCCGTCCGCCAGTTACACCAGCGTGGGTTCGGTTTCCGACGTCCGGGTGGCGCCCCTGGTGCAGAGTCATTGGGACCAGTCGTCGGCCCAGGGAAACTACTGTTACAATTATTACACGCCCGGGCATTATTACAGCGGCTGCGTGGCAACCGCCCTGGCGCAACTGATGCGCTACTGGCAATACCCGTCCTCGGGCATCGGGCGCGTGACCAAAACGGTCTACGTCAACGGATCGCCGCAATCCGCCACCACCGTCGGCGGCGACGGCGCCGGCGGCGCCTACAACTGGAGCGCCATGCCCCTTTCCCCCGCGTCCACCGGCTACAATGCCACCCAATGGCAGATGATCGGCGCCCTGTGCTACGACGCAGGCATAGGGGTGAACATGATGTATTCGCCCAGCGGATCCGGCGCCTACATGTATCTCTGCGCCAGCGCGCTGAAGTCGGTGTTCCAATTCGCCAGCGCCTGTTATATCAACTACCCGCAGAGCCTGCTGCAACCGATCAATTCCAGCCTCGCCGCCGGATGCCCCGTGCTGCTCGGCATCAGCGCGAGCGGGACCAGCGGACACGCCATCGTCTGCGACGGGTTCGGCTATGATTCGGGTGTTCTCTACCATCATCTCAACCTCGGCTGGTCCGGCTATTACGATTGCTGGTACACGCTTCCCGGCATCGGCACGCCCTACAATTTCAATTCCATCGACACCGTCATCTTCAACGTGTTCCCGTCCGGCACCGGTGAATTGATCTCCGGCCGCGTCGTCACCCCGCTCGGCGTTCCCGTCCCCGGCGCCACCATCACTGCGAGCCGCAGCGGATCGAGCTACTCCGCGACGACGGATTCCAAGGGCTACTACGGGCTGAAGGTGCCTTCGAGCCAGTCGTATTCTGTGACGGCGTCGAAGGCGGGAATGGCAACCGGCACGCGGACGGGAGTTGCGGTGGGTGCTTCGGCGGCCAACGTGTGCGGCAATCTGACCGGCATCGATTTCACCCTGAGCAGCACGTTTTCATTCAGCGCCACGGCCCTCGCGTCCAACATCTGCCTGCGCTGGACCGCCCCGACCAACAGCGGGATGCCCACCAACACGGTGTATATCCGGTGGCGCACCGACCGCTACCCGCTGACCTCGAGCGACGGCACCGAGGTTTATTCGGGGCCGGCCCAGACCTTCACCCACGCGGTCGACAACACCGGTTCGGTCACCAATTACTACACCATCTGGGGCGACAACGGTTCGGCGTATGCCAGCCTCGGCTCGAGCGTGAATGCGTCGGGCTGCGCCGACCGCGGCAAGGTCCGGCTGCTGTTCGTCGGCCAGGGCGGGGAAGTCTCCGCCTGGAACCTCTCCGCCGCCGGCAAAGTCAAATCCAGCGGCTATGTCTCCGCCAACCGCCTCGGACCCTCCGGCTATTGGACGGCGGCGGGATTTGCCGACATCGATCGCGACGGCGTTTCGGATATCCTGTGGACGGGTGGTGGCGGCGAAGTCTCCTTCTGGCTGCTGAACGCGGACGGCACGGCCCGAACCAACGGGCGCGTCACCCAGACGCTCCTCGGCCCGGCCGGCTACTGGACGGCGGCGGGATTTGCCGACATCGACCGCGACGGCACGGCCGACATCCTCTGGTCCGGGGCCGGCGGCGAAGTGTCGTTCTGGCTGCTCAATCCGGACGGCAGCCTGAAATCCAAAGGCCGGGTCACCACCAGCCTGTTGAGCCCGGCGGGCTACTGGACCGCGCGCGGCTTCCGCGACATCGACGGGGACGGAACAGCCGACATTCTCTGGACCGGCGCAGGCGGCGAGACATCGCTGTGGTTCCTCAACACGGACGGCTCGATCAAGTCCAAAGGGCGCGTGACCCAGAATCTTTTGCTGCCGGCAGGTTACTGGACCGCCAGCGGGCTGGCCGACATCGACGGGGATGGAACGCCTGACATCATCTGGCTCGGCGCGGGCGGCGAGGTTTCCCGCTGGTTCCTGAATGCGAACGGAACCGTCCGCGCCACGGGACGCGTCACGCCGACGAACCTGGCCGCCGGGTATTGGTCCCTGAAATCGTTCAGCGACGTCGACGGCGACGGGACGGCGGACATGGTCTGGCTGGGATCCGGCGGCGAACTTTCGTGCTGGCTGCTAAAGCCGGATGGGACCATCAAATCGAGCGGCCGCGTGGTGCCCACGGCCCTGTCGCCGGCGGGTTACTGGAACATTCCGCTGGCGGGTCGAACAGGGAGATGACAGAGCTGGTTTGAACAAGAGGCGGCGAAGGGAGCAGAGAATAATTGATTTTCAGGCCGAACCCGGCCACATTCTGCGCTCGCTTGAATGCCAGCATTCTGAATGTTGAATTCTGAATTCCGGATCCTGGATTCCCGATCGAGCCATGAAACGAACGCATCATTGCAGTGAACTGCGCCGCGACCATGTCCGCCAGACGGTGACGCTCTGCGGCTGGGTCCATTCCCGCCGCGACCTGGGCGGGCTGATTTTCATCGATATCCGCGACCGGGAAGGCCGCACCCAGACGGTGTTCGATCCGTCGGTGATGCCGAAGGAGCTGTTCGATCGGGCGGCGGGCCTGCGGAGCGAATGCGTGGTGGGCATCACCGGCCGCGTCCGCGAACGCCCGGCGGGCACCAGCAATCCGAAGATTGTCACGGGCGACATCGAAGTGGTCGCGACGGAGTTGCAGGTGTTCAACATGGCGGAGGTGCTGCCGTTCCCGGTGGACGATCCCGAAGCGGCCGCGAAGGTGAACGAGGAATTGCGCCTGAAATACCGCTACCTCGACCTGCGCCGGCCCGAGATGTCGCGCAACCTGCGCCTGCGCAGCCGTGTCGCCACCGCCGTCCGCGTGTTCATGGAGGAACAGGGTTTCCTGGAAGTTGAAACCCCCGTGCTTTTCAAGTCCACCCCCGAGGGCGCCCGCGAATTTTTGATCCCGGCCCGGACGAATCCGGGCCTGTTCTACGCCCTACCCCAGTCGCCGCAGCAGTTCAAGCAGATCCTGATGGTCGCCGGCGTGGAACGGTATTACCAGCTCGCGCGGTGTTTCCGCGACGAAGACCAGCGCGCGGACCGGCAGCTCGAGTTCACGCAGCTCGATATCGAGATGTCGTTCATCGAGCGCGAGGACATCTACGCGCTGATCGAAGGCGTGCTGAAGCGGATCTGGAAAACGGCGTTGAACATGGACATCCCCACGCCGTTCCGCCGCATCACGTTCGAGGAGGCGTTGAACCGCTGGGGCATCGACAAGCCGGACACGCGGTTTGGGATGGAGCTGGTGGATTTCACGGAGGAATTCCGCGCGAGCAAATTCAAGGTGTTCAGCGGCGCGGTCGCGGCGGGCGGCGTCGTCAAGGCCATCAATGCCAAGGGCCTCGCCGGCGCCACGCAGGGGCAGATCGAGACCATGACCGAATACGCGAAAAGCTTCGGCGCCAAGGGCCTCGCGTTCATCAAGGTCGAAGGCGGCGAATGGAAATCGCCGATCGTGAAGTTTTTCAGCGACGATGAAAAGGCCGCGCTGACGAAGAAGCTCGAAATTGGCGAGGGCGACCTGATCCTGTTCGCCGCGGACCAATGGCTCAACGCCTGCGAAATCCTGGGCAAAATCCGGCTCTACTGCGCCGACGTGCTGAAGGCGCAGGGCAAGCTCGTCATCGACCCGCAGCGTTTTGATTTTCTGTGGGTCGTGGATTTCCCGCTGCTCAGTTTCGACAAGGAGCAGAACCGCTGGTATTCGAGCCATCACCCGTTCACGGCGCCGGTGGCGGAGGACATTCCGCTGCTGAAAACCGATCCGCGAAAAGTGCGCGGGCAGCACTACGACGTCGTGGTCAACGGCGTCGAACTCGGCGGCGGCTCGATTCGTATTCATCAGCCGGACGTCCAGAAAACGGTCTTCGAGGAAGTGCTGCAGATCCCGGCCGACCTGGTGAAGGCGCGGTTCGGATACATGCTCGAGGCTTTCAAGTACGGCGCGCCGCCGCACGGCGGGATCGCCCTGGGATTCGACCGGCTGAACGCGATTCTATGCGGCACGCCGAGCATCCGGGACGTCATTGCGTTCCCGAAAACGGCGAAGGGCACGGATCTCATGACCGATTCGCCGGGAACGGCCGAGCCGAAGCAGCTCCGGGATCTTCACATCGAACTGAAAGTGCCGCGGAAGGAATAACCCCGTAGCCGCGCTTGTAAAATCGCGGACGTCCGCGATGCGAATCGGATCCGCGATTTTACAATCGCGGCTACCTGCCATCGGGCGGCTTTCCGGCAACATTCATGGCACGATTCCCCGGTTTTCCGGGTTTCATCGGCCGAATACTCGACAAATCATCCATTGCGATTAAACTAGTCTTCAACAGGCACCGGGGCCACTGGCACGGCTGCGAGCGATGAAACCGTCCTCGACAACTTCCACATCGAAAGGCCGCGTCCTGGCGGGCGGCATTGCGCATGCGCGATACACCGTGCGCCTTGCGCGGTCCGAGCAGGATATTCACGCGGCGCAGACGCTCCGTTTCCTGGTGTTCAACGTGGAACTGAACGAGGGGCTGGATCATTCCTACGCCACGCTGCGGGACGCGGACCCGTTTGACGCCATTTGCGATCACCTGGTGGTGGAGCACCAGCAAACGGGGGAGATTGTCGGGACCTACCGGCTGCAATCGGGCCGGGTGGCGGCGGCGAACCGGGGTTATTACAGCTCCCAGGAATTCGACCTGGCACCCCTGGAACCGCTGCGCAATGAACTGATCGAACTCGGCCGGGCCTGCGTCCACAGCCAGCACCGGAACCTCACCGTGCTTAGCCTGTTGTGGCAGGGTATCGACCTCTACGCGCGCGAGCACCAGGCGCGGTACCTGGTCGGCTGCAGCTCCCTGTCCACCCAGGACCCCGCCGAAGGCGCGGCGCTCTACCACTACCTGGAACGGCACCGCCTGCTCACCACGCACTGGAAGGTCCAGCCGCTTCCCGGGTTCGTCTGCCCGCTCGACCGCGTTTCCGAAAAACCCGCGCGCCCGCCCAAGCTGCTGCGCGCTTATCTTTCACTGGGCGCAAAAATCTGCGGCCCGCCCGCCATCGATCGCGAATTCAAGACGATCGATTTCCTGACGTTCCTCGACATCCAGGACGTCACGCCGGAGGCCGCCGCGCGTTTCCTGATCCAAAGGGATTGAACCATGATCCGGACCTTTTGCCGGGGTGCCATTCACTTCCTGTTGTTCGCTAGGATTGTTGTCTTCTCCTTCTCGGATTATGTCCTGCGCATCGCGTGCAGGGGAAAATCCGGCGACGTTCGCGCCCGGGCGGAATGGCTGCGGCGCTGGTCGATCCGGACGTTGAAGGATCTCCGGGTGACCGTCACCCGGCGCGGCACACCGCCGTCCGCCGGGTTGCTGACGTCCAATCACCTGAGTTACCTGGATATCCTGGTTCTCTCCTCGACTCACCCGATGGTGTTCGTGGCGAAAAGCGAGGTCCGAGGCTGGCCGGTCATGGGCCGGCTGGCGCGTTGCGCCGGGACGCTGTTCATCCGGCGCGACCGCAAGGCCGATGTCGCGCGCGTCAACGCCGCCTTTGACGACGTCATCCGGGACGGCGTGGTGGTCGCCGTGTTCCCGGAAGGAACAAGCTGGAACGGGGAGGTCATCCTGCCGTTCCACTCGTCCATGTTCCAGCCGGTGGTGGACAGCGGCTGGAAGGTCACGCCGGCGTCGGTCGGCTACACGATGACCGAAGGTTCCGTTTCCGAGCGGGTGTGTTACTGGGGCGACATGACGTTCCTGCCGCATTTTCTCCGGCTGCTCGCGCAACGCGGAATTCACGCCACGGTGACCTTTGGTCCACCCCTGCCCTCCGGCCTCGATCGCAAGCAACTGGCGCAGGAAGCGCGCCGGTGGACTTGCGAACTCGGCGGCGTGCCGCCGGCGGAAGGCGGCGGCAGGCTCACAGCGCCGCGGGCCGTTTCCACAGCGCGATGAACATCCCGTTCCCGCGGGCTTGCTGCGGCCAGATCCAGATGCGGCTGGATTCCGGGGCGCCGGGATCGAGCGGGTTCGGCCGTCGCCAGGGTTCGAATCCGCCAAACGCGGCATCGAACGCATCGGCCACCCGGGTGGTTTCGGCTTCGGTCAGCGTGCACACGGCGTAGACCAGTTTGCCGCCGGGTTTGACGGAAGCTGCGGCGGTGGCCAGCAGCCGGATCTGCACCTGGCCGAGTTCGTCGACATCGTCGGGCCGCGTCGTCCAGCGCGCATGGGGATTTCTCTGCCACGTGCCGAGGCCGGAGCAAGGCGCATCCACCAGGACCCCGTCGAATTGCGTTTTTGTCGGCGGCTTCAATCCGCCATCCCACACGCGGGAACGGTAATTGAAAGCGCCCGCCCGCGCGGCGCGCCGTTTTAAAACCTGCAGCCGCCACTCGGCCCGGTCGGTTGCCCAGATTAATCCCCGGTTCTCCATGAGCCGGCTCAGGTGGAGCGTCTTGCCGCCTTCACCCGCGCAGGCGTCCCACCAGTTGTCGGCCGGCTGCGGGTCGCACAGGAGGCCAACCGCCTGGGAACTGATGTCCTGCAATTCGAAATCGCCTGACTGGAACGGGGCTGTCCGGAAAAGATCGCGCGGGCCCTCGTAACAGAGCGATTCCGGAAGAGGGCCGGGCCGGGTGTCGCCGAGGGTTTCGGCCAGGGCGGCGGCGCGGTCCGGCCGCGCGCGCAGCCACAGCGCGGGTTCCTCCTGCAGGCTGCGGAACCAGTCGTCGGGCGCCTGGCCGACGGCGGACAGGGCCCAGTCGGGGACGGCGCGGCTGCGGAGCTCGCGCGCGGGAAGGAAGGAGGGATTGCGGCGGAAACGGTCGGCGAGATCGGCGGCGCGGCCGAGCCGGGTGTGGAATGTTTCGTTAGGTGCGAGCCACTGGAACCAGCGGTAGAACTGGAACACGGCCCGGGCGACGTTGCGGCGGGTATCGTCGGGGATGCGCCCGGCGCGCTTGAGAACCTGCGCCAGCACGGCATCGGCCGGGTGCTCCCGGTCCGCGCCGCGCACCACTTCGGCCGCCAATTGAAGTTCATTCCACGGATGACTCATTGCACGAGAGGCAATTTTCGGCACTTGACGTGTTGGGGACAGACACTTACGTTCGTGCCATTCCGCCGGACACATGATGAGTCTGGATGGATTGCAGGATCACAACAACAACGAAAGGTGTTATGAAGAAACTGATCGGTTATTCGTCTTGTCTCGCATTGGTTGCACTGGCTGCTGGTTGCGTGGGGCCGATGGGGAACGCGGGCGCTGCCTGGGGAGGCATTTACACCGATGTGTCCGGCGCTGGCGCTGTGACCGGAAACAGCGGATCCACGAAGGTCGGCCAGGCGTCTTCTGAAGGCATCATCTGCGTTGCCACCGGAGACTCCAGCATCAAGACCGCTTGCGCCAACGGCGGCATCACCAAGATCCACCATGTGGATTATCACGTGACCTCCGTCCTCGGCCTGTACACCAAGACCACGGTCACCGTTTACGGCGAATAAGCTGGGCTTTTGCCGGCGGTCCAATCCGCCGGGAACACAAAACCGGTTCCCAAAAAGGAACCGGTTTTTTTGTTGGGTGAATTGACCTCCTCGTCATCGTCCTCGAATCGGATGAATGGATCAGTGGATTGTTGGATAAATGGAGAAGACTCCCGCGCGGAATCCATAAATCCAGGAAGCTATCTATCCAATCACTTCACGGGCAAAATCCGACGAGGACGACGACGAGGACGAGGACCATCCGGAGCGCGAGTTGCCCTCCCCGCCCGCTCGAGCCTAGCCTTTGGATGCGCCCACCAATTGACGCAGCACATACGGCAGGATCCCGCCGTGCTGGTAATACTCGATCTCGATGGGCGTATCGATGCGGCAACGGACGGGGACTTCCTCCGCGGCGCCGTCGGCGCGGCGGATGCGCAGGGTGAGGTCCTGCTGCGGTTTCAGGTCCGGGCCGAGGCCGATGATGTCGAACGTTTCCGCTCCGGTCAGTTTGAGCGTCTGGGCGGAGGTGCCTTCGCGGAACTGGAGCGGGAGAACGCCCATGCCGACCAGGTTGCTGCGGTGGATGCGTTCGAAGCTCTGAGCCACCACGGCTTTCACGCCGAGCAGTCGGGTTCCCTTCGCCGCCCAATCGCGCGAAGAACCGGTCCCATATTCCTGGCCGGCCAGGATGATGAGCGGAATGCCGGCAGCCTGGTATTGGACCGCGGCGTCGAAGATCGGAAGCTTCGTGCCCGCGCCTCCGTTCGCGAATGAAAGCGTGTTGCCGCCTTCCTCGCCGCCGAGCATCAGGTTCTTGATCCGCACATTCGCGAACGTGCCGCGCGTCATCACCCGGTCATTGCCGCGGCGCGAACCGTAGCTGTTGAAGTCCGCCGCCTCCACCCCGTTCGAAAGCAGGTACTGTCCGGCCGGCGAACTTTTCTTGATCGATCCCGCGGGCGAAATGTGGTCCGTCGTGACGCTGTCGCCGAAGACGCCGAGCGCGCGCGCGCCGGTGATCGGGCTGATGCCGCCCGCCTGGAGGCTGAACTCGCGGAAGAAGGGCGGTTCCTGGATGTAGGTGGATTTCTCGTTCCAGGCGTAAACCTGGCCGGCGCTGGACGGGATTTCGTTCCACTTCGGGTTTTGTTCGGCAAAATTCCGGTAGAGTTTGCGGAACACTTCGGGCTTGAGCGCACTCTGCATGAGCTCGCGCAATTCAGCCAGGGTGGGCCAGATGTCGGCCAGGAACACCGGGTTGCCTTCCGCGTCGCGGCCCAGCGGCTCACAGCTCAGGTCGATGTCCACCCGCCCGGCGATGGCGAAGGCGACGACCAGCGGCGGCGACATGAGGAAATTGGCCTTGATGCTCTGATGCACGCGGGCTTCGAAATTGCGGTTGCCGGACAAAACCGCCGCGGCGACGAGGTCGCCTTTGACGACGGCGTCTTCGATGGCGGGATCCAGGGGGCCGGAATTGCCGATGCACGTGGTGCAGCCGTAACCGACGAGGTTGAACCGGAGTTTGTTCAGGTATTTCTGCAGGCCGGTGCGTTTGAGGTAATCCGTCACGACGCGCGACCCGGGCGCGAGGGATGCCTTGACCGCGGGATTGACCTTCAGTCCTTTTTCAACCGCCTTGCGCGCGAGCAATCCGGCCGCGAGCATCACGCTCGGGTTGGATGTGTTCGTGCAGCTCGTGATGGCCGCGATGAGCACCGAGCCCGTCTGAACCGAAGCCTTGCGCTTCGCGGCCGTCTCGACCTTGATCGTGCGGCCCAGCGACTGCCGGGTCTTGCCAAATCCGTTCTCCGGCACGGGCCGCTGCAGCGCCTGGAAGAATTCGCGGCGCAGGTTGCCCAGTTCGATGCGGTCCTGCGGCCGCTTCGGCCCGGCCACGCTCGGCTTCACCGCGCCGAGATCCACCTCGATCACCTGCGAGTAATCCACCTGCCCCGCGTCCGGGATGCCCCACAAACCCTGCGCCTTGTAGTAATTCTCGTAAACCCGGCAATGCTCCTCGCTGCGGCCGGTCGCCCGAAGATAATTCACGCACTCGCCGTCGATCGGGAAAAAGCCCATCGTCGCGCCGTATTCGGGCGCCATGTTGGCAATGGTGGCTCGGTCGACCACCGGCAGCGCGCGCGCGCCGGGTCCGAAGAATTCGACGAACTTCCCAACCACCTTCGCCTTGCGCAACACCTGCGTGATCGTCAGCGCCAGGTCGGTCGCGGTCACACCTTCGCCCAGCGACCCGGTGAAGTGCACGCCCACCACGTCCGGCGTCAGAAAATAAACCGGCTGGCCCAGCATGCCCGCCTCGGCCTCGATGCCCCCCACGCCCCAGCCCACGATCCCAATCCCGTTGATCATCGTCGTGTGCGAATCAGTCCCAACCAGCGTGTCCGGATAATAAACCCGGGCGCCGTTCGCGTCGGCAACCGACAACACGCCCTGCGCGAGGTACTCCAGGTTCACCTGGTGCACGATGCCGATGCCGGGCGGAATCACCTTGAACGTCTGAAACGCCTGCATGCCCCATTTCAAAAACTCGTACCGCTCCCGGTTCCGCTGGAATTCCAACTCGAGATTGCGCTCCATCGCGTCCGGCGTCCCCGCCACGTCAACCTGCACGGAATGATCGACCACCAGGTCCACCGGCACCAGCGGTTCAATGAGACCCGGATCCCGGCCCAAACGCGACACGGCCGACCGCATCGCGGCCAGGTCGACCAGGAGCGGCACGCCCGTGAAATCCTGGAGGACGATGCGCGCGACGACAAAGGGGATTTCCTCGGTGCGCGGGGCGGCGGGTTTCCACGATGCCAGCGCCCGCACCGCCTCTTCACTCACCCGTTTGCCGTCGCAATTGCGGAGGACGGATTCGAGCACGATGCGAATGGACACCGGGAGGCGGGAGACGGGGCCGAGCCCGGCGGCTTCGAGCCGGGGCAGCGAGTAATAGCGGCCCCGCTTGCCGTTCCCCAGGTCGAATTCTTCGATGACAGAAAACGGATTCTTCAAATCGCTCATAAAATTCGCAGAAACAGTGAACATAATGCGAACCATCGTCAAGCACAGGCCGCCGTCCGGCGGCCTGTGCATAGCCAATAGCCAATTGCCGATAGCCGACAGGGGACGCTGCACCCTCGACTTTCGATCCTCGATTATTGGCTATCGGCTATGCCTCTTTCGAAGGCTGCCGGCCTTCGAAAGAGGCAGGCGCGGAGGCAGAAGCGCGTGGGAGGAAATATCACCACGGCAAAAGCGGCGGCGAGTAACAGGGTGTTTTCAAGCAGTTTTCGGCACGCGGGAATTTCGCCGCTGCCGCAGCCGCAGTCAAATTTGACGGCGCAAAACGGGATGTGCAGTCCGGACTGGAGGACGGCGGCGCGATGCCACACGGCGAGTGTGAAGGGCACGAGCATCAGAATGATCAACAGGGCCGCGCCGCGCACGCCGATCCCGCCGACCAGAAGCGCCCCGCAGAAAATCTCGAACCACGGCAGGCCCGCCGCCACACCGTTCAAGATCCAGGGCGCCTGGATCCAATCGTACTGCCGGACCAGCTTCAGAAAATCAACCGGATGCAGCGCCTTGCTGAAGCCCATGTAGAGAAAAACCATTCCCAGGATGAGCCTCAGAATCGCGAGGGTGAGTTCGCGCGACAAGCCGGAAGGACCGGCGGGGGATGGTCCGCTGCTGTTCATGGCGCGGGTGCGGAAACCGCAGTGTCAACCGGCATTGCGGCGGCGCGCCAGTCGGTAATGCCTCCGAGGTACACGGCGATCTTACGCGCATCGATGCCGGCATCGCGCAGGAGGATTGCGGCGAACCGGCTGTCCTCGCATTCACCGCCCTGGCAATAGACCACGACGTGCTCCGCCAACTGGCAGGCCGGCAGCACCTCCACCAGGTCGGATTCCGGGTGATACGGGTCGAGCGGATAGGAGCCGGGAATGTGGCCGGCGCGAAAGTGCTCCGCGTCGCGGGCGTCGATGAATACGACGGCCGGGGTCGGGAGCTGACGGAACAGCGCGACGGTTTCGATGCGATCCAGGGGCTGAAACCCGGCCTGGCGGACGAGGTCCTCCGCGGTCGTGGCGGCAGGGACCGTCGAATTTGTCGCAGCCGGCGGGAAATAATTCCGGGTCAGCGAAAGTCCCGAGGGGGAGAGGGCGTTGGCCACGAGGGCGAACGCGGCACCGGCGGCGGCGAGCGCGGCGGCTTCCAGCAGCAACCCGCGGCTCATGGCGGTGTAGGGGCTCCCGGTTGCGGCGGCGGCCGCGGACCCCGATGCAGGTTGGGCTGGTCCATCCCGGGCGGACCCGAACGCTTGCCCTGGTAAACCGGGATTTTAAGCTCGGGACTTTTGCGGCTCGTCGTTTTCACCGAGATGAATACCGGCTCCGACGCAGCGGTTTGGAATCCGGCGGGGAACGTGACCGACAGATTGAACTGCTTTCCGGGCACCACTTCCTTCAACTCCACCGCGAGGCCCGGGACGTTGATGACCGGATCGGAGACCTGGATGTTGTCGACCTGGTTGTTCCGGATGGTGATGTTGCAGGGAAATGCGCTGCCCAGCGGCGCGGGCGGCAGCGCGATCTGCGCCGGCATCACCAGCATCGCGGGCTGGATGATCGCGAAGACGTTGATGCTGATTGTCGGGACGTTCGTCGACGAAGTCTGGAGCGTGAACGTGGCCTGCACGTTGTTCTGTTCCATCGGCGGAACCGCCCGGACCAGGAGCTCGAACATTTTGCCGGGCTGAATGGTCTTCAACTCGGCCGCAAAACCGTGATTCGTGTTCTGCGGCTCCGACAACGTGATCGGCTGATCCAGGTTGCTGACGATCCGAATCACGGCCGGCGCGTTGCTGGAATCGGATATGACATTCAACACCGCGGTCTGCGGACTGATTTCAATCGGCTTCCAAACCACACCCTTGATTTGAAGGATCGTCGAGGGTTGCGATTCGTCAGTGCAAACCACGGTGGCCGTCTTGTCGACCGGCCCGGAAAAATGCGTGCTGTTGAACTGGAGCGGAACCACCCCCGTGGCGCCGGGCTCGACCTGGCGGGTCCACTCGCCCGCCGAAGTGCAGCCGCAAGACGGGTAGACGCCCTTGATTTCCAGGGTTGCCTTGCCGGTGTTGGTGAAGGTAAACGTGTGCTTCACCAGCTCGCCATTGGCGACTCGGCCGAAATCAAACACGGTCGATTCAAACTGGATCTTCGGACACGGCACCTCCGCGGCCGCGGGCGGGGCCGGATCCGCCGCCACACACACTCCACCCCCCCCTGTTGCAAGCGCCCAGGCGAGCGCACAGAAATTCAGTCTCATAATCTCGATTCCCGCTGCCAGCTACCGCCAAGTTAGAAAAATCCCCGGCGCTGGCAAACCAAAAGCATCCCGACCGGATTCGCACGCGGAAACAAAAAGGGCGGCCGAAGAACCGGCCGCCCGAACTCACACCTGAACAGAAAGGCTGATGAAAGCATGGCTCATGGACGGACATTCAACAATCCGGTGAATTGCCGGATTCCTTTCCCGGGGAACCCCCGGGGAACCCGTTCCGAGAGCCTGCCCGGTCAGCCCCGGATCAGGGTCGGCCCGATCTATGCTCAGAGGCTTCGCATGAAATTTATTGTTGAAAAGGCGCTCGATGAGAAAGGCGATTTCTACACAACCACGCTGGCCCCGATCACACAGCCCCGCACGCTCTGCTGCGTCAGTGCCGCGGATGTTGTCATGCTGACTGTCCTGTTTCTGGAATTGGCCGCCGTGATGCGGTTTCTCCTCGCGAAATAGACCGTCCGTCCCCCTAACCTATGACCCAACACGAGCAACAGGAATTCGATCATCTGCGTTCCGAGCTGACCGCCGCGACGGAACGCGCTGATCGCGCCAAAATGATCTTTACCAAGGCCGCCTGCCGCTTGACCGAGGAACTGAAGCTCTACCGCGGCCTCTTCTGGTGCCTCCTCGCCTTCATCACCCTCGTGGTGATCATGCGCTTCCTTCAACGCTAAACCCGACCCTGTCCCCGCCGTTCGATCCGGCCCCCTCTTCCCCCCTGTTCCGCAGCCGCCTCCCAGCCCCAGCCCCGCCTCACCTGCCGATTTCCGCGCTCCGGATTCGCGCCCTAATAGTGTCCAGCAACCCGACTTCTGTTTGGATGGATTCGGGATACCCGGGACAAACCGGGCCGGGTCGCAAAAAAAGACGCAGAGAAAAAGTTCTCTGCGTCTTCGCTGCGGAATCGAAAATGGATCGCTAAATACGTCCGTTCTATCCAGTCATCCATCAATCCACCTATTAAGCGCCCCGTTCCGGGCAACCCTTACTTCAGCTTGGCCAGGGTTTCCTGGATGGCGGTGAAGTTGGGCAGGTCCTTGGGAGTGGGGGTTTGCTCGCTGTATTGGATGACGCCGTTCTTGTCGACGACGAACGCGGCGCGGGCGCTGACGGCGCCGAGGCCGAGCAGGTCGGGCAGCAGCGTGCCATAGGCCTTGGCGGTTTCCTTGTTCAGGTCGCTCGCCAGGGTGATGCTGATCTTTTCCTTCTGCGCCCAGGCTTCCTGCGCGAACGGGCTGTCGACGCTGACGCCGATCACTTCCGCGTTCAAGCCGGAGTAAGCCCCGAGCCCGGAGGTAATGTCGCACATTTCCTTCGTGCAAACGCTGGTAAACGCCAGCGGGAAGAACAGAACAACCGTGTTCTTCTTGCCAAAATTGTTGCTGAGCTTCACGTCCACAATGCCGGACGACTGCTTGGATTTCAGATTGAAATCAGGTGCCTTGCTGCCAACAGAGATCGCCATAAATATTTGTGCTTTTTTGTTTCTTCGGTGAAGCCTTGTTTATACGGCCCCTCACCCAGCCTGTCAAGCGGTGCCCCGGCCAAAATCAGGGCCGACGCATCTAATGTGGACAGAGGCGCGCGTGGCATTCGGATGGTAGGGACGCCGCGCTGCGGCGTCCCCGCCCGCGTATCAGCGGGCGGAAAGCGGAACGGCGCCTGGCATGCCCTCTGCAAAGTTGCGCCGCTGGACGCGGCGCGGACGGCGCAGCGCGCCGTCCCTACCCGCGATTCCGGCCCTCGACACTCGACGCCCCCCGACCTCCCTTCTAGGCCTTTGCCATTCCCGAATGCCGGATATCCTGCGCTTCGCACAGGAACACCACTTCCTCCGCGACGTTCTTGGCGTGATCGGCGATGCGTTCCAGGCTCCTGGAAACAGTGATCAGGCTCAGGCAGCGCGGGATGGAATCGCGGTCTTCCATCATGTGCGCGACCAGTTCGCGTGTGATCTTCTTGTTGAATTCATCCACCTGCTTGTCCCGCGGGATCACCGCCCGTGCGGCCGCCGGATCGCGATTGACAAAGGAATCCAGCGACGCTTTGAGCATCTCGAGCGACAGCGCCGCCATGCGCGGAAGGTCGAGCTGGAGTTTCACGGGGGCCTCCTGGCTGAGGTCGCGCGCGCGCTTGGCGATCTTGGTGGCTTCGTCCCCTACACGCTCCAGGTTCTGGGTGATTTTCATGGCGACGGTGACGAGGCGGAGGTCGCTGGCGAGCGGCGCCTTGGCCAGGAGCTGGATGGCCAGCTCGTCGATGTCCAGCTCGAGCTGGTCGATCGCGGCGTCCTCCTCGTTCACCCGCAGGGCGAGGTCGTGGTCGCGCTCCACCAGGGCGCGCACCGCTTCGTTGACGGCGCGCTCGGCGCGGCTCGCCATGGTCAGCAGCTTCTGCTTCAAGCCGCCCAGGTCCTGATCGAAATGTTCCATAACGTGAATTCGAACTCGTCCACTCAACCGAACCGCCCGGTCACATAATCCTCCGTCCGCTTCTGTGCCGGATTGGTAAACAGCCGCTTCGTCGGGCCAAACTCCACCAGCTCCCCCAGGTAAAAGAACGCGGTGTCGTCCGAGACACGCGCCGCCTGCTGCATGTTGTGCGTCACGATGACGATTGTGTATTCCTTTTTCAAATCCAGAATCAGGTCCTCGATCTTCGCCGTGGCCAGCGGGTCCAGCGCCGAGGCGGGTTCATCCATCAGCAGCACCTCCGGCTGCACGGCGAGCGCGCGCGCGATGCACAACCGCTGCTGCTGCCCGCCCGACAAGCTCAGCGCCGGCGCCTTCAATCGGTCCTTCACCTCGTCCCAAAGCGCCGCCATGCGCAGCGATTTTTCAATCCGCTCCAACAACACCGACCGCTGCCGGATGCCGTTCAACCGCAGGCCCACCGTGACATTCTCGGCGATGGACATGGTGGGGAACGGATTGGATTTCTGGAAGACCATGCCGACGCGGCTGCGGACGACGACGGCCTCGACTTTGCGGCTGTAAATATCCTCGCCGAACAGCCGGATGTCCCCCTCCATCCGGGCTTCCGGGACGAGTTCGTGCATGCGGTTGAGCGCGCGCAGGAAGGTGGACTTCCCGCAGCCGCTCGGCCCGATGATAGCCGTGACCGACCTCGGAACGATGTCGAGCGACACATTCTTCAGCACGTGCCGGTCCCCGAAATGGACGGAAAGGTTCCGGACGGAAAACGCGGGCGCCGAGCCGGCGGAGGTCGGGGCCGTCGGGGCGGGAGGGGCTTCCGGCCGTTGCGGCGCGGCCGCGGATGTGTCCTCGGGCATCATAAGGGTGGTCATGAATCTTTCCGGAACCGGTCGCGGGTGATCACGCGCACGCCCACGTTGATGGAGGCGATGATCAGCAGCAACACGAGGGCGCCCGCCCAGGCCTGGCGATGCCAATCGTCGTAGGGCGAGATGGCGTAATTGAAGATCTGGAGCGGCAGCGCGGAAATGGGGTCGGTCAGCTTGTGGGCCCAGAAGCGGTTGCCGAAGGCGGTGAACAGGAGCGGCGCGGTTTCGCCCGCCACGCGCGCGAGCGCCAGCAGCACGCCGGTAACGATGCCCTTCAAGGCAGTGCGGCAGACGATCTGAACGATGGTGCGCCATTTTGAGATGCCGAGGGCCAGCGCGGCTTCGCGGTAGCCGTTGGGCACCAGTTGCAGCACCTCCTCGCTGGTCCGCATCACGAGCGGGATCATGATCATGCCCAGCACGATCCCCCCCGCCCAGGCGGAGAATCCTTTCATGGGGACGACCACGAGGGCATAGACGACGATGCCCCAGATGATGGACGGAACGCCGTTCAGGATGTCGGCCGTGAACCGCACCCACCAGTTCAGGCGCGAGGAACCGTATTCGGAGAGGTAAACCCCGCCGAGCACGCCCACGGGGACGCCGATGCAGGAAGCGATGGCGAGAAGCGTGAACGTGCCGACGATGGAGTTGGCCATGCCGCCGCCGGCTTCTCCGACGGGTTTCGGGAGCTGGGTGAAGAATGCCCAGTTCACGGAACCCAGGCCGGAGACGAGGATATGGTAGAAAATGAACCCAAGCGGGGCGACCACCAGGAGGGCGCAACCCAGCGTCACCACCTGCATGGCGCCACTCTTGTATTTCCGCCAGAGATGATTCGAACGGGTTGGTCGCACCGGGGTCATGCGTCAATTCTGGGGTTTCACTCCCGGGCCGCCCATGGTCTTGAGAATGAGCTGGGCGACGGCATTCACGGCGACCGTCACGGCGAGCAGCACGAGGCCTATTTCGAACAGCGCCTGGAGATAGACGCCATTGCTGGCTTCGCTGAATTCATTGGCGATGACGCTGGCCAGCGTATAACCGGGCGCGAACAGGGAGGTCGCGATCTCGGGCCGGTTTCCGATCACCATTGTCACGGCCATCGTCTCACCCAGCGCGCGGCCGAGCCCGAGGATCACGGCGCCGAACAGACCCTTCCGCGCATAGGACAGCACCGCAATGCGCGTGACTTCCCAGTGGGTGGCGCCGAGCGCGTAGGCCGCCTCGCGCTGCAAACCGGGAACCGAACGCAGGATCTCGCGCGACACCGAAGTGATGATGGGGATGATCATGATGGCGATGATGATGCCGCCGGCCAGCATGCTGACCCCGTAAATCGGCCCCTGGAACAGAGGCAGGAAACCGAGCGTGGACTTCAGGAGCGGGAACACGTGGTTCCGCAGCCACGGAACCATGACAAAAATGCCCCACAAGCCGAGAATGACGCTGGGCACCGCGGACAGCAGTTCGATGAACAGCGTGAGCGGCTGGCGAATCCAGCGCGGCGCCAGCTCCGTCAGATACACCGCCGTCGCGATGCTGAGCGGCACCGCGATCACCAGCCCGATCAACGACGACACCAGCGTGCCGAAAATGAACGGCAGCGCCCCGAATTGCTCGTTCACCGGGTCCCAGTCGCGGTCCACCAGGAAATGCCAGCCGAACTTCTGCACCGCCAGCCGGGAACCCTGCGCCAGCTCATAACCTGTCAGGAAAATCAGCGCGAAGATCGACAGCGCCATCCCCAGCGTCAGCCATTGAAACGCCCGGTCCGCCCGGCCCGACCGGCGCGCATGATCCGGGCGGGCCTTGCTCACATCGGTGGCAACGGCGGTTTCCATGAATTTCAACCGGGTAATTCCGGCAGGAGGTTGTCAGTTCTGAATGGTCTTGACCAGCTCAAGAACGCGCTGCTGCAAACCCGACGGCAGCGGCGCGTAATCCAGTCCCGCCGCCAGCCCCTCGCCCTTCGTCAACGCCCAGTTCAGGAATTCCACGAGCTTCCTGCCTTTCGCCGGGTCCTTCTGCTTCTGATACACCAGCAGCCACGTCGTGCCGGCAATCGGATACGCCTTCTCCCCCGCCGCGTTCACCATGCTGAAACGGAAATCATCCGGAATTTTCGCCGATCCAAACGCCTCGGTCACCGACTCGATCGACGGGCGGATGAACTGTCCGGCCGCGTTCTTGATCGACGCGCAGGGCTGCTGCGTTTGCTTGGCATAAACCAGCTCCACGTAACCGATCGCGCCCGGGGTCTGGCGGACCAAACCGGACACACCCTCGTTGCCCTTGCCGCCGAGGCCGTTCTTCGCCGGCCACTTGACGGATTTGCCGCGGCCCACCTTGCCCAGCCATTCCGGGCTGATCGACGCCAGGTAATCCGTGAAAATATACGTCGTTCCGCTGCCGTCGGAGCGGTGCACTTCCGCGATGTCCAGGTCGGGCAGCGTCATCCCGGGATTCAACGCCGCAAGGCGCGCGTCATCCCAACGCGTGATTTTTCCGAGAAAAATGTCCGCGATCGCTTGTCCGTCGAGTTTCAACTCGGGATTCCCCGGAAGCGAGTAGGTGATAACCACCGCGCCGGCCACCGTCGGGATGTGCAGCAGCTTGCCCGGCGCCTTCGCCAGGTCGGCATCGGTCATCGGCCCGTCCGACGCCCCGAAATCCACCGTCTGGGCAATGATCTGGTTGATGCCGCCGCCGGAGCCGATGGACTGGTAATTGAACCGGACCGAGGGATCCACCTTGGCGTATTCGTCGAACCACTTCGAGTAGATCGGGTACGGGAACGTGGCGCCGGCGCCGTTGATGAGCATGGGGTCGGCGGCGAGGGATGGTAACGCCAGCAGCGCGCCCGCGCCAACGGCGAGAAGACTCTTGAGGATATGTTTCATAGGGATTTGGTTTGTGGTTGCCCGCCCGGTTCAGAACCTCCACGTGAGGTCGAACTGGAACAGGTTGTAATTGTCGATCGGGTTCAAGGCCTGCAGGTCCGGGTTGTAACCGCCCGTGTCGAGCGTGGTCGTGATCCGCTTCGCATAGCCGTAACGCACCGTTCCGATGATGCAATCGGTAAAACTGTAGGCGAACGCCGTGTAAATGCCCTCCAAGTTGCCGCGGCCCTCAAAGAAATCCGAATCCAGCGTGTTCACGTCGAGCGCAAACTGCTCCACGTGCTGCCAGTACACGCGGGCTTCCCAGGCGTTTCTCCGGGAACCGGACCCGTACACCACGCCCTGGGTCGGGCCGTAGACAATGTCCTCGCTGCCGAATCCTATCCCGAATTGATACGCCAGGTTCTGGTTCTTCGGCGCCTCGGTCGGATACGCCGGAAACGCGTTCACCGTCCGGCCCACGTTCCAGGCCGCCTGCGCGCGCTCGTTGCCCTGGATGTTGAACGCCAGGTCGCCGAAGAGGCGGAGATGATACAACCCCATCTTGAGGTTGTACTCGGCGGGCACCTCGATGATCGAAAGATTGTTAATGCCGTTCTGGTTGTAGGCGATCGTGTTCACGTTCGTCCCCTGCGGCACCGGCCCGCCCTGCCCCACAAACGGCGCGTTCAATTGCGCGGACGACCCCTGGCCGGTGTGATTGTAATACACCGGCGCGATCTTGAACGAGGAATACTTGTCGATGTGCAGCGTTCCGCCCACCTGCCACGCCCACAGGAACGCGCTGCTCGACGGGATGTTGTCCGACGGATTCACATCCTGGTAAATGAACTGCCCCAGCCCGCAAAACAGATCCACCTGTCCCACCGACGCCTTCACCTTCTCAAACGCCCCTTCCGGGTTGATGTCCGAATCCCACACCATCGGCGTCGTGTAAATCGGCATCGGCATCTTGCCGATCGTCATCTCATACCAGTCCGCCGGCTTCCAGCCGAGGTAGGCTTGCCCGATGTAAATGCCGTCGTTCGCCTTCGACGACGGCGTCGGATTGCTGTCATTCGCGAAGGTCACCCACGGCGAACGCGGGTTGGACCCGGTCTCGATCCGCAGCCCGTAATTGAAACGATCCACCAGGTCCCCGCGAATGCCGATGCGCGCGGCGTAACGGAATCGCTCAAGGTAATACGTGCTCGGACTGGCGCCGGGAAGGTTGTCCGCGCCGCGATATTCATACCGGAACCGCAGGTCGCCGTAGAGCCCGATGTCCTTGATCGCCTTGCTGAGCTTCCATTTCGACGCGTCGGACGGGGGCGTCGCGGCGGTGGCGGGCGTGGCGGCCCTGGCGGCCGGGGCATTGGTGGCGGGGGCGTTGGTAAGAGTCTCGGGAGCGACCGCTGCGGGTGGGGTGTTGGTTTGGACTTCCCTGGCGATTTCGATGGCTTCCTGTTCGGTGATCACGCCCTTCCTGATCAGGACCTGCATCAGGGGATCATTGGTGCCTGTGGCGCCGGCGCGGCTTGCCGCCAGCGCGGTCAAAAGCGCCGCCCCGCCCGCCAGACAGCGCTGTTTCCGGGATCGTTTCGAGGGGATGTTGCGTCGAGTCATTTGAGTTCAGGTTAGTTCTTCAATTCGCCCGTTGAAGTGAAACTAGAAGTCATCCGTTACGGTCCAAAGTCGGGATTGTTACGATTCAGTGACAAGCCCCCGCGGCCGGGTGGGCGGGCGTCCAGGCCGGCCCAGACGTGCATTTTGTTGAAAGCGAACGCCGCGGGCGGGCGATCCTGCCGCTCGAAAAAGCAGCGACCCGGACGGCGGGGAACCGTCCGGGTCGCGCGCATCGGGCCGGTGAGGCCCGAGGGATTCGGGGCGGGAATCAGGTGGCGGGGCCGCCGCCGGGGCTGGTGGTCACCTCGAGCGCCTGGCCGCGCACGACGATGAACCCCTGCAGGATCAGCGGCGTGCCGTTGCGAGAGCCTGTGCCCGCGGCACGGATGTCGAGTTCGCCGCCGGGCGCGTTTCCGGCGGAGGTCTGCGCGGCGAAACCGCGCACGTCGAAGTGCAGCGACACGGGTGCGCCCGCGTCCTGCAGCACGAGGCGCTGGATGTTGTATTCGGTGTTCACCACGCGGCGGCTGCGCCAGTTGCCGGCCCAGGCCGATCCCTGCACGGTGTCGCTCAGCGTTTCATGGGCGAAATACGCCGTGACATCCACCGTCGTCGTGCCGTCGCGCACCTGGATTGACGCGTCGCCGCCGTCGAGCGGCGTCACGACAAACAGCCGGCTGCCTGGCGAAAACGCGGTCCCGGTGGCGGTCCTCAGAGCGGCGATGATCGCGCGCGAATCGACCGGCACGTACCGGGTGGTGGTCATCACAAACCCGCCGTTCGTCACGGTGGGTCCCTGCGCAACGCCCATCAGCTCGACGCTGAGGGTTTGCACGAGGTTGGTTTGGTCGGCATGAGACGGCGCGGGCAGGAGCGCCGCGGCGGCGGCCAGGGCCGCAATCTGAAGTGCTTTCATTCGTTCACCTTTCTGTTCACGGTTCATTCCCATCGGCGCCCTCATTCCCTGTCCGCCGACGCATTCAAAATTTTCGCAGCTTCCATGCCACGGCCCGGAGACACGCGCCAGGCCGGATTCGTTAAAGAAATCGTGATATCGTTACCGCGTCCGCAGCAAACCGCCTTATTTTTTGCGTGCGCTTTGCCGCCGCTTCTGTAGAACTACCGCGCTATGTTTTCGCTGCAACGTCTGCTTGGTAAGGAAGACATGTTCTTCGGATTGCTGGAGGCCAGCGCCCAGGAGGCGCACACCAGCGTCCAGGCCCTCGTCCGGCTCAGCCGATCCCTCGATCGCCCCGTCGAACTCGAGGAGTTCGCCCGGTCCCGCCGCAAGGACAAGGAAATCACCGCCACCATCCGCAACGCGGTCTACAGCACGTTCGTCACCGCCTTCGAGCGCGAGGACATCGAATCGCTCAGCAACGCGCTTTACCGGATCCCCAAGACGGTTGAAAAATTCAGCGAACGCGTTCTGCTCGCGCCGCAGTACGTGCGCGGAGTCGATTTCTCGCGCCAGATCGAACTGCTCGACCAGGCGACGGTCTGCGTGCTGAAAATGGTTCAGAGCCTGCGCCGCGGGGTGAACCTGGAGCAGATCAAGGCCATCAATGACAATCTGCAGCAGGTGGAGGGCGAGGCCGACAAGCAAATGGTGGAGCTTTACCGGGACCTGTTCAGCGGCCGGCACGAAGCGGTGAAGGTGATTGCGCTGAAGGACCTCTATGAACTGCTGGAGAAAGTCATCGACCGCTGCCGTGACGCAGGAAATGTGATTTCGCATGTGGTGCTGAAGAATTCCTGACCACCATGATCCTGGTCCTTACCGTCGTCCTGGTGGCCCTGCTGTTCACCTACACCAACGGCTTCCACGACACGGCCAACTCCATCGCCACCGTGGTGGGCACCAAGGTGCTCACGCCGCGCCAGGCCATCCTCCTGGCCACCATCACCAACCTCGCCGGCGCCATGACCGGCGCCGCCGTCGCCAAAACCATCGCTTCCGGACTCGTCGACACCTCCGTCGTCCCCGCCTCGGCTTCCTCCCACATGCTGATCTGCGCGCTGCTCGCGGCCGTGCTCTGGAACCTCATCACCTGGTTCGTCGGCCTGCCCTCCAGTTCCAGCCACGCCCTGGTCGGCGGCCTTTGCGGCGCCGCGGTCGCGGCCACCAGCGGCAACTGGCAGGCCGTCGTCTGGAGCAAACTCCCCGCCGAAGGCCAGCACTGGTGGAATGGCGGCGGCGTCCTGTTCAAGGTCGTCATCCCCATGATCATCTCCCCCGTGCTCGGCCTCGTCATCGCTTTCGTCTTCATGGTCATCCTCTACCTCCTGCTGCACGGATGGCGCCCGCTCACCGTCACCCGCGTGTTCGGAAAACTCCAGCTCCTCAGCTCCGCCTACATGGGATTCAGCCACGGAACCAATGACGCCCAGAAAACCATGGGCATCATTTCACTCGCACTCCTCGCCGCCACCAAGGCCGGCACCTTCGACCAGCTCCCGGGCTGGCTCGGATTCCTCCGCACGGCCGAAGCGGCCGACCCGCGGCACCAGGACATCGCGATCTGGATCAAAGTGCTCTGCGCACTCACCATGGCGGCAGGCACCGCCGCGGGCGGATGGCGCATCATTAAAACGCTGGGACATAAACTGGTGAAATTACAACCCGTCCACGGGTTCGCCGCCGAAACCGCCGGCGCCACCGTCCTCCTCGGCACCGCCGCCATGGGTATGCCCGTCTCCACCACCCACGTCATCACCTCCTCCATCATGGGCGTCGGCGCCGCCAAACGCCTCAGCGCACTCAAATGGACCGTCGCCGAACGCATCGTCTGGGCCTGGATCCTCACCCTGCCCATCAGCTTCGTCCTCGCCTACGGCTTCGTCCGGCTGCTCTTCTGGTGCGGTTTCCTCCCCTGACCGCCCCGCGGCCTGGCACCTCCTCCATCCCCGAACTGTCCAAGAACCCTTCAAATGCTGAATGCCCAGATGGACACCGGGTCCCGGTGTCACATCTAGACATTCAACATTTGACCGATCGGGCCCTCCCTTGCGACTTTGTTTCCTGCGGCCACATCCGCCGCAGCGGGTTGACCCCGGTGCACCGGCCGCGTAACGTGAACCGATGACTACCGTGACGGACACGACAGCCGGCATCGGCCGGCCGGCCATGCGGGCTCCGATGGCGGACGCGGACGCGGAACCCCTGCGCCGCGAAATTTTTGCGCTCAAGAAACAGCTCAACGCCGTCATTCTCGCCCACAATTACCAGGTGCCGGAGATCCAGGACGTTGCGGATTACGTCGGCGATTCCCTCGGGCTCTCGCAGCAGGCGGCGCAGACGCCGGCGGATGTCATCGTGTTCTGCGGCGTTCATTTCATGGCGGAGACGGCCAAGATCCTCAACCCGGGCAAGATCGTGGTGCTGCCGGACAAGGACGCCGGCTGTTCCCTCGAGGAAAGCTGCCCCGCCGACAAACTCGCCGAACTGCAGCGCACGAACCCGAATTTCTGGACCATCGCCTACATCAACTGCAGCGCCGCCGTGAAGGCGCTCAGCGACGTCATCGTCACCAGCGGCAACGCGGATAAAATCGTGCGCGCCGCGCCCGCCGGCCGCGACCTCCTGTTCGTGCCCGACGAAAACCTCGGCGCCTGGGTGACGGAACAAACCGGCCGGCCCATGACGCTCTGGAAAGGCAACTGCTATGCCCACGTCGAATTCCAAAAGGAAAGCCTCCAGAAACTCCGCGCCGCCTGCCCGGACGCGAAAGTCGTCGTCCACCCCGAAAGCCTCCGCGAAGTGCGCGACCTCGCCGACGCCGTCTGTTCCACCGAGAAAATGATCACCTACTGCCGGACCAGCCCGGCCCGCCGATTCATCATCGTCACCGAATCCGGCATCATCCATCGCATGAAAAAAGAATGCCCGGGCAAGGAATTCCTCTGTGCGCCGACCTACGATGTGATGCGGCTGCCGACGGACAACTGCCGCTGCAGCGAGTGCAAATACATGAAATTGAACACGCTCGCCAAGGTGCGCGATTGCATGAAGAACCTCTCCCCGCGCATCGAATTGCCGCCCGAAATCCTTTCCCGCGCGCGGTTGCCCATCGATCGGATGCTTGAGATTTCGAAGGGTTAAAACCCGTCCGAGTTGCTCACGAACGCCACCATCCGGCCGTCGGGCGACCACGAGGGCACGTTCATCGTCCCCTGCCCGCCGTAAACATACGCGATCACCTTCGGCGTCCCGCCGTCCACCGGCATCGTCCGGATGTAAATGTGCTTGTAGTACGGGTGATCGTTAGGCGCCACGTCGCGGGAATAACTCAGGAACACCATCCGGCGCCCGTCGGGCGACAGGTGCGCGAACCAGTTGTTAAAACCGTCGCTCGTCACCTGTTCCTGCTCCGACCCGTCCGGTTTCATCCGCCAGATCTGCATCAGGCCCGTGCGCGTGGAGTTGAAATAAATATGCCTCCCGTCCGGGCTGTATTCCGGCCCGTCGTTCAATCCCTTCGTGTGCGTCAACGCCACCTCGTCGCCGCTGCCGTCCGACGCCATCCGGTAAATGTTGTAATCCCCGTCCCGACCGCCCGTGTAGACCAGGAACTTCCCGTCCGGCGACCAGCCGTGCAAATACGACGGCGCGCGGGACGTGATCCGCTTCGGCACGCCGCCCCCGGCCGGCAGCGTGAACACGGCCGACTGACCGTTGTGCTCCGCGCTGTGATGGCTGATCGCCAGCATCGAGCCGTCGAACGAGAGCACGTGATCGTTGTTGTTGCGGATCGCGAACCCGGACGGGATCAGCGCGGGCGTGCGCGTGAGGAGATCGAACCGGTAAAGCCGGCCCTTGTAATTCTCATCGCCGCCGCTGCTGTTGTAGATCAGGAAATTTCCGTCGGGCGTCCAGTTCGGCGCCTCGAACGGCTGCCCGGAACTGTAGATCCATTCGCGGTTCCCGCTGTCCACGTCGAGAATCTCCAGCCGGCTGCCGATGTAATCCTTGTACGGCACAAAGCCGGGCTTCGCCGGGCGGATGATCCGGACATTCCGGAACTCCACCGGCGCCCCGGATGCGGCGCACAAGCCGGCGCAGACCTCGTCGCCGAGATCGATGTTCGCCAGGCTGCGGGTGACGAAGGGTTCGCCGAAGCGGGCCGCGGAAAAAATCAGCTCGTGTCCGCGCCGCTCCAATTGCAGCACATCGGCCCCCGTTACCGGCAGAGGCTCTGTTTCGACCCCCGCGCCGGGTTTGCGCCGGACCGATAGCGCCGCGCTGCCATCCATGCCGACCATGCCGGCTGCGAAGTCGGCGTCGGGGTCCAGTTGCCGGCGGATCATCCAGCCCGCGTTCCGCGCCGCGCCCGGGTCGCCGAGCTGGGCCTGCAGAATGAAATCGCCCCGGAGTTTGCGCCAGGCGAAATAGGGCGATCCCGAAGCGGGGAGCACGTAGAGCTGGCTGACCGCGTTCCAGGCTGCCGAACCGGCCGGCGCGGGCTGGCCGAGGGCGGTTTGGCCTTCAAATTCACCCACGCGCCCCGCGGGGGCGCCGGATGCGGCAGCGGAGAGAAAAACAGACATGGCAAATGCGCGGGTTATGTTCTTGAACGGTTTCATCGCAGCAAACAACCGGACACCGGTAACGCCCGAACTCAGGCTAGCCCGGTCGCGCCCGCGCTCAAGACCGGTTTGCCGGAAAATTTCACGACACGCTCATGACAGCCGCCGGAGTTCTGACGGCTTTGTCACGCACCCGACGCGGGATCGACATATGGAAAGTGCAGGATGACCGCGCCTGAATGGCAAAGGAGGCAAACGCAAAACGGCTAACTCGAACGGCAGCGTCTGACACCGAGACGCTGCCTTTTTATTTGCTGACGGTCATTTGCGACCCGGCAGGCTCCGCCGCGGCGCCAATCACAATCCCGTTGGGCAGCCGCACCCAGTCCGGCGAATCCTTCGGCACGTCCTGGGGAAACTGGGTTTCGTCAAGATCCACCACCGTCGTGCGGCCATCCTCGATCAGGACCGGCACAATCACACGCCCGGCGTTGACCGCCTGCGCTTCAATTTCATACTGTCCCGGCGCAAGGTCCACCGTGACGGGCTGGCTGTAAAACGACCCGCACCGGTTGTCGATCCGGCGCAGCAACTTTCCGTCCGGGGCCAGGATTTTGTAGGAGGTGTGGCTCACCTGGTAGGCGTTCGCGGGGTCGGCCGCTTCCGGCGCGGAATAAACGATCAGTTCGCCCTGGCGGCGGCTGCGCGAGGCGGTTTGAGGGTGGCCGGGGCCGACCGGCTGGTGAAGAACAACGCCGGCGCGCGAGGCGCAACCGGCCATGACCGCGATGAGCAGGGGTCCGAATGCGTGATGGATTGTTTTCATGGGTTTTGACGAGTTGAGGTTTGCGGTTGGGAAACTCCGGGTTGAAAACGGGTCCCGTCCTGGTCGGAAACGCCCGCTTCGAAATCCAGGACGGCGCGCTGCAGCAGCACTTCGTAGCGCGCCGTGGTGTTCGCAATCTCGGCCGAGGTCAGCGCAAGCTGCGCCTGGCTGAGTTCGACGATGGAACTGCTGCCCACCTTGTAGCGCGCCTGCGCCAGGTCGAACGCGCGCCCGGCATGTTCGAGCAGGCGCCCCGTGGTCCGCAACTGCTCCCGCGCACCGTTCCATCGGAGCCACGACACCCGCACGTCGCGAATCACTTCGTCCTCCATCGTGCGCAGCAATTCACCCGCCGCCTCCGCCCGGAGCTCGGCCTCGCGCTGACGCGACTGATAAAGTCCGCCGGCAAACAGCGGCATGTTCAACGTGACGCCCGCGGCCGCATAGGTGTCGGCCAGCCGGCTGTCATGCACCGGCGCCCCCCCCGCCGCACCCACCGCCGCCAGCACCGGCAGCCGCGCGTCCCGCTGCGCCCGCGCGTAGCGCCGCGCAGATTCCTGCTCCGACCGCAATTCACCCAGTTCGGGACGGTCCCGCAACCCCCGCGCAATCCAGTCCGAAACCTCCCCGGGATCGCCGGCGGCCGGCGCCGACGACTCCACAGGCTGGTACACGCGCTCCCGCCGGTCCCCCAGCGCGGCCGACAAATCCGCCCGCGCCGCGTCCAGGTCGTTCTGCGCCCGTTCGAACAGCAGCCGGCCTTCCTCGACCGAGACCTGGGCGAAACTCACGTCCAGTTCCGATTTCAATTTGTTGGTCGCCAGCACCGCCACCTGGCTGAGCAGCAGGCGGCGCGTGTCGAGCGTTTCCGAAGCCACCTGCAGGACCGCCTGCGCCCGCAACGCCCCGAAAAACGCGCGGTCCACCTCCAGCAACACCTGTTCGCGCGTCGCCGCTGCGCGGTCCGATTCCGCCTGCGCATGGTATTTGGCGCTGGCCGCCAGGTTGGCAGTGCGCCCGAAATCGGTCAGCAACTGGCTCACCCACACGCCGCCCGCCACGCGGTCGATCACGCTCGGATTGTTCAATGCGCCCGCCAGGATTCGCGTGTTGTCCGATCCCGCGCCGGCCGCGGTGCCGACCAGGCTTGCGCTGGGAAAAAATCCGGCGCGCGCCTCCTTCACCTGCTGGACGGCGGCGAGAGCCTGGGAATTGACCGCGGCGATCCGCGGATGATTTTTCAGCGCCAGGGTGTGTGCCGCGGCGAGGGTGAGGCTCGGAACAGGATCCTCTTTCCCCTGCGCCGCGGCCGGCAACAAGCTCACAAACCAAAGCCATCCGCCAATCATCCAAATTCGCCTCATGCCGTTTCCGCCTCCCCCGCCCCCTGACCGGCGCCACGCCCGCGATAGGCCAGGTAATACGCGGCCGGGACCAGGAACACCGTCAACACGACCGAGACCGCAAGCCCCCCGATGATCGCCCGCGCCAGCGGTGCGTAGGCTTCGCTGCCCGATCCAAACGCCACCGCCATCGGGATCAACCCGATCAGTGTGGCCAGAGAAGTCATGAGCACCGCGCGAAGCCGCACGCGGCAGGCCTGCGTGATCGCCTCCCGCAACGGCAACCCTTCCCCGCGAAGCCGGTTTGCAAATTCCACGATCAGGATGCTGTTGGACACCACGATCCCCACCATCATCACGACCCCCATCAGGGACATGATGTTCAGCGTCGTGCCTGTCAGATACAGCATCAGCAGCACGCCCATCAGCCCGGTGGGAATCGCCAGCAGGATCAGGAGCGGGTCCAGGAACGAACCGAACTGCGCGACGAGGATCAGGTAAACCAGCAGCGTCGCCAGCACGAGGCCGAATCCGAAACTGCGGAACGAGGTCTGCATCGCCCGGGCGGAGCCGCGGATTTCCACCCGCAGGTTCGGCGGCAGCTTCGTCCGGGCCAGCACTCCGCGGACACCGCTCAACACCTGCCCGAGATCCTCCGCCCGCGGCGCCACGTAAACATCAAACACGCGCCGAAGCTGGTAGTGATCGACCTCGGTCGGCGACAGGATGTGGCTGATGTGGCTGACCGTGTCGAGCCGGGTCGGCTGCGGCGACCGCGGCCCGCGCAGCGGAACCGAACCCAGGTCCGCCAGGCTCCGGATCGCCCCCTCGGGATATTGCACGGTCAGCAGGTAATCGTTGCCGCTGTGCGGATCCACCCAGTAACTCGGGGCGATCATCTGGTCCGACGTCAGCGCCGTGATCACGTTTCCGACAATCTCCTTCTCGTTCAACCCCAGCTCGCCGGCGCGCACGCGGTCGATGTCCAGCTTCAACGCCGGGTAATCCACGTCCTGCGGCACCAGCACATCGCTGACACCGGGCAGCGCCCTCACCCGCCGCGCGATGTCCGCCGCGGCGGCATGCGCCTGCTCGAGATTCGAACCGCTCACCTGGATGTCCAGCGGCGCGGGCATGCCCTGGTTCAACACGGCGTCCACCAGGCCGCCGGTCTGGAAATACGCCGTCACTTCAGGCAATTCTGCGCGCAGCCGCCGCCGCAGCCGGTCCATATACTCAAAACTGCTCCGACCATGATGCTCACCCAGGCCCACCTGCACGAATGCCGTGTGCGGACTGGAATTCGGCGTGTAGATCGAAGAAAACCCCGGCGTCACCCCGATGTTGGACACGAGGATCCGCAGGTCGGCAGGCGCGACGACTTTGCGGACGATCGCTTCCACGCGCGCGACCAACTGGTCCGTGATTTCGAGCCGGGTGCCGCTCGGCGCCTTGAGATTCACCATGAATTGACCCGGGTCGGTCCTCGGAAAATACGCCTCTCCGACGCGCGGCCACAGCGCGAGGCTGGCCAGGACCATGCCGGCGATGCCGAGGACCGTGGCGGACGGACGCAGCAAGGCCAGGTTCAGCCAATGGCCGTAGCGATCCAGCAACGCGTGAAACCGGCGGTTGAACGCCGCGTGAAACCGCGCGGCGCGCGACCGTTTCGCGTACTCCGCCTCCTCCGTGAAGGCCTGCCGGGCCGACATCCACTTGGCGCAAAACAACGGCACCACGGTGAGCGCCACGACGTAGGACGCGGCGAGCGACAGGATCACCGAGAGCGCCAGCGCTCCGAAAAGAAACCGGCTCACCCCGTAGAGAAATGTGACCGGAAAAAAGACCACGGCAGTCGCCAGCGTCGCCGCCAGCACGGGCAGCGCCACTTCGCGGCCGCCCTTCTCCGCCGCCACGGCGGGCGCTTCGCCGGCTTCCAGGTGGCGAAAGATGTTTTCCAGGACGACCACCGAATTGTCGATGAGGCGCGAAAACGCCAGCGCGAGCCCGCCGAGAATCATGGCATTGATGGTTCCTCCCGAAAACGACAGCGCGATGAACGCGGCCAGCGCGGACAGCGGGATCGACAAAAATACAGCCACGGTGGCGCGCGGGCTTCCGAGGAACAGCAGGATCATCAAGCCGGTCAACAGCAGGCCGATCGCGCCTTCGTGCACCAGGTTCTCGATCGCGCTGCGCACAAAAACGGACTGGTCGAATACCACCTTGGTCACGAGTTCCTTCGGCACATCGAGCAGGTGCGACACGGCGGACCGGATGCCGTTCACGACGGAAATGGTGTTCGCGTCGCCGCCCTGCTTGAGAACGGGCAGGTACACGGAGGGTTGGCCGTCGACGCGAACGATGTTGTATTGAATCTGGGACGCATCCTCGGCCCGGCCCACGTCGGCCACCAGCACCGAGGCGTTCCCGACCGTTTTCAACGGCAGGCGGTTGATGTCCCGGATCGCGTTCACCTGGCTGTTCGCATACAGGTTGTAATCGAAGGGGCCGATCTTAACGTCCCCGGCAGGCAGGATCAGGTTGGCCTCGTTCACGGTGCGCACGACGTCCATCACGCTGAGTTGGTGGGCTTCCAGCTTGAGCGGATCGACATAGACCATGATCTGCCGGTAGCGGCCGCCGAAGGGTTGCGGCACGGACGCGCCGGGCACATTCGCGACCTGGTTGCGAACGTCGTATTGCCCGAGATCCCGCAGCGCCGCCTCGCCGAGCCCCTCGCCCTTCAAGGTGATCAGGCACACCGGCAGGCTCGAGGCGTCGAACTTCAACACAACGGGCGGAAGAGTCCCCGGAGGCAGCTTCCGCAAATCCGCCATCGCCAGGTTCGCAATGCTCGTCACGGCCGAATCCGAATTGAACCCCGGCTGGAAATAAACCTTGATCAGGCTCACCCCCGGCAGCGACCGGGATTCAATGTGATCCACCCCGCTCGCCAGCGTGAAAAACCGCTCGAACCGGCCCGTGATGTCCGTTTCCACCTGCTCCGGCGGCATGCCCGAAAAAAACGTCGCCACCACCACCACCGGGATGTTGATCGGCGGAAACAAATCTACCGGCATGCGCAGCAGGCTGGTCAGGCCGACCACGCAGGTGACCAGGCACAGCACGATGACGAGGTACGGATAACGGATGGCAAATCGCGACATGAATCAGTGGCAAGAGAACGTCATTGGGAGGCGACCAGGCTGGCCGGGCGCGGGTCCACTTTCTGGCCGGGCTGGAGCTGCCCGGGGTTGCCCAGTAGAACGCGGTCGCCCGCCTGCAGCCCGGATAACACTTCGAAATAGGCCGAGGTTTCCAGCCCCAGCCTCACGGGCCGCTCCTCGATTTGCTGCCGGTCGTTCACCACGTAAACAACCGGTTTGCGGCCGGAAGAAACGCATTCCACAGGCACCGCCACCGCCGCCGGGTGCGGCTGCACCCGCAACATCACCGTCGCATACATCCCCGGCACCAACTCCAGCCCGGGATTGTCCACCTCCAGCTCCGTCAACATCGTGCGCGTCCCCTCCTCCACCTTGCGCGCAAACCGCGTCACCTTGCCCGACAACGCCCTTCCCCCCAGCGACTCGATCCGCACCTCCACCGCGTCTCCCGGATGCACTTCGGCCACGTCATCCACCGATACCGGAAAATCCAGCCGCAACCGGTAATTGTCCGAGAGCCGCACCAGTGGCAGCGACTGGGTGTCCGACGCGGTCCCGGCCTGGATGAGCGCGCCGGGATCGGCGTAGCGCCGTGTAACGACACCGTCAAACGGGGCCGTGATCCGGGTGTAGCCCACCAGCGCCCGGTAACGCTGGACGTCGGATTTTGCCGCCGCCAGCGCCGCCTGGGCTTTGCCGTCGAGCGCCTCGGCGGCATCGAGATCCTGCTGGGCCACCAGGTTGGGATGATCCTTGTTGACCGAGGCCAGCCGCGTGAATTCCAGGTGCGCGTTCCGGTAGTCCGCCTCCGCCCGCTGCTCGGCCGCGACGGCGCCGTTCAATTGCTCCTGCAACTCCGGCACCTCCAGGGTGGCCAGCAACTGCCCCGCCTTCACCCGGTCCCCCAAATCCACCTCCATCCGGTCCACGTAACCCGACACCTTCGCGTGAAGATCCACGTCCGCATACGGCCGGAATTCCGCGGGGATCCTCAACTCGCGGTAAAGATCCCGGCGTTCCACCGTCACCACCGCAACGCAGGGCAGCGAGTCCTGCCGCGCCGCCGGCGCCGGGGGAATGCCGCCTGCAGGCGCGTCGGCCCTGCCCTGCCACGGCCTCAGCAGCAGCACCGCGCCGCCAAGCACGGCCGACATCACGGCCGCGGTCCGCCACGGCACCCGCCGCGCCAGCCCGCGAAGGATCGAAACGCGCCCGCTTCCAGTGGTGACAGGTTCAGTGTTCATTCAATCGTTTTCGTCGAACTTCATCCGCCGCTGCCGCGGGAATCCGGACCCGGAACAAGCTGCCTTTCGACAGCGTGCTTTCCACCTCCACCCGCGCATCGTGCGCCGCACAAATGGCCTGGACGATGGACAATCCGAGCCCGGCGCCCCCTTCCTCGCGCGACCGCGCGGCATCCACCCGGTAAAACCGGTCGAAAACATGGGGAATCGATTCGGGAGGAATCCCGATGCCCGAATCCTCCACGTCCAGAACGGCGTGGCCGTTCTGGCGCACGACCTGGAGCCGGATGCTGCCGCCCGGCGGGGTGTATTTGATCGCGTTGTCGAGGAGGTTGACGACGACCTGCTTGAGCCGGGACCGGTCGCCCCGCACCGCCACCGGCGCCGGCGCCAGGCACCGCACCGCGATGCCCTTGTCCTCCGCCAGCAGGCTCATCTGGTCCGCCGTGGTCGCCGCCAGCTCCGCCAGGTCGAACGGATTCCATTCCGACGACGCCTCGCCCGCGTCAAGGCGCGACAGCGCGAACAAGCCTTCCACGATCCGCGCCAGCCGCTCGACCTCCTCGAGCATGCTGCCGAGCGACTCCCGGGCGCTCGCGTCGAGGCCCGTGTCCGCCATCCGGGTTTCCAGCTCCGCCCGCAGCACGGTCAATGGAGTGCGTAATTCATGTGAGGCATCCGCCACGAACCGTTTCGAATTCAACACGGCGTCCTCGATCCGGCGGATCATGTGATTGAGCGAAATCGCCAGCCGCTCCAGCTCGTCCCCCGTGCGCGCGAGCGGCAGCCGTTCGGAAAGATTATGCTGGGTGATCTGCTCGGCCTTGCGGGCAATCTGCTCCACGGGCGCCAGCGCGCGGCCGACCAGGAACAGTCCGCCCCCCACCGCCACCACCAGCACCACGGGAAGCCCCGCGGCCAGCAGCAACAGCAGCCGGCGCAGCATGCCCGAAATCGGCGCGGTCGACGCCCCCACCTCCACCGCGTACACCGCCCCCGACGCCGCCCGGTGATCGAGCGTCGCAATCAGCAGCGCCGTGCCGCCGGACAGTTTTTCGAGGCGGGCCGATTCCGGCTTGCGCCCGGAGGGCGGCGGCGGCACTTGCGCCGGGTCGAAACTCTCGTCCTTCGGCCGGCCCGACACATAGACCGCCGCGCCGTCCCCGCGGGTCACCCGCAGGAACCGGTCGTTCGCGGCGGGCGCATACAACGACTCCAGGTCGGCCGCGAGGCGCGATTCATCCACCGGGCCGGGCCGGGACAACAGCGTTTCGGCAATCTGCCGCGCGCGCCGCACCTCGATGTCGCGCAGGTTGCTCTCCAGGAAATGCTGCAGCGCCAGGCAGCTCAGTCCGCCCAGCGCCAACAGCACCACCGACACCAGGCTCGCATACCAGGCCACCAGCCGGAATCGAAGCGATCGAGGACTCATGCGCCGGCCTCCTCCCCAACGTAATAGCCCACCCCCCGCACCGTCCGGATCAGTTTCGCCGGAAAGGGATCGTCCACCTTGCTCCGCAAGTGGCGCACGTACACATCCACGATGTTCGTCAGCCCCTCGAAACTTTCGTCCCACACGTGCTCCACAATCATCGTCCGCGAAAACACCCGGCCCGGCTGCGACGCGAGGTACTCCAGCAACGCATACTCCTTCGCCGTCAGATCAATCCGCCGACCCGCCCGCCGCACCTGCTGCGTCAGCCGGTCCACTTCCAGGTCGCCCACCTTCAACACGCTCGACCGGTTCACCGGTCCGCGCCGCAACAGCGCCTTCACCCGCACCAGCAATTCCGCGAACGCAAACGGCTTTGTCAGGTAATCGTCCGCCCCCACCTCGAACGACTCCACCTTGTCCGCCGTCGCCGACCGCGCCGTTAGCATCAGGATCGGCACCTGCGCATTCCGCCGCCGGATCATCCGCAGCACCTCGGTCCCCGCCAGCCCCGGCAACATCACGTCCAGCACCACCAGGTCGTAATCATACGCCTCCGCCATCCGCCACCCGCTCCGCCCATCATAAGCCACGTCCGTCGCGTAACGCTCGGCCTTCAAACCGCGCGCCACGACGTCCGCCACCTTCTTCTCGTCTTCAACCAGGAGTATTCGCATGGGAATCAGACAACCCAACTAAACCAGACGTTGATTAAAATACCTAAAATCCTTGATTAAAATTCGTTCAGAATCGCTGCGCCTTCCGCGGCCCGAATCCTGAACGCTCCCTGAAAGATTCATGAAAATCCGTTCATGTGCTTTACTTTTGATCAATATTAGGCGAGTAGATATATTATGAAATCCTTGGTCCAAATGCTGTGTCCCCTGCTGTTGATGGGCTTTCCTGTCTCCATGCTGTCCGCCGCCGAACCCGCCACGCCCCCTGTTTCCGGCCGCCTACAGGTTTATTCCTCCCGCGAATTGCTCCCCATCCAGATCAACGGCGAGGAGTTTTTCTGGAACAATGACTACGGCCGGAACGATTTCCTCCGGCGCCAGGTCCACACGGATTACCGGGTGACAACCCCCCGCGGCGAACTGGTGCGAACGGTCCGCAATCGCACCCGCGGAGATTCCTCCACGCCCGCCGTCATCACCCTTCCCGCGGGCGACTACCGCATCGAGGCGAAAGTGGAGGAACTGCCCGATCGCGACCGCAACGTGGTTTTTGCGGTCCGGGTTCTGCCCGAGGCAACGGTGCAGGTGCGGCTGGATCAACCGGCGCCCTCCCAACCGGCCTTCTGCCTGGCGGATCGTTAGAATCCTCGCGCCCCGCTGCTTCCGAACCCGTAATCGATCTTGATGCCATCAGGGTCGATCGGGTAGACTACTGCTCGCAGGCATGAACCCGTCTGAAGACAGTGGTTCGCGACCTTCGATCCAGTTCGAGAACTGGAACCCGGCCGTGCTGGCGAGCCTGTTTCTTGATGCCCCGATCGCCACGGCGCTGGTAAGCCCGGACTCCCGTTTCGTGCGCGTCAACCGCGCGTTCTGCCACCTGTTCGGCTACGAGGAATCGGAACTGCTCAGGCTCACGTTCCGCGACATCACCCACCCGGACGACATCGCTTCCAGCCTCGAACAGGTCGGCAAATTGATTTCGGGCGAACAGGAATCCTTTCAGATCGACAAACGCTACCGGCGCAAGGATGGCAGGGTCGTGTGGGGCCGGGTGTCGGTGAGCCTGGTCCGGGATCCCGCGGGGCGGCCTTTGTACATCCTCCCCACGATCCAGGATGTCACCGAGCGGATCACTTCCCGCGAACAACTGGAGCAATCGAATCGCGACTGGAAAAACACGTTCGACGCCCTGAACGACGCAGTCTGGCTGCTGGACCCCGAACAGCGCATCCGCCGCTGCAACCGGGCGGCCGAGAAACTCTTTCAACGCGAACCGCAGGACATGCTGGGCCGTCCCTGCTGGGAAATCGTTCATGGCACGAGCGCTCCGATCCCGGAGTGCCCGGTCGTGAAGATGCAGAAAAGCCGGCAGCGGGAGTCGGCGGAACTGCGGGTCGGGGACCGCTGGTTCAATGTGACGGTGGATCCGGTGTTCGACGCGGAGAACCGCGTTTCAGGCGCGGTGCACATCGTGAGCGACATTACCAGCGGGAAGAGGGCTGAGGCGGTGTTGCGGTATTCGCAGAAGATGGAGGCGGTGGAGCAGCTTGCGGGTGGAATGGCGCATGAATTCAACAACATCATGGCCGCGATGATGCTCAACCTGGACCTGCTGAAGGACCGCGCCGCCGAGGTGAACCTGGACGATTCCCTCCAGGAAATGACCCGGCTCAGCCGGCGCGCGTCGGAGTTGATCCGCATGATCCTCGCCTTCAGCGGCCAATCCGCCCTCCGACCTGAATCGATCGACCTTGAAAAGTCGCTGCAGAGCGCGGCCGGCATGCTCCGCCAGGCGCTCGGAGGCGAGATTCGGCTGGAGCTGACCTTCGAAGCCGGGCTTCCGCACTGCACCCTCGACCGGTCGTTGCTCGAACAGGTGCTGATCCAACTCTGCCTCAACGCGCGCGACGCCATGCCCGGCGGCGGTTTGGTGAGCATTTCCCTCAAGAAAGAAATCCTGGAAACGCTGGACCCCGAGGCGCCCGCCGGGGCGCGCCCGGGGCGTTTCGTGGTGCTCTCCGTCGCCGACACGGGGTGCGGGATGGACGCGTATACGCTGGCGCACCTGTTTGAACCGTTCTTTACCACCAAGGACGTCGGGCGCGGCACAGGCCTCCACCTCGCCGCGGTTCACGGAATTGTCCAGCAGCACGGGGGATGGATCCGGGTGGCCAGCCAGCCCGGGCAGGGAACGACGTTCCAGCTTTTTTTCCCGGCGGGCGAACCCGTGCCGGCCCGGCCTGCGCCGACAACCGCGGGGCAGGCGCGCGGAGGATCGCGCACCCTGCTGCTGGTGGAGGACGAACCCGTCGTCCGCAACCTCGTGGCCCTTTTCCTCGAGCGCCAGGGTTACCGCGTGCTCAAGGCAGGCACCGGCACGGAAGCGGATTTGCTTTGGGAAAAACACCGCGCGCGAATCGAGGTGCTGCTCTCCGACGTCGTCCTGCCGGGCGGCCCGGGCGGACACGAGTTGTGCCGAAAATTCCTGGCCGACAAGCCGGGCCTGCGGGTCATCCTGTCGAGCGGTTACAATACCCACTTTTCCAGGATGCGCGAGTTGCAGGAAAGCGGCGTGCGCCTGCTGGCGAAACCGTTTTCCGCCGAGGAACTGCTCGGAGCCTTGAACGCCATCCTCCCCGCCCCAGCCTCCTGATCGGGCAACTATAGCGGTTTAACATAAACCGTAGCCGCAGGTAGGGACGCCGCGCTGCGGCGTCCGCGGTCGGCGCAGCGCGCCGACCCTACCTTTTGCGGCTGCAGTTTTTCTTAAACAGTTCTATTTATTGATAGGAAATCCTGGCGCGGCCTCGCGGCTCACACCCAGGATTTGCGGATCAGCCAGTTTTTCACCACCTGGGTCAGGCCCACATAGCAGAGCAGCGTCGCGAGCAGGAACGCCCAGTAAAGCGGCGGCAGCGGAACGAATCCAAGCGCGCCGGCGACGGGCGAATACGGCAGCCACGCGCCGAACGCCATGATCACGATTGTCGTCAGCGTGAGCTGCCAGCTCGCGCGCGACTGCACAAACGGCAGCAGGTTCGTGCGGATCACGTGGATGATCAGCGTCTGCGTCATGAGGGATTCCACGAACCAGCCGGTGTGAAACAGCGCCGCCGCGTAGGTCTTGTCCGGCTCGCCCCCCGCGGGAAACCGCGCCAGCAGCTCCGGCGGCGGCACCAGGTTGAGCTGGCTGCACTTGAACACAAACCACATCAACGCGTAGGTCGTGTAATCGAAAATCGAACTGATCGGCCCGATGAACACAATGAACTTCGCAATCTCACCCATGTGCCACGGACGCGGCTTCGCGATCTGCTGCGGCCCCACATTGTCGGTCGGAATCGGCACCTGTGAGAAATCGTAAAGCAGGGTGTTGGTAAGGATCTGGATCGGGGTCATGGGCACGTAGGGCAGCCAGTAGCTGGCCCCGATGACGCTGAACATGTTCCCGAAATTCGAACTCGCGCCCATCCGGATGTACTTCAGGATGTTCACGAACACCTTGCGCCCCTCCAGCACACCCTCCTCCAGCACCATCAGGTTCTTCTCCAGCAGGATCACGTCGGCCGATTCCTTTGCGATGTCGACCGCGTTGTCGACCGAAATGCCCACGTCTGCCGCGCGCAGGGCCGGGGCGTCGTTGATGCCGTCCCCCATGAATCCCACCACGTGCCCCTTCGCCTGCAGCGCCTTCACGATCCGCTGCTTGTGCGCCGGCGACAGCCGCGCAAACACGTCCACCGTCTCCACCGCCTCCGCCAATTGGTTGTCTGCCATCGTCTCCACCTGGCTGCCCAGCAGGATTCTTTCCGCGTCGATCCCCACCTCGGTGCAGACCTTGCGCGTGACCAAATCGTTGTCGCCCGTCAGCACCTTCACCGCGACGCCATGCTGCCGCAACGCCGTGATCGCCTTCGCGGCGGTGTCCTTCGGCGGATCCAGGAACGCCAGGTAACCCGTCAGCACCAGGCCGGCTTCGTCGGATTTCGAATACGCCGCCTGCTTCTCCAGCTTGCGCGTCGCCACGGCCAGCACCCGGAACCCGTCCTCGCTCAGCTCGTTCACCTGCTGGATCAGGTTGCCCACCAGGATCGGCTCCATCGGGAAAATCTCGCCTTCGCTCTCGAAATGCGTGCACCGGGCGAACACCGCCTCCGGCGCGCCCTTCGTCAGCAACTGCCGCTGCCCGTCCGGCCCCTCCACCGCCACCGACATCATCCGGCGCGAAAAATCAAACGGGATCTCGTCGATCTTCGTGTACCGGTCCACCGCCAGTTCGCCGTGGAGCTCCTTGTACTTCAGCACCGCGCGGTCCAGCACGTTTTTCAACCCGGTCTGAAAATGGCTGATCAAATAGGCGTCCCGCAGCACCTCCTCGCTCTCGTTCTTGAAAACGTCGCAATGGATTTCAAGAATGACGTGGTCGATCGTCAGCGTGCCCGTCTTGTCCGTGCACAGCACGTTCATCGCGCCGAAGTTCTGGATTGAGTTGAGCCGCTTGACGATGACCTTCTTGCGCGACATGGCGATGGCGCCTTTGGACAGGCAGACCGACACGATCATCGGGAGCATCTCCGGCGTCAGGCCCACCGCGACCGCCAGCGAAAAGAAAAACGCCTCGTGCCAGTCGTGTTTCGTGAACCCGTTGATGACAAAAACCAGCGGCACCATGATCAGCATGAAGCGGATCATCAACCACGTGAATTTCCCGACGCCCCGCTCGAACGCGGTGTCCGTCTGCTGCGCCGCCAGGCTGCTCGCCACCCGCCCGAAATACGTCTGCGGCCCCGTCGCCACAATCACCGCCGTCGCCGACCCGCTCTCCACGCTCGTCCCCAGGAAACACAAATTCGGCCGCTCGATCGGCGAGCCTTTGTCCGCAAAATCCTTCGCGTCGGTCTTCTCCACCGGCATGGATTCCCCGGTCAACGTCGCCTGGATCACGAATAAATCCTTCGCCGTCAACAGCCGCACGTCGCCGGGAATCATGTCGCCGGCCGACAGCCGGACAACATCGCCGGGCACAAGCTGGTTGAGCGGAATTTCCCGCGCCTGGCCGTCCCGGACCACGGTGGCCGTGACGCTGATCATCGCTTTCAGCTTCGCCGCGGCCGTGTCGGCCCGGCTTTCCTGGACAAACCGGAGCGACAACCCCAGAACCACCATCAGGATCATCACCGTTCCCGCCCGGGCGTCCCCGGTCGCAAACGAAAGAATGGCCAGGACGGTAAGAAGAATGACCAGGGGATTCCGCGCCGCGGCGTAAAGCCGCTCCATCCAGCCGTGATGTTTTTCCCGGGCCACCTCGTTCGGCCCGTATTCCTCCAGCCGCGCCGCGGCTTCCTCATCCGTCAACCCGCTGGCCCGGCTCCGCAAAAGCTCAAGCGCCTCGGCCGGACCCCGGATCGCCGCCTCGCGCATCAGGTCCTGCTGCCCGCCAGCCGGATTGTTTTTCCGCTCTTCCTTCATCTCTTCGCGGTGTTCTTCAAGACTGTCCGCTTTGCCCGGCCCCGTCCACAGCAAAAAATTATTCTGTAACCTTTTCCCCCGTCGCATCGTCCCATCCTCTGACAGTCTGAACCAACAACTATGAAAAAACTGATCTGCACGACACTTTGCGCCTTTACCCTGAGCCTCGTTGGCTATGCGGCCGACGCGCCGAAGACGGACGGCACCCAGACGCCGCCGGCACCGCCCGCCCAGCCGTCGCTGCCCGCCACCCCGCCGCCCCCGGCCCAAACCCCGCCCCCGCCCCAGGCTCCTTCGAAACACGAAAAGAAAGACAAGAAATCCGAGAAAGCGGACGCCAAGGAAAAGAAGTCCGAATCAAAGGGGAAGAAGAAAGGCCATCACAAGGCCAAGACCGATGAAAAAGCGTCGGACAACACCACGGCCCCGGCGTCACCGGCCGCCCCGGCCACACCCGAAAACAGCAACAAGTAAGCCCCGCTGAATCAGTCCCTCCCCGACCCATGCGGTTCGGGAGGGATTTTTTCTTAAATGGGGTTAAATCGTTAAATAGGTTGAATCGTTAAACCGTCGGAGCACGCCGAGCAGCCTCAACCATTTAACCATTTAACCATTTAACCGTTTAACGACCCAAAGAATCAGCCCAGCCGCTGCTTCAGCCCCTCAAGCTGTTCCGCCAGCGCTTTCGGCAGTGCGGATCCAAACTTCGAGTAGTTCGCAGCCACGTCCGCCACTTCGGCCTTCCAGCCATCCACATCGACGGAGGTGAGCAGCTTCAAGTCGGCGGCGGGTATCGGCAGATTGGACAGGTCGAGGGCGTCGGGCGTGGGCAGGTTGCCGATGGCGGTCTTCTGGGCTTTGCCGGTGCCGTCGACGCGTTCGCAGACCCATTTCAGCACGCGGCTGTTGTCGCCGTAACCGGGCCACAGCCATTTGCCGCTGGCATCTTTTCGGAACCAGTTCGTGAAAAATACCTTGGGCAGTTTGGATCGATCGGTCCGCTGCGCGAAGCTGAGCCAGTGCGCGAAATAATCGCCCATGTTGTAACCGCAGAACGGCAGCATGGCGAACGGATCCCGGCGCAGCACACCCGCGGCGCCCAGCGCGGCGGCCGTGGTCTCCGACCCACAGGCCGATCCCATGAACACGCCGTGCTCCCAGTCGAAGGCCTCGTTCACCAGCGGAATCGTCGACGGCCGGCGGCCGCCGAACAAAATGGCCGACAGCGGCACGCCCTCGGGATTCTGCCAGTCGGGATCGATCACCGGGCATTGCGATGCCGGCGCGGTGAAGCGCGAATTCGGATGCGCCCCTTTCCGGCCGGAATCGGGCGTCCATTCCTTGCCTTCCCAGTCGATGCCCGTTGCCGGCGCCGGAACTCCCATGTCTTCCCACCAAACATCATTGTCGGGCGTCAGGACAACGTTGGTGAAGATGGTGTTCTTGGAACACGCGGTGAGCGCGTGCGGGTTGGACTTGGCGGAGGTGCCGGGCGCCACGCCGAAAAAGCCGGTCTCGGGATTCATGGCGTAGAGCCGTCCGTCTTTGCCGACCCGGATCCAGGCGATGTCGTCGCCGAGCGTGGTGACCTTCCATCCCGGCAGCGTGGGCTGCATCATGGCGAGGTTGGTCTTGCCGCAGGCGCTCGGGAACGCGGCGGCGATGTAATGCTTCTTGCCCTGGGGCGACGTGACGCACAGGATCAACATGTGCTCGGCCAGCCAGCCTTCCTTGCGGGCCACCACCGAAGCGATGCGCAACGCCAGGCACTTCTTCCCCAGCAACGCGTTGCCGCCGTAACCGGATCCGTACGACCAGATCGACGGGTCGTCGGGGAAATGGACGATGTATTTGTTCTTCGGATCGGGTTCGCACGGCCATGAAACATCCTTCTGCCCCGGCTGCAGCGGTGCCCCGACCGAGTGCATGCAGGGAATAAACGTCCCGTCCGACCCCAGCTTGTCGAGCACCGCCTTGCCCATGCGCGTCATGATCCGCATGTTCACCACCACATAGGGCGAATCCGTCAGCTCAATCCCGATCTTGCAAATCGGCGATTCCAGCGGGCCCATCGCAAACGGGATCACATACATCGTCCGGCCCTTCATGGAGCCGCGAAACAATTGCACCATCTTCTGCTTCATCTCGGCCGGGTCCGCCCAGTGATTCGTCGGCCCCGCCTCCTCTTTCGTCTTCGAACAAATGAACGTCCGATCCTCCACGCGGGCGACGTCGCTCGGATGCGACCGTGCGAGGAACGAGCCCGGCCGTTTGGATTCGTTCAGCCGCGTGAACGTGCCCGACTGAACCATCAAGTCGTTGAGCGAATTCGCCTCCGCCTCGGATCCGTCGCACCAAAATATCTTCTCCGCACCGCACAGGCGGGCTTGTTCCTCCACCCAGGCGATGAGTTTCCGGTGGTTCGTTTTGCAGCTTCCGAGGTTTCCGTTTGTCATAAATGATAATGGTCTGCGCCCTGCCCTGTCCGCATCAGACCCGGAGAGATGGCGCGGAACGCGGCGGAATATATGCCGGATCGTGTCCCGTTTGCACCAAAAAACCTCGATGAAAGGGCGGCGAACCGTCGACAGTCCAGAGTCGAGAGTCGAGAGCCTGAAGCCTGGCAAACCCGGATCGTCCGGTCCCACCCTCGACGCTCGACGCTCGACCCTCGACTTTCCATGCGACTTTCCGTGGTTGGCTATTGGGCCCGCCGCAGTTATCTTGAGCCGAATAATGAGTTCGCCTCGCGCAACCGGATCGACCTCGAATCCTGCCGCCGCGCCCCATTGCCTGGCGCGGTCGTTCATCCGGGCGCTCGGCGAGGAACCGGCGCTCGAAGCCGTCATCATCGATCGCAGCCGGCACAAGATTTCACTCGCCACACTGGGTCAAACCGACGAGCCGCGCCTTGAGGAAACCGTGAGCGGACACCTGCACGCGGCTTATGAAACCGGCCGGGCTTCGCATTGCATGCTGCTCGAAGGGCACGGACAGTGCCGCTCCTGCAAGGCCCCGCTGTCCGAAATCGAGTTGGGCCGGATCACCATCCAACACGAAGGCGCCCAGACGACCATCGCCCGCGTCACCTGCCCCACGGCGCCGAAATTCTGGCGCTGGCGCGAAATTCCATGGCCGAAAGTCGTCCAGCGCGACGTTGAGTTTCTGGAGGAACATGAGCATCCGGGTGAATGGAAATGGCAGCTTGCGGCCTCCGTCTTGTGCGCCCTGTTCGGCCTCGCGGCACATTTCCAGACGCCGCACGGCACCCGCCCCGCCGCCCTGGGCCTGTTGTGCTACGGCCTCGCCTACCTGGCGGGCGCCTGGTTCGCAGCGGAGGAAGTCTGGGAACGGCTGCGGAAATGGACGCTCGATGTTCACTTCCTGATGCTCGCCGTCGCGGCCGGCGCCGCGGCGGTCAACGAATGGAACGAAGGCGCCGTCCTCCTGTTCCTGTTCTCCCTGTCCGGCGCGCTGGAACATTACGCGATGGATCGCACCCGGCGCGAAATCAGTTCGCTGTTCAAATCCGCCCCCAAAACCGCCGTGCTGCTCGAACCCGGCGGCCGCGAACGCGAGGTGCCCGTCGACGAACTCCGACCCGGCATGCGCCTGCTGATCAAGCCGGGCTCCCAATTTCCGGTGGACGGCGACATCGTGAAAGGCTCCACCGC
>JAXMHQ010000070.1:0-1799 GCA_046346665.1 Verrucomicrobiota bacterium
TCGGACCAAAAAGAGCGCGCTCGCTGGAGCGGAGTTGATCCGGTTCCGAGGACATTCCTAGGTCGTGTGGACGAATTTGATCAAGCACATGGCGGCGGCGAAACTGACGATTGCTCTGAAATTCTGAGCGGTCTTCTCGCATCGGAGGGCGACGCGCTTGAAGCGCTTGAGGCGTCCGAAGCCGTGCTCGATGCGCGAGCGCGCCCTGTAGAGGGTCCTGGCGAAGAACGCCGGCTTGTGGCGCTCATTGGCTTTGTATGGGATGACCGGCGCAATGCCGCGTTTTCTCGCCGCCTCACGATTGGCCCTGCTGGCGTAGCCCTTGTCGCAGATGACCGCACGCGGCCGAACGTCGGGTCCGATGTCGAGCAGAATGTCGAAATGGGGCGCGTCGGAGGCCTGGGCCGACATCCCGCCGAAGATTAACCGCAAGGGCTCCTTTTCATTCTCGAAATGGGTCTATCGGCAACGCAACCTCGTCGAGAGGTTCTTCAACCCGATCAAGCCGTTCCGCGGCGTCGCCACACGTTACGGCGAACGCCCCGAAAACTACCTCGCCGCCGTCAAACGCGTCGCCGCAAGAATCTGGCGTCAAAGCTCATGAGCCGACGCCCTGGAACCTCGCCGGCGGCGGGGCTCAGCGTCTCGAACCTGCGGCCGGACAGCGCCGAGCGGAACTGGCCGTCGATCAACAGCCGGTGTCTTTCGCTGGCCCTGAGATCAAGCATGGCGTCTTCAAAGTTATGAAATATCACTCATATTCTATTCGGTGCGGTTGGCGGATTTCCAGCGGCGCCTGACGAAAATATGCTTACCCGGAGGAAATTCTTTGGGAATATGACAGGTGTTTCTGGTATCCGGCCCGCCAGGCGTGAAATGCGCCGCCGGAGCTGCGAATTGGATATGAACATGATTTCATAGGGTGATCGGGATGATCAAGGTCGGGATCGCACCCGTCTGGCGGTTTCAGCGCAGCGGCGAGACGCGGGCGCTGGAGATCACGCTGGACCTTCTGTCCGATATCCGCAGCACCGGGAAACTGTCGGTCGCGGCGGCGCGGGCGGGCATGTCCTACCGCCACGCCTGGAACCTGATCGAGAAATGGTCGGCCTTCTTTGGGACCCCGCTGGTCGAGCGGCGGCGAGGCAGCGGCACCAGCCTGACCCCCTTCGGCGATAAGCTGGTCTGGGCGGCCGAGCGGCTGGAGGCGCGGTTGCGGCCTCTGTTGCAGAACCTTTCACAAGAGTTGCAGACCGAGGTGAACCAGGCGCTGTCCTCGGGGCGGCCGGTGCTGCGGGTGCGGGCCAGCCACGGCTTCGCGGTGCCGAAACTGCGCGAACTGCTGGCGCGGGACTTCGAGAGCGGGGTGGATGTCCGCTACGTCCCGAATTCCAACTCGCTGGTCTCGATGGCGGAGAACACCTGCGACCTGGCCGGGGTCCATCTGCCGCAGGGCGAGTTGCGCGCCCACATCATCGCCAGGAGCCGGGGCTGGCTGGACCACAACGACCACCGGGTGATCTCCTTTGTCACCCGCGAGATGGGGCTGATCGTGAAGGAGGGCAATCCGCTGGGCGTCCGCTCGGTGGAGGATCTGGCCAGACCCGAGGTGCGTTTCGTCAACCGCGACCCGGATTCCGGCACGAGGATCCTGCTGGACCAGATGCTGGCGTCGCGGCGGGTCGCCCCCTCGGCGATCAACGGCTACTATATGCATTCCGAATTCACCCATGCCGCGGTGGCCGCCTATGTCGCCTCAGGCTTCGCCGATGTGGCCTTCGGGGTAGAGGCGGCGGCGC
>JAXMHQ010000008.1:0-129354 GCA_046346665.1 Verrucomicrobiota bacterium
TGTTGCCCGTTCCGCCGTCGCCCAAGCCCACATACAGATAGCCGTCCGGACCGAACTGCAACTGGCCGCCGTTGTGATTCGAGGCGGGATCGATCTGGGCAATCAGGCGGACTTCGGAGTTCGGGTCGCCCTGGTTCGGATTCGAGGCTGATGCCTGGTATTGGGCGAGAATATCATGCAACCCGGTTCCGCCGTTGGTCGCCGGGCCGGTGTAAAAAACATAAAACAACCGGTTGCTGGCGTAACCGGGATGGAACGCAATCCCCACCAATCCCTCCTCGTTGTTCAAATCCGCCGATTCCCCCGACGCCACCACGCTCACGCGGGCGGAAATATCCATGAAAATCGTCCTCGCCGGCTTGGCGAGATTGGTGATGACGACAATACGGCCGTGTTTCTCCACAATAAACAGCCGGTTCGTCTCGCCCGGAGGCGTCGCGATCGCCACGGGGTTCAAAAATGTGAGCCCGGGAAAGGCATTGGTCGTCAGCAAGCCCGGGATCACGGCATGGACGGAAACAGCGGTTGAACAGGAAACGATCAAGGCAGCCCAAAAGGCGCGGCAAAGAGTTTTCATACAGGGTTTCTGAGGATTGAAAGTGCGCGTTAATCCAGTGAAAGTCAACTGCCCCCGCCCCGTAGCCCCCGTGGCCGCAATCGTGAGATTGCGGTCCCCCGGAGCATCCCTGGCCCGTCAGCCGGGTGGGACAGCCGATGTCCCTGGAGACATGATTGAATCGCGCCATGGCTGCCGGTCAACTCTGGCTCTTCCCGCCGCCGCGCCCCCTCGTGGAGCGGCTCGGCGAGGCGTTCTTTCATTCGCTCCCCACCAGCGCGGGCGTCTACTTCCTGTGCGGACCCGAATCCGGCGTGCTCTACGTCGGCCGCGCCCGCAACCTGCGACGCCGCCTCCAAAGCTATCGCGTGGCCAACCCCGAACGCCTCCCCCGCCGCCTCGTCCGCCTGCTCCACCGTGTCACCCGCATCGAGTTCGACTGCTGCCCCACCGAATCCGCCGCGCGCGCCCGCGAGGAACTGCTCATCTGCGTTCTCGCCCCGCAATTCAACCGCGCCGGCAAAGTCATTCCGGCTCTTCCTAAGGTTAAACGGTTGAATTGTTGAATCGTTCAACCGTTAAAGGGTTTAAATCGCGTCCGACCTTTTAACCGTTTAACTTTTTTAACGGTTTAACTATGCTGGCGACATGATCGACATCATTTATCCCCGCAGCCCGCGCGAAACCATGGACGGCTGGCCGCACCTGCCCCGGTTCGTCGACAAGATCCGGCTGCACCTCGCCGGGAAACTTCACTCCGATTACCAGCCGAATTTCTGCAAGGGCTTCGACGGCCAGTGGCTCGAAGCGGCGGGGGTCGATCCGCAGCAATTCATCGAGGTGGTCCGGAAGAGCGTGACCGACGGACAGGTCTGCGACTGGGTCCGGCAAAATGTCCGGAAACCGGCGTCGGCAAAGGCGGAGCTGCTGAAGAAGATGCTGAACTACCCGGCCAAGGACGACGCGTCCGGCCAGGAACGGCTCAAAATGCGGAAAGAGCAGTCCGGCCTCTCCCACCGCGACGACATCCAGTGCTTCGTCGACTACATCGACGCCGACGAGAAGAGGCTCTGAGATTCCGCAGCAGCGATTCTACCATCGCACCCCTCCCGCCCCGCAGGCTCATGGACTTTGGCCCTGGGCGCCAACCCTGTACGGCTCACGACAAGGTCGGGCTTTTTCCTTGACGCAATTCAGCTCAACAGTAGAGTCTTAAATCACGGCAGAAAGGGAGCACAATCACTGTGCCTGAACGCACTTAAGACGGAACCGTCAAATACTTCCAACCATCCACCCCGGACGCCTTATGAAAAAACTTCATTACCATCTCGCATCCATCGCGATCGCCGCAGGACTTTCGCTAATCCTTCCCACGGTGGCGAACGCCCAGTCGGGCCCCTCCGGCACAACCACAAACACAGTCTCGGATCCCGCCAATGCAGTCTGGGATTTCGCCGGCATCGTCACGAACGTAAACGTCGATGTCACCGGCAGCATCGGATCAGTGGACCTCTCCTTCCCCGTGACCATTCAACAATCCGGATCCGGAAAACTCAGCGGCTCGGGGGATGTCACCGTCGCGCTGGACTACGCAGGCTCCGACCTGTCCTTCCCCGGCACCTACAAAGTGTCCGGAGGGCTGACGTCAAGCCGCGACGGCGCGCACCTCACTTTTGTCGCCACCGTGGCCGGCATGACGTCGCTGCCTCCTGATCCCAAGTCCCGACGTGTCAGCGCCACGCACCAGGACAACGCCACGATCAATGCCTCGACACGCACGATTTCCGGCAAACGCAAGCTCAGCGCGTCCGCCTCCGGAATGGGTTCGATTGTCGAAAACAGCTTCTTCGGCCCGCTCCCGCTCCACCTCGTCGGGCCCTTTGGAAACGGCTCATGGACGCTGACTCTCACTGTGTCGACCACCGGCAAGATAGTGACCGGCTCGGCCGTCGTTGCATTAAACTCCGGACAGACGTTCCACTACGGGGTCAAGGGCTCGTTCAACGCAAAAAGCAACTCGTCCAAACTCGTCCTGACGGGGGCGGACCTTGCCACGAAGGGATCGACGCTGCAGGTCACAATGTCCGGCGATGCCGTCACCGCGATCAAAGGGAAAATCACCGGCCAATCGGTCAAAGTCACTTTCTAGAGCGTCTTCAATAAAACGGCAGCCGTTTATTTATCCGCAGATTTCGCAGATGAACGCAGATTATCTGTGAAATCTGCTTAGTCTGCGGATGTTCTTTCAGGCGCTTGCCGTCTGCAAAGCCCCGGTGTCAAAGCCCCGGTGTCACTCTAGACATTCAACATTTGCCCGGGTCTTGACCATTTCTTGTCCACTAAATGCATCAAATGTTGAATGTCTAGATCTTGGCCCGGGCTAGTTTGGGGTGCAACGGGCTGTTCAGGGGTGCAAGGGTACGGTTTTCGGGCCATCCAAAATCCATCCATTCAACAACGGACTTAGCCCTCGATCCAGCCGTCCACATCCCGATCAGGGCGCGACCTGGACTTCGTAGAATTTCTGGGGCGCGGCGGGGGTCGTGTCGTAATAGAACGTCGACAACCCGGTCGCGGGAACGGTCGGGCTGATCTGCACGAACGGCTGCGCGAGGTTCGTCGTGGACAGGACGATGTAGTTCAATCCAGGAGTGCTGTCCCAGGCGATGAGCTGGTTGTCGGACGTGGGATAGCCGGTGATCGCGAGCGGCGGCGGCACGATGATGTAGCGCGTGTCGCTCAGGGTGATGTTTCCGCTGGTAAACGTGACCTGGATAATGTTCGTGCCGGGGACGGCGCCGGTCCAGTTGTAGAGCAGCTGCCGGTAACCCGGGCAGCCGGGGAACGAACCCGGCGCGCGCAGGAAATACTGCGACTGCGGCTGCGGCACGCCGTTGATGGTGATGGTGAACAGGCTCGTGTCGCTGCTCGTCAAGCTGGGCGTGAAACAGGTCTGCACCAGGTAAACCGTGCTGGAATCGATCGCCAGGACCTGTCCGTCCGTCGCCGGGCTCCCGATGTAAAGCACCTGCGCGGCGCCTTGCGTCTGCACCGTGCGGGTCAGGGTCGTCACCCGGTTCGTGTAAAGGCCCGAAACCGAATTCTTGAGCCGCACCGTGATGGTCGCCGTGCCATTGGTCGGCACGACCGGGTAGCTGAACTGGTATTCCTGCGGGTAGGACGGGTATTGAGCGCTGAGCGAGGCGTTAGGCGTCACGGACGCCGCGGCGGTGTATACCGGCACGCCGTTGCTCAACCCGCTGCCGTAGGAATCCTGGATGTTGTAATCCACACCCGTCACCGTGCTGTCGGCCCGCACTACGACGGTGTAGGACGTATTCGTTAGCGTCGTGCCGTCCGTGGCGGGATTGGCAATGACGCCGCCCGGCAGGCCGGAATCGTAATAGAATGTCTGCACGAACGTGTTGAACGCGCCGGACTTTCCGGCGCGCGGCAGGAACACGCGGGCGCGGAGAATGTGGAACCCGGATTGCAAGCCGGTGGAAACGTTGACCGGGCTGAGGTCGTTATGTGGCCAGACTTTCGCCGTGGCCGGGTTGAAATTAGTGATGGCGCACACGGTCAAACCGTACAGCTTCGAACCGTCGGCGTCGGAGATGGGCTGGATGTTGTTTCCGCCCGTGGCCGCGCCGCCTTTGAGCAGGGCGACCTTGTAGCGCACCTGCACGCCGGCGGATTGCGCCGGGATCGTGGCTTTCCACCAGTCGACGGTCGACTGGGCCGAATCGTGGTTCACCCAGGTTCCCTGCACCACCTGCGTGGTTCCCTTGCCGGTGCCGAACGAACCTTCCGGATTCGATCCGTCGGTCGTGTAATAAAGGTAGCAGGTATTGATCTGGAACTGGTAACCGACCTTGATCCAGACATCCGCGGCGGCGCCGGCGGCGGGATTGAGCGGTGAGCGTTGGGTGGCAGGGACACCGCTGCCGAGCGAGGTGACGGAGTTGGTGGGATCGTGCAAGACCCAGGACGCGGCCTGGTTGGTGATGGACGCGCCGTAACCCGAGCCCGGGACCTGTGTCGGGGCGTTGGCGCCCACGGTGTAATAATACGTTTCCGCGCCGAGCGACACGACGTTGTTGCTTTGAATGTCGCGCGACGCGAACTTTTCCGGACCGTCCCTGAGCAACAGAGTGGACGCTTCGTAGCCGAGGAAAACATCCGAGGCATAACCGGGCCGGTTATCGCGCAAATCCGAGCCGGCCTGCGGGCCGAGGCCCATCTGGCTGTTCAAATCGATGCCGCCGTCGAGCTTCACCAGCGCGTTGGAGGCCGAGGCGTCGCTGCGGATCAGGATGTCGAAATTCCCGTTGGTGAGGACCGGGATGTCGATGGCGTAGGTGCGGTTGGAGACGTTGGAACCGCCGATGACATTGCCGTAGGGATCGATGCTGCCGCGCATGCGGAAGGGGTAGACGGGGTTGAACGAGGTGTCGCCGTTGCGGCCGTCCTGGCGGTAGACGGTGATGCGCGGAGCCTCGACGCCGCCTTGCATCAACTGGATGGCGTCGTGCTGGCCGGCGCGGCTGGCTTCGGGCCACTGGTAGCCATACATCACCCAGCCGCCGCTCGGGATCATGAATTCGATCGCCCCGCCACCCGGAGGCGGCGCCGTGTTCACATACACCAGCCGGTTGACCGGGTTCGGATCGTTCGCCGAATTGATCGCGGCCTGCCGGTCGGTCGTGGCGTAATGGACCAGCAGCTTCGGAAATGCCCGGCTGGCGCCCGGTGTGGTGGACGCGAGCTGTGACAACACCGACCCGGGCGGAAACTGAACGCCGAGGCCGCACCCGCGCGTGTTCGAGACCGTGCCCGGCGTGTAGTAGCCGTCAGAAGTCCGCGTCACGCCGTCGTCAAAAAAGATGTCGCCCGGAAACCCGTAATTGTCGTTCATCGCGAACAGCACCACGGTCGCGTCCGCGTTCGTGTAAGCCGTGCCGTATTGCGCCGGCGGGGCGACATCGCGGTAGTCATACCGCTCGAACGCCACCACGTTCTGGTCGCTCCAGCGCCCGCGCGACCCGCCGCGCGCGAGTTGGTGATGCAGCGTGGCGATCTCGGGCATCTGGTTGTCGCCGAATTCGCCGAGGTAATTCGCCCCGGCCACGTTCGGAAATGGAAACTGTCCCGCCGGCGCGGTCGACTGGTTGTAGCCGTCCGAATAGATTTCCGGCAGCCCTTCGTGCATGAAATAATACGCGTTCTGCAGGTCGCGGTGCGTGGCGCAGCAGGACGACTGGTCCTGGCTCTGCGCGAAATCGACCGCCTGCACCTGGCTGAAGCCGCCGTTCACCGAGAAATCGCGTCCGTCCATTCCCGACAACGAACTCCCGCCGCCCAGCGCCCCGTTCATCCAGCTCTGCAGCGGCGCGTTCAACAGCCGCATGCCGCGATTGAGATATTCGGAAAAACTCGGCGGCGATCCCAGGTGCTCGCCGAACAGCATCGCGTCGTTCCGCGGCGCCTCGGTGTCGAACAGGCTGTTCCGGTTCCCGTCCGTCTCCACATAGCCGTTCCCCGTCACGTTGTTGCCGTAACCGTGGATGTAATCATACATCGCCTGGATCGCGCCCGTGTAACCGCTGAAGGTCGACTCGTCCACCATCGGGCTCGCGGCGTCGGATCCGAAAAATCCCGACGGCGTGTGCTTGACCGCGTCGAGCCGGAACCCGTCGCCTTTCGTGGTCGCCAGGGTCCAGATGGCGGCGCGGATCAGGTAGGCATTGACGTCTTCGGCGACCGGCACGCCATTCGCGCCGTCGAACGGATGCCACGGGCCGCCGATGGAAGGCAACGCCGGGTTCATGTAATATTCCGGGTGAGCCGGCTGCCGGATGAACACCGGCTTCTGCGTCGTGCTGCCCAGGGTCGTACCGAAATTCAAATTGAGCGATCCCGGCTCGTTTGCGATGTCGATGAGCCCGCTGAGCGATTCGTTCTGAACATCCCATTGATTGCTGTAATCCTGGACGCCCGGCCAGTTCTGGTAATATTGGCCGACCGTTTGGATGTGGAAATCCTGCGGGATCATGCCCGGGTAATAATTCGTCGGCGTGTTGGCGTTATAACCCGGCACGGTGAACGCGCGGTGGTTCATGACGTTGTCGAAATAGACGCGGATGCCGAACCGGTGCGCCGTCGCGACCATCTGGATCAATTCCGCCTGTGTGCCCCAGCGTGTCGCCACCGTGCCGTTCTGGTTCAATCCACCGAGGTCGAACGGGTCGAAGAGATCGTAGCCGACCGAGAACACGCTGCTGCCCTTGGCGGGCGGCGGGACCCAGAGGCTGTCGTAACCGGCTTCGGCGATTTCGGGCATTTTCTGGGTCAACTGGGCCCAGGGTACGTTGAAGAGTTCCAGCATGGACTCGGCGCGGGCGGAGAGCGTGAGGAGGCAGGCGATGAAAGCAATGGCGGCCGCGATCGCAAGGCTACGAATTCCTTCCCGTCCGAAACTCCGCGATTTTACAATCGCGGCTACATCGTCAACCGGCCCCGTAGCCGCGATCGTGAGATCGCGGATCCCGTGATTGCGAAGAGTGTTAGGAGAGAAACTCCGTCGAGCCCCGGCTCCCGGCGAAAACTGGTTGATAGACATATCGGATTCCAGGGCGAACTTCGCCTGGAGGAGTCGCTGAACCTACCATGCCCCGGGGCGTTGCCGCCACCACATCTTTGTGCGGGTGGCCGCAGAACCTGCCTTGTGGTAGTCTCTTGTGCTACAAGCCAGTGACAGCCATCGGTGCACCGACCAGGCAGCAATGGACGTCGAGTCCCACTGCTGCCGCCAGCCAAAAAAAATAGCATGAGATCCCTTATCCGGCTTTGCCCGCTGCTCGCGCTTCTCGCCTCCCCCGCCCTGTCCGCCACCAACTCCGTTCACACCACCTGGCTCTGGCACTTGCACCAGCCGCTCTACTGGCCGGACCGCCGCGCCTACGGTAGCGATCATTACGAAAACGCCTGGGACACTATCCAGCAGCAAAACGCCGGACGCAAACATCCGTCTCCCGAGGTGCTCACCGACATTTTCGGACTGGCAGACCGCGTGGCGGCTTATCAAAACCGGCCGCGCGACGCGGTGAATTCGGTCCTGGGTTATGCCAATGCGGGCGCCCAGGTGAATTATTCCGGTGCCTTGATGGAAAATGTGCAGAGCCTCGGCCAGGCGGGCCAGCTCGGTTACGGCGCCAATTGGAATTCCTACAATCAACAGGCCCGCGGCTGGAGCACGAGCGGCGGCAAACCGCGCATGGACCTGTTGAATTTCACCTATCACCACGCGCTCGCCCCGCTCATCAGTGATGAAACGCTGGAAATGGAGCTCCGCATCCAGACCAACCTGATGGCCCTGCGCTGGGGCACCTCGGTTCCGCTGTCCCGCGGCTATTTCCCCGCCGAAACCTGCTTCACGGAACGCATGATTCCCGTGCTCAGCAAAGTCGGTTTCGCCTGGAGCGTTGTGGCCAACAACCATCTCACCCGCGCCTGCTCCGACTTCCCGCTCGTCACCGGCTCCGGCGGCGAGAATTGCGACATCCCCAACCTGGCCGACCAGATCAATCCGCCCCAGGGCCCCTCGAATTACAAACGCATCTCGATCGAACGCGGCTGCTCCCCCAGCGCCGCCATGCCGTTCGCGTTCCAATCGCATTACGCCCGCTACGTCGATCCCCAGTCCGGCGCCGAATCCAAGATCATGATCGTGCCTGCCGACCAGGCGCTCGGCTGGCGCGACAGCTACGGGAGCTGGGACGTCGGCCTCATGAGCGATCTCGCCGCGCGCAACAACCCGTCCAAACCCGCCCTGGTCCTGCTGTCGCACGACGGGGACAACGCCTGGAGCGGCGGCTACTCGTATTACATGGAATGGGTGCCCAACTTCGCCTCCGCCGCCAGCTCCGCCGGATACGAACTCAGCACCGTCGAACAATATCTCTCCGACAGTCCGCCCGATCCCGCCGACGTCGTTCACGTCGAGGACGGCGGCTGGGTGTTCGCCGACGGCGATTTCGGGTCGCCCATTTTTATCAACTGGCATTGGCCGCCCACCTACCCGGTCTCCGGCGGCAATGTCGTCGATCCGAGCCTCGGCGCGAGCGACAAGGCCGACAACTGGCGGGTGATCGTCGCGACGGAAAACCGCGTGAAGACCGCCCAGCAGGTGGCCGCGGTCACCCCGCGCGTCGACCAGGTCCGCGATCCCGGCAGCTCCGGCGCCACCCCGAATTCCATCGAACTCGGCTGGCATTATTACCTTGGCAGCCTCGACAGCGGGTTCGTTTATTACGGCTGCCACGACGACGAATGCCTGCGCGCCGTGGTCGCGCAGTCCAATGCCGTCCGCAATGTCGATCCCGTCCTCTCCTCCAACCCCGGGCTCGACGCCACGCCCCCCACCCTGTTCGCCGTCCAGCGACATCCCTGGAATCCGGGCGGCGCGAATTTCGGCAACCAATACAGTTACAAACTCACCCAGTCCACCACGTCGGATTTCTGGATCTGGACCTATGCCTACGACGTGTCGGGAATCACGAACGTGACGCTCATGGCGCGGACCGACGGTTCGAACGCCCCGGTTTCCGACCAGTGCAAGACCTACGCCGGCGGCGTGCTCACCGGTCCCTGGGGCGCGTGGCCCATGACCCGCCGCATCGCCGCGCCGGTCTCCGGCCAGACACCTTCTTACATCGCGGATTATTACTACGCCCGCGTCAGCGGATTCACCAATTGCTACGTGGATTATTACATCATGGCGACCGACGCGCGCGGCAACACGACGCGCAGCCCGATCCAGCACGTCTGGGTCGGCGCGGGCACGGGGGGCGGTGGTGGCGGCGGCGGCAGCACGAACGGCTGCGACGGTGTCGTCTGCGTTTCACCGGTCCCGCCGGTCGCCGGCAACAGCGTCACGATCCATTACACCGCCACCGGCGGCCCGCTCGCTTCGGCTTCCTCGGTTTACATCCATCTCGGCTGGAACGGATGGAGTCCGGTTGTCACTCCGGACGCCCTCATGACGTTCAATTCGGCATCGAACTGGTGGGAGTATTCGACGACGGTTTCCCCATCGGCCACGCTATTGAACTGCTGTTTCAACAACGGTTCCGGCACGTGGGACAACAACAGCGGTGCGAACTGGAATTTTGCTGTGACCGCCAACACGAATCCCACCCGCCCGCGCAACCGCAGAATCTCGTGCTCGCCCCCGCCCAGACCAACCAGATCAACTTGTCCTGGTCCGCCGCATCCGGCGCCTCCGGCTACGTCGTCAACCGTGCCGGATCGCCCATCGCCCTCGTCTCCGGCACGACCTATTCCGACACCGGCCTGGCGGCGGCGACTGCGTATTGTTATTTCATCACTGCGTCGAACTCGGCCGGCTTTTCCACGCCTTCGGCCACGCTGTGCACGAACACGCCCTCGGCGCCCGTCACCAATACGCTGCCGTTTGTCATGGATGGACAACTGGATTCCGCGGGCTATCTGCTCCTGTCGAACACGCTCCCGCTCTACGCGGCGATCCGTGGCAGCACGCTCTACGTCGCCACCGCCTCGCCCGGCACGTCCGGTCCCAACGACGTGTTCATCTTCGTCACCGACCAGTTGCTGCCCGCCGGCGCCGCCGCGCCCTGGGCCAAGGGCGGCACGGTCGCCGTCGCCGCGACCAAGCCGTTCCTCGCCACCGAAAGCCAGAATTCCTATGTGAGCTGGTATAACAACAACACGCAGGCGGCGTTCCCGTGCGCCAAATCGGCGGGCACCGGCGGTGTGCTCGAAGGCACGCTGGATCTCAACCAGGCGTTCGGGTCCGTGCCCGCGACGCTTTACCTCTGCGCGGCCGCCTACGCCACCGCCAATGGCGGCGCCCTCGCGGCCCAGGTGCCCGCCGGGGCCGGACCTAACATCGAAACCAACGAATTCCTGGCCATCCCCAGCCAGGCGCTGGCCGACACGGATTCCAACGGCCTGTTCGATCGCGTCGAACCGAACCTCGGTTTCCGGCTGCTCGGATTGCAGCCGGCCGGCTCGGGATATTTTCTCAACTGGGCGTCCATGCCGTTGCGGAATTACCAGGTGCTCTACCTCGACGCCTGGGGCAATGCCTGGAGCAATCTTTACAGCACCAACGCGGGCCCGCTGCAGTTGACGCTCGGATACACCGACGCTCCGCCCGGCCCCGTTGCTCAGCGGTTTTATCGGGTTAAACTTCTGCCCTGATTGAAACCCACCGGCCCACCAACCCGGCTCAAACCCACACCCGCGGCCGCCGCGCCGCGCACGCGCGCGCTGCCCGGCCGCGGCCGGCGGATTGCGTTCCGGTTGATCGCCCTGTTCCTGGTTCCGCTCCTTCTGCTCGGCGCGGCCGAAGCGGTGCTCCGCATCGCGGGATACGGTTATCGCACCGGTTTTTTCATTCCGGCGCGCGTCGAAAACAAGGACGTGCTCGTCAATAACGAAACGTTCAGCTACCGCTTTTTCCCGCCTGCACTCGCCCGCTGGCCGACCCCGATTGTCATGAGCCCGGACAAGGCACCGCAGACGTTTCGCATTTTCATCTTTGGCGAGTCCGCCGCCCAGGGCGACCCCGAGCCCGCGTTCGGCGCGGGCCGTTATCTCACCCTGCTGCTGCAGGACCGTTACCCGGGCGCGCGGTTCGAAGTGATCAACACCGGCGTCACCGCGATCAACTCGCACGTGATCGTCCCCATCGCCCGCGAATGCGCCCGCTATCATGGCGACGTCTGGATCGTTTACATGGGCAACAACGAGATGGTCGGCCCGTTCGGCGCCGCCACGATCTTCGGCTCCCAGGCGCCGCCGCTCTGGCTCGTCCGGCTGAATCTCGCGGCCCAGCAGACGCGGCTCGGACAGTTCGTGATGGCCGCGGGACGCCACCTGAAGGGACGCAGCGCCGACGCCTCGTGGGGCGGCATGCAAATGTTCCTCGGCAACCAACTCCCGGCCCGCGACCGGAGGCGCGACGCGGTCTACGCCAATTTCGAACAAAACCTCGCCGACATCGTCGATGCGGGCCTCCGTTCAGGCGCCAAGGTCCTGCTGAGCCCCGTGCTCGTGAATCTCAAGGATTCGCCGCCGTTCGCGTCGATGTCCGATCCCGCCGTCGCACCGGCCGATCGCGACGCAGCCGACGACTCGTTCCGGGCGGGCTGCAAGGCGCAGGCTGCCGGGGATGGGGACGCCGCCGCCGCGGCCTTTCAACGCGCCGCCCGGCTCGATTCCGGCCGCGCGGACATCGAATATCACCTCGCCCAGTCGCTTGCCCCTGCCCGGCCCGACGAGGCGCTGAAACATTACCAGGCCGCGTGCGATCTCGACGCGCTGCCGTTCCGGGCCGATTCGCGCGTCAACGACATCATCACCCGCGCGGGCGCGGGCCGCCCGGGCGTGACGGTGCTGAATCTGGACGCGTTGCGAAAGGAACTGTCGCCCGACGGAATTCCGGGGGACGAATCCTTTTACGAGCATGTGCATTTCAATTTCGACGGCAGTTACCGGCTCGCCCTCGCCTGGGCCCGCGCCATCGTGCCGCTGTTGCCCCCCACTCTCGCCGGCCAGGCGTCCGGCGAATGGACCTCCCAGGCGGAATGCGAACGGCAGCTCGGCCTTACTGAATGGAACCGCTCCCTGGTCCTGCGGTCGGTGCTGCAGCGATTCAACAGCCCGCCGCTCAGCACCCAGCCGAACAACCCGGCCCGCGTGGCCGCGATTGAACCGCGCGTGAAAATGCCGGCGCCCGAACCCGCCGCGGTTGAGTCCGCCAAATCGATCGCCCGGGACGCCCTGCGGCGGCGGCCGGACGACCATTTCCTGCACGAAAACAACGCCGAACTGTTGCAATGCCTGGATGACGTGAATGGCGCCGCGGCGGAATGGCGCCGGGTCGCGGAGTTGCTTCCGCAGGATTGCCTCGCCCGCTTTCAACTCGGCCGGTTGCTCTCCCATTCCGGAAAACCCGGCGAAGCCGAACCCATCCTCGCGGGAGTCGTTGCGGTGCGCCCCAATTTTGTAGAAGCCTGGATGGCCCTCGGCGAAGCCTGCTTTGCCCAGGGCCGCTACGAGCAGGCCCGGCAGGCCTACGAAACCGCCCACCGCCTCCGGCCCCGCGACCCGCAGTCGGCCTTCGAACTCGGCCGCACCTGCTCGCTGCTCAAACAGTCCGATCAATCCATCGCGTGGTTCCAGGAATGTCTCCGGCTGAACCCGGATTATTGGCAGGCGCATTACGCGCTCGGCGGTGAACTGGGCGCGCACGATCGCATTACCGAGGCGCGCGACCAGTTCATCGAAGTCGTCCGGCGCGCGCCCGGCTTTGCGCCGGGCCATCTGAATCTGGGTGTGGCCTGCCTGAAACTCGGCGACGCCACCGACGCCCGCCGTGAATTCGAGGCCACGCTCAAGCTGGATCCCTCCAATACCGCCGCCCGGGAGTATCTGAAAATGTTGTCGCGCTGACCCAGTAGCCGCAATCGTGAGATTGCGGATCCCCCTCGCCAAACCCTCCGCGATTTGACAATCGCGGCTACGAATTTCGGCTATTTCTCCTCCACCCGAAGCACCAGGACGGCGGCGAGCAGCATGAAGACGCCGCCGGCCATGACGGCATGGACGAGGTTGCCGTGGAGGACGTGCTTGACGAGCGGACCGAACGTCAGCGCGGAAATGATTTCCGGCAAAACGATGAAGAAATTGAAAATGCCCATGTAAACCCCCATCCGCGCCGGCGGCAGCGCGCCGGAAAGAATCGCGTAAGGCATCGCCAGGATGGACGCCCAGGCGATGCCGCCCGCGCCGAGCGCCAGCAGCAGCCAGTTCTTCTCCGCTTCGCCATGGATGAATCCCACGCTCAGCAATCCCAGCGCACCGAGCGTCAGGCAGATCGAATGCAAATACCGCCGCGGCATCACGCGCGAAACCGCCATCAACCCGAACGCCGCCACGAAGGTCACCGCGTCTTTCACGGCGAAACACACCCCCGCCCATTCGGCGCCCGACTTGAACAGCGGCGAGTCGGTGTCGCTCGTCCCGAACATCACGGGGACCGCGTTCGAGAAATGCAGCCACATGCAGAACAGTCCCATCCAGGTGAAGAACTGCACGACGGCGAGCTGGCGCATCGCCTTCGGCATCTGGCGGAGGGCATCGGGGATTTCCGCCATCAGGTGGCTGAACCCGCGGTTGCCGGCCTGTTGTTTGCGGAAGGCTTCGAGATTCTCGGGCGGATATTCCGTGCTGGTAAAGATGGTCCAAAGCACGGCGCCGAGGAACGCGACGGCGCCGGCGTAGAAGGAGATTCGCACATTGAGCGGGATGGCGCTTCCCGCGCCGGCTTCGCTGCTGACGTGGAACCAGTTCTTGAGAACCCAGGGCAGCATGCCGGCGACGACGGCGCCGACCCCGATGAAAAAGCTTTGCATGGCGAACCCGGTGCCGCGCTGCTGCTCGGGCAGCTTGTCCGCCACGAACGCGCGGAACGGTTCCATCGACACGTTGATGGACGCGTCCAGGATCCAGAGCAGCCCGGCGGCCATCCAGAGCGCGCCGCAATTCGGCATCAGGATCAGCGCGAGTGAACTCAGGATTGCGCCGACCAGGAAGTAAGGCCGGCGCCGGCCGAGCGGACCCCAGGTGCGGTCGCTCATCGCCCCGATGATCGGCTGAACGATGAATCCCGTCAGCGGCGCCGCCAGCCAGAGCATCGGGATCTGGGAATCGGACGCGCCGAGATATTTGTAGATGGGACTCATGTTGGCCATCTGCAATCCCCAGCCGAACTGGATGCCGAGAAAGCCGAAGCTCATGTTCCAGATCTGCCAGAATCCGAGCGCGGGTTTTGTCGCGCCGGAAATCGGGGTGCCGGATGCCGTCGATGCCGCGGTCTCGCCGCCGCGAAGAGTGGAGGAGGATTGGGAGCTCACGCATTCATCGCATCAGTTTTCCGGCGTCGCAACAAGCCAATTTCCCTTCAAACGACCGCATTTTCATGCGGTAGGCGGTGGAAAAGGCGGAAGGCAGAATGCAGAATGCAGAATGCGCGAAATGTGAATTGTTCCGGCGGCGAAGGCTTGCCGCCCGACGCGCTGCTCTTCTGCGTTCCACATCTCGACAATTCCCGGCACGGCCCTTAAAGTCCCCAACCTTTTCATGAAACTCAGTTTTCGACTTCGATTTCACACCGGGCCCGGGCAATCGATCGCCCTGAGCGCGCCGTTGCCGGGGACCGGCGCGGGCGGCCTGCTGCCGATGCGCCCGCTCGAGGATGGATTCTGGCTGCTGACAATCGACGTCGCGCCCGGGTCGCTGCCCGAAGGCGGGCTGGATTATCATTACGTACTGCGTCATGCGGATGGAACGCAGGAATGGGATGGAGGCAACGACCGGTTGACGGACACGATGTGCGCCGGGCGGTCGGAATTGCTGCTGGCGGACACCTGGAATTTTGCCGGCTACGCGGAGAACGCCTATTACACCGAGCCGTTCCGCAAGGTGCTGCTGCAATCGAATGTCCCCGCCCGGTTTCCCGCCGCCGCAGCCCCCGGCGCCACGCACCGGTTCAAGGCGCGCGCCCCGCTGCTGCGTCGGAACGAAACGCTCTGCCTGCTGGGCGACCGGCCCGCGCTGGGTTCCTGGAACACGGCCGCGCCGCTGCTCATGAGCCGCATAGAGGGCGGCGACTGGTTCGGCGCCGATGTCGATCTTTCCGGCAACACGTTCCCGGTTTCCTACAAATACGGCGTGTTCGATCTAGAGAACAACCGGTTCCGCGAATACGAAACCGGCGACAACCGGGTGTTGATCGACTGGATCAGCCCCGGGAAGCTCACGGCGGTGAACGATGTGTTCGCGCGGATCCCGGCGGCCCCGTGGCGCGGCGCGGGCGTTGCGGTGCCGGTGTTCAGCCTGCGCAGCCGCGAAGGCTTCGGCGTCGGCGAATTCACGGACATCCCGCGCCTGGTCGACTGGTGCGTGCGGACCGGGCTGAAACTGATCCAACTGCTGCCGGTGAACGACACGACGTCGTCGCACGACTGGCAGGATTCGTATCCGTACAACGCCATTTCCGTGTTCGCGCTGCACCCGGTTTACCTGAACCTGTCGGAAGCACTCGGGCCGGTGGCGCCGCGGCTGCTGCCGAAGTTTGAAGCCGAGCGGCAGCGGTTGAACGCGCTCGACGTGCTGGATTACGAGGCGGTGATGAAGGCCAAGCTGGCGATTCTCAAACAGGCCTTCACGGAATCCGGCGCGGAGGTGTTTGAATCGGAGGATTACCAGGAATTTTTCCGGCTCAACGGCGAATGGCTGGTGCCCTACGCGGTGTTCAGCCATTTGCGGGACAAGCATGGAACGCCGGACTTCGAACGCTGGCCCAAGACCACGCGGTGCACGCCGGAATTGCTCAAGCGCCTCACCGGGCCGCGCTCGGCGGCCCGGCGCGACATCGAGTTTCATTATTTCGTCCAATACCACCTGCACCGCCAGCTCCGCGCCGCCAGCCGGTACGCGCACGATCACGGAGTGATCCTCAAGGGCGACATCGCCATCGGGGTGAACCGGCACGGGGCCGACGCCTGGCAGGACCCCGGCGCTTACCGCATGGAAATGCAGGCGGGCGCGCCCCCGGACGATTTCGCCGTCAAAGGCCAGAACTGGGGCTTCCCCACTTACAATTGGGACGTGATGCAGAAGGACGGGTTCGGCTGGTGGAAACGCCGGTTCGAACAGATGAGCCGCTACTTCGACGCGTTCCGGATCGATCACATCCTCGGATTTTTCCGGATCTGGAGCGTGCCGGTGGACGCCGTGGAGGGGATTCTCGGTTATTTCGTTCCAGCCCTGCCGGTCATGGCCGAGGACTTCATCCGGCGCGGCATTCCGTTCAATCGCGACCGGTTTGTCGAGCCCCACATCACGACCGGGGTGTTGACGCAGATTTTCGGGAGTGACAGCGAATCAGTGCAGGCGCGCTACCTGGACGCGACGGGGCCGGGGCGGTTCCGGCTGAAACCGGCGTTCGCCACCCAGCGCGCGGTCGAATCGCACTTCAAATCGCTCGAGGACAGCGCCGCGAACCGGAGAATCCGGGAAGGATTGTACGACCTGGTGAGCAACGTGATTTTGTTCGAGGTGGAGGGCCCGCGCGGGCCGGAATATCATTTCCGGTTTGGCATGGAGGGCACCTCGTCGTTCCGGGACCTGGATGCGGAAAGCCGGGCGGGATTGCCGGGGTTGTATGAGGATTATTTTTTCCGGCGGCAGGATGCGTTCTGGCGGAAGGCGGGCCTGGAGAAGCTGCCGGCGTTGAAGCGGGTGACGGACATGCTGGTGTGCGGGGAGGACCTGGGCATGGTGCCGGCGTGCGTGCCGGACGTGATGCGCCAGCTCGGGCTGCTGAGCCTGGAGGTGCAGCGCATGCCCAAGGCGCTCGGCGCGGAATTCTTCAATCCCGCCCGCGCCCCCTACCTGTCGGTCGTAACCCCGTCCACGCACGACATGAGCACCATCCGCGGCTGGTGGGAGGAGGATCCGAAGCGGACGCAGCGATTCTTCAACGAGGAACTCGGGCGGCCGGGTCCGGCGCCGTTTTTCTGCGAAGCCTGGATCAACCGGGCGATCCTGGAGCAGCATCTTCGGTCACCCGCGATGTGGAGCGTGTTCCAGTTGCAGGATGTGTTCGGCATGGACGATGCGATCCGGCGCGAGAAGCCGCAGGACGAACGGATCAACGTGCCGGCCAACCCGCGGCATTACTGGCGATACCGGATGCATCTCGACCTGGAAACGCTGCTGCGGGCGGATGCGTTCAACAGCGAATTGCAGGCGATGGTGCGGCAGGCGGGACGGTGATGGTTGCAGGTTGCAGGTTGCAGGTCCCGCGTTCTGCCGAGCGCGGCTACGAGGCGTAGCCGCAATCGTAAGATTGCGGAGGCGATAAGAATCGACCTGGAGGAAGGATCCACGTGCCGACATGCCCGTACCCTGCCCGCCAGGAACCTGCAACCTGAAACCTGGAACCTGAGACCTTTATTGCCCAGCCGTCATCGGCGGAACGCTGCGGTGGTAGATCCGGTAATCGAATCCCTTCAACGCCACCTGCGGGAAGACTGCGGCGGTGTTGGAACCCTCGGCATTGATCGGCCGGAATTCCAGGGCGTTCGGAACCTCCACCTTGCCCGAGATGGGGCGGTTGGAGAAATTGATCACCACCACGAATTCGTCGTGCCCGTCGGTGCGCATCAGCGTCACCATGTTGTTCTCGTCGGTGTTGCTAAGCCAGACCACTTTACCGTCGAGAAACGCCGGATTCTCGAGCCGCAGCTTGATGAGTCCTTTGTAAATGTCCCGCAGCGGCGGGCGGCCCTTGGAATGCCAGAACACCGGCATCTTCTCGAACAACGCCGGGTCGCCGGACTCGGTCGCGTCGCCGGCTTCCATGCCGTTGTAAAGCAGCGGAATGCCGTCGAGGGTGAACATGAAGACCGACGCGGCGAGGGCGCCCTTGACGCCGAACCGGGCGATGGCGCGCGATTCGTCGTGGTCATCCGTGATCCGCATGTGCAGCGTGCCCTTGGGGAATTTTTGCTCGCTTTCCATCCAGGTCCGCTTCAGCTCCGTGGCGGGCGAGCTGTCGAGCATCACATTGTTCAGAGCCGACAGCAGGGGCCAGTCATAATCGGCGTCGAACGCCTTCACCATCAGGTCGGGCGTGCTCGCTTCGGCCAGCATGAACACGTCGGGTTTGACCTTGGTGAGCTCGACGCGCGCCTCCTCCCAGAACGAGGTCGGCACCATGGACGCCACGTCGCACCGGAACCCGTCCAGGTTCACGCCCTTGGGATCGATCCAGTGCTTGAGCATGTTGATCATGTACTGCCGCAATTCCGGGCTGGAATAATTCAGTCCGGCGACGTCGGCCCAGTCCGGCATGGGCGGAATGATTTTGCCGTTGGCATCGTGCTTGTAGAACTCGGGGTGCTGCATGAGGACGCTGTCCCACGCGGTGTGGTTGAGAACGACGTCGAGGATCACCCGGATGTTACGCTTGTGGGCCTCCGCGACGAGGCGTTTCAGGTCGTCCTCGGTGCCGTAGCTGGGATTGATCGCGTAATAATCCTTCACGGCGTAGGGGCTGCCGATGGTGCCCTTTTTCTTGGCGCTGCCGACGGGATTGACGGGCATGAGCCAGAGGATGTTGATGCCGAGATCGTGAAGTTCGTCCAGTTTGGCCGTGACCCCGTTGAAATCGCCCGAGGCCGAAAAGTTTCGGGGGAACAATTCGTAGACGATGCCGCTTTTGACCCACGCCGGGATCTGCCGGTCCTGGTCTTTGGCGCCTGCGGGCGCGCCGCTGCAGGGGAGCAGGAAGGCGAGCAGGCAGGCGAAGGCCAGGATGGCCTGGGCGAGGCGCTGCGGGCGGTTCGGGCGCGCGCCGGGCGCGCGCCGGGCCGGCGGCATGGAGTTCACACGGGTTATTCCCTGCGAGGGACGGAATTCGCGATTGCGTTTATGCACAGTTCGAGAGTTGGGATTAGGTAGCCGGCCCCGTCAAAAGCAGCGGACCCGCGGCGCGGGACTACTGGCTTCGGGGAGTCGCCTGGCCCAGATACACAATATCCTCGTTGTTGGCAACTGAGACTTCGACCTGGCTGACGTATTTGACCGGGCGGGTGGTGTCGGGGCTTTTCCACTTGTGCATTTCCCCGTGTCCATCCGCGAAAGCGATGCCGCAGGAGCCGTTGTGTTCGCTGCCCGGGAGTTCGCTGAAGATCTCGGTGCCCTTCCCCGTCGCGTAGGGGTTGGTGTAGAAAATGTTGTCGTCGATGCTGTCCGGGTGTTCGTCAAGGAAAACCCAGGTCTGGCTCGGGCCGGGCGTGCGGAGGTCGCTGGTGCGTTTGGCGATAAAATATTTGCCGGTCGGATTGTTGTTGGCCCAGGACTGCATGTATTTGGCGCCGTCGCCGAGCGAGGCGTCCATGGCCACGGTGCGGACGCGGTGCTGCCAGCCGAGGGAACGCTGGACGGACGAGGCGTAGCGGTCGCCCGTGCACCAGAAGATGGCATAATTCTTGGCGACATACTGGCCGAGGAGAGAGTAACGGGAATCGACCAGGTAAATGGTATTGGTGTTGACGGTGCTGGTGGTCCAGTCCAGCCGGCCGCCGGCCCAGGACGGGATGGCGAGTTTCTTGCCGGTGACGCCGTCGAGCTGCGCCTGGCCGCTGGGATCCTGGTTGACGGCGAGGCGCTCCTCGTTGTCGGTTGCATACATCACCCAGGCGAGACCCAGCTGCCGCTTGTTGTTCATGCAATTCACGGCCAGTGCCTTGCCCTTCGCGCGGCCCAGCGCGGGCAGGAGCAATCCGGCAAGAATGGCGATGATGGCGATCACCACCAGGAGTTCGATCAAGGTGAAGCCGTTTTTTCGCTGGTTCATACTCGACTTGGATGTTGTATTCATTTTTATCAACCCTCCCGTCCAGGCCCGCTCACACCTGGCGGACCTGGACGGGGTTTGCACTAATCTTTCACTGTCAGTTTCACTGTCACTATCACTATCACCGGGAACTTAGTTCAGACCGGGCTGGATCAGCCGGAAGAACTGCGCGCCGGGGCCGACCGGGTAGTTGGTCGAGCTGGCACCGTCGGTTCCCACCACGTCAGCCCAGCCATTGGGCAGGTTGCTGGTGGTCTGGAGTTTCACGCCCGGACGGCCGAGCCAGGTGATCGGAACGTGGCCGGCGGACGGGGCGCCCGCGGCGAGATTGCCGAACGAGGGTTCCACAGTCATGGTGCCGAACGTATCCTGCGGGAGCGCGTAGCTGCCGAGGGTACGGACGTAGCGGACGTGGTTGACACCGAATCCGGCTTCATCGTCAAACCCGTTGATGCCGTATTTGTAGGTCAGCGCCACCGCGGTGCCCGCGGGCAGGACCTGGATGTTCGTGTAGATGAGGCTCGTTCCCACGCGGGTCATTTCGTAAGCCGCCGGGGAGTCGGGGATCGGGTTCGGCTGGATGCCGCCGCCGCTGCCGCCCCAGGCCCACCAGGAGGAGAACTGGCCGTTCAGGAACACTTTGTCGGTTCCAGGAGTGAACGTGTAGGATTCGGTGCCGACGGCGCCGGCCATGTTGACGCTGAACGTAACGGTGACCGGGCTCGGGAGCAGGTCGTTCGGGAGCTGGTCGCTGAAGTACGACAGCGGCAGAACGAGCGTGGGAGCGGAGACGAGGTTGAAGAACCGGTTGCCGCCGAGCTGAGGCGTCGAGGAGCTCAGGTTTTCCCAGGTGGTGTTCGCGCCGTCAAAGATGACGTACTTGAAGGGATTGCTGGAGCCCAGGCCGCCGATGAACTCAACGGTGTTGGTGTAGATCGTTCCGCCGTTGTTGGTCAGGTAGGTGTTGCCGCTGGCCCAGCCGTTGAATGCGCCGTTGACACAAACATACTGGCTGCCCGGGTTGAAGTTCCCGGCCAGGATCTGCGCGCCCATGTCGACGCTGAACGTCACCTGGTTGGTCACGGTCGGCACGAAGGGCAGGTCGCTGAAGAACAGCACCGCGAGGGTCTGGGTCACGTTCGGCACGAAACGGTTGTTGCTGCCGTCGACGTTGACCGGGGACGGATTTTCATAGTTGCCGTCGGGCTGGATGACGAACTTCCAGTTGTGCTGGCGCCCGGGCGATCCGCCCACCGTGAAGGTGTTCGTGTAGATCGTGCTCGAGCCCTGCTGGATCAGCGTGCTGCCCGTGGTCCAGGAATTGAAGTCGCCCTGCACTTCGACGGTCTTGGTGCCCGGGTTGAAACTGCCGAGCTGGATCTGCTCAGCCATGTCGACCTGGAAAGTGATGTCGTTCGGCGTGTCGGGGCCGGCGTCGGCATAATAGCAGGCCGGCAACGTCAGGCTGCCGCCGCTCGTCGACGGGAGCACCGCGGCGCGGTTCTGTCCGTTCGCCGTGTTTTCCCAGCCGCCGCCCGCGTTCGAGGTCCAGAACTTGTACTGCACCTGGCCGCCGTTGGCGTCCGTGGTGTCGTTGACGGTGTTGGTGTAAATGGTGGAGCTGCCCTGCTGCACGAGGTTCAGGGTCCCGTAGGCATTGAACGTGCCGCGGACCGCGACGGTGTCAACACCCGGAACGAACGTGCCGCCGGTGATTGCCGCGGACATGTCCACGCTGAAGGTCAGAATGGAACTGGCCGCCTGGGCGCTGAGCACGCCTCCGGCTCCCAGGACCAGCCCGGCCAGCAGCCCGTATTTCTTGGAGTTTAATGTCATATGTGTTCTGTTTGAGGGTTTGTTAGGCCATCGATTTCGGCTTATTAAGGAAGACGCTAGCATCCATAAGCAGCACCATCTACCGCACGTTTGTGCGGTCCCATTGCCGGGACACTGCAGCGCCACGGGTTCATCGCCTTTCTACCATGACAGGACCCGGGGCGCCGCGCTACCGCACGTTTGTGCGGGACGATGAGGTGGTCGAAAGTCGAGGGCGCCTGCGGCAGTCGAGAGTCGAAGGTCGAGAGTCGAAGGTCGAGAGTCGAGGGCAAAGCGCGCGCCTGCCTGGCCCTCGACGCTCGACCCTCGACCCTCGACTAACCACGCAGGTATTTGACGACCGCTTCCGTCCGGGAATGCACATGCAGCTTTTCGTAGACGGCCCGGACGTAGCTGCGGACGGTGTCGATGCTGATGTTCATGCGGACGGCGATTTCCTTGTAGGCGTAGCCCTTGGCGAGCTGGTCGAGGAATTCGCGCTCGCCGGCCGTCAGCTTGGACACGGCGGAGTCGTCCCCGGTCGGCTTTGAAAAGAACTGCACGATGCGCCGCGCGAGCTGGGGCGTCATGGGGGATCCGCCGGAATGAACGTCCTGGATTCCTTCCAGGAGGCGGGCGGAGGCGGTGCGTTTGAGGAGGTAACCGCTGGCGCCGGCCTTGAACGAATTGAAGAGCGAATCGCTGTCCTCGTAAACAGTCAGCATGAGGAATTGCACCTTGGGCAGGGCCGATTTGAGCTGCCGGACGCATTCCACGCCGTTCAATCCCGGCAGGTTGATGTCCATGAGCACGACGTCGGGGACGCGTTTGGGAACTTCCTTGATGGCTGTTTCCGCGTCGGGATATTCGCCGAAAAACTGGAGGGACGATGCGCGCCGGATGAGCGTGGCCAGGCTACTGCGGATGCCTTCGTCATCCTCGACAATCGCAACTTTGATCTGCATGGCCCGGACTGTTATAGCGGGAAAAGGGGGAAGGCTCAAGACAGTTTAAGAGTTTAAGAGTTTTGGAGTTTAAGAGTGGAGGGCGCGCGCGAGCGGTTGAAGAACTCTCAAACTCCTAAACTCCCAAACTCCTAGACTGCCGACGCTGCCGGCAGCGTCACGACGAGCCGGAGCCGCGTCCCCTTCCCCGGGCCGCTTTCGAGTGACAGCGCACCGTTCATCGCCTCGGCGCGGCGCTGCATGTTGCCGAGCCCGTTGCGGCGCTCTTTCCGCGAGCCCTGCGCATCGAATCCCTGGCCGTCGTCCTGGACGACAATTTCCAGCGAATCGCCGGTGAGTTTGGCTTCGACCAGCACCTCGCGGGCGGAGGCGTGGCGGAGCACGTTGGTCAGGGCCTCCTTCACGATGAGGAAAATATTGTGGCGCATCTCGGGCGGGATGGGTCGTGCCGGGAGATCGTGCGGGAGGTTCAGGCGGCAGCGCACGGTCGCCTCGGTGAAATATTCGTTGGCGAAATGGGCGATGTACTCCACCAGGCTCTGCAGCGTGTCGCTGCCCGGACGGACCGCCCAGACAATTTCCTCCAGCGCCCGGACGGTTTCATCGGCCGACAGCGCAATCTTTTCGACGTGGGCCTCGACCTGGGCGGAGTGATGGCGGTCGGCGCGGGCGAGGCCGCTGAGGAGGGAGATGCGGGCCAGCGAGGAGCCGAGGTCGTCGTGGAGATCCTGGGCGATGCGGGCGCGTTCGCGGGCGAGGGCGCGTTCCTGTTCGAGATGTTCGAGCCGGCGCTGGATTTTTCGTTTCTCGACGAGGCGCACAGCCCCGCCCACCACTCCCAGGAGGCCCAGGCCGCAGGAGATGATGAACCAGGGCGCCTGCCAGAAATGGCGGTCGACGACGACCTTGATGACGGCGCCTTCGTCGTTCCAGACGCCGTCGCTGTTGCAGGCGCTGACGCGGAACAGGTATTCGCCGGGGGGAATGTAACTGTATGTCGCCTTGCGGTCGGTCTTGTTGTCCACCCAGTCGGGGTCGAATCCCTTGAGTTGATACCGGAACCGGACGCGTTCGGGGGCGTTGAAACTGAGACCGGTGTATTGGAAATCAATCCTGTGTTTGCCGGCGGGGATGCGGAGCACCTGGGGTTCGACGGCGCCGGCGGGCCGCATCTCCACGCCGCCGGGCGGGCTGATGGCGCGGGTCTCCAGGCTGTGATTCCCGTCCACCAGCACGTCCTCGAGCACCACCACGGGCGGCAGCACGTCCGCCGATCTCGGGCGCGGGTCCGCGACGACGATTCCCTTGAGGGTCGAAAACGCCAGCAGCCCGGAATCCAGCTTCAATCCCGCGGGGAAGAATCCCGAGGAACATTCCTCGGCGAACATCCCGTCCACCCGGCCATAGACCTGGGGATAAACCACCGCGATCTTGCCGCCGATCACGAGGTCGAGATCGCGCTTGGCCACCGAGGCGAGGCCGCGATTGCTGCCGAGCCAGAGCCGGCCGCGGTCGTCCTCGAGAATCTGCGAGATGGTGTTGTCGGGCAGCCCCTCGTGCGTGGTGAAATTGTCGATGCGGCCGCCGCGCAGGCGGCTCAATCCGCCCCCGGCCGTGCCGATCCAGAGCGTTCCCTGCGCGTCAAGATAGAGCGTCCGGATGAGTCCGCTGAGCAGGCGGGCGCCTTTGTCGAAATGGAATTTCACGCCTTCCTTGAACTGGTAAAGCCCGTCGCCCTCGGTGCCGATCCAGAGTGTGCCGTCGGAGTTCTGGGCGATGGCGCTGATGGGGCGGCGCATGGCGAGCTGGCCCTCCTGTTCCCAGGCGCCGTCGTCGCGGTTCAGCCAGAGCATGCCTTCGTGGGTGCCCACCCAGAGCCCGCCGTGAATCTCGCGGGCGAGCGCGATCACATTCTGTCCTTCGAGCGCCTCGAGGGGTTCCAGGGATTTGGCAAACGGATTGGTGAACTGGAGCAAGCCGTGGGCGGTGCCGACCCAGCAGCCCGCGGCGTTGGTGAGGAGGCAGTTGACCTGCAGGAACGGCCGCGCCAGGCCGGGCAGGTCCAGCGGTGAAAAACTTCTCTCGTCCCACACATACACGCCGTCGCTCGGTTTGCCCACCCACGTGATGCCCGGCGACACTTCCGCCAGCCCCAGCACCGCGCCCGCGTTCTGGCCGTAAACGGAAAGATTGCTGTGCCGCAGCCGGTTCAAGCCCGCAGCGGTGCCGATCCAGAGATTCCCCTCGCGATCGACCAGGAGCGACTGGACGAAGTTGTCGGACAAACCGGCGCTGGCGTTGACGGGATACAGTTTGCCGTCCCGGAATTGGAACAGGCCTTCGCTGACGGATCCCGCCCAGACGGTGCCGTCGGGTTGCTCGGCCAGCGCGGTCACATACGGCCGGGCCAGGTGCCGCGGCAACCGGTATTCGCGCCAGTCCCCGCCGTCGCGGCACAACACGTAATCATCCCCCGCCCCCACCCACACCCGCCCCGCCCGGTCCACCAGCAGGCAATGCGGGTCCTGCAACAACTCGTCCACCGACCGCCCCTTCACCGGGAGGAACGTGCCGTCCAGGTATTGGAACACCCCCAGTTCGCCGGCCGCGATCCAGATCACGCCGTGCCTATCTTTGAACAAAGCCGACACCGGTTTTCCCCGGAACATGCCGGCGTCCGCCGCGGCCGAAAAAAACCGTCCCTCCAGCAGCATGCCCAGCCCCGCATCCGTCCCCACCCACAGCCGGCCCTCGCCGTCCTGGGTCAGCGCGGTGACGTTGTCCGACAGCAACCCGTCGCGCATTGTGAAGGTCGTGACCAGGTTGTCCTGGATGCGGACGAGCCCGCTGCCGGCGGTGCCGATCCAGAGGGCTCCGCGCAGGTCTTCGAAGAGCGTGTTCACCCGCACGCTGGCGAGGCCCTCGGGAATGCCGAACGACACGAACCGCATGCCGTCGAACCGCGCGACGCCATCGTCACTGCCCACCCACAGGTAGCCGTCACGCGTCTGCAACAGCGCGCGCACCGAGTTCTGCGGAAGTCCCTGCTCGCGCTGCCACGATTGAAACGTCACGCGCCCGGCCCCGCCCGCCGGCCCGGCATCGCCGCCGCTCCGCACAAAATCCGCAAACGACGTCGCGATCGCCATGTCGCTGAACGTCCAGCCGCTCCCGCTCCCGCCATGCCGCAGCCGCACCTGGTCGAACCCGGCCCGCGCCCGGAAATGCGTCGTCAGGCTCTCCAACTGGCCCGCTTCCGTCGCGCCCGGCGCCAGGTCGGGATTCAGCCACACCGTCACCCGGTCGTCCCCGCCCCGCACATATTGCACCTTGAACACAATCGTCGCCTCGATCCCCCGGTGCGGCAGTTCGTAGGGGAAAAAGGATCCCTGCCCCGTGAACTGCGGCCGCGAGGAATGAAGATCCACGTCGCCCGCAATCGTGTTCGACTCGCCCTTGTCCAGCGTGTTGAACGCGCTGTAACCCCAGGCCTCGAGCGAATTGCCTATGCCCAACCGCTCCATGTCGCCCTCAAACAACTGGAACGCGGCGTAATATTTCTCCGTGCTCGCATCCGATCCCGGGTTGACGCGCAATTTGAAATACAGCGTGTTCGTCGACGCATCATCCTCCCGGACCGCGCCGCCCAGGATATCCGTTCCCGGACCGTTTTCGGAAACGTGCGTTTCGCCGAGGTCCGACCATAGAATGATGGCCTGCGCGGAAAAGGAAATCAGCAGGAGGAACAGGGCGCCCAGGAGAAGTGCGGGAAACGGGAGAGCACGCAGGGCCGACGCATCTGAATTGCGGGTAGAGACGGCGCGCCGAGCCGTCCGCGCCGCGTCCAGCGGCGCAACGTTGCAGAGGGCATGCCAGGCGCCGTGCCGCTTTCCGCCCGCTGATGCGCGGGCGGGGACGCCGCAGCGCGGGGTCCCTACCGTCTGAATTCCAGGATCGCGCGCCTCTTTACACATTCGATGCGTCGGCCCTGGGAGAGCACGCATCGCTGCCGCCGCCCGGTTTGGCGGCCGGCCCGGCATGCGCAAAAGCACCGGCGACAGCACCATGCCGGAAGTATGCGCGGAGCCGGACGCGAAACAAGGAAGTTTCTCGAATGCGGAATGCGGAGTGCGGAGTGTGGAATCCTGGCGGCCGTTTTCACCCCTATTTGTAGGAGCCGACGTCAGGAGGCTCTGACTAATCAGGAAAGACGGAAAGCGTGAGCCTCCTTACGTCGGCTCCTACATTTGGAAGTAAAAGCGAACCGCCAGGATTCCGCACTCCGCATTCCGCGCTCCGCATTAAAAAGGCTCTTGCTGCATCGCGGCGGAAAACCTGATATAGGCCGGAGATGAAGCCGGTGGATTCCTATGTTATCGCCTGGGTTGGTTTGTCGAGTGCGGCGGCCTTTTTGTTGTTTGGTTACGACAAGTGGTGCGCGGGGCGGCCGGGGCGGAGTCGCGTGCCGGAATTTCGGCTGGCGCTGGCGGGCGCCCTGGGCGGCTGGCCGGGCGGGCTGCTGGGCATGGTGGTGTTCCGGCATAAAACCGCCAAGCTCAGCTTCCAGATCAAATACCTTCTCAGCCTGCTCGCCTGGCTGGCAGGGCTGGCGGCCTGGTGGCACTGGAGATAGAGCGCGCCCGCGTCGCCTCCAATGGGAGGGCCGGCGTCCCCGCCGGCCCAAACAAACACCAGAGTCAGGCAAAACTCAGCTGGGGACGGCGGGAACGCCGTCCCTCCCGATTTGAAACTGATGACAAGCTCATGCGCCGTGTCATGAGTTTTTTGACTCGACCCCCGGTTGGATGCCGGTATTCTGGCGCGCACCTGGGGATTGGCGGGTTTTGTCATTCCCGTTCCATCCATGAACATAGTCCGGCCGTTACAGAACCCCTTATGAGCGAACCAACCAACAAGCTCCGGTTGACGGAAAAGATCTGCTACGGATTTGGCGACCTGGCTTCGTGTCTTTTCTGGCAAACGATCACCTTTTACCTGCTATTTTTCTACACGGACGTGTTCGGGCTGCCGGCGAAGGCGGCGGGCGTGATGTTTTTCGTCTCGCGCGTTTCGGACGCGATTTTTGACGTGGTGATCGGGATGCTGGCGGACCGGACGCGGAGCCGCTGGGGCAAGTTCCGGCCGTACCTGTTGTGGATCGCCATCCCGCTGGGTGTTTCGGGCGTGCTGGCGTTCACGACGCCGGCGTTCGGCGATGCCGGGAAGGTCGTTTACGCCTACGTGACGTTCATCCTGTTCATGTTCATGTATTCGGCGATCAACATCCCCTACACCGCCCTGCTCGGCGTCATCAGCAGCGACCCCGTCGAACGCGCCGACGCCGCGACGTCCAAATTCATCGGCGCCTACCTCGCCGGCATCATCGTCTCCGCCACCGCCCTGCCCCTCGTGAAATATTTGGGTGGCGACAACGCCTCGCGCGGCTGGCAGCTCACCATGGGCGTGTTCGCCGTCGCCGCCGTGGTCCTGTTCCTAATCACCTTCGCCACCACCCGCGAACGCGTCCAGCCCATCGCGAAGGAGAAAACTTCCATCGGCAACGACCTCAAGGACCTCTCGAAAAATGTTCCCTGGATGCTGCTGTTCGCCGTCACCATCCTGTTCATCCTGTTCGTCTGCATCCGCCTGAACGTCACCACCCACTATTTCAAGTACTATATCGGCGAACAGGAAATCACCCTGTTCGGCACGACGCACAAATACGGGTTCGAAGTGCTCGCCTCCGCGTTCAACACCGTCGGCCAGCTCCTGTCGCTCGTCGGCGTCGCCCTCGTCCCTGTCGTGGCGCGCCTCCTGGGACGCAAACGCGCGGCGATCGTGCTTTTTATAACGGCGCTGATTTGCACCGGTTCCTATTACCTGTTCAAGCCGCAGAATCTCGTGCTGATTTTCGGGTTCCAGGTCATTGGTTCGATCGTGGGCGGGCCGATCTCGGCGCTGCTCTGGCTGATGTATGCCGACACGGCGGATCATTCCGAATGGAAAACCGGCCGGCGCGCCACCGGGCTCGTGTTCTCCGCTTCGATCATGTCCAACAAACTCGGCTGGGCCATCGGCTCGATGATCGCCGCGGTCATTCTCGACAAGACAGGGTTCATCCCCAACGTGATTCAAAACGCTGACGTCAAGGAGGGGCTGAAGGACATGATGAGCATTATTCCCACGGGTGTCGGTTTGATCGCCCTGATCCTGCTGTTCTTCTACCCGCTCAACGAGCGCCTGATGGACAAGGTGAAGACCGAGCTCGAGGAACGGCGGAAGCAGAGCGGCGAAACGCCGGCGGTCGCACAGGCTTGATTTTCACAAAACCGATTTCAATCCATTCATGAAACGAACCATTATTGGCAACGCACTCCCGAACATTCCCTGGGAAGAAAAACCCAAAGGCTGCACCGACCTGGTGTGGCGCTACAGCGGCAACCCGGTCATCGGCTGGAACCCGATCCCGAAAGCCGCGCGCATCTACAACAGCGCCGTCCTGCCCCACAAAGGCAAGTTCGTCGGCGTCTTTCGCGCCGACCAGCGCAACGGCCGCGCCACCCTGTTCTTCGGGAACAGCCCCGACGCCCTGAACTGGACCATCGGGCCCGACCCGATCAAATGGGTCGACGAAAAGGGCAAACCCAGTCCGCTCAGTTACGGTTATGACCCGCGCTTCCTCCGCATCGGGAACACCTGTTACGTGACCTGGTGCGACGACCTGCACGGGGCCTCCATCGGCCTGGGGCGGACGACGGATTTCAAGACGTTCATCCGCATGCCGAATCCGCTGATGCCGTTCAACCGGAACGGCGTCTTGTTCCCGCGCAAGATCCGGAACAAATATTTCCTGCTGAGCCGCCCGAGCGACAGCGGCCACACGCCGTTCGGCGACATTTTCGTCAGCGAAAGCCCCGATCTCATCCACTGGGGCTGTCATCATCACGTGATGAGCAAGGGCGGCAGCGGCTGGTGGCAGGGAACCAAAATCGGCGCCGGACCGGTCCCGATCGAGACAACCGAGGGCTGGCTGCTGTTCTATCATGGCGTTTCCGGGACGTGCAACGGGTTCGTCTACAGCTTCGGCGCGGCGATCCTCGACATCGACCAACCGTGGAAGGTGCTTTACCGGACGCGCGATTACCTGCTGACGCCGGAGAAGCCTTACGAGACGACCGGGTTCGTTCCGAACGTGACCTTCCCGTGCGCGAATCTTTACGACGCCGCCACGGGCCGGATCGCGATTTATTACGGCGCGGCCGACACCTACACGGCGCTGGCGTTCACGCAGATCGATCCGTTGCTCAAATACATCAAGCAGAACTCGGAAGTTTAACCCGAAAGGCATCCCATGGCCGAAACGCTTGCCGCACCCGCCGCCGGTCATCAACTCGTGCGCGACCGGCTGCCGGCCGCCACCAAAATCGCCTACGGCCTGGGCACGGCCCTCGACATGTGGGGCCTGTGGCTTTACCCGAGCGTCGGGTTCGCCGTGTTCAGCATCTACCTGGGGGTCGACGCCAAATGGGTGGGGCTGGCGATGACGCTGATCCGGCTCTACGACGCCTTCTCCGATCCGTGGGTGGGCTGGGTTTCGGACAACGTGCGGACGAAGTGGGGCCGCAGGCGGCCGTTCATCCTGGTGGCGGGTGTGCTGTGCGGATTGTTTCTGCCCATCCTGTTCCTGGTGTCGCCGTCGTGGGCGGACAAGACGTTCATGGGAGTGTCGGCGGTGTTCTGGTTCATGATCTTCTCGAACATGATCTACATCCCGCTGTTCAGCGCGTTCACGGTGCCGTTCAACAGCCTCGCGAACGAGCTGACGCCGGATTACGAGGAGCGCACCTCGATCATGACCTACCGGAGCGCGATGCAGAAGGTGTTTGAAGTGGCGAGCTTTTATGCGCTGCGATTCACCAACCTGGCGTGGTTCCTGATTCCCGGCACGGACAAGCACAACGTGCTTCTTGGCATGCAGGTCTACACCTGCATTCTCGGCGTGGTCATGGCCGTGTTCGCCGTCATCATTTTCCTGAAGGTCAAGGAGCGTTACTACGAGAAGCTGGTGGTCAAAAGCCAGGAACACGTGTCGTTGAAAAGCGCCTTGTACGAAACGCTCACCTGCAAACCCTTCCTGTTCATGCTGCTGGTCGGCGCCTCGTTCAACCTCGGCACCAGCATGCTCGGCACGCTCGGCTATTATGCCACGGTCTATTACGTCTGCGGCGGCGACCAGGGCCTGGGCAACAACTGGAATTTCTGGATGGGCCTCGCCTTCATGCTCGGCGGACTCATCGGCGCGCCCGCGCTCAACCGCGTCGCCTTCTACTTCGGCAAACGCAGCGCGCTGGTCGTGACCGCCCTGATCGGGATCGCCGCCTACGCCGGCTCCTGGTTCCTCTACAACCCCCGCCTGCCCTGGCTCCAGCCGTTCGCCTCAGGGCTGATGGGACTCACCGCGTCCGGCCTCTGGATGCTCTACGGCTCCATTTGCGCCGACGTCATCGACTACGACGAATTGAACACCGGGAAACGCCGCGAGGGTTCGTTCACCTCGTGCGGCACCTACATTCTGAAACTCGGCAACGCCGTCGGCGGACTGTTCGCCGGCTTGGTCATCAGCTTCCTCGGCGGAAACGCAGCCCTCAATTCCGGCGATCCCCACACGATCCTCTGGGTCCGCATCATGCTGGGCGCCATCCCCGTCGCCGGCATGCTGCTCGTCATCCTGTTCGTCCTCCAGGTGCCCCTCACCCGGAAAGTCTGCGAAGACATCCGCGCCCAACTCGAGGCGCGCCGCGGGCAGGTGTAGGCCGGCCAATCCGTATTCGCCGCAACCATGCACCCACGACGCTTGACCGGGAGGGACGAGCTACTGCGAGTCCCCAAACTAATTCCGCGGGAGGGACGCCGTCCTCGGCGTCCCCAACACAATAACCAAAGTGGGACGCCGGGGACGGCGTCCCTCCCATCGATAACCCAGGAGATTCCGTGAAATTCGGCCATTTCGACGATCATAATAAAGAGTACGTCATCGAGCGACCCGACACGCCCCGGTCATGGGCCAATTACCTCGGCTCAACCGAATACGGCGCCATCACCACCAACAACGCCGGCGGTTACAGCTTCTACATGTCCGCCGCCCAGGGCCGGTTCACCCGGCTGCGATTCGACGACGTCCCGCTCGATCAGCCCGGGCGCTACATCTACCTGCGCGACCGCGCGTCGGGCGATTACTGGTCGAACGCGTGGCAACCCGTCGGCAAGCCGCTCAGCCGTTACAAAACCACCTGCCGCCACGGCACCGCCTACTCCATCATCACGTCGCGCTATTCGAACATCGAAACGGAGACGACCTACTTCGTCCCGCTGGGCAAACGATTCGAATGCTGGCTGCTGCGCGTCTCGAACCGCGGCAAATCCGCCCGCAAACTCAGCCTGTTCACGTTCGTCGAATACCCGAGCACCTGGAGCTGCTTCAACGATTTCCTCAACCTCCAGTATTCCCACGGCATCGTGAAGATGGATTGCGTGAACGGCATCATCGACCACGGCCACAGCGTCGGCGCGTCGCCGCTGCCGGGCAGCATCCTCAACAGCGACCAGGGCCGCCACACGTTCCTCGCGTTCGTCGGCGGAAAAATCGCGGGATTCGACACCGACCGCGACGTGTTCATCACGCCGTATCGGAATTACTCCAACCCGGCCGTCGTGGAACGCGGCCAGTGCACCGGCTCGAAGGCGTTCGGCGACGACGGCTGCGGCGTCCTGCAGATCGACGTCGCTCTCAAGCCGGGTGAGACGCGCGAGTTTGTCGTCCTCATGGGCATCGGCCGCGCCGCGGTGGAGGGAAAACGCACGGTGCGCGAATTCGGCAAGCCGGCCGTGGTCCGGCGCGAGTTCGAGAAACTGCGCCGCTACTGGCACGACCGGCTGCAGGGGCTCGAGGTTCACACGCCCGATCCGCAGCTCAACTCCATGTTGAACATGTGGAGCCCGTTCAACTGCCTCATGACCTACTCCTGGTCGCGCATGGCCAGCCTGATCTACAGCGGCGAACGCGACGGGCTCGGCTACCGCGATACCGTCCAGGATTTCCTCGGCGTCATGCACATGATCCCGCAGGAAGCCGCCAAACGCCTCGAACTCATGATCACTGGGCAATGCTCCACCGGCGGCGCCATGCCCATCGTCATGGCCTTCGCCCACCGGCCCGGAAAGGAAACCCCGCCGAAAGAGGACGAATATCGGTCGGACGATTGCCTCTGGCTGTTCAACGCCGTCACCGCCTACGTGAAGGAAACAGGCGATGAAACATTCTATTTCAAGGTCCTGCCCTACGCCGACCGCGGCAAAGCCACCGTGCTCGGCCATCTCCGGCGCGCCCTCGAATTCAACCTCGAACGCACCGGCCAGCACGGCCTGCCTTCGGGACTGTTTGCCGATTGGAACGATTGCCTCCGGCTCGGCACGCGCGGCACATCGATCTTCGTCGCGCTCCAGGTCCGCTACGGGCTCAAGACCTACATCGAACTGTGCGATCGCTACAAGCTCCCCGCCGAGGTGCGCTGGGCGCGCCGAGAACTCGCCGCGCTCGACCGCAAGCTGGATCGTTACGGCTGGGACGGCCAATGGTACGTGCGCGCCTACAAGGGCAACGGCGAGAAGATCGGGTCGAAATCCAACAAGCAGGGTTCGATCTACCTGAACACGCAATCGTGGGGCGTCCTGAGCGGCCACGCGGACCGCAAACGCGCCGAGCAGGCCATGAATGCCGTGAATCGCCGCCTTGCGACGGATTACGGCCTGATGGTCTGCGCGCCGCCGTACGAGAACATTCCCTGCGCGGAAATCCGGTCGATCGTGTTCAACAAGGGCGTGAAGGAAAACGCGGGCGTGTTCAACCACACCCAGGGCTGGGCCGTCATGGCGGAAACATTGCTCGGCCACGGCAACCGCGCCTATCAGTATTTCCGCAGCTACCTGCCCGCCGCCATGAACGACAAGGCGGAAATCCGCGGGATCGAACCCTACGTCTACTCCCAGTATACGCACAGCATCTACAGCGGCCGCTACGGCGCCTCGCGCGTCCCCTGGCTCACCGGCGCCGCCTCCTGGGCCTATTACTCCGCCACCCAGTTCATCCTCGGCATCCAGCCCGAAACCGGCGGACTCCGCATCGATCCGTGCATCCCGTCGGACTGGAAGCAATTCACCGCCACGCGCCGGTTCCGCGACAAGACCGTCCACCTCACCGTGCGCAACCCCAAAGGCGTCCAGAAAGGCGTCCGCCAGGTGATACTCAATGGCAAAGCCATCGACGGCAATTTGCTGCCGGTATCCAAACTGAAATCCGTGAACCGCGCCGAGGTGACCCTGGGCTGACACGCGTGATCCTTTTAGCTTAACCACGGATGGACACGGATGAACACGGATAGGACCTTTGACGCGAATTACGCGAATAAACGCCAATTATTCCTGTCTGGTGGGGCGAGACTCCGTCGAGCCCTGACTTTGGATTTGAAATTTCAAATTTCAAATTTGAAATCCAAGAGAGGGCTCGACAGAGTCTCGCCCCACCGGCTTCAATTCGCGTCAAGCCTTGCCGTTATCCGTGTCCATCCGTTTCCATCCGTGGTTAAAAGCAATTAAAATGAAAATATTCCTCACCGGCGGCACGGGCTTCATCGGTTCCCACGTCGCCATGGAACTGGTATCGCTCGGACACGAAATCACCATCCTCGCCCGCGACCCGGACAAGGTCCCCGCGCTGCGCAAGGTTCCCGGAATCCGCATCGCGGCCGGCACACTGACCGACCTGCCGCGGCTTGAATCACTCGTCGCCGGCCACGACGCCTGCATCCACGTCGCCCTGAATTACACCCGCAAAGCCGGCAGCGAAGTCCTCCTCGACGACACCCTGCCGACGGTGTTCCTGTCCGACGCGGCCGCGCGCGCGGGCGTGAAGCATTTCATTTACACCTCGTCCACCGCGGCGAACGACAGCCTTTATATGGGCCCGCGCGACGAGGCGGAAAAAGACCTCAAATCCGTCACGTCCACCACGAAGCAGCATCCGGCCACGTTTTACGGAGCCACCAAGGCGGCCGGTGAAAATTTCGTGATCGCGCAGGCCCATCTGTCCCCGATGCGGGTGAACATCATCCGGCCGGGTTATGTTTTCGGAAACCCGGTCCTGCCCGGCGCCAGCACGCAGGGCGACACGCGGTTCCGCGATATCGTCCGGAACGCGGTGCGGGGCGAACCCATCCGCGTTGTGAAGAACGACGGCACCCAGTTCATCTGGGCCGGCGACCTGGCGAAGATTTACGCCGCCGTCCTCCAGGGCTCCATGAACCGCAGAACCTATTTCGGCCTGTCTAAGAAATTTGTGGCCTGGTCCGACATCGCCCGCGCGGCGGTTGAGAAACTGGGATCCAAAAGCGCGGTGGAGATCGAGGACAAAGGCTGGGAATACATCGAGACGTTTTGGGATGTGTCGGACATCCGGAAGGATTTCGGGTTTGAATTCGACGCCTGGCCGCGGCTGCTGGAGCACATCGATTACAACATCAGGCTGGAGAAGGCCTGATTTTTACGGGAGGGCCGTCCTCGCCGGCCCATACTGCGGTCGTCTGCAGTCGTCAAATGCGCAATTTGGGGACGCCGAGGACGGCGTCCCTCCCCGGGAGGGCCAGCGTCCTCGCCGGCCCAAACTCGCGCCTCTGCCGGATCCGTGCCTGACTCCATAACGCCAGCGGGAACAAGGCCACCATCACAGACAATCCCACCATCACCTGCATCCACCCAGGCATCGGGCAGAGTTGAACCAAAGCGCCGGCCGCGACCACCAGCGGCAGGTGCCAGGCGAAAACGTGCAGCGAATGGCGTCCGAGCAACGCCGGTCTTTCCAGCCATTCGTGTTTGAACCGCGGATTCCACGACAGCAACAAAACCACCCACGCGCTGAAATTCAAAAGCCGAAGCGGCCCCAGCGTCCACTTGTCCATCCACAAATACCCATCCTGGGGCACGGGCAGAATTCCGTGCCGGGCCAGGAAACCCACGCAGACAATCACGCCCGCGAAAATGCCCGCAGGCCGACCCGGCGACAACTGCCGCCCCTCGGCCGCCATCGTGCCGAGCGCCAGCCCGGAGACCCACAACAACTGCCACGCCAGCAGATCGAAATGCCCCGGACACACCGGCGCGGCGTTTCGAAGCAACCGTTCCCAGCCCGCGTCCGCGCCGATCTGGGCCAGGCTCCAGGCGCCGGCGGAAATTCCCAGAATCGTCCGCCACCCCGCCCGCCGCGCGATCCACAACACCAGCGGCGTCGCCAGCAGGAACAAAACGTAGAGCGGCAGGATGTCGAACAACGGCGGCTGATGCAGCAGCAGCGGCATCGCCCCAAGACTTTCCCAGGGCGCTTGCAGGAAGGCATGAAAATGATTGGCCAGCGGGGTTACCCACGCGGCCAGGAGCCATGCCGCCAGAACCATTGGCAGCAGCACGGCAAGATGGGTCAGGTAAACCTGCCGCGCCCGGCCCCAAATACGCTGGTTCATTTCGCTCCAGCCTTTGTCACGGCCGACCCGCCCGTACACCAACCCCGCCAGGCTGGCGCTGAGAAAAATGAATCCTTCCGCCGCGCTCGTGAACCCGAACGGTTCCTGCAGCCAGTGCGACACCGGCGTCGGCACGTGCACCGCCGCCATGATCAGCAAAAACATCCCGCGCAACGCGTCCAGCCGGATATCGCGCTTCGAAAGGTTCATGCCGCTCCCCCCTCCGCATTTCGCCATCTGGCTGAAAACAATTCATTGAAAAACCGGCCCGCTGGAACCCCCGGCCTATTGGCGGAAAAATTCGACTCCGATTTTTGATCGTGCTGTTCATTATCCCGCAGGGCGAATCCGGGCGGAATGCGGCCGCGCGAAGAATGGGAAAACTCGAAAGACCTCCCGTAATTGCTGGGCATTTGCACCTGCAACTCTGCGGATCGCCGGGATGTTCCTTTGGGGCCGCTCATGGGTTCTGCTCCCTTGAGCAGTCCACGAGCCAGCGCGGCGCCACCTAGGAGTCGAGGTAACGAGACTCCATCTTCACCCGGCCATCGGCCCGCTTGCGTTTGGAACCTGGTTAGTCAGAGTCTCCTGACGTCGACTCCTGCCTCCTTCCATGTAGGAGTCGAGGTAACGAGACTCCATCTTCACCCAGCCAACGGCCCGCTTGCGTTTGGAACCTGGTTAGTCAGAGTCTCCTGACGTCGACTCCTGCCTCCTTCCATGTAGGAGTCGAGGTAACGAGACTCCATGTAAGACCGAATCCGATGCGAGCTCACATTTGGAAATCAGTTGTTCAGAGTCTCCTGACGTCGACTCCTGCTTCATTCAAAATGAAACGCCGCCACGATCGGCCGGTGATCGGAAGCTTCCCCCCAGCCGGGCACGATCGGGATGAACGTTTCCTGCGAAATCCATCGACGCGCCATGGCCGGGCTCAGCAGGATGTAATCGAGCCGGCTCCAGCTGTCTTCCTTGCCGTAATAATGCGTCCAGGCCACGGTGCGAAATGGAATTCCACCCGATCCTGCCGAGGCAGGCTCCCGCGGGCGCTCGGCCGGTCGCGTGTCGATCAGCCGCGTGCGGCCCCGGCCCAGCAGGGTGCGGATCGACGGCGAATCCCGGTTGTCATTGAAGTCGCCGAGCACCACGAGATTCAGATCCGGGTTGTCGGCCAGGCGCCGGTCGATGAGTTTCCGCAGCAACCGGGCTTCCTGGGCGCGCTGCTCGGCCTGGTCGGCTTCCGGGACCGGCCGCTGGGATTTGAGATGCGCCGCGATGAGCGTGAACCGGCCGGCCCCGGAGCCGATGTCCAGCTCCGCGAATCCGCGGCTGACCCCGAACCGGCGCCCGCCCAGCAGGTAGAAATCGTTCGTGTGCGGCCGCCGCGCAGCGAACGGGAACCGGCTGAGAACCGCGATGTGGATGTTGGTGTCGGCCGCCTGGATCCAATCCGAGTACGGCAGCGGCAATCCTTCGAGCTCGAGCGATCGCTGGAGTTCCGCCAGGGCGGATTGAGAACCTATTTCCTGCAAGGCGAGGATGTCCGGGTTTGCGGCGCGGATGGATTCGCGGACTTTGGCACGCGCGGCGGCGGACTTGGCGGGGCGCGTGTCGGCCGGCGCGTCGAGATAGTTTTCGACGTTGTAGGAAGCGATGCGGAGGGTGCCGGCGACCGCGAAGGATGCGGCAAGAAACCAGAGAATGGTGGCGACGACCGCCGTCATTCGAACGTTCGCAACCCGGAGTTTGATCATCCCTGCCCGGCCCGTGGCTTTCATGGTTCCCGGCTTCCAGTGTCGCGGGCGCGGGGGGAAAGGCAAGGTGGATTTCTAGTGATCAGTCATCAGTCATCAGTGATCACTGACCGGCGGCGGGCTCCAGGAGCGTTTCGATCGTGGAATGCAGACGGTAGGGACGCCGCGCTGCGGCGTCCCCGCCCGCGTATCAGCGGGCGGAAAGCGGGACGGCGCCTGGCGTTTGCCCTCTGCAACGTTGCGCCGCTGGACGCGGCGCGGACGGCGCAGCGCGCCGTCCCTACCCGCGATTCAGATGCGTCGGCCCTGAGGAGCGTTTTTCTATCCATTGCGATTTTCTATCCATTTGCAAAAGCCCACCCGGCTGCTATTTTGTCACAATGCCAAAAACTTCCGAATCCAACGGCTCACTGGCATTGGCGCGCGGGAAGAAAGTCCTGTTGCCGATGCATGACAAGCAGAGCGAGCGCGACCATCGCGAGTTGCGGATCGACAAGGTGGGCGTTCGGGGGCTGCGGTTTCCGATCCAGGTGCGCGACAAGGCCCGCGTGGTGCAGAACACGATCGCCACCATCGGGATGTTTGTGGATCTGCCGAAGGAATTCAAGGGCACCCACATGAGCCGCTTCATCGAGGTGCTCAACGCCCACGGCAGCATCATCCATGTCGAAAACATCACGGAAATCCTGCACGCGATGCAGGACAAGCTGAGCGCGGCGACGTCGCATCTCGAGATCGAGTTCCCGTATTTCATCGTGAAGAAGGCGCCGGTGACGGGGGGCGCGGGGGTGATGGATTACGTGGCGCGGTTCGACGCCTCGGCGTGCGGGAAGGAGACGGATTTTGTTCTGACGGTGAAGGCGCATGTGACGACGCTGTGTCCGTGTTCGAAGGCGATCAGCGCTTACGGCGCGCACAATCAGAGGGGTCTGTGCACGGTGCAGGTGCGGTCGAAGCAGATCGTGTGGATCGAGGACCTGATCGCGCTGGTGGAGGCGTCGGCGAGTTCGGAACTGTATTCGCTGTTGAAGCGGCGGGACGAGAAGGCGGTGACGGAGCGGGCGTATGACAACCCGGTGTTTGTGGAGGACCTGGTGCGGAACGCCGCGGTGCGGCTGAACGCCATCCGGAATATCGCGTGGTACAAGGTGGAAGCGGAGAATTTCGAGAGCATCCACAACCACAACGCCTACGCGTGCATTGAGAAGGGCTGACCGGGCCCCCGGGGGGGTGGGCCGGAAGGAGGATCGAAATTGTTGAAGATTGTTGTGGATTATTTGTTTTCGTTTGTTAGATTCCCGGACTCTCAGCGGGGGCGGGCTGTGTCCCTGTGAGAATAAGAGTTCAAGCAAAACTTGAGAAACCCGATTTACTGAAGCTGTGACTGCGAAGAAAAAAACCGAGAAACCGAAGGCTGCTGCCCGCAAGCCGGCGGCGTTGGCGACCGCGGCGGCCATCCTGGGCCGGCCGGCGGCAACCACGAAGAAAAACGGAGAGGTGAAGATCAAGGCCGAGTGGCAGAAGTTCTACAATCACCTGCTCGAATTGCGGGAGCAATTGCTCCGGCAAATGAACGGTCTCGCCAAGGAATCCGCCCAGGAAATGGCCGGGTACAGCCTGCACATGGCCGATTCCGGCACGGACAATTTCGACCGCGATTTCGCGCTGAGCCTGTTGTCTTCGGACCAGGACGCGATTTACGAGATCGAAGAGGCGCTGAAGCGCATCGAGAAGAACACCTACGGGATTTGCGAGCTGACCGGCAAGCCGATCCCGCGCGCCCGGCTCGAGGCGATTCCCTGGACCCGGTTCACGGTCCAGGCGCAGGCCCAGCTGGAGAAGGACGGCGCCCTGCGCCAGCGCCGGCTCGGACAACTCGGAACGGTCGACTCCGTCGGCGTGACCGAGAGCGATGCCGAAGAGGAAGAGCCTGAGGAAAAGACGAAAGAGAAGGAATAGCCATGCCCCGCGAGATCATCACCATCGAATGCACGGAAGCCCGCAAGGAGGGCAAGTCGCCGTCGCGTTACACGACGACGCGCAACAAGAAGCTGAAGACGGAAAAGCTGGAGATCATGAAGTACAACCCGGCCCTCCGCCGCCACACCCTCCACAAGGAGATCAAGTAATTTATGCCACGCAAAACCCATACCGAGAAGGACCGCCGGGGCCGTTCGTCGATGTCGGAATCGCGCACGCCGCGGCCGAAGCCGAAGATTGATTTCACGGTGGACGCGCTGGACTTCAAGAACATCACCCTGTTGCGCCAGTTTGTGACCGACCAGGGCCGTATTTTGCCCCGCAAATACACCGGGCTCCCCGCGCATTACCAGCGCCGGCTGAACCGCGCGATCAAGCGCGCGCGCCAGATGCTTCTGATGAAGTAACGGACGATCCGATTCAACCCCGCTTGCCGGACCGGCCGCGGGGTTTTTCGGGGCGTCTTGTTGCAAACGATTTGCAAATCAAACCACGGGTGTTATGGATTACCTGATCCTGCTGTCTGAGCATCGCCTTTGGCGCGGTGACCGTCTTTGCGCTGCGGCTGCATGAACCGCGGCACGTCAAACTGCTCAACTCCTTCACCGGCGCCTTCCTGCTCACCCTCACCCTGCTCCACCTGCTCCCGGAGCTCTACCATTTCCCCCCCGGCCGGCCCAGCCCGAATCCGCCGGGCTCTGGCTCGGCGTGTTCATGCTCCTGGGATTCCTCATCCAGCTCGCCCTCGATTTCATCTCCATGGGAATCGAGCACGGACACTCCCACCCTCTCCACGGCCACGCCCCGTACGGCGTCGTCGCCGGTCTCTGCGTCCACGCCTTCGTCGAAGCCATGGCCCTCGGCGACGCCCAGACCTATTACGATCCGCCCTCGCGCCACATGCTGCTCTGGAGCATCGTCGTCCATAATTACCCGGTCTCCATCGCGCTGCTCGGGATGCTGCTCCAATGGGGTCAGCCCCGCGCCCGCGCTCTCATGGTCCTCGGCCTGTTCGCCGCCATGGCCCCCATCGGGATGTTCCTCAGCTCCCACGTCCCCTACCTCGCCGCCCATTCCCGCATACTCATGGCCGTCGTCATCGGCATCTTCATGCACATCTCCACCACCATCCTGTTCGAAAGCGGCGATGGCCACAGAATCCATCTGCCGAAACTCTCGGCGATCGTCATCGGGATCAGCCTGGGCGTGGCGGCGGTGTTGATCGATTGACCGGATGAGCTCGCACAGCCATCACTCGCATGGGCGCGCCGGGTTGCCGGCGATGGCGGACCGCCTGCGTCGTACCTCGCGCAAGCTCACCGGGCCGCGCCGGGCCATTTTCGAATACCTCCGCGGACAATGTCACCCGGTCTCCATTCGTGACATCCACGCGGCGCTCGGCGGCGGTTCCTGCGATCTCGCCACCGTTTACCGCTCCATGCACCTGCTCGAGGAACTGGGCATGGTGAAACGGTACGATTTGGGGGACGGCGTCGCCCGATTTGAACTGCTGCGCGAAGGGGACGACGGCCATCACCATCACCTGGTCTGCACGCGCTGCTCGGAAGTTGTAGAACTGGCGGAATGCCCGATGGAACGGCTTGAATCCAGAATCGCCGAATCGAGCGGTTTTTCCGGGGTCACCCATCGTTTGGAGTTTTTCGGCCTCTGCCCGAAGTGCCAGTAATTTGTTTGGTGGGGCGAGACTCCGTCGAGCCCTCTCTGAGATTTCAAATTTGAAATTTGAAATTTCAAATCTAAAGTCCGCCGGGGCTCGACGCTCCCCCCCCCACCCCGTTTTAACGTTTCAACTTTTTTTAACCATTCAACTCTTACGCCGTATTCAAAAACGAGAAAACGCCACCGTCGGGTGGCGTTTTCTTCTCAGTTTGATGAAATTTTTCTTCAGGCCGGCTCTTCAGTCAGCCAGTCTTTCAAGTGTAAGAATTCTTTGATTTTGCGTCGTTCGTATCGGTGTTTCAGGGCTTTCTTGGGCTGATGATCGGTTTTTCGGAAGGGATACTTGGGATCACGCACTGCTTCGTTGATCACATCCAGTGTCTTGGTCATAGCTCGATGTCCTTTCTCGAACACTAACCTAGCGTGAACGATGCCAACGGACACTCCAGATGCCCGGCGTCCCACTAATTGACATCTACCTTGTTCACGGCTTTAAGATAAGACTAGCACAGGTTTGATTTTGTTCAAAACCCGGGGGTTGTTTTGCCAACCCCGCCCGGAACTGCTTCAATATCCCCCATGGCCAACCCGCCCATGCCTTCTGCCCCGACCTCCAAACAGGACATTGCCCCGGACATTTACCTCTACGGAATGACCGTGCTTTCGACCATTCACAAGCTGCGGGGCGCCATGCCGGAGACGGATGGCTATGGCGAAATTGAGCAGTCCTGGCTCGTGCCGGGCGGCGAAACCATGAACGCCGCCATTGTCCTCTCGCAGCTCGGCGCCCGAACCGCCATCGGCGGTCCCTGGCTCGGCGCCGAGTCAGCCCCCGTCATCCGCCATTACGCCGAACGTTACGGAATCGATTGCTCGTCCGTCAGCTTCCACCCCGACTGGACCGGCGTGCGCGACCTGGTCCTCGTCGATCACCGGCATCGCACGGTTTTCGGCTGGTTCGGAAAGTTCTTCTCCACCCCGCCGCGCCGCTGGGATCCGCCCGATGAACAGCTGTGCCGCGCGGCAGGAATCGTGTCGATCGATCCTTATTTCCAGGAGGACTCGGTTCGCGCGGCGGAGATCTGCGCCGCGGCCGGCCGGCCCTATGTCACGATCGATTGTCCGGCGGACAGCCCCCTGCATCGCCACGCCGCGGCAACGGTGGTTTCGCGGGAGTTTCGACGCGGGCATTACCCGAATCGGCCGGAGGATGGGCTGATGGAGGAATACCGGTCCACGGCGGCCGGCCTGGTTGTCTTCAGCGCCGGGCAGGAACCGATACGATACGCGCGCAAGGATGGATCAGTTTCGTCGGCGCCACCGTTCCAGGTGGAGGTTCGAAGCACGCTGGGAGCCGGGGACGTGTTCCGGGCAGGCATTGTTTACGGACTCTACAAACGCATGAGTGACGCGGAGACCGTCCGGTTTGCGGCCGCCACCGCCGCCGTCGCCTGCACGCGGATGCCCATTGCGGATCATCCGCCCGCACTCGCGGAAATACAGGAATTGTTGAGCAGGCGCGGAAGGAGTTAAACGGTTGAAGGGTTGAAAAGTTAAATCAGACGAACCCGCGCCTGCAGCACGATTCAACGGTTCAACGATTCAACCATTCAACTTCCATTTACACAACCCACGGCCGGGCTGCCCACTCGAAATCCTTGCCGGCCGTCCGCACATGACCCAGGCCGGGGAACGGCAGGTGATACGCCGAGACCGCCATGCGGTCGGACGCGAGTTGCTGGAAGAATTTGCGCCGGGTCGCGATGGCCTGCTTCGGGTCGGTGTCGAACGCCATGGTCCATTCGGGATGCGCGAACTGCAGCGCCCACGCGTGGACGATATCGCCGATCACCATGAGTTTGTCGTCGCCTTCGCTGACGAGGAACAGCGCATGACCGGGCGTGTGGCCGGGGGAAGCGATCAGCTCCACGTTGGACGCCACCTTGCCCGGTCCCTTGAGATCCAGCGCCGGCGACAGGTTGTTGAGCAAGCCCTTGATGGATGCCGCCGCCTGGGCGCGCATCTCCGGCGGCAGCCGGGTGCCCGACAGGTCCGGAGCGGCGCCCGTCCAGAAATCCACCTCCGTTTTGGACGCCACGATCCGCGCGGACGGAAACACCGGGTGATTCTCCTGGAGCAACCCCGCGATGTGATCCGGATGGGCGTGTGTGACGAAAACCGTTTTCACTTCACCCGGAGCGATGCCGATGCGCGCGAGCCCGGCAACGAGGCGCCCTGCGGAGGGCCCCATCGAACCTCCCGCGCCGCCGTCGAACAACTGCACACCGTCCGCGCTTTTCACGACGAGCACATTCACGCTCAGCGCGAGATGGTCCGCGGGCAGGAATTGTTTCTGCAGCAGCGCATCGAGCTCGGCTGTGCCCGCCTCAGGCGCGAAAATGGGCTGGATTCCCGGGAACTGGATCGATCCATCATGGACGACGAAAGCTTCGCGCCCGCCCAGTTGGAACGGGTAAATTTCGGGGTCCGGCAACGTGCGCGCGCCGGGCGAGAGCGGCTTGGAGCCGGGCGCCGGATCGGGATCGGCCACGGCACGCGAAACGGCCAGCGATGCGGCGGCAAGGCCGAGGCCGGCCAGACCGCCCTGTTTGAAAAAGGATCGGCGATTGATCATAGGATTCGAATGGAACGAGGTTTTTCGGAATGCGGTAACCTGTAAAGCGCGCCGAAAGAAAGATCAAGCCCGGTTCTGGAAGAATGCAGGGACGGCGCATCTGAATCGCGGGTAGGGACGGCGCGCTGCGCCGTCCGCGCCGCGTCCAGCGGCGCAGCGTTGCAGAGGGCATGCCAGGCGCCGTTCCGCTTTCCGCCCGCTGATACGCGGGCGGGGACGCCGCAGCGCGGCGTCCCTACCGTCTGAATTCCACGATCGCGGCTGCAGGAGTATCAGAAATCCTGCCGCGCGGCTGTGGGATCCTCCGCCATCCAGACGGTCATGGGGCTGGCGCCGCGATTGTTCCAGGTGGCATACGGAATCGCGGTCAGACTTAATCCCTGCGACGGCGCCTTGCTGGCGGGATCGACGGGAACCCGCTTCGCATCCTGGATTTCGAGCACGGTCACTCCGCCCAGAAGCTCGGGACGCGGCACGACGCGGATGGAGGCGCCCGCCGGCAGCACCGCGTTCAACAGCCTGCCGGGATTATCGACGCCTTCGAGGCAGTAAACCACTGGTCCGCGTTCCAGCGCGACCAGGCCGCGGGTGGCCTGGATTTTCGGATTGCCCAGCACCCGGCGGACGGGCATCGCCATCGACAGGTCCACGCGGTCGCCCGGCTTCCAGGCGCGCGCCAGCCGGGCGTAACCGTCCACCACCGGCGCCGTCACAGGCTTGCCGTTGATGCTGATTTTCCAACTCGCAGGCGTTGCGTCTTCGTAATGGTACAAATCCGACGGCAACGGTTTGCCGTTCACCCAGCCGGGAATGCGGAGGCAGAGGCAGAAGGTCTGCTCACGCTGGGGCGTGACGGTCAGGCGCACCTCGCCGCTCCACGGATAATCCGTGGACTGCAACACCGACACCTTTTGTCCGCGCAGCTCGGCTTTCGAATCGCTGGACGCATACAGGTTCACGAAAAGGTTCGTGTCCTGCACGGCGTAGGCGTAGCCGCCGAGCGAGGCGAGGAGCCGGAGCACATTCGGCGGGCAACAGGCGCAGCCGAACCACGGCGCGCGACCTGCCGTGCCGTGGTTGAATTTTGATTTGCCGTCCCATTCGAGCGGGTTCGGGTAGAAAAAGCGATCGCCGCTCAGCGAGACGCCGCTCAGGAAACCGTTGTAAAGCGTGCGTTCAAAAACGTCCATGTAACGCGCCTGCCCGCTCAGCAGGAACATGCGATGGTTCCAAAACAGGAATCCCACCGCCGCGCACGTTTCGTTGTAGCAGTTGTTGGGCAGCTCGTAATCGGCCCCGTAAGCTTCGCCATTCGCCAGGGCCCCCACCCGCCCGTGAGATGCACCTTGCAGCCGACTGCGTTGGTCCAGATTTTCTGAATCGCGTCCAGGTAACGGCGGTCGCCTGTCAGCGCCGCCACATCCGCCATGCCGCTGTAAAGATAATTGGCCCGCACGGCGTGGCCGACGGCTTCCGACTGCTCCACCACTGGGATATGATTCTGATTGTAAGTGTTCCCACCGGGGGCGCCGCGGAATTCCAGAAACAGCCGCGCCAATGCCAGCCAGCGCGGGTCGCCCGTCGCCCGGTACAATTTCACCAGCCCCATTTCAATCACCTCGTGCCCCGGCGGAATCCGGTTCTTGCCATCGCCGAAATCCGACTGCACCAGGTTCGCGCTGCGCAGGCACACGTCCAGCAACTCCCGCGATCCCGTCGCCTGGTAATGCGCCGCGCCCGCCTCATACAGATGCCCCAGGTCGTACAGCTCATGGCTCAATATCGGGTCCTTTTCCCACCGATTGGTCCCGATCCACTCATGCGCCGGGCTGTCCGGATGCATCGTCCGCCACGTGTACAAATAACCGTCCGGCTCCTGCGCGGCCGCCACCTGCCGGATGAACCCGTCCGCCTGCGCCGCAATCGCCGGATCCGGCTTCACGCTCAGGCAAAACGACGCCCCCTCCAGCACCTTGTAAACATCCGAGTCGTCGAAAGGATAAATCGTCACCGGCTTGTTCTGGAAATTCGTTTCGCCCGACCGCCGCCGCAGCAGCGTCTCGGCCGCGAGATCGAAATTTTGAAGTCGCTTCGACGATACGCACTGCGCCATCGCGAACGGCAGCGTCACGGTGGCGTTGGTCGACTGCCGCTGCTGCCACATGCCGCCCGTGAAATGCACGTCCGTGAACGGCACCGGTTGCACCGGGTAATCCGCCGAAGCCGCACCCGCCGGCGCCGGAACCAGCGCCGCCATTAGCATCCAAACAATTTTCATGTCACTTTTCGACGAAACACTCCCGAACGCCATTCACGCTGTGTCCTTGCCCGCACCCGCCGGAAACCCGCGCGACGGTAAACGCGTTCGACGGCATCGAATTCCTTCGCCAGGATCCCCGCCAAAACGAGCCGCCCGCCCGGTTTCACTTGCGCCGAAATCCGGCGGCATTCCGAAATCAACAGCGGCGAAATCAAATTGGCGCAAACCAGGTCGAACGTTTTCTTCGGCCTCAACGGCAGCCGCGTCACATCCGCCCGCCGGCATCGCACCTTCCCCTCCACCCGGTTCCGACGCGAATTCCCAACGGTCGTCCGCACGCAGTCCGGATCGAAATCAAACGCCTCCACCGGTTGAAATCCAAGTTTGGCGGCCGCAATCGCCAGAATTCCCGAACCGGTGCCGATGTCCAGAAACGATCCCGGACCGCGGCGCGCCCGGGCGATTTCCGACAGGCAAAACGACGTGGTCGGGTGATGGCCCGTCCCGAAGCTGAGCCCGGGATCCAGCACCACCACGGCCCGGCCTTTCGCGGCGCGGCGCCGGATCCATCCGGGCCGGACGAGAAGCCGCCGCCCGATTTCGAGCGGATGAAAATGGCGTTTCCAGGAATCGGCCCAGTTTTGAGGCTTGAGCCGGCGTTCGACGATTCGCGCAGGCCGGGTCTGCAGCCCGCAGGATCGGAGCCGGCGCAGTTCGCGGCGCAGCGCGGCCGGCAATTCCGGCCGGCGCCGGACCAGGAAAACCGAGATCGTGGGCACGCCGGTTTCGGCGTCGGTATAGACCGAAGCCTGCTGGCCGGCCAGCGCGGAGAGCAATTCCACCGCGGCTTCCTCCGCCTCGGGATGGACGGTGGCGGCAATCTGCCAGAGCGGGATTTTTTTCATCCGAACCATCGACGGGCGCGGTCAGGCCAGCGCGGATTGCTGGGCGATCAGCAGCGCGCGAATGCCGGTCTTGCCCAACGCCAGCAGCGAGGCCAGTTCGGTTTCGCTGAACGTGGCCTCCTCCCCGGTGCCCTGGAGTTCGATGAATTCGCCGGCGGAATTCATCACGAGATTGAAATCGACCGACGCGGCCGCGTCCTCGGTGTAGCACAAATCGAGCATGGGCACTCCGCCGACAATGCCGACGCTGACGGCGGCGATGGCGTGCAGCATGGGGCTCTGCGACAATTTGCCTTCCGCCTGCAGACGCTTGACCGCGAGCGACAGCGCCACGAAGGAACCCGTGATCGCCGCCGTGCGCGTGCCGCCGTCGGCCTGCAACACGTCGCAATCCACCCAGATCGTCCGGCTGCCGATGGCCTCGAGATTGATCGCGGAACGCATGGCGCGGCCGATGAGGCGCTGGATCTCCTGGGAGCGCCCGTCGATCTTGCCCTTGGTGCTCTCGCGCGCTTTGCGCTGGTGCGTGGAATACGGGAGCATGGAGTATTCGGCCGTGATCCAGCCGCCGGTGACGCCCTGCTCCTTCATCCAGCGCGGGACGGTTTCCTCAACGGTGACGCCGCAAATCACCCGCGTGTTGCCCCATTCGATCAGCGTGGAACCGGTCGCGTGCGGGGCGATCCCGTTTTGAAATCGAATCGGCCGAAGCTGCCCGGCCAGGCGGCCGTCGGAACGCGCGGAAGATTGAGAGTCGCCCATGGGCGCCATGCTAGGAGAGCCCGCTGCCGGAATCAATGTTTGTTACTCGACCCGCATCGACCCGTAGCCGCAAACGTGAGATTGCGGTCCCCCGTCTAGACGTAGGAGTCGAGGTAACGAGACTCCATCTCGAACCCGACACCGGGCGGCTTCGAAGAGCGGGAGCCAACAGTCAGAGTCTCCTCACGTCGACCCCCACTTTATCCAGACTCCCCGTAGCCGCAATCGTGAGATTGCGGTGCCTTTTTTCACCCCACCCACCGTGATCTGACGATCTCGGCTACGTTCGGATTGGTTGGACTTTGCGCCTCTGCTGGTGTTTTATTGGCGGCTGACTTCTATGGAACAACAACAGCCACCGCCGGTGGATTCATTGATCGAGCAGCGCAAGGCGAAGCTGGCCGCCCTGCGCGCCCGGGGCATCGACCCGTTTCAAAACAAGTTCACCCCGGGCGAATCCTGCGCCGCCGCCCGCGCCCAGTACACCGAGGGCCGCGAAGTCGCCGTCGCCGGCCGCATCACCGCCCACCGCGACATGGGCAAAAGCATGTTCATCGATGTCCGGGACCAGTCCGGCCGGATCCAGGTTTACGCGCAGAAAAATGTGCTGGGCGACGAACAATTCGACATCTTCCGGCACCTCGATCTCGGCGATTTCATCGGCGCCTCCGGCCCGCTGTTCACGACCAAGACCGGCGAGATTTCAATCAAGCTGACAAAATTCACCATCCTCGCCAAGGCGCTCCGGCCGCCGCCGGCGAAGTATTACGGGCTCGAAGACACCGAGACGCGCTACCGCCAGCGTTACCTCGACCTGATCGCCAACCCGGCCGTGAAGGACGTGTTCCTCATGCGCAGCGAGATCGTGCGCGAGATCCGGAATTTCCTGCATGACCGGGGATTCGTGGAAGTGGAGACGCCGATGATGCAGGCGATCCCCGGCGGCGCGGCCGCGCAACCGTTCGTCACGCATCACAACGCGCTCGGGTCGAATTTCTACCTGCGCATCGCCCTGGAACTCCCGCTCAAGCGCATGCTCGTGGGCGGGGTCGACCGCGTGTTTGAAATCGGCCGCGTGTTCCGCAACGAAGGACTTTCGCGGCGCCACAACCCCGAGTTCACCATGCTCGAGGCCTACCAGGCGTTCGGCGATTACGAGAGCATGATGGAACTGGTCCAGGGCCTCGTGTGCCACGTCGCGGAAAACGTCGTCGACCGGCTCGTCATCGAACATAACCAGGACGAACCGCTCAAACAGGCCTTGCGCAATGCGCTCCGGGAACTCGACGACGTCTCCACGCACATGACGGGGACGCTCCTGAAATCCGTTCCGCCCGAAGTGGCCGGACAGTTCGTCAAGGACATCGGCAAAGCCCGCGCCGCCCTCGCGGGACTCGAGGAACAGGCCGGCACCCAGCCCGCCGCCGCCCTCGCGCAGAACGCCATCGGCGCCCTGCTCGTCGCCATCGGCACGCTCGGGGTTCACAAGATCAATTTATCCGCCGGCAACAAGCCGCCCGAGGAATCGCTCGCCGCGGCGGCGCACCGCTTCGATGCCGCCGTCCGAACCTTCGAACGATTGTCCAAGCCGAAAGTCATCGACCTCACGCCGCCCTGGCGCCGCGTGAAATACAAGGACCTGGTCCGCGAAGTGGCCGGGGCGGACTGGTTTGATGTCACGCCCGCCGAGCGCCGCCGCCGCGCAATCGAAGACCTCAAGCTCGCCGGCGATATCGCGGCCGGTTACGAGGATTTTGAAGTGACCGGCGCCGTGTTTGAAAAACTCGTCGAGCCCACGCTGATCCAGCCGACCTTCGTCACCCACCTGCCAAAGGAACTCGTGCCCCTGGCGAAACTTTCACCCGAAGACCCGAGCACCGTCGAGGTGTTCGAATGCTGCATCAACGGACAGGAAATCGCGCCCGCTTACACGGAACAAAACGATCCGATCGCCCAGCGCGAACGCCTGGAACACCAGGCCGGCGGCGAGCAGCAGAAGCTGGACGAGGATTTTCTCGTCGCGCTGGAGCACGGCATGCCCCCGGCCGGCGGCATGGGCATGGGCATCGACCGACTTTGCATGATGCTGCTCGGACAGGAAAGCATCCGCGACGTGATCCTATTCCCGCAGTTGAAGCCCAAATAGAGGCGGGTGGGGCGAGAGTCCGTCGAGCCCAGACAAGTGGCTTACTGGATTTTTGGATACTTGGATAAATGGGCAGAACGTTGCGAGCGAGCCATCCTTGATAATTGCCTCAAAAAGCATCCACAGATTTCACAGATAATTTGCGTTCATCTGGGAAATCTGCGGACAAAGCTATTCCGAACTCCCGGAATCCGTTGAACCCGATCCCGACTGGCGCAGCGAGGCGACGGCCCTGCGCGCGGCGGCGACGTCGCCGTTTTGAAACGCGGTCTGGAGCGCGAGCGCATCCGCGGTCTGCGTCAGCGGTGCGGCGCTCGAGCCGGCATCCCCCCGCGTATCGGGCGCCAGCAGGTCGGACGTGGCCAGCGAAGCGAAGGAAAACTCCGCCGCATCGCGCCCCGGGGGCTCCGGATTCATACCCTGCAACAGCCGCGGAACGGCGTTCAGGACGGTCATCATTTTAGCGTCGGCGACCTGGGCCGCCACGCTGGAAACACTCATAACGTCTCAATTCAGATCAGCATTACCCACTGATCAAATTGCCCGTTTCATGGATTCCCCGGCAGTTTGAATCCTGCCACCGTGTCTTTCGCCCCTTTCAATTCCCGTATCGGCACAATTCCCCGCAACTCCGGTGCCAACAGGCCGCCGGATGAAAGCAAAGCCAGCCACAACGATAAAGATGCCCCGAGCCGCTCATGGACATTCACGCAGGTGTTTGGTAGCGTTCGCTCATTGTCAAAAACATGACTACATCGAGCCAGGATCCGGGCGCTTCCTCAACCGCGCCCGCACCGTCTGATTTTATCCGGGACATCGTCGCCGGCCACGTCGCCGCGAAAACCTACCCCCGGATCCACACCCGCTTTCCACCCGAACCCAACGGCTACCTCCACATCGGCCACGCCAAATCCATCTGCCTCAACTTCGGCATCGCCCACGAATTCGACGGCATTTGCAACCTGCGAATGGACGACACCAACCCGACCAAGGAGGACGTCGAATACGTCGAGTCGATTCAGAACGACGTGAACTGGTTGATCTCCGGCTGGGCGGAGGACCGGCTGGGGTTGAAGCAAAAGGGCAAGACGCCGGAAACCGTGGATTGCAATGGCAAACCCGACTTCTACCTCGGCCACGTTCCCGCCGGCGGCCGCGCCAACACGGCCGTGGAACCGTTCTACGCCTCGGATTATTTCGACCAGATTTACGAATACGCGCTGGTGTTGATCCGGAAGGGGCTCGCCTACGTGTGCGATTTGTCGCCCGAGGACACCGACGCCTACCGCGGCGCGCCGGACCGGCCGGGGAAGGATTCCCCGTTCCGGAACCGGTCGGTGGAGGAGAATCTCGACCTGTTCGTGCGCATGAAGAACGGCGAGTTTCCCGACGGCGCGCGCACGCTGCGTTCGAAGATCGACATGGCGTCGCCTAACATCTGGCTGCGTGACCCCCTGCTCTACCGCATCCGCCACGCCCCGCACCATCACACCGGCGACAAATGGTGCATTTACCCGATGTACGATTTCGCCCATTGCCTGAGCGATTACATCGAGGGCATCACCCATTCCATCTGCACGCTGGAATTCGAGGTTCACCGGCCGCTGTACGACTGGATCCTGGAAAGCCTCGACCTGCCGCGCCCGCTTCCGCACCAGTACGAATTTGCGAAGCTGATTCCCAATTACATGATCGTTTCCAAGCGGAAACTGATCCAGCTCGTCAACGACAAGCTCGTCAGCGGCTGGGACGATCCGCGCCTGCCCACGATCAGCGGCATCCGCCGGCGCGGCATCACGCCCCAGGCCCTGCGCGCCTTCGCCAAGGGCGTCGGCGTCACGAAATACAACAGCGTCACGGACATCGCCGTGTTCGAACACGCCGTGCGCGACGACCTCAACCGTCACGCCCAGCGCCGCCTCGGCGTCCTGCGCCCGGTCAAAGTCGTGCTCACCAATTACCCGGAAGACAAAACCGAACAGCTCGAAGCCGTCAACAATCCCGAAGACCCCAACGCCGGCAAACGCGCGATCCCCTTCAGCCGCGAACTCTACATCGACCGCGACGATTTCATGGAGGTCGCGCCGCCCAAGTATTTCCGGCTGCGCCCCGGCGGCGAGGTCCGGCTCAAATACGCCTACATCATCAAGTGCGACGAAGTCGTGAAGGATGCGTCGGGGCAGATTGTGGAATTGCGCTGCACGGCGGACCTGGACAGCAAAACGGGCGGGGCCACGGCCGGGCGCAAGGTGAAGGGCACGATTCACTGGGTCAGCGCGCCGCACGCACTCGAGGCCGAGGTGAGGCTCTACGACCGCCTGTTCACCGTGCCCGATCCCGAGATCGACGGCGACCCGCGCAAATACCTGAACCCGGAATCGCTGGTGGTGGTGACCGCGCGCCTGGAACCGTCTTTGAAGGAAGCCCGTCCCGAGATCCGCTATCAGTTCGAACGACTGGGTTACTTCGCGCTCGACGCCGACAGCGCGCCCGGCAAGCCCGTGTTTAATCGCACCATTACGCTCAAAGACACCTGGGCGAAGGAATCGAAGAAAACCTGATCGGATCCGGCCCGTAGCCGCAATCGTGAGATTGCGGACCCCACTATGAGCCGTAGGAGTCGAGGTAACGAGACTCCATCTCCAACCAGACGCCCGGCCCTTTCCAGAAAACCGAAAACCGGCCGGTCAAGTCTCCTCACGTCGACTCCTACCTGATCGAAACCTCCCCGTAGCCGCAATCGTCAGATTGCGGTCCCTATGAGCCGTAGGAGCGAGGTAACGAGACTCCATCTCCAACCAGACGCCCGGCCCTTTCCAGAAAACCGAAAACCAGCCAGTCAGAGTCTCCTCACGTCGACTCCTACCTGATCGAAACCTCCCCGTAGCCGCAATCGTCAGATTGCGGAGCCTATGAGCCGTAGGAGTCGAGGTAACGGACTCCATCTCCAACCAGACGCCCGGCTCTTTCCAGAAAACCGAAAACCAGCCAGTCAGGTCTCCTCACGTCGACTCCTACCTGATCGAAACCTCCCCGTAGCCGCAATCGTCAGATTGCGGTCCCCTATGAGCCGTAGGAGTCGAGGTAACGAGACTCCATCTCCAACCAGATGCCCGGCCCTTTCCAGAAAACCGAAAACCAGCCGGTCAGAGTCTCCTTACGTCGACTCCTACCTGATCGAAACCTCCCCGTAGCCGCAATCGTCAGATTGCGGACCCCACTATGAGCCGTAGGAGTCGAGGTAACGAGACTCCATCTCGAACCCGACGCCCGGCTCTTTCCAGAAAACCGAAAACCAACCGGTCAGAGTCTCCTCACGTCGACTCCTGCTTTACCTATTTCCGGTAATGGCAGAGATAGGCGACGTCCGAGACTGCTTCGACGTCGAATGAGGACTTGGCCGGCACGATGAACGCCTGGCTGGCGGAATACGATTTCCAATCGCCGCCGGCGAGTTTCGCCTTGAGCACCCCGGCAACCACGAGCATCCGCTCTTCGGCGTCGGTGTTGAAAGTGTATTTGCCGGGTTCGATGACCCCGACCGTGGCAGGACCTTCCGCGGTGCCCACTGCGAGGCTCTGAACTTTTCCGTCGAAATAGGAATTATGCTTCATCGCAGCCATCTCACCCGATCCCGCGCGATGCCGCCAGAAAAATCTCCGCGCGGTGTCACCGAGATAAACTTCTTCCTTCCAATTAAGTGTGCCGATTTCGGGGTGGATTTCGAGGCTTACAGCCAATTTTTGGGGCCAAAAAGTAGTTCTAAGAAGGATTGGGCATGCGGTGGTTTCGACTCAGGAAACCTGGCCTTAGAGGCAAAAATCAGGGCCAAAAATCGCTTCCAAGGGCCAATTCCGCGCTCGTTTTATCAACAAGCCTTGCATTAACAACTGTTTGCCTCTGTGACACGGCGCAGACGGCGCAGAGACCGGACCAAAGCCGGGCTTTCACCACTCCCTTAGATCTCACCGTTCGGTTCCGAGCGAGTGAGGAAACCAGCGGCTGTTTCGATCCGTGTTTATCCGTGTCCATCCGTGGTTAAGACTTCTGGAGGCAGTGGTTGAGAAGGCGCTGACGCCTTGAACGAACCTGTTAATTGGATTTCTTGTCGCCGGCAGCCGCCGAAGCAGGCTTTGCGGGCTTGTCCGCCGCCTTGTCCGCCTTGTCGGCTTTCACTTCCACATCCGTCGCCACCATGCGGTATTGAATGGTGACTTTCGAGCCGACTTTCAACGCGCCGTTGACCTTCGTCGAGGCATCGCGCGCGATCTGCCATTTCTCGTCACCTTTCTGGACGACGATGCTGGTGTCCGTGAGTTCGAGCACGAGGCCGGTGACCTGGTACGTCTTGGCCTGCGGCGCGGCCTGGAGAGGCGATGCGCCCAGGCAAAGTGCGGCGGCTGCGAGAATCAACAAGAGAAGGGGAGTTCTCATGGGTGCGGATAGTGCGTTGGGTTGAACGTTTGACTTCGCGTGGCCGAGCATCCATCTTCATGCCTTGCAGATCAACTCGAAACTGTTCCGCAAACCAAATGGTCCTATGAAAACACTTTCCCTGCTGGCCGCCGTCGCCGTCTCGCTCCTGGCCGCGCCGGACCGGTCCGCCGTTGCGGCCGATACCAACACCAACAGCCTCTCGACACAACTGGGATCGCTGGTCATGCAGATCAACACGAAGCTGAAGGCGGGCCAGGACACCGAGAAGGATCTTGCGCCCGAGATGAAGCAGTTTGACGCGCTGCTGGCGGCTCATTCCGGCGAGAAGACCGACGAAATCGCCCAGGTGCTGTTCATGAAGGCGATGCTGTATGTCCAGGTGTTTGAAAACACCACGAATGGCGCCGCGCTGTTGCAGCAGGTGACCAACAACTTCGCCGGCACCGACTCGGCAAATAAGGCCGCGGACATTCTGCAGGTGATGCAAAAGGAACAGCAGGCGGTCAAGCTGAATCAGGGCCTGGCCCCGGGAACCGCGTTTCCCGAATTCAGCGAAAAGGACCTCGAGGGCAAACCTCTGTCGGTTTCTGCCTTGAAAGGCAAAGTGGTGCTGATTGATTTCTGGGCGACCTGGTGCGGCCCCTGCGTCCGTGAATTGCCCAATGTGCTCGATACCTACAAGCAATACCATGACAAGGGATTCGACATCATCGGCGTCAGCCTGGACGAGGACAAGGACAAGCTCGAGAGCTTCCTGAAATCGAAACAGATGACCTGGCCCCAGTATTTCGACGGCCAGGGCTGGCAAAACAAGATCTCCTCCAAGTACGGCATCATGAGCATTCCCGCCACGTTCCTGCTGGATCGTCAGGGCAAAATCATCGCGCGCGACCTTCGCGGCGAACAATTGAAGGAAGCCGTGGCGAAAGCGGTCGCGGCGAAGTAATCGATTCGTGGGCGTGGGATTGGAGATAACGAGACTCGCAACGTTCCACGTCGCCCCATCTTTTATCGGCGCCGCCGGGCAGGCGCGCATCGGGAAACCAAAATGTCAGAGTCTCCTGACGTCGACCCCTACTTGTTGACCACTTCAAACGCAGTTTGCACTCCTGAATCGGAATCGCTGCCGACCCAGACATCGAAGATGCCCGGTTCCACCGCGTATTTCATCTGCGCGTTGTAAAATCCGAGCCGTGCCACCGGCAGTTCGAATGTGAGCGTGCGGGTTTCGCCGGGCTTGAGCCGGACTTTTTGAAATCCCTTCAATTCCTTCACCGGCCGCGTCAGGCTCGCCACCCGGTCGCCTACATAAATCTGGGCGATTTCCACCGCCTCCCGCTCCCCGGTGTTCGCCAGGTCCACCACCACCCGGACGGTATCCGACAATCCCGGCTGCTCGGGCAGGACCCGGAGATTGAGGTAGCGAAACTCGGTGTAGGAAAGTCCGAATCCGAATGGAAACTGCGGGTTGAACCCGATGTCGAGGTACCGCGCCGCGTCGCCGAGGGACCCCTGGTAGGCATGCACCGGGATGTCGTCGAGCGAGGTCGTTTTAAGCGCCCGCGTGGCCGGGGGCCGGCCGGTGTTCTTGTGCGCGTAATAAACCGGGATCTGTCCTTCCGTGCGCGGAAACGTGATGGGGAGTTTGCCGGAAGGAGATTCGATGCCGAACAGCAGGTCGGCCATCGCGGGGCCGGTCATGGTGCCGCCGTGCCATGCGTAGAGAACGGCGCGGGCGCGATCGATTTCCTCCGGCAGCACCAGCGGCCGCCCCGCCATCACGACGAGCACGAGCGGCTTGCCGGTGGCCGCCAGGGCCCGCACCAGCTCCGGCTGGGCGCCCGGCAGATCGAGGCGCGCCCGGCTGTGGGCTTCGCCCGACAAAATAGACTCCTCGCCCACCACGGCGATGACGACATCGGACTTCCTGGCCGCTTCGACGGCGGCGGCGAATCCATTCGTATCGTGGCTGCGTGTGTAAGGCAAACCCGCGGCGTAATTCACCTGGAATGTTCCGGCGCTTAATTCACGCAAGGCATCCAGCGGCGTCACCGTTTCCTCAGGCCGCCCTTCCCGGTTCCACGTTCCCAACACTTCATAGGGTTCGTCGGCCAGCGGTCCGATCAGCGCCACCGATCCCAGCCGCCGCGACAGCGGCAGCAGGTGGTCCGGGTTTTTCAGCAGCACCATGCCCTCGCGCGCCGCCCGCCTCGCCAGCGCGCGCGCCTCCGCGGAGGGCGCACCCACCGCACCCGCCCGGTAACTCGCCGGGTCGTCAAAAAAACCGAGCATGAACTTGATCCGCAAAATCCGCCGGACCGCGTCGTCCACCAGCTTCTGCGGCACCGCCCCCGATTCCACCAGCGCCTGCAGGTTGCTGGCGTAAGCCGTGCTGGTCATCTCCATGTCCACCCCCGCCGTGATCGACTTCAGCGCCACATCCCGGGCATCGGGACAAAACCCGTGATCGATCATTTCGATCATGGATTCCCAATCGCTCACCACGAAGCCGCGGAAGCCCCATTCATTGCGCAGCACCTGCCGGAGCAGGAAGGAATTTCCGGAGGAAGGCACGCCGTTGATTTCGTTGAACGAAGTCATCACGGTGGCCACCCCGGCATCCACCGCCGCGCGAAAGGGCGGCAAATACACATCGCGCAACAAGCCCTCGGGAATGCTGGCCGTGTCGTAATCGCGCCCGCCTTCCACCGCGCCGTAGCCTGCAAAATGCTTCGCGCACGCCGCGACACTGTTGGTCGATGCCAGGCTCGCCCCCTGGAAACCTCGCACCATCGCCGCCGCCATCCGCGACGCCAGGTACGGATCCTCGCCGAACCCCTCGGCGACCCGGCCCCAGCGCGGATCGCGCGTCACGTCCATCATCGGCGCAAACGTCCACTGATATCCCGCCCCGCGCGCCTCCCCGGCGGCAACCGACGCGCACGCGGCGGCCAGGTCCGGATCCCACGTCGACGCCTGCGCGAGGGGAATGGGAAAGATGGTTCGAAACCCGTGGATCACATCGCGCCCCATGATCAGCGGGATGTGCAGCCGCGATTCCTCGACGGCGATGCGCTGCAGCTCGGTGGCGATGGCGGGGTTGGTTTCGTTGAGCATCGATCCCACCCGGCCTGCCCGAACGCTTTTCCGGAGGTCCTCGGAGAGGGGGCCGTGCGTCGAGGGAACCTGGCACATCTGCCCGACTTTTTCCTCGAGCGTCATCCGCGCGAGCAGCGCTTCAACGCGCTTGTCGATCGGTTCCCTGGAATTGTCGGCCGCCGAAGCAGCCGTCGAACACGCGAAAAGCAGGCAGGCAACCCGGATTGCGAGGCGGCGAGACCGTTCGTTGCAGAAAATGGCCATGCGCAAAAAAAGCAGATCCACCGCCCGCGACACAAGGCTTTTCGCGCACCCGCGGATGAGGAAAAGAAAAAGCTTTTGACCGCGGATAAGGCGGATTTCATGGATGGGAAAAAATTTGATTTGTTCATCCGCGCCATCCGGGCTATCCGCGGTTCAATACCTGCTTTTTTCTTTGCCAATCCGCGGTCAGGCGCGGAAGATGCCCATGCGATGACGGCCTATTTTTGGGTGGCGATCGGCGGTGCGCTGGGCAGCGTCAGCCGGTTCTGGATGTCGGGATGGATCGCTGAGCGTTATGGCGAAACCTTTCCCTGGAACACCCTTTTCATCAATGTCACGGGTTCGTTCGTGATCGGCGTTTTCGGTGCGCTGACGCTGCCCGAGGGCCGCTGGACGGCTTCGCCCGCCCTGCGGCAGCTGTTCATGGTGGGTGTGTGCGGCGGCTACACCACGTTTTCCTCGTTCAGCCTCCAGACGCTTTACCTCATCCGCGAGCGCGAATGGCTCTACGCCGGCGGCAACGCCGTCCTCTCGGTCGCGCTCTGCATGATCGCCGTGTGGCTCGGATTCGTCGCGGGCTCCGCCCTCAATTCCCTGAAAGGCAGTTGATATGCAAATTCCACAGGAAGCCGTCCTCCTCCGCATTTTCATCGGCGAAAGCGATCGCTGGGAACACAAACCCCTCTACGAAGCCATCGTCCTCAAGGCGCGTGAACTCCACCTCGCCGGCGCCACGGTCGTGCGCGGCTCGATGGGATTCGGCCGCACCAGCCGCCTGCACACCGCCAAAATCCTCCGCCTGTCCATGGACCTCCCGCTCATCATCGAAATCGTCGACAGCGAGGAGAACATCCGCGCCTTCCTCCCCACGCTCGATTCCATGATGGGCGGCGGCCTCGTGACAATGGAGAAAATTGAAGTGCTGCACTATCGGTCGGGGGACGAGTTGAAGGGTTGAATCGTTGAACCGTTAAATGGTTCAATCGCGGGCACGGCGCTTTTTTACCCTTTAACTTTTTGATCTTTCAACCCTTCAACCCGGCATTTAGACTCCCGCCATGGCAGCGCCGCTGCTATCCATCGAACGCCTGCGCGTGGATGTTCCGGGGCAGGTGGTGCTGGAAAATGTCTCGCTGCAGGTCGGCGAGGGAGAAATTCTCGGCCTGCTGGGTCCGCCGGCCTCGGGCAAGACCACGCTTCTGCGCGCCGCGTCGGGACTGATCGATCTGACAAGCGGCGTCGTTCGCGCCGGTGCCTTCCGATATCCCGCCCAGCCGGAATCCTTCAAGCGCTCAGTCGGGTTTGTGGCTGAGAACGCACCCTTGCCCGCGCGTCTGACTGCGGCGGAATTCCTCGATCACTTCGCGCGCGCCTACGATCTTTCCCTGCCCGGCTGGCGGATCATGGAATGTCTCGAGCTCACGTGGCTTGCGGACCAGCGGGCCGTTTTGTGCGCGGATCTCTCGCACGGCATGCGGCAGCGATTGTCCATCGCGCGCGCGCTTCTTGCGGATCCGCCCGTGCTGTTGATTGACGCGCCCGGCTCCTGCCCGGATCCGCTCGGCCGGATGGATGTCTGGAAGCTGTTGTTGCAGTTGCGGGACGCCGGCAAGGCGCTTTTGGCTTCGGCCCGGCGCGTGGAGGATCTTGTCCCCATTTGCGAACGTGCCGTGCTGCTCGCCCGGGCACGGCTCTCGGCATCCACACCGCTTTCCCAACTGGCCCCCGGCCGGACGCCGCGCCGGCTTTCCGTCCGGTGGCGCGGCGCCGCTTCACACGCGATGGAGGTGCTCAACAGTTGCGGAAATATCACCAGCTTGGCGCCATCAGATTCGGGGGCACAGTTCGAATTTGAGGGCGACGCGGAATCGCTGCACGAATTGCTGCGGCAACTGATTATGCGGGACATACACGTTACGGAATGGCGCAGCCTCGAAGACGAGGCGCTCGAGCCCGCGCCGCTCCGTGTTCCCATGCGAATTTGACGCTGCTCCAGAATCCGGTTTTTATCACGTGCCGGCGCCTGGCCGGGCGGACTGGTTTGCGCAACCAACTGGCGGTGGTGGCGGTGGCGGGGTTCGGCATTGCCGGCCTGGCGCGTGCCTCCTGGGGGCCGGGTGCGGTGGCGCCGAGGCTGGAATCGGGCCGGGCGTGGTACGCCGCCTTTCTCGCCGCGGAATGCGCCTGCCTCGTGTTCGGCACATTTCATCGAACCTCGCGCCTGCTCGCCGAAGATCGCCGGAACGGTTTGTTCGAGGCCAACCGGCTCACACCGCTCCAGGCGTCGCAAATCGCCTCCGGCTATTGGTTCGGGGGCGTGCTGCGGGAAGCCTGCGCCGCGGGAATCCTCGCCGCCGCCGGGCTCGCCCTTGCCCTCCCGGCCGGCCTTCCGCTGTCCCTCTGGCTCGAAACTCAACTGTTCGCAGTCATCGCAACGTTCCAAGCCGCGCTGTTCGCCGTCGCCGCCGGGCTTTGCGCCGGCCGCCAGGGTCTTGCCTGGCTGTGGATGGCAGTGCCGCTATTCCCGGGAATTTTTTCACAGCAACCCGCGTGGACGCTTTCAAATACCGTCGCTCCCATCAACGCCATGCTCGCCGCTTTTCATAACCAAGCAAACGGCGGCGACTGGGGGGACGGCCCGCAGTTCATGGGGACCGCCTTGCCGCCGGCCCTGTTCGCCGCCGCTGTGCAATGCGCCGTCTCCGCCCTGCTCTGGCGCGCCGTCGTCCGGAAAATTAAGCATCCTGAAAGTTCGCCGCTCGCCCCGCGCGAAGCCTGCGCCGGTTTTGCCGCGCTGGCCGGCCTGGAATGGATTCTCTCCCGTTCGGCCGCCACGCAACCGGCGGGAATGCTCCCCTCGACCCGCGCGTTGAATTTTGCATTCCTGGTTTTCGCGGGCCTGCTGCTCATCGCCGCAGCGCGCTGCGACCCCAGGCGGCTCCGCGTCCGTCTCCTCCAGGAACATGTCCCCGCGCCCTGGCGCCTCCTCGCGCGCAGCGGCGTGCCCGTCGCCCTCCTCCTCTCGGCCTTCCTGGCCGCCTGGCTCGCAGGCGAAATCTGGATCAGCAGGCGCACACCGCCCGATGCCGCCGCCTGCCTGGCCGTCGTTCTGAACGGGTTCGGTTTGTTCGCCGGGTTCGCCGTGCTGCTGGATCTGGCCGCGATGCAATTTCACGGGCGCGAACGCCGGGTGATTCTCGCGGGCGCAGCCGCGGCCTGCCTGCTGCCGCCCGCGCTGGCCCTGATGATTTCCGCCCCGTCGCTGGCAGGTTGGTCGTTCCTGGCGCCCGGCGCCCGCGCCCTGCTCCAACCCGCCGCCGCGGCCACCGCCCTTGAAATCCTGGCGCCGGCCGCCATCCAGGCCATCCTGGTCTTTGCACTGCTGCTGCGCTGGCTCGGCGCCTGGCCGCAGTTCCTCCTTCAACCCCAAAATTGAATTGTTTCCAGCCCCACTTTCCGCCATTCTGACCGGCCTTATGCAGCAGGTGAACCTCGGATTGATCGGCGGCGGAACCGTGGGCAGCGGCGTCTTTCACGCCCTGCAACGCAACGGTCCCCTCATGTCCTCGCGCCTCGGCATCGACGTCCGCGTCCGCAAGGTCGCCGTCAAAGCCTTCGACGAACCCCGCCCCTACGAAATCCCGCGCCCAATCATGACCCTCGACTGGCAGTCGGTCGTGAACGACCCCGAGGTCCACGTCGTCGCCGAACTCGTCGGCGGCACCGGCATCGCCCGCACCATGATCCTGGCCGCCCTCGAACAGGGCAAACCCGTCATCACCGCCAACAAGGCGCTCCTGTCCGAGCACGGCGAAGAATTGTTCGAAGCCGCGCGCCGCAATCACACCAATCTCTATTACGAAGCCAGCGTCTGCGGCGGCATCCCCATCATCAAGTCGCTCCGCGAAGGCTTCGTCGCCAACCGCATCACCCACCTCTACGGCATCGTCAACGGCACCTGCAATTACATCCTCACCCGGATGAAACTCGAAGGCGCCGATTTCGATTCGGTGCTGAAGGACGCCCAGAAAAACGGCTACGCCGAAACCCCGCCGGACCTCGACATCGACGGCTGGGATTCCCAGCACAAGATCGGCATCCTCGCGTCTCTCGCCCACGGCTTCTGGGTCGATCACCGGAAAATTCACGTCGAAGGCATCCGCCACATCACCGCGGTCGACATCAAGTTCGCCAATGAACTGGGATATACGATCAAGCTGCTGGGAGTGATCAAGCTGGTAGAGGGCCGAGGGTCGAAGGTCGCGGGCAAAAAATTCCGTACTCCGCACTCCGCACTCCGCGTTCAGGTGTCGGTTTATCCGGCGTTGATTCCGAACAGCCACGTGTTGGCGGGTGTGAACCATGTGTTCAACGCGGTGTTTGTGCGCGGCGACGTGGTGGGCGATACGCTGTTTTACGGGCGCGGCGCCGGCAAGGACGCCACGGCCAGCGCGGTGTTGAGCGATCTCGCGGACGCGGCGCTGGATCTCAAGACCGGCACGCGCCAGCGGCTGGCGCCGTTCGTGGCGCATGACAAGACCGCCGTCGTGGCCCCCATCGCCGAGGTCATCAGCCAGTATTTCGTCCGCCTGGATGTCGTCGACAAGCCCGGCGTGCTGGCAAAAATCGCGGCGATCTTCGGCGCCTCGAACATCGGGATTTCCTCCGTGATCCAGCCCGAAGGCCACGAAGGCAAGAGCGTGCCGCTGATTTTCATGCTGCACAACGCCCCGAACGGAGCCGTGAGCAAGGCGCTGGACAGGATATCCAAATTGCCGGCCGTGAAAGCCAAGCCGGTGATGATCCGCGTCGAGGACTTTAACTGATTGGGGCGCGCGAAGGACGCGAAGGCAGCGAAGGAACACAAGCATGGCGAGGAAAGAGCAACTGGGCGAAGAGGCAATCGGGAAAGCTGTTCTCGACGCCGCGTTCAAAGTCCACTCGGCGTTGGGCCCGGGCCTGCTCGAGTCTGTCTACGAGGCGGCACTTGCCCTTGAATTGTCGAAGCAGGGCCTTTCTGTCGAGAGACAAAAGCCTGTGAATGTTTATTACTCCGGGCAATTGCTGGAGGTGGGGTTCCGCGCGGATCTATTGGTTGAGGGCTTGGTTTTGGTGGAACTCAAATCTGTCGAACACGTCACTCCACTTTTCCAAAAGATCGTCACCAACTACATTCGTTTGATCCCGGTTCGACTGGGATTTCTGATCAATTTTAACGAAGCACATCTGAAAAACGGCATCCAGCGCGTCACCAACGGCCTCGAAGGCAAACCGTTTTTCGGATCGGAGGCAAGCCCGTCGGGACCTCTTCCCGCCTTTCCTTCGCCCCCCTCGCGCCCTTCGCGCGACATCCAATTTTAGTCACATGGCATTAATAGTCCAAAAATACGGCGGCACCTCGGTGGGCAACCCCGAGCGGATCAAGAACGTCGCGGCCCGCGTGGCCAAATACCATTCCAAGGGCGACAAAATCGTCGTGGTCGTCTCCGCCATGAGCGGCGTCACGGACAATCTCATCAAGCTGGCCAAGGAAATCATGCCCCTGCCCAGCGAACGCGAGATGGACATGCTGCTCGCCACCGGCGAACAAACCACCATCGCCCTCACCGCCATGGCGCTCCACTCAATCGGCATCCCCGCCGTCTCGCTCACCGGCGCCCAGGCAGGCATCGTCACCGACAAGGTCCACACGAAAGCCAAAATCCAGAACATCACCCCCAAACGCGCCCACGAACTGCTCGACCAGGGGAACGTCGTGATCGTTGCCGGATTCCAGGGCGAAACCGCCGAAGGCCAGATCACCACGCTGGGCCGCGGCGGATCCGACCTCACCGCCATCGCGCTGGCCGCCGCGTTGAAGGCCGACCTGTGCCAGATTTACACCGACGTCGACGGCGTTTACACCGCCGATCCGCGCATCGTTCCCACCGCGCGCAAGCTGGAGGAGATTTCCTACGATGAAATGCTCGAACTGGCCAGCCTCGGCGCCAAGGTGATGCAGTCGCGCTCAGTCGAGTTCGCCAAGAAATTTGGAGTCGTTTTCGAGGTCCGCTCCAGCCTCAACGAAAACCCAGGAACCCTTGTGAAAGAAGAAACCAAAAGCATGGAAGGCGTCGTCGTGCGCGGCGTGTCGCTCGACAAAAACCAGGCCAAGATCACTCTCGTCGGCATCCCCGACAAACCCGGCATGGCCGCCCGCGTGTTCAAAGCGCTGGGCGACGCCACGATCAACGTGGACATGATCGTCCAGAACATCAGCCACGGCTCCGGCGCGCCCGCCACCGACCTCTCCTTCACCGCCGACAAACCAGACCTGCTCAAGGCCCGCAAGGTCATCGACGGCCTCAAGGGCGAACTCGGATTCCGCGAAGTCATCGCCACGGAAAACATCGGCAAGCTCTCCATCGTCGGCGTCGGCATGAAAAGCCACACCGGCGTCGCCGGCAAACTGTTCGAAACCCTCGCCAACAACGGGGTCAACATCGACATGATTTCCACCAGCGAAATCAAAATCTCCGTCGTCATCGATCTGGCGAAGGGCGAAGTCGCGATGAAAGCGATTCACGCCGCGTTCCTCGGGAGCTGATCGAAGGGAACGGCAGACAGAATGAACAGAATGTTCAGAATACTTTGATTGAGCTGCCTCCCGCCGGCTAAGCCGGAGGCGTGATCCATTCTGTTCATTCGGTTCATTCTGTCCAAACATTCAGCCCATGGACCCGCTCTACGATACACATGCTCACCTGGATTTCCCCGATTTCAACGAGGACCGGGAGCAGGTGATCCAGCGCGCCCGCGCCGCCGGCATCACGAAGATCATCACCGTCGGCACAGACCTCACATCGAGCCGCCAGGCCCTGGCGCTCGCGGAACAACACGAGGGCATCCACGCCGTCGTCGGATGGCACCCGTCCCACGTCACCGAGGCGCCGGCCGACATCCGCCCTGCCCTGCGCGAACTGGCGCGCCATCCGAAGACCGCCGCGCTCGGCGAAACCGGGCTCGATTATCACCGCCTGCCAAGCGCGAAGTCGGGAGGCTCCGCCGCGGACGACGCCGCCTACAAATCCCGCCAGGCCGAATTGTTCCGTCAACACCTGGAAGTCGCAGCCGAGACGGGGCTGAACTGCGTGATCCATCAGCGCGACGCCCTCGAGGACACGCTCGCCGTGTTCCAGCCGTTCGCCAATCGCGTCCGCGGCGTGTTTCATTGTTTCGTCAACGACACCGCCACGATGCGGCGGATCCTGGATTTGAATTCGCTGGTGAGCTTCACGGGCGTGGCCACGTTCAAGAACGCGCAGGAAGTCCGGGACACGCTGGCGGCGACGCCGCTCGGGAGTTTCATGCTGGAGACCGATTGTCCCTACCTCGCCCCGGTTCCCTACCGCGGCAAACGCTGCGAACCAGCGTACGTCCGCGACCTCTCCAAAGTCGTGCTCCAGGTCAAAGGCTGCACGGAATCGGAGCTGAGCGCCGCCACCTGCGCCACGGCGGAGAAATTTTTCCGAGGCCTTTAACGGCGGAGCCATTCGGTTGCAAGTTGCAGGTTGCGGGTTGGGCTCGCGTCAGGCCGGCAGGAACCTGCAACCTGCAACCATCAACCTGCAACTCCCTGGCCTTTCGCCAGCGCATTCGCCAGGAACTCCGCCATGTGCAGCGACCGGATCGGCGTGAGGTGCAGCACCTGGTGCCGGCAGCTCGCGCCGTCGGTGATGAGGAGAGTGCCGAAGGGCTGGTTCCGCACCTGCGCAATCAACGGCTCCGCCACCCGCACCGAAAGGTCATACTTCGATTCCAGCGCGCCGAACGCCCCCGCCATCCCGCAGCAGCCGCTGTCCAAAATGCTCGCGATCCGTTGCGGGATGCGCTCCAGGAACGACTGCAGCCGCCGCCGGTTCGTGCCCGCCTTGACATGGCAATGCACATGCACGATCACGCGTTCCGACCTTGAATTGAATTTCAACGCGTGCGGCTCCCGCTCCAGCAGGCCGGTGATAAAATCGTGAAACAGAAAACAGCGCTGGGCAACTTTTTCGCTGTTAGGCACCTTCAATTCGCGGTAGTCATCCACGAACATCGAATAACAGGACGGTTCCAGGAACACGATCGGCGCGTTGTCCACGTGCTGGTTCAACAGCGCCACATTGTGCCGGCCAAGCGCCGCCGCCTCGTCCAGGTTTCCCTGGCTGAACGCCGGCCGGCCGCAACACTTGCGCCCGCCCAGCAGCACCACCTCGAACCCGGCCGCCTCCAGCACCTTCACCGCCGCAATCCCGATGTTCGGCTCGTGGTAACGCACAAACGTGTCGTCCCACAACACCACCCGGCCGCGCGTCGCCGGGTGCGCACGGTGGCGCTTCGTAAACCAATGATCGAACCGCTCGCCCGCGTAATGCGGCAGCTTTCGTTTCGACGTGATCCCCAGCACCCGCTCGCCCAGGAACCGCATGATCGATGAATCCAGAAACTGGTTCGACAACGCCGGCATCCGGCACCCGATCCGGCCCAGCCGGTCGAGCGAGCTGAACAGCCGTTCGCGCATCGACAAACCTCGGCGCCGGATGCGCGCGTGCTGCAGGTCGGCTTTCAGCAGCGCCAGGTTCACGTTGGACGGACATTCCGTGGCGCAGGCTTTGCACGACAGGCATTGGCCCAGAGCCTCCTCGAGTTCGTCCGACAACAGCGGGTCGCGATCTTCCAGCCCGCGCCGTTCCAGCACCGCGCGGATCACGTTCGCGCGGCCGCGGGTGGACAGGATCTCCTGGCCCGTGACCGGCCAGGTCGGACACATCGTCGGCGCCGGCTTCAAACAGCCGCCGCAGCCGTTGCATTGTTCCAGGTTGCCCAGGAACGATTCGTCCTTCGCCGAATAAGCCAGCACCGGCTCGAACGGCAGCTTCAGCTCCTGCTCGGGCCGGATGCGCAAATTCGACGTGAACTCATAACGGCCGTCCGGGACGATTTTGCCCGGGTTGAACACGTTGTGCGGATCGAATGACGCCTTGATCTCCTGCATCAGTGTGAGGAGATCCGGCCCGAGTTGTTCGGGCATGAATTCCGTGCGCGCGATGCCCACGCCGTGTTCCGCGGCAAGCGATCCCTTGAATTGCCGTACCAGGGCCGACACCTCGCCGGCCACCGCACGGTATTTCTTCACGCCGTCGCGCGTGTGCAGGTCGATCACCGGCCGCACGTGGAGCAATCCCGCCGCCGCGTGACCGTAATAGGACGCCTCAAGCCCGAGCCGCCGCATAATGGCTTCCAAGGCGCGGACGAATGCCGGCAACTGCTCCGGGCGCACCGCCATGTCCTCGATGCCGGGCACCGGTTTGGCCGCGCCTTTGCGCCCGGTCAACAGCGATAACCCCGCCTTGCGCAGCGCCCACACCTGCGCCGCCGCCTGCGGCGTCTGCAGAATTTTCCGCCGCACCCCCAGCTTCCGCCGCCCCAGCGTCTCCAGCCGCTCTTCTGCGTTGTCAAAAAACTCCACCGCCAGCACCGACTCCGCCGGCAAAGCGTCGAGGTCCAACAAATCCCGCGCCGCCTGGAACTCCAACTGCCCCCTCGTCTGGTCCAGCAACACACGGTCCATGTGCTCCACCGCCGCCGGCTTCAGATCCATCACCGCCACCGCCGCCTCCATCGCCGCATCCACGGAATCGAAAAACAGCAGGCCCACCCCGCGCTCGGACGGCAGCGGCACGATTTTGATTTCAGCCGACAGGATCGCCCCCAGCGTGCCTTCGCTGCCGCAGATCACGTTCAACAAATTGCCCGGTTCCCGCAGACAGCGGTCAAGCCCGTAACCCGGCCAGCGCTTCATCAATCCCTCCGGGAACCGCTCCCGGATGCTCAACGCGTTCAAATGAACGATGTCCTCGACCAATTCGCGCTGCCGGGGCAGCGTCCCGCGCGCCGGCCCCACCATCACAAACCGGCCGCCCGACATCACCAGGTCCACCTCGTTCACATGATCCGCCGTGGTCCCGTAGACCGGCGTGTGCGACCCGCTCGAATTGTTCGCGATCATCCCCCCCAGCGTCGCGCGCGAACTGGTTGCCACATCCGGCCCGAAACAAAATCCGTGCGGCCGCAAAAAATTGTTCAGGTGATCCAGCACCACGCCCGCCCCGACGCGCACCGTGCGCCGTTCCAGGTCCAGATCCACGATCTGCCGGTTATACCGCGCAAAATCGATGACAAGCCCTTCCCCAACCGCGCCGCCGGCCAGGCCGGTGCCCGCCCCGCGCGGAATGATCTGCACCCCCGCCTGCGTGGCTGCTTCGACGATCGCGATGGATTGTTTCGTGCCGCGCGGAAAGGCCACGGCGAGCGGTTCGATCTGGTAAAGCGACGCGTCGGTGGCGTAAAGCTGCCGGGTCAGGTTATCGAATGCCACTTCGCAATTGACCGCCGCCAGGGTGGAAAGCTGTTGCGTCGACGTCATCGGGCGACCCCAATTTACCGGCCGCCCGCCCCAATGACAACCCATTGAAATGCGGAATGCGAAGTGCGGAGTGCGGAATGGCGTAGCCGCAATCGTGAGATTGCGGTTCCACCAGCAGCCGGGATCCCGATCCGCGATTTTACAATCGCGGCTACGTCGGCTGCCCCCCGTAGCCGCGATCGTCAGATCGCGGTTCCCCAAAGCTTGCGAGAGCCCCGGTCCCCTTGTTACCATCGCCCCGCCTTATGGCTGCCATCGGACGATTTCAAAAAGGAGACGAAGTCTTCCACGCGAAAGTTGTCGATGGCGAATTATTCAAACTGCGCGGCGACGTGTTCGGCTCGCCCTCCTTCGACCGCAAACCCATTCCCCTCCGCGGCGTCCGCACCCTCACCCCGGTCTCGCCATCCAAGGTCATCGCGGTCGGATTGAACTACGCCGATCACGCGCGGGAAACCGGCAAGGCGCTGCCGAAGGAACCGCTCTTTTGGTTCAAGGCGAACACCTCGATTATTCCCGACGGCGCGAAGATTGAGATTCCGTTTCCGGAACATCGCACGGATTTCGAGGCGGAACTGTGCATCGTCATCGGCCGCCGCGTCCGCAACGTGACGCCGTCGTCCGCCGCCCGCTACATCTTCGGCTACACCGCCGCCCAAGACATCAGCGATCGAACGATCCAGAATTCCGAAAGCCAGTGGGCGCGGTGCAAATCGTTCGACACCTTCACGCCGTTCGGGCCCTATGTGGAAACCAAGCTCGACCCGGCGCACCTGACCATTCAGCTTTTCCAGAACGGCCAGCTCCGGCAGAACTCGAACACGAGCCAATTGATTTTCAACTGCCACAAGCTCGTCAGTTTCATCTCCACCAATCTCACCCTGCTCCCCGGCGACATCATCCTCACCGGCACCCCCAGCGGCATCGGCCCGCTGAAATCCGGCGACCGCCTGGAAGTCCGCATCCAGGGCCTCGCGCCGCTGGTCAACGGGGTGAAATAGATTGTCGCGCGAAGCTCGCGACGGCCGCGAAGGAACGGCTTGATAAATCAAGAACCGCCCGAAAGGATCTTCCCCAGAAACATCTTCGCGTCCTTCGTTTCTTCGTGGTTGAATAATCTCTTCGTGGTGAGCACACTTCGCACTTCGAATTATGAAGTGGACACAGACGCTCATTCCGACGCTGAAAGAAACTCCCGCCGAGGCGGAAATCATTTCGCACAAGCTGCTGCTCCGGGCCGGGCTGATCCGGAAACTCGCCGGCGGGCTCTATACCTTTCTCCCCCTCGGCCTCCGCAGCCTGCGCAAGGTGGAACAGATCATCCGCGAGGAAATGAACCGCGCCGGCGCGCTGGAACTGCTCATGCCCGCCCTGCAGCCCCCGGAAATCTGGCAGCAAAGCGGCCGCTACGAAACCGCCGCCGACGTGCTCTACAAGGTCCGCGACCGCGCCAAAAAGGAATGGGTGCTCAGCCCCACCGCCGAGGAAGTCATCACCACCCTCGCCGCCGGCGAAATCAATTCGTACCGCCAGCTCCCCCTCAATTTCTACCAGGTCAGCGTCAAGTTCCGCGATGAAATCCGCCCGCGCTTCGGCCTCATGCGCGCCAAGGAATTCATCATGAAAGACGCCTACAGCTTCGATGTCAGCGACGAGAACGCCATGGCGTGTTATCACCGGATGTACGAAGCCTACAAGCGCATCTTCAACCGGTGCGGACTTCAGAACTTCCCCGTCGAAGCCGACACCGGCGTCATCGGCGGCAATTACTCCCACGAATTCATGGTGCCCGCCGAGACCGGTGAGAATGAAGTCGTCTTCTGCGAAGCCTGCGGCTACGCCGCCAACGTGGAAAAAGCCACCAGCGGCATTCCCAAAACCGCCCCTCGCGATGCCGGCGCTGCTCCCGAGAAGTTCGCCACTCCAGGCGTGCTCACGATCGAGGCCCTCAGCAAAGACCCCTACAAGGTCCCGGCCAATCGCCAGATCAAAACCCTCATCTACATCGCCGACAGCAAGCCGGTCCTGATCCTGGTCCGCGGCGACGATCAACTCAACGAAGCCAAACTGGCCGGCGCGCTCGGAACTCCCACGTTCCGCCCGGCTGAACCCGACGAAATCTTCGCCGCGCTCGGCGCCCACCCGGGCAGCCTCGGCGCGGTGACAACCACCCTCAAGACCACCGGACTGAAAATCTTCGCCGACGAACGCCTGCGCGGCGCCGCCGAAATGACAACCGGCGCGAACGAGGACGGATTCCACCTGCGCAACGTCGCCATCGACCGCGATATCCAGGTCGGGCAATGGAAGGATTTGCGCACCGTGGCCAAGGGCGAGCCCTGTGTGAAATGCGGGAAGTCCCTCAAGATCCGCCGCGCCATCGAGGTCGGCCACGTGTTCAAGCTCGGAACCAAATACAGCGAGAAATTGAATGCGACCTTCCTCGCCGAGGACGGCTCGCGGCATCCGTGCGTGATGGGCTGCTATGGCATCGGGGTGACCCGCACCCTCCAGGCCGTGATCGAACAAAGCAACGACAAGGACGGCATCGTCTGGCCCGTCAGCGTCGCGCCTTACACGGTCTGCATCACCCCGCTCGCCGTGGCGAAGGAAAGCCCCGTGATGCAGCTCGCCGAAAAACTTTACGGCGAACTCACGGCGCGCGGCGTGGATGTGATCCTCGACGACCGCGACGAGCGCCCGGGATCGAAGTTCAAGGATTCCGAGCTGGTGGGCTTCCCGATCCGGGTGGCCATCGGCGAAAAATCGCTGGCCAAAGGCGAAGTGGAAATCAAGCCCCGTTCCGGCGCGATGATCGCCGCCAAGCCCGAGGAAGCCATGGAGAAGGTGCTCGCCCTGATCGCGCAACTGACGCCGGCGGCCCAAGGATAAGCCAGGGCCGGCGGGGACGCCGTCCCTCCCATCGACGGGACCGACGCCACCCCGGCGTCCCTAATCCTCGTAGCCGCGATTGTAAAATCGCGGATCTTCGGTCCTGCGGAACTCGCGGTGTTTTCCGCATTTCCTCACCCATTCGGCTTGACTGCAACCTCGCCCTGTGTCACTCATAATCGACCAGGATAAGGACCCCGCGTGACTTCCAGACGATCATTTTTCGTAATGGTGCTGACAGCCTTCTGCGGGGGCAATGCCCTGACCGCCGCAACGCTCTATGTCAATGTCAGTGGCACCAACCCCAACCCGCCCTTCGCCGCCTGGGCCACGGCGGCGACGAATATTCAGGATGCGGTGGATATGGCGACTCCGGGTGATTTGGTTCTTGTAACAAACGGGGTTTACCAGGAAGGCGGGCGCATTGTGTACGGCGCGTTAATGAATCGTGTCGCTGCGACCAGCGCGATAACTGTTCAAAGCGTGAATGGAGCGGGCGTTACAAGGATTACCGGGTCCGCATACCGTGGGGATTCCGCGATTCGGTGCGTTTACCTTACAAATGGGGCTTCCTTGGTGGGGTTCACCCTCGAAAGCGGGGCAACGAGGAACGCGGGTGATGAATTTGCGGAACAATGTGGCGGAGGTGTCTGGTGCGAATCAAGCAGCGCAGTGTTGTCAAACTGCGTCATAACCGGATGCACAGCCAATTGTGGCGGTGGTGGAGCATATCAAGGCACCCTATACAGCTGCGTTGTTAGCAATAATTCCTCGGGCCCCGGAGATGAGACCTTCGGACTGGGTCACGGAGGGGGCGGGTATTCCAACGTCCTGAACAACTGCAGCATTTCAGCAAATCTGTCCTATTACGGAGGTGGAGCTTTTGGCTGCGTTCTAAACAATTGCACCGTTACCTCAAATACGGCCGAAGAAGGGGGCGGGGCAGATAACTCGACTATCCACAATTCGATATTGATCGGGAACACGCAAAACAATCAGTGGAACAGCAGCCTGGATTACTGCTGTATTCAGCCATTGGTAGAGGGCGCCGGAAATATCGACAGCGATCCTCAATTGACTGACGGAAGTCGTATCTCCGCCGCTTCACCTTGTCGAGGTGCCGGAAGCGCGCTTTACAGTGCCGGGACCGATATCGATGGGGAGCCTTGGCTGAATCCACCATCAATCGGATGCGACGAATATTATGTGCCATGGGGGCCACTGACCGTCGCCATCAGCGCTGGCGCCACAAACGCCATCAGCGCATTTAATCTGAGCTTTTCCGGCCTCATTGTTGGCGGGTACACGGGTCTCATTTGGAATTTGGGGGACGGAACAACCATTAGTAACCAGCTGAACATTTCACATACCTGGATGGCGCCAGGCGACTATACACTCTACCTGACTGTTTATAATTCCACTTATTTTGACGGCGTAAGTAATTCCGTAACCGTCCACATTCGCGATCACCCGGTTCAGTACGTATCCCCCGCCAGCCTTAACCCTTCGCCGCCTTATACGACATGGCAAAACGCGGCTCACGCTATTCAGGATGCACTAGATAGCGGGTTCGCAGGAGGCACAGTTCTGGTCAGTAACGGTGTGTACTCAACTGGCGGAAGGACTGTTTATGGTTCGCTCACGAACCGCGTTGCGGCAACGCAACCTATGACGATTCGCAGCGTGAACGGCCCAGCAGTCACAATCATTCAAGGCAATCCTGGAGGAGGTGAGACCGCAGTTCGCTGCGTCTACCTCACCAACGGCGCTTCCTTGTCTGGGTTCACCCTGACCGGAGGATCAACGCGCAACGACGGCGACAGCTACTTGGAACAGAGTGGCGCAGCCGTGTGGTGTGAGTCAACGAATGGCTATGTTTCAAACTGCGTCATCAGCGCAAGCTCCGCAGCCTATAGTGGTGGGGCTGCGTATGAAGGCACACTTTACAGCTGCACCCTCAGCAACAATTCGGCGTTCAATTACGGTGGCGGTGCGATGAACAGTGTTTTGAATGTCTGTTGGCTTTATAGCAACGCGTCTTACTCTGGAGGCGGAGCAGCAGGATGCCTTCTAAACAACTGCACCCTGGTCTCGAACGCCGCACAATATGGTGGCGGCACGGACGGCGGCACGATGAACAATTGTATCATAGCTGCAAACACGGCTCCCAACGGACCAAACTATTACGGCGGCACACTGAACTACTGCTGCACCCAACCACTACCCTCCACAGGCTCGGGAAACATCGCCAACGACCCGCACCTTTCGGATTCTGTGCATCTCACAGGTGCTTCACCTTGTCGCAATGCCGGCATCTTCTCGGTTCTCGGGATGCTGGATTTGGATGCGCAGCCGTTTCTCAATCCTCCGTCGATCGGGTGCGATGAATACTATGCTAGCGACATGAATGGACCGCTCCTGCCGACCATCATCGTGGACATCACAAACGCATTGACTGCTTATACGTTCACCTTCACGGGGTCGATTTCTGGCCGATACACGCAGTTCGTCTGGAATTTCGGCGACGGAACATCGATGACGAATCAACTCGTGGTGACCCACACCTGGCCGCTGCAAGGCGATTTTCCGGTTGTTTTAACAGCCTACAATGAAACCTATCCTGGCGGAATTGCATCCACCGTCACGGTGCATACGCTCGACCATCCAGTGCAATATGTATCCTCAAACGGTATCAACCCGGTGCCACCGTATTTGTCTTGGGCGACTGCAGCCACGAACATACAGGATGCGATTAACGCGGGCTATTACGGCGGCACGATCCTCGTAAGCAACGGAATCTATTCAGCCGGCGGAAGAGTCACGACAGGAGCGCTCACCAATCGCGTGGCAATCTCCATACCGATGACCGTCACAAGCATCAATGGTCCGAATTTCACGGTTATCAAGGGCTTTCAAATCCCGGGCATCGTCTTCGACGGCAGCGCCGTGCGATGTGCTTATCTTACCAACGGCGCCTCGCTGATCGGGTTCACGCTGACAGGCGGGGGAACTGCACCCTATGAATTTACCGCCGGAAACGACCAATCGGGCGGCGGAATCTGGTGCGAATCTGCGGGGGCGACGATCTCTAACTGCGTCATCGTCGGTAATTCTGCCTCCTACAGCGGTGGCGGCTCCTACCAGGGAACTTTCTACAACTGCGTCTTCAGCAACAACGCGGCTGCTATTTATGGCGGTGGGTGCGAAACAGGGACGGTCGTCGGATCCTTGCTGTACGCCAACTCCGCAGGCTACCGGGGCGGCGCAGGCGATAACTGCACGTTCAGAAACTCCAACCTAATCGGAAATTCCGCTGTGGCAGGCGGGGGCGCTTACCGCGGCTCGGCGATGAACTCCATTTTTTTCCTCAATCGGGCCCTCTATTCCGCGGATTCACTCAGCACCGGGCTCGGATATTGTTGGACATCGGATCCGAACCTGGCCGACCTTTGCCATCTCTCGCCCTCCTCGCCCTGCATCGATGGCGGGCTTGCCTTCTATGTGCAGGGCACGGATATCGACGGTGAGGCCTGGAACAGCCCGCCTTCGATCGGCTGCGACGAGTTCTGGACGGCCTCGGGATCCGGCTCCATGCAGGTCGTGATTCAGTGCGACGGAACGAACGCGGTAGCCGGGCTTTCCACGGTCAACCTCGCGGGCCTGGTGACGGGTCATGCAACGAGCAATCGCTGGAATTTCGGCGACGGCGCCTCAGCCACCAATCTGCCACTGGTGAGCCACTCCTTCTCTTCGCCCGGGAATTATGCGGTCTCATTCAGCGCTTACAACGCCAGCAACCCCGGCGGCATCAGCGCGACCGTGATGGTTCATGTTATCCCGGTGCACACCTACCCGGGCCTGGTCCATTATGTGGACGCAAATGGAACCAATCCGGTTTCTCCGTTCCTGAGCTGGGGCACTGCCGCAACAAATCTCCAGTTGGCAATCGATGCGGCCGATGTGGGCGACCGCATCCTGGCTACGAATGGAATCTACTCCACCGGAGGTTACATGGTGTTCCAAACTAATTCGCCGCCGGATTCCGGCTCCGGCCAGATGACCCGAGCTTATTCACCTCGCCCGGTTTTGATCCAAAGCGTGAATGGACCTGCGGTGACCTTGATTCGCGGCGCGCAGCCAAATCTCACCGGCACCGACTTCGAACCCATCACACGGTGCGTCTATCTCACCAATGGCGCTATGTTGGATGGGTTCACCTTGACCAACGGAACCACAGCCGATCTCTTCTACCTGCGCGACTCCTGGTTTGGGGGCGGCGTCTTGTGCGCCGGGAGCGATTCGGTGGTTTCCAATTGTGTTATTGCCGGCAATACCAGCGTGTTTGGAGGAGGCATCAGTGGCGGCACGCTCTACAACTGCAGCCTGCTAAGCAACAGTGCCGCCTACACGGGCCCTAATAGCTTCGGCCTTGATCCGAGCGGAGGAGGAACATTCGGCAGCATCGCTGTGAATTGCACCTACAGAAACAACCTGGCCGCGCCCACGACAGGACAATACAAGAACCCCAGCTTCGGCGGCGGGGCCTGCTTCGGCGTCCTCAGCAATTGCGTGCTAATCAATAACTCCGCTTACACCGGGGGCGGGGCTGCCTCAAACACCCTCGTCAACTGCACGCTTCTCGGCAACGCGGCTCTTTATTCGGTCGGAGGAGCGTCCCAGTGCACCCTCAGCAATTGCAGCGTGGTGTTTAATACCTCGACCAATAGCATCAGCACCTCCACCGGCGGAGTTGGAGGCGGCAAAGTCTGGAACTCAATCATCGCCAGCAACAGCGCCTCCCTGGGTAGCGGCGGGGTCGGCGGCGCGACGGTGTATCACTCGTCCATCATCGGCAATGTCGTCACCAGGGCTGTCCCGGGCGCAAAAGGCGGCGGCGCCAGCATTTGCGCCCTCACCGATTGTATCATCACGGATAATTCGGCCTACTCGGGCGGCGGGGTCGCCTCGCCCGCCACATTGACCAATTGTCTCGTTGCCAGGAATACCGCCGTCCCAACCGCGGGCGGCGTTCTGGGTGGCACCGTGGTCAATTGCACCGTCGTCTCCAATACCGCGACAGATCCTTCCAGCACTGGCGGAGGAATCGCTTCAGCCACCGTCTACAACTCAATCTTAATCGGGAATTCGGCCGCGTCCGGACCGAATTACTCCGGCAGCACCCTGAAGTACTGCCTCACCTTGCCCGCGACATCCGATGCCACCGTTCTCACCAACGACCCCGCTTTCGTCGATCCGCTGAACGGCAACTACCACCTTCAATCCAATTCCCCCTGCATCAACTCAGGATTCAACAGTTATATCCGCACCAACATCGACCTCGACGGGAACCCCCGCATCCAGGGTGGCACGGTGGACATCGGCGCCTATGAGTTCCAGTCCCCGTCCTCCATCCTGTCCTATGCCTGGGCCCAGCAATATGGAATCCCCACCGGCGGCTCGGCCGACTTCACCGATCCTGATCATGACGGGATGAACAACTGGCAGGAATGGCAGACGCATACGGATCCCATCAACGCGGCATCCGCGCTCAAAATGTTGTCGTTCTCCAACGACGTCTCCGGCATGACGATCGCCTGGCAGGGTGTTTCCGGGGTCAACTACTTCATCGAGCGCAGTAGCAACCTCGGGGCGCATCCAGGCTTCTTCACACTCGCCACCAACATCGCCGGCCAGGACGGCACCAACACGTTCATCGACACCAGTGCCGCCGGCTCGCGCCTGTTCTATCGCGTCGGAGTTCAGACTCCCGGTTACCAGGTCCAGAGCGCTGCCTCCACCATTCCCTTCACCTGGCTCCAGAAATTCGATCTGCCGACGGATGGCTCGGCCGACTTCACCGATCCCGATCACGACGGGCTGAACGACTGGCAGGAATGGAAGGCGGGCACCAGTCCGCTGGATGCCGGGTCGGTGCTCAAAATGATTTCCGCCACCAACGACGTCTCCGGGATCACCGTCACTTGGCAGAGCGTCCCCGGAATTTATTACAACCTGCTGCGCAGCTCGGATCCGGCTGCGGGATTCTCGACAATCGCCTACACCATCCTCGGCCAACCCGGCAACACGAGTTACACCGACGGCACCGCCACCGGCCCCAGCCCATATTTTTATCGCGTCCAAGTGCCTTGACCCCTGTCGGCCGCCGGGAACACTGGCCTTGCACCACGAAGGGGTCAGTCCCGGCTATTGTTGAAAGTTCAGGAGCGGATGGCTCTGGAAGGTTTTGGTCCCGGATTGCAGGTGAGGCGTTGGAGTCCATCCCGGGAAGACGGGAGAGACTGGATGCGAGAGGTCTTGCTTTCTCACTCCTTCTGCCGGACCTTAACATCATGAAGACGTGCTCCTATTGCGGCGCGAATTACGGCGACGAATCCACGGAGTGCCCGGTGGACCACACCCCGCTCAACGATCCACCCGCGACAAAAACCGGTGAGGTTGCGGAATCCGGTCCAGCCGGGCAACACACGATGCGCTATGAATTCGTGCCGTTTTCGCCGGCGGAACAGCACCTGGACTGGGTGACGCTGATTCGCTGCGACAAGCTGGCGTCGGCCGATGTCGTAACCAGCCGCTTGAACGCGGAAGGAATCGAAGTCTTTCTGCCCGAAGAAACCCTGATGCAATCGGTGGGATTGAACGTCGCGTTTGGCTATGTCCGTGTCCAGGTGGCTCCGGAGGATTACGACAAGGCCAGGGCGATTCTGGAAACCGCGGCTGCCTGAAATGCGGTCGCCAAGCACACGTAACCACGAATGAAGACGGATAGAGACCTTTGACGCGAATTATCTCGAATTGAATTCGTGTCAATTCGCCATAATTCGCGTCAAAGCGTCCCCGGCCTGGCCTGCGTCCCTCCGTGTCGGGTTTTCAGGTGCCTTTCTTTTTTCGTTGGTAAATCGGGGCGGAGTGCTATTTTGCCGACGGAAATCGACACAACACTTTTGCCTATGAACATTCAGTCGAACAGCCGCCGGTTCCCGGGCCTGCTGCCGGGTTGCGTCGCCGCCTGCCTCCTGCTGCTGGGCGCGGGCTGCGCTTCCATGAGCTCGTCGGCGCCGGATTCGCTGGATAATCCGACCACCAACACCTGGACCGTGTCGGCGACGTTTGCGTCGGGCAAACACGACACGTTCGACATGGCGCCGGAATCGATGCATCAATTCGCCGCTCAACAGCAGGTGACTTATTTGTCCGCCGTTTCGAAGGGGGCCCGCCCGGTGACGCACGCGCTGTCCACCCGCGATCTCCAGCGCCTGCGCCAGTCGGCGCCCGGCGAACTCATGCTGGTGGTTTATGAAGACGGACTCACGGCGCTTTCGCCCAACATCAAAAGGAACATCGAGCGCGTCCTGTCCCAGGAAGATTACAATCGCGGAGAATATTTTCGACTGCTCCGCCTCGAAGACCAGGCGGCCATGCTGTGGAAACAGCAGGTGACGGGAAGCAAGTAGATTGGCGATAGGCCTGGCGGCCCTGCCCTCGCCCCTCGACCTTCGACCCTCGACTTCCTGTCCGGGACTCGCAGCAGCTCGTCCCTGCAGGGTGTTTTGTGACGATCTTCCGCGCGGGTGACGTTTCGGCGACGTTCGAGTCACAATCCCGGTTTGCCGTTGATTTCGGGCCGCGCTTCCGCCGATGGTTCGGCAAGATGAATGCGCCAAGCGAAACCGGCCCGCGCCGATACCGGTCCATCTGGATTTCCGACATCCACCTCGGCACCCGCCACGCGCGCGTGGACGAACTGCTCGAGTTCCTGCGCGAAACCGAATGCCGCTACCTCTACGTGGTCGGCGATTTCCTGGACGGCTGGCAGTTGCGGTCGAAGTGGCACTGGGAGAATTCCTACAACGTGCTGATCCAGAAACTGCTTCGGAAAAGCCGCAAGGAAACTCAGATCGTCTATCTCACGGGCAATCACGACGAGTTCCTGGACCAGTTCCTGGGGATGAATTTCGGCAGCGTCGTGCTGGCGCGGGAGGTGATTCACACGGCGGCGGACGGCAAGCGTTACCTGGTCCTGCACGGACACCAGTTCGACGGGGTCATGCACTTCAACCGGCTGCTCGATCGCGTCGGAACGAAGCTTTACGACTGGATCCTGGACTTCAACTTGCACTTCAACCGCGTCCGGCGCATGCTCGGTTTCGGCTACTGGTCCATCGCCGCCTACCTGAAATACAAGGCGAAGGCGGCGGTGAAATATGTCACCGATTTTGAGAATGCGATTCTGCAGGCGGCCCGGAAACATGATGTGCAGGGGATTATTTGCGGCCACATTCACCGGCCCGAGATCAAGACGGTTGATGGGATCACGTATTTGAACAGCGGGGATTGGGTCGAGAGCTGTACGGCCCTGGTCGAGGAATTCGACGGAACGATCAAACTGGTGCATTTCCATGAAACTGATGCTGTGCGTGCTCGGCGAGGGAAGAGGTCACATGACGCAATCCCTGGCGGTGAAGGAGATGGCGGAATCGGCCGGGCACCAGGTGGTGAGCGTCGTGCTTGGAATGGGACCCCGGCGAACGGTGCCGCCCTTCTTTGCTTCGGGAATGAAGATGCCCGTCTGCCGGATTCCCACGCTCGAATTTCGATCCCGGCATAATCGCCAGATCCACCTGCCTTCCACCATCGCCGGCGCCGCGCGCCAGTTCCCGGCCTACGCCCGCGCCCTCCGAACGCTGCACCAGCAGGTGCGGGAATCCCGGCCGGATGTCATCGTGAATTTTTTCGAACCGCTCACCGCCCTGTTCGCCGCCACCTGCCGGCGCCGTCCGCCCGTCGTCGCCGTCGGCCACCAGTTCCTGTGCAACCACCCGGACTTCGTTCGCTCCACCGAAATGCGGGGCCAGCAGCGGTTCCTGCGGCGCTACGTTCAATTCATGGGAACCGCCTCCCACAAGCTCGCCCTCTCGTTTTACCCCGCGGCGGACCGTCCCCGGAACAAGCTCACCGTCTGCCCGCCCCTGCTCCGCGGCCGCGTCTTCGATCTCCCCTCCACCGAAGGCGATTACGTGCTCGTCTACCTCGTCCACCACGGCTACGCGGAACAAATCCTTTCCTGGCACGAACGCAATCCCGCGGTGAAACTTCACTGCTTCTACGACAAACCCGACGCACCGCCGGAATTCAAGCACGACGAGACGCTCACGTTCCACCGGCTGGACGGCGAGAAATTCCTGACTTTGATGGCCGGCTGCCGCGCGGTCGCCTGCACCGCCGGCTTCGAAACCCTCTGCGAAGCCGCGTGGCTCGGCAGACCCTTGTTCCTCGTCCCGGTCGAAAATCACGTCGAACAACACCTCAACGCGCTCGACGCCGTCCGCGCCGGACTCGGCGTCCACGACACCCGCTTCAACCTGGATCGCCTCGCCGAATTGCCGCCCCGGCTCGATAATCAAAAAATCCGCGACTGGTTCAGCCAAACCAAATCCATCGTGCTCCACAAACTCGAGCGGGCCGTAGCGGAAAGCGCGCCCAAAACCCCGCAGGGCCTTTAGCCGTTCATGGCCGATCCCAAGCGCCTTCCACTCCGATTTCCTCCAGGCTTCCGCTGGGGTACCGCCACGTCGCCCACACAGGTCGAAGGACGCGTGCAGAATGAATGGACGTCCGTGATCGCGCGCGACGGCCGCACCTGCGAGGCCGCCTGCGACAGCTATCACCGTTACCCGGAAGACATCGACTGGATGCGCCGGCTCGGCGTGAACGCCTACCGCTTCGGCATCGAATGGTCCCGCCTTCAGCCCGAGTCCGGCGGGGCGTTGAACCAAAAGGAACTCGACCGTTACCGAAACCAGCTCGATCTCCTGCACAACGCCGGCATCGAGCCCATGCCGGTCCTGCATCACTTTTCAAATCCGCCCTGGATCAACCGCGCCGGCGCCTGGACGGAGCGCGCGACCGTGGACGCGTTCACGGATTACCTCCGCCGCCTGGTTCCCGCTCTCCGCGGCCACGTGCGCGTCTGGAACACGTTCAACGAACCCGAAACCTACGCCTGCTGCGGCTACCTGGTCGGGGAATTCCCGCCGTTCCACCAGGCCCGCGTCGGCGCCTGCCGGCGCGTGATCGAAAACATGGCCGCCGCCCATCGGCGCGCCTGCGACATCCTCCGCGCCGCCGGCAGCGCGCTTGGACCGGTGGAGGTCGGTTTTTCCAAGAACTGGACCTGGTACGCACCGCACGACGACCGGCTGCCCTGGGATGTTGTGCTGGCCGATTTCGCGCACCAGCAGCTCAACGAATTCGTGCTGGAAAGTTTTTTGCAGGGCGGGCCCGCGCACGGCGCGACGTTTCTCGGGGTGAATTACTACGGCCGTGTGCGCTTCCGACATTGCTGGCCCCTGGTGCCCATGTGCGGGTTCACCCCGGAATACCTCGCCCGCCTCGGCATCGCCTGCGACGACATGCTCGAACGGCACCCGGCCGGCCTGGAACAAACCCTCGTCCGCCTCGCGGCCGAGTCGGGCCTCCCCATCTACGTCACGGAACACGGCAGCGCGTCGACCGATGAAGCCTTCCGCGAGGCCGATCTTTACGAGAACCTCGCCGCCCTGCACCGCGCCCTGCATCGCGGCGTGGACGTGCGCGGTTTTTACTATTGGTCGCTCCTCGACAACTTCGAATGGCAATTCGGTTACACGAAGAAATTCGGATTGCTGGCAGTGAACTTCGACGACCCGGCCCTGCCGCGTTCGACGAAGCCGCTGGCCCGGACTTACGAATCGATCTGCCGCGCAAACGCCCTGCCCCCGTAGCCGCGCATTTCCTCGCAGCCGCGATCGTGAGATCGCGGGCCCTTGCATGTAGGAGACGAGGTGACGAGTCTCAAACCCTTTGCCTTTAGTTGGCGCCTCCTCACGTCGGCTGCTACCCTGGATCATCCATGCGATCTTGAGCTCGCGGATCCCGCTATTCCTTGTAGCCGCGATCGTCAGATCGCGGATCCCTTGGCTATTGGCTATCGGCACTAGTGTCCGGTTAAATTTTTGCTGACCACTGTTTTCTCCTTTAATGACAGAATCATCCTAAGGGTCGACCAATTTTTCGATTTCATTTTCGAAGGGCTATTTCACAGGTTTTGGAGCCGTATGACAAACGGCCAACCAACCTATGAACGAAGGCCGGACCGTTTTCTCTCAGCTTCTAGATCACCTTCCAAAATACGAGTTCGACAAGTGCGTGGAGCGTTATCAAGGCAACTTCCATGTCCGCACGCTTCCCACGTACGAACAGTTCCTCGTCATGGCTTTTGCCCAACTGACCTGGCGGGAGAGCCTGCGAGATATCGAGACCTGCTTGCGGGCTTTGGGATCAGACTCTATCACAGCGGCATCCGCAAAGCTCCCGCTCGCAGCACGCTCGCCGATGCGAACGAGAAGCGGGATTGGCGCATTTTCGCTGATTTTGCCCATGTGCTGATCGGTCAGACTGCCGACCTCTACGTCGGCGAAGCTTTCGGTGCCGAAGTGCTGGCCGCCGCCTATGCGCTGGACTCTACAACGATCAATTTGTCCTTATCGATTTTTCCTTGGGCCAAGTATCAACCCTACTCGGCCGGGGTCAAATTGCATACCTTGTTGGCCCTTCGCGGCAACTACCCAACCGTTGTCATTATTACTCCAAGTCGCGTCCACGATGTGAACAGCATGGATTGGTTGGCTTACGAACCCGGTTCCTTTTACATCTTTGATCGCGGCTATTGGGACTTTGCCCGATGGCACCGAATCCATCAAAGTGGCGCCTTCTTCGTCACACGTGCTCGTGCCAGTTTTCGCGCTCGACGACTCTACTCCCGCCCTGTCGACAAAGCCCTCGGGCTACGTTTCGATCAGACCGTGAGCGGTGACTGAGTTTTACCCCAAAAAGGACTATCCAGAGCCCTTGCGACGCATTGGCTTCGTTGATCCAGTGACCGGAAAAGCTCTCATCTTCTTAACCAACAACTTTACTCTGACGGCCCTGACCATCGCACAGCTTTATCGCTGTCGATGGCAAGTCGAGCTGTTCTTCAAATGGTTGAAGCAACACCTGCGCATAAAAGCCTTTTACGGGACCTCAGATAATGCTGTGCGTACTCAGATCTGGATTGCCATCTCCATCTATCTCCTTGTGGCCATCCTCAAAAAGCGCCTTCGCTTGGATCCTAGCCCCTACACTTTATTACAGATTATGAGCCTGACGCTTTTCGAGAAAATGCCCATTTTACAGGCGCTTTCTCAAACATCGCAGCTAAATGAATCTACCCACCTTCAAAATCAGCAATGTTTGCCAGGCTTTTTAACCGGACACTAGTGGGCTATCGGCTATGGGCGCTAGCCCCCGGCCTTTCCGTCCAGCGAATCCCGCACCACGCGCGCCAGCGTCGAACGCGTGAACGGCTTCTGCAAATACGTGCACTTGCCTTTGCGGATATAATCCGCGTCCACGTCGTCCACGTTGTATCCGCTGATGAACACCACTTTCAACCCCGGCTGCTCACCCTGGAGTTTCTGAGCCAGCTCCACGCCCGACACACCCTGCGGCATGATCATGTCGGTCAGCAGCAAATCAACCGGCCCTTCCTGCTTGTCCCAAAGCTGCAGCGCCTCGACTCCCGACGACGCCTCGATCACCTTGTACCCGCAGTCCTGCAAAATCGCGCTTCCCAGCAGTCGCACCGACGGTTCGTCCTCGACCACCAGGACCGTCTCGCTCCCGCCGCGCACCGGCGCCAGCAACGCGTCGTTCGTTTTCACCGATTTCGGCGTCTCGCCCGAGGCCGGCAGAAAAACACTGAACGTCGATCCTTCTCCGACCTTGCTCGCCACCTCCACCCAGCCTTCGTGCTGCTTGACGATGCCGTACACCGTCGCCAGGCCCAGCCCTGCGGCTTTGCCAAGCTCCTTCGTGGTGAAAAACGGTTCAAATAGCCGGCCCAGCGTCGCGGTGTCCATCCCGCACCCTGTGTCGCTCACCCGCAAACTCACAAACATCCCCGCGCGCGCCTCCGGCCGCATCTGCACATAGGCCTTGTCGATCGCCACCGCCTGCACCCCGATCGTCAGGGTGCCGCCTTGCGGCATCGCGTCCCGCGCATTCACCGCCAGGTTGCTGATCACCTGTTCCAGCATCCCCGCGTCGCCACTGATCATCGGCAACTGATAAGCCGGGTCCAAATTCAAATCGAGCGTGACCTTTTCCCCGATCAAACGCTTCAACATCTTGCTCATGTTGCCCACCAGCTCCCGCATATCCAGCGGGCGCGGCTGCATCACGGTTTTGCGATTGAACATGAGCAACTGCCGCGTCAACCCCGCCGCGCGTTCCGCCGCCGAATACACCGCCTGCGCCGAATCCCGCAACGGCGACGCCATCTGGTCCCTCGACATCAACATGCCCGCATGACCCTGGATCACCGTCAGCATGTTGTTCAAATCATGCGCCACCACCGCCTCCAAACTCAACCGGTCCGTGATGTCGGACACATAACAATGAACCACCTGGCCCGCGATGACCGGATGCATCGACCAGGACAGCACCCGGCCTTCCATGCGCGATTCCACGTGAAGCTTGCTCTGCCCCGTCGCCAGCGCCGCCTGCACCAGCTTCCGGATGTCCGGCGGCAGAATGTCGGACGGATGCTTCCTCCCCACCGCTTCCGCGAGCCGCAGGGCGGCCTTGTTGAAACACGTGACGGCCCCGTCCGCCGTGAGTTCGATCGCCGGGTTTGGATTCAACTGCCCGAACTCGGCGAGCTTGAGAATTTCGGCCTCGGACCGGAGCCGTTGAACCGCGACGGCCAGCGCGTTGGCCACCGAGAGCAGAAATTGAACTTCGTCGCTTGTAAAATCGCGCTGCCGGGCCGAGTAAACGGAAAGCACGCCGTAGGTTTTCTCGCGGGAACCGATGGCGACGCACACGCCGCTGACCAGGCCGTGCTCGACCAGCAACGGTTCCGCTTGGAAGCGCGTGTCGTTCCGGAGATCTCCTACGAGCACCGGTTCGCCGGACGCCAGCGTGTAGCCCGCCTGCGAACTGCGATCCGCCCCGACCGTCGCCAGGCCCACCGCGCCCTTCTTCCAGCCCGCGCCGGCCCGCATCACCATCGAGTCGCGCGCCGGCAATAATTCCAGGATCCGGCAGTGCTCGAGTTCCAGCGTCTGGCTCACCAGCAACACCGCCTGGTTCATCAACGCGGAAAAATCGGTCGTCACCAGCGCAAATTGCCCCAGCGCCGCCACCGCGGCTTGCTGAAGCGACCGATTCAAATGCCGGTGCTCGGCGGATTCGAGTTCGGTCAACCGCCGCTGCAACCCGGCCGCCGTCAAATCAAATGTCCGCGCCAGCAACCCGACCTCGCCGCCCGCTCCGTCCAAACCGCTCCGGGCCGACAAATCACCCGAGCCGAATCGCTGCATGGCCGAATGCAGCCGGTTGAGATTGCGGATCGCCCAGGTCCAGCCGCCGAACCCGATCGCGGCGAGCGTGAGAAGTCCGGCCGCGAGAGCAGCCCAGGAGTTCCTTGTGAAATAGAAAGCCGTCCCGGCCGGCGCCAAAGCCAGGAAGAGAATGCCCCCGAGTCTCCACCGCAAATTTGTATGCCGAGCCATCGATAGTCTTTGTCGTGCAGGAGCATATCCAAGGCCAACTCAACCCGGGGGACGTCTAAAGCGCCCCCGTTTTGACGCGAATTGACGCGAATTGGCACGAATTCCCCCAAATTGGGGGACAGACCAGGTGGGACGAGACTCCGTCGAGCCCTGGCTTGGGCCCGGAGGATTGTTGGATTATTGGATTGTTGGATCATTGAATGACTCCGCGCGGAAGTCCCCCCATTTATCCGTGAATCCAAAAATCCATTTATCCCCCAATCCCGTTCCCGCTTGCCAAGTCCGCCCCGGAAATATTAGATTGCCCCTTCATTGCACGCTCAAAATATGGACCTTATGAATCTCAGCCCGGCACTGGCCCAGGCAGCCGCCCCCCCGACTCAGCCGAATCCCACCGGCGAAATGGTCCGCCTCGTCGGCATGATGGTCGCCTTCGGCGTCATGATCTATTTCGTCATGATCCGCCCCCAGCAAAAACGCGCCAAGCAGCAGGCCGAATTGCTCAAAGCCATGAAACCGGGCGATAAAGTCGTCACCAACAGCGGCATTTTCGGCACCGTCATCAGCGTCAAGGACAAGACCGTCACGCTCCGATCCGCCGATTCCAAACTCGAAATCGCCAAAGTCGCCGTGACGGAAATCACGGAACGTTCAGGGGAATCCTCCTCGGAATCCTGACCCGGACGCGCTCTCCAATCTTTCTCCCACATGAATAGAAAACACTTCTGGCGGCTGCTCATCATCGTCGGCCTCATTGCCTGGTCGTTCTATGAAATGTACCCGCCCACCAACCAGGACCTGGTCAAGTTCTTCCGCGAAAAGGCGGTGAAGCGCGACGAAACCTTCGGCAAAATCTACACGCGCGCCTTGGAACTCCAGAAGGCCAGCCCCGCCCAGGCCTACGAAAATCTCCAGGCCGCCATCGGAACCAACGATATCACCCGCTACTTCCCCTTCTTCGAAGCCGAAAAGGAAGCCCACCCCACCACCTACATTCTCAACCGCCTCCAGCGCGAAGCCGCCGGCAAAATCAAGCTCGGCCTCGACCTCCAGGGCGGCGTGTCCATCCTCGTCCGCCTCGACACCAACCGCGTCGATGCCTCGTCAAACCAGGTCAGCCAGGCCCAGAACAACGCCATGATGTCCGAGGCCATCGAGGTGCTCCGCAAGCGCGTCGACCAGTTCGGCGTCGCGGAACCCGTCCTCCAACCCGAAGGCAACGACCGCATCCGCATCCAGCTCCCCGGCCTCTCCCACGCCCAGATGGACCAGGCCATCAAGACCATTTCCAAGATCGCCTACCTCGAATTCAAACTGGTCCACCCCGAGAGCCGCGAGATCCTCGCCAATAACCTTCCCATCCCGCCCGGTTACCAGGTCCTGTCCTCCCAGCGCACCGGGCCCAACGGAGAAAAGATCACCGACACCGTCGTGGTCAAGAAACGCGCGGACATGGTCGGCGGCATCGAACGCGCCGGACTTTCCCGCGACAACATCGGCCGCCCTGAAATCCTCTTCAATCTTGACTCCAAGTCGGCCGACATCTTCGCCAAGCTGACCACCGCAAACGTCGGCCACCAGCTCGCCGTCATCCTCGACGGCGAATTACAGACCGCCCCCAACATCAACAGCCCCATCACCGGCGGCTCGGGCGTCATCGAAGGCAATTACACGGACGAAGAAGCCCAGACGCTCCGCAACGTCCTCGAGAATCCGCTTAAAACCCCGGTCAAAATCGACAGCTCCAGCGAAGTCGATCCCACCCTCGGCAAAGACTCCATCCGCAGCGGCATCAAGGCCTCCATCATCGGCGTCCTCCTCGTCGCCGGATTCATGCTTGTCTATTACATGCTCGCCGGGCTGGTCGCGGATTTCGCCCTCATCCTCAACATCATCATCCTCGTCGGCGTCATGTGCTCGGTCGGCACCACGTTCACCCTGCCCGGCATCGCCGGCGTCGTGCTCACCATCGGTATGGCCGTCGACGCCAACGTCCTCATCTTCGAACGCATCCGCGAGGAATCCGGCAAGGGCAAATCCCTCCGGGGCGCCCTCCAGGCCGGCTACGACCGCGCGTTCGGCACCATTTTCGACTCGCACGTCACCACGCTCATCTCGTCGGTGATCCTCATCTTCATGGGCACCGGCTCTGTCCGCGGATTCGGCGTCGCCCTCACCATCGGCGTGGCTGCCAGCTTGTTCACCGCGCTCGTCGTCACCCGGCTCATCTTCGATTTCCTCATTTCGCAGAATTGGATCAAGAGCCTCCCCATGCTCCATATCATCCGGGTCACCAAACTGGATTTCATGAAGCTGGCCATCCCGGCGTTCATCGCCTCCTGGATGCTCATCGTCGTCGGCAACAGCTACGGCGTGTTCTACCGCGGCAAGGACGTCCTCGGGGTCGAGTTCACCGGCGGCACCATGGTCCAGTTGAGCTTCGATTCCCAGCACAAAGAGGAGGTCGAAGCCATCCGCAAGGCCGTCGCCGCCGTCGTGCCGGGCGAAAGCCTCGTGTCCTACCAGAAGGACACCGCCTCCGGCCGCGAATCGCTCAGTATCACCGTCCGTGACCTCGGCAAAGGCGGCACCCAGGAAGCCGGGCTCGGCATGAAAATCGTCGACGAACTGAAGAAGGATTACCCCGCCAGCCAGTTCAGCACGCTCAGCATCGACCACGTCGGCGCCACCGTCGGCGAGGAAATCCAGCAAACCGCCATCCTCGCCTCCCTCCTGGCCATGCTCGGCATCCTGTTCTACGTCGCTTTCCGCTACGAATTCTCGTTCTCCGTCGGCGCCGTCATCGCCATCATCCACGACATCTTCATGACGCTCGGCTGCTATTTCCTCGCCGGACGCCAGTTGAATGCCACCACCGTCGCCGCCGTCCTCACGATCATCGGCTTCTCCATCAACGACACCATCGTCATCTTCGACCGCATCCGCGAAGACCTCAGACTCGGCGTCCGCGGATCGTTCCGCGATATCATCAACCAGGCGCTGAACCAAACCCTCAGCCGCACGCTCATCACCTCAGGCACCGTGTTCCTCGCCACCATCTCGCTCTACCTCTTCGGCGGCAGCGTCATCAACGACTTCGCCTTCGCCTTCCTCGTCGGCATCCTCACCGGCACCTACTCGAGCATCTACATCGCCAGCGCGATCGTGCTCTGGTGGCATAAAGGACATCGGCCAAAAATCGGTGCGTCCCAGCAGGTCACCGCCGAAACGGCGCCGGCCCCCGTCCGCGGCTAGCCGCCACCGGGCATGCTCGCCCTCGTCCAAATCACAGGCTGGTGGTGGGCGGGCTTCATCGCCTGCATCCTGCTCTTCCTCGCCCTCGACCTCGGCGTGTTCCACAAACGCGCCCACGTCGTCCGTTTCAAGGAGGCCCTCGCCTGGACCGCGGTCTGGTTCACCCTCGCCATGCTGTTCGCCCTCGCCCTCCGGCCCGCACTCGGCACCGAGAAAGCCCTCGAATTCGTCACCGGCTACCTCATCGAATTGTCCCTCTCGATGGACAATGTCTTCGTCATCGCCCTGATCTTCGCCTATTTCCAGATCCCCTCCCAATACCAGCACCGCGTCCTGTTCTGGGGCATCCTCGGCGCACTCATCATGCGCGGCATCATGATCTTCGCCGGCGTCGCCCTCATCGGCTGGTTCGCCTGGCTGCTCTACCTGTTCGGATTGCTCCTCGTCGTCAGCGGACTCAAAATGATGTTCATCCAGTCGGAAGTTCATCCGGAAAAAAATGTCGTCATCCGGCTCACCCGGAAACTCTACCCCGTCTCGCCGCAACTCGACGGACAGCGCTTCCTCACCCACTGGAACGGCCGGCAGGCCCTCACACCCCTCGCCCTCGTCCTCGTCATGGTCGAAACCACCGACCTCATTTTCGCGCTCGATTCCATCCCCGCCGTGTTCGGCGTCACCCGCGACCGGTTCGTCATCTTCACCTCAAACGTGTTCGCCATCCTCGGCCTTCGCTCCCTCTACTTCGTCCTCGCGGGCGCCATCGGATACTTCCGCTACCTCAAATACGGACTGTCCCTCGTCCTCGTGTTCATCGGGATCAAAATGCTCATCGATCCCCACGATGCGCCGCCGAAATGGTTCCAGGCCGACATCCCCACCGGCTACGCCCTGCTCACCGTCGCCGGCATCATCTCGATCTCCATGATCCTCTCCCTCGTGTCCGCGTTCCGCGAAAAACGCGCCACGGCCCCCAAAACCCCCGCGCCCTGATCCGGGCTTCCGGACGCGCCCATGGCCACCACCGGATCCAGCCATACGCCCCTGTCCCAAAGCCTCGCCCAACTCCTCCAGGGCGACCCCGGCCAACTCACGCTAAACCGGCTGCTCGATCAAACCGGCGGACGCAGCGTCTACCTCGTCATCATCATCGCCTGCCTCCCCTTCGTCATCCCCGTCTCCGTGCCCGGCCTCAGCACCGTCATGGGCTTCATCATTCTCCTGCTCGTTTACCGCCTCGCCTTCCGCAAGAACGCCCGCCTTCCACGGTTCCTCGGCGAGCGCACCCTCCCGCCCGCCGCCCAGCGCCGCGCACTCGGCGGCAGCATTCGATTCCTCCGCTGGCTCGAAAAAATCATCCGCCCCCGCCGCTCACAGTGGCTCCATTACCCGGGGCTCCGCGAATTCAACCTGTTTCTCATCGCGTTCCTCGCCTGCCTCCTCGCCCTGCCGCTCCCAGCCCCGCCCTTCTTCTTCAGCAACAGCATCCCCAGCTACGGCATCATCGTGCTCGCCGCCTGCCTGATGGAGGAGGACGGCTGGCTCATCTGGCTCGGCTACTTTCTCGCCCTCGCCAATGCCGTGTTTTTCGCCTTGATCGGCAAGGCCATCGCCGCTTTCATCGCCACTGGATGGGCCGCACTGGTGCGGCACTTCGCCCGATGAATCTTCGCTGGTCATTCGAAACCCAAAACCCGGCGCTCGCCGCCCAACTGGCCGCCGATCTCGCCGTCTCCCCGCTGCTCGCCCAGTGCCTGCTCAACCGCGGGCACCAACAGCCCGACCGCATCCGCGATTTCCTCGAGCCCCGCCTTAAACATCTCGCCGACCCCTTCCTCCTGCCCAACATGGCCGCCGCCGTCGACCGCCTCTGCCGCGCCCGACAGGAACAGGCCCCGGTAATCATCTTCGGCGACTATGACGTCGACGGCGTCACGTCCACCGCCCTGCTCACCGAAGTCCTCGGCGCACTCGGCTGGACCACCACCGCCTACCTGCCGCACCGCATCGACGAAGGCTACGGACTCAGCCGCGAAGCCGCCGAGAATTGCCTCGCAAAATCCGGCTGCCTCGATCCCGCAACCTCGCCGCGCCCCGTCCTGCTCGCCGTCGATTGCGGGTCCACGTCCATCGAATCCATCGCCTGGCTCCGCTCGCTCGACATCGACGTGATCGTCCTGGATCATCACCAGATCTCCAACCCCGCCCCGCCGGCACACGCCCTCGTCAACCCTCGGTTCGGCATGGTCGATCCCGCCGGTTCCGCCGCGTTCACCGAATTGTGCTCCGCCGGACTCGCCTTCAAACTCGCGCACGCCCTCGTCAAACGCGGACGCGATACCGGCCTTCCCCAGGCCGCCACTTTCGACCTCCGCCCACTGCTCGACCTCGTCGCCCTCGCCACCATCGCCGACGTTGTCCCGCTCACCGGCGAAAGCCGCATCCTCGTCACCGCCGGACTCGAACGCCTCAACCACACCACACGCCCCGGCCTGTCCGCACTCCGCCAGGTCGCCGAATCCCCCGCCGTGCTCGGAGCCCGCGACGTCGCCTTCCAGCTCGCACCCCGATTGAACGCCGCCGGACGTCTCGAATCCGCCCGCGATTCCCTCGACCTCCTCCTCTGCGGCAACCCGCAGCAGGCCCTCGATATCGCCCGCCGCCTCGACGCCCGCAATCGCGAGCGCCAAAAAGTCGAACGCGCCATCCTCGACGAAGCCACCCAAACTCTCCGCGCACGGTTCAATCCCGAAACCGATTGGGTCATCGTCGAAGGTCGCGTTCCCTGGCACGTCGGCGTCGTTGGCATCGTCGCCTCCCGCATCCTCCAGGAATTCCACCGCCCCACCATCATCCTCGGTGGCCCCTCGGATCAGGAAATACACTGGCGCGGATCCGGACGCAGCATCCCGGGTTTCGACCTCGCCCAGGCACTGCAGGAATGCAACGACCTCCTCGCCCGGCACGGCGGACACGCCATGGCGGCCGGACTCAGCATCCACCCCGATCACGTCGACGCTTTTCGAAAACGCCTCAACGATTGCGCGCGGCGCTGCCTGAAACCTTCCGATCTCGTCCCCGCACTGCGCCTCGACGCCGAGGTTTCCCTCGAGGATCTCACCCTCGAACGCCTGCGCGAATTGACCCGGCTCCACCCGCTCGGCCAGTCCAATCCCCCCGTGCAACTCGCCGCACGCAATGTCTCGCTCCATAAACCCGCCCAGTTCCTCGGCGCCGACCGCCAACACGTCAAACTCTGGCTCACCGACGGCGGTCGCCCCGTCGAAACGGTCTGGTGGGGCGCGGGCAAATTGCCGCTGCCACAGGGCCGCTTCGATATCGCCTTCGTTCCGCAAATCAACGATTACAACGGCCGGCAAACCGTTCAATTGAGGCTGCTCGACTGGAAGCCCGCCTGAGCCCCGCTGCGCCCCAATGTCCTCACCCGTCCTGGAATTCCTGAACGCCCGCATCGGCCATCCCGGCGGACTCCGCATCGGCCCCGTCAACTGGCGCGTCCATCCCGGCGAACAATGGGCCATCCTCGGCCCCAATCGCTCCGGAAAATCAATCCTCGCCGCCGCCATCGCCGGAGAAATCCCCGTCCGCCAAGGCGAGTGCATCCCCGGTTGGTCCGATCCCGCCGGACTCCGCCCGTTCGCAGCACGGCTGTCGCTCGATTCCCACCGCGCCGTGCTCGCCGGCGAAACCTCCTTCCACCAGTCGCGCTGGCACCACGGAATCGACGAAGCCCACCGCTCCGTCTCGGATTACCTGTCCCTGGATTCCGTGGAAGCGATCAATCCCTACCAGATCGATTCGCCCCGCTCGCCCAGGTCCGATTTCCTGCGCCGCCGCCGCGACGCGATCGGCCTGCTGAACTTGCGCCCGCTCTGGTCCCGCAAACTCGGCTTCCTCTCCAACGGCGAAATGCGCCGCGTCCTGCTCGCCCATACTTTCCTGCGAAATCCGGCCCTGCTCGTCCTCGATGAACCATTCTCCGGCCTCGACACCCGCACGCGCCGGCTGCTGCGACGCGTGTTGAACGAACTGTGCCGGCGCGGGCAGCAGATCCTCCTCGCCACCAGCCGCCCTGACGAAATCCCGGAGTGCATCACTCACGTGCTCCTTCTGCAAAGGAACCGAATCGTCGCGCAAGGTCCCCGCCGCCCCCTGCTCCAGCACACGCTTGTCCGCCAACTCCGGACGGACCGCGACGGAGGGTACGGACGCAGCAAACCCGGGCGCGCGTCCGCTCTCCTTCTCCCGTCCGTCTTCTCTTCGCTTCGACGCGACGCCATGAATAAGCCGCGCCGAAGTGAAACGAAGGCGGGCGGGCGAGAAGGCCGGGTTGAGGGCGGGCGTTTTCATCCAGCTAACCCCGTCGAATTCCACAACATCAGCCTGCGCGCCGGCAAACGCTGGCTGCTCCGCGACGTCAACTGGACCGTCCGCCCCGGCGAACGCTGGTGCCTGCTCGGCCCGAACGGCTCCGGCAAAACCACACTCCTCAGCCTCATCCAGGGCGACAACCCGCTCGCCTATGGTCTTAACCTCCGCCTGTTCGGACTCAGCCCAGATTCCACCCAGGCCCTCTGGCACGCCCGACAGTTCATCGGATCGCTCTCGCCGGAGTTGCACCTCCATTACCCGCCGGACTGGAACTGCCTCGACGTGGTATGCTCCGGCTATTTCGATTCCATCGGCCTCCACCAAGCGTGCTCCAGCCGCCGCCGCGCCCGCGCCCGCGCCCTGCTCCGCACCGCCGGACTTGCCCGGGCCGAATCCGATCCCCTCGGCAGCCTGCCGCTCGTCGATCAACGCCTCGTCCTTCTCGCCCGCGCCCTCGTCAAAAAGCCCCGGCTGCTCATCCTCGACGAACCCTGCCAGTCCCTCGACCGCCACCACCGCCAGCGCGTGCTGGGGATCGTCGACCAGTTCCTCGACCGAACCCCCGCCAGCCTCATCTTCGTCACCCATCACCGCGGCGAAATTCCCCGTGCCGTGAAAAAGATCCTGCAACTCAACCGCGGCATCGCGAAAATCAGTGATCGGTAATCAGTAAACAGTCATCAGTAGCCCCCTCGCATGACGACCGCCACTAGCCACCTGCCACTTGCCACTAGCCACTAGCCACTTGCCACTAACGACTGATAACTGTTCACTGATAACTGTTCACTGCCCACCCCCCTTCATCATTGAACCTTGCCCTACAAACCGGCACTCTCTGACACCGTGAACACCGCCATCATCGTCGCCGCGGGCAAAGGCACCCGGATGGGTCCCAACGTCGACAAATTGTTCCTGGAAGTTGCGGGTAAACCGGTCGTGGTTCATACCTGGCTCCGCTTCGATGCCGTTCCCGAAGTCGATGCGATCGTGCTGGTGGTGCGCGATGGAATGCAGTCCGCCTTTGAAGATCTCGCCCGCCAATGGAACCCGCGCAAACCGTGGCAACTCGTCCCCGGCGGCAAGGAACGCCAGGATTCCGTCTGGAACGGCCTCGAAGCCGCCCCCGCCGGCACCGAGGTGGTCGCCATCCAGGACGCCGCCCGGCCCTGCACCGACCGCGACTTGATCCGCGACACCCTCGCCTCCGCGCGCGCGCACGGCGCCGCCGTCGCCGCCCAGCCGGTCACCGATACCATCAAAGAATCCGCCGATGGCACCGTGGTCGACCGCACCCTGGATCGATCCAAACTCTGGGCGGTCCAGACGCCGCAATGTTTTCAACTCAGCGTGATCCGCGATGCCCTGTCCGAAGTCCGCCGCCGCGGCGCCCTCGTCACCGACGACACAGCCGCCTGCGAACTCACCGGCCACCCCGTCCGCCTCGTCGCCAGCCACCGGCCCAACCCCAAAGTCACCCGCCCCGAGGATCTTCCTAACATCGAATTCATGCTGAGGGGAATGAAGTGATGGAGCGGCGGAGTATTGTCAAATCGTTGAGTCTTTAAATGGTGAAAGGGAGCCCGCGCAGAGAAGCCCGTCCTTTTTCCATCACTCCAAAACTCCATCACTCCATCACTCCGTTTTTCGAGGACGACGACGAGTACGAGCACGATCGCGCTGTGCTGAATGTGATGTGAGGCTTCTGGAAAAAAAGAGCGTTCGGTGACAGACGCCAAGGAGGTGGCGGTGGGGAACCGCGCTGAAGAAACGTGCTGCCACCGAACTACCCCATCTTTATCGCAAAGCCACGGCCCATGGCTAACCCTTTTTTGCTATTTCTGACGTTTTTGCGTCACTCAAATAAGTCAGGCGACCCGCGCTTTACTATTGTTACACCTGCTTTTAGCATCTCCTACAGCGGGCCGCTGCGACTGGTCGGCCCCGCCTCATAAACGCATGCCCGATTGCCAGCCTCTATACGACGCCGTCCTCAGGGGCGACGCGACCACTGCCCGCTCCGCGACAGAACAGGCCCTTGCCGACGGCGCCAGCCCGCTCTCTCTCGTCCACGATTCCATGATGCCCGCCATGGTCGAGGTCGGACGTCGGTTCGAGTGCAACGACTATTTTGTTCCCGAACTGCTCCTCGCGGCGCGCGCCATGAAAAGCGCCCTCGAACTCATCCGCCCGCACCTCGCCGCCGCAGGCAATCCTTCCGCCGGCCGCGTCGTCATCGGAACCGTCAAAGGCGATCTCCATGACATCGGCAAAAACCTCGTCATCGCCATGCTCGAAGGCGCGGGATACGAAATCATCGATCTCGGCATCAATGTCCCCCCCGCCCGGTTCGTCGCCGCCATCCGCGACAAACAGCCCGCCATCGTCGCCCTGTCCGCCCTCCTCACCACCACGCTCCCGAACATGAAGGCCACCATCGACGCCATCCGCGAAGCGGGCCTCCGCGACCGGGTCAAAATCCTGATCGGCGGCGCACCCGTCACCCGGCGTTACGCGGAGGAAATTGGAGCCGACGGCTACGCCGAAACCGCCGTTGGCGCCGTCGGTCTTGCAAAAAACGTGCTTCCTTCCTGATTATGACCGACGCCCAATGGACCGGCCTGCTCGCCGTGCTGCGCGGCGAAGTACTGAACCCGCTGCCGGTGGGATTCATCATCGATTGCCCCTGGCTCCCGGGCTGGCGCGGCATCCGAATCGCCGAGTATCTCTCCAGCGAAACACTCTGGTTCGAAGCCAACCGCGCCGCCATCGAGACGTTCCCCGATGCCTGGTTCCTTCCCGGGTTCTGGTCCGAATTCGGGATGTGCACCGAACCCTCCGCCTTCGGCAGCCGCTGCGTGTTTCCGCCCGACGAATTTCCGTTCGCGGATAAAATCATCGATTCGGTGGAGCAAATCGCGGAGCTCAACACCCCCGACCCGCGCACGGACGGGCTGCTGCCGTTCATGCTGAACCGGCTCCGCTGGGCGCAGCCGCGCATCGAGGATCTCGGCCATAAAATCCGGTTCTCCGTCTCGCGCGGCCCGCTGAACGTGGCGACCTTCCTCATGGGCACCACCGAGTTCCTCATGGCCATCAAGACCGACCCGGAACCGTGCCATCGCCTCCTCCGCATCATCACCGATTACCTCAAATCCTGGCACGCCCTCCAGCGCGAGACGTTCCCCTCCATCGGCGGACTCTTCATGCTCGATGATATCGTCGGGTTCATGGGCGAAGCCGATTTCATGGAATTCGGATTTCCCTATTTCAAGGAACTCTACGACGTCGACCTGCCGGTGAAGTTCTTCCACAACGACGCTCCCTGTGCCAAGTCCATCGGCCACTATGCCGACATGGGCGTGAACCTCTACAACCCCGGCATCCAGACGTCGCTCACCGAAATGCGGCGCCTCTCGAACAACCGCCTCACCATCCTGGGCAACGTGCCCCCGCGCGACGTCCTCGCCCAGGGCACCGTCGAGCAGGTCCGGGAAGCCACCCGCAAACTCCTGGCCGAAGCCGGCGATTGCCGTTACACGATTTTCTCCTGCGGCGGCGGCGTGCCCCCCGGCGTCTCCACCGAAAACCTCCGCGCCCTCATCGACACCGTCCGGACACACCCGCATTGATCACGAGCGGATAAGCTGGCGGGAGTCCACACATCCCGGTGGGGCGAGACTCCGTCGAGCCCTGACTCCATCACTCCGCCCATGGGCCAACAAATCTTTTGATCTGAATCAATCCGCGCCTTCTGCGGTTGTGGCATATTCCTGGCATGAGCGAACAACCTTTGATGGAACCAGCAGCCGAAAAAGTCATTTCCCTGGCCGCCGAAACCCAGTTCGTCCCCAACGGCATCGCCAGCCGCACCCTTCTCCGCACCGGGTCCTGCCGCGTCGTGCTGTTCGGTTTCGCTGAAGGACAGGAACTCTCCGAGCACACTTCACCCAGCCGTGCCCTGGTCCAGATCCTCAGCGGCGAATGCGAATTCACCCTCGCCGGCCAATCCCGCCTCCTCAAATCCGGCGATCTCGTCCACATGCCCCCGCACCTCCCCCACGCCGTCAAAGCCACCCAGCCCTTCTCCATGCTCCTGACACTCATGAAGGAGGCCTGAACCGCCCCCCCGTAGCCGCAATCGTCAGATCGCGGTCGCTTCTCATTCGTCCTTCTTTTCCAGAGGGATTGTCCCATCCCCAACGTATTACCCCTGAATGAATCGCGGCCGGTCCGCTTGCATTCAATTGGTTGAGCCCGATGAACCGGCGACGGCTGACGCATGCAATTCTTAATTCCTAACCGGCGCACCGGCTGGCCGATGCTGGCCGCAGCGGTATTCGTCGCGGCAATCGTCACCGGTTGCACAGGATTCGCCACGTCCGGCGAAAAAGCCGCCCGCAAACAGGCCGCCGCTTCCGCCCAAACTTACCGGCCCAACGGACGCAAACCCGAACTTCCCAAACTGACCCCGGAGTCGAGCCTCAGCAATTTCCTCGAATTCGCGATGCTCAACCAGCCGAAGGTCGAAATCGCCTACAACGACTGGATGGCTTCCATCGAGCGCATCACCCAGGCGCGCTCGCTGCCCGATCCGCAGTTCACCTACCAGATGGACATCCAGGACGTCGTCACCTCCATCATGCCAGGCGTGCTCGCAGCCATCCCATGGCCCGCCAAATTGAAGGCCGCCGCCTCGCAGGCCACCGCCGAAAGCCAGTCCCGCTTCTACGCGTTCCAATCCGCCGCGCTCCAGAACGCCTTCGAAGTCAAACGCGCGTATTACCAGCTCCACTATCTTTCGGACAAAATTCGAGTGAACCAGGATATGCTCAGCCTGCTGAACCGCCTGGAAGCCCTCGCCAGCGCCGAAAACCAGGCCGGCAAAGTCACCCTCCAGGACGTCCTCCGCGCCCAGATCGAACAGGGCCGCGTCCGCGTCGAGATCGCCAACCTCGAGGATTCCCGCTCTTCCCTCCTCGCCCAGTTCAAGGCCGCGCTCGGACTCGGCCCCGCCGATCCCGATCCGCCCGCGCCCGCTCGATTCGATTCGACGCCCACCAACATCGACCTCGCCGCCGTGCTCGGCGCGGCGCTCGCCCAAAATACGCGGCTCAAATCTCTCGCGGCCGATGTGCAGGCCGCCGAAGCCGCCCTCATGATGGCCGAAAAATCCAAACTCCCGGACTTCTCGCTCGGCCTGATGGCCGATGCAAAAATGTCGCCCACCCTCTACCGCCCTCTCGGCACCGTGAGCCTCCCCATCTGGCGCGACAAAATCGCCGCCCGGATCGCCGAAGCGCAGGCTGACAAAAAATCCGCCCAGGCCCGGCTTTCCGACGACCAGATTGCCCTCGCGGTCGACATTGCGGAACGCGCCTACGTGTATCGCGAATCGACCCGCAACCTGGGCCTGTTGAACGAAGAATTGCTCCCCAAGGCGCGACAATCGTTCCAAATGGCACAATCCAGTTATTTGTCAGGCACAATGGATATTTTCAATTTCACTGACACCCAGCGCACCCTGCTGCGGTTCGAACTGGACCGCGTGGACGCGGAGTCGCAACGCGAAATCGTGCTCGCCGAGCTGTCCCTGATCGTCCAGGGCATGCCCCCGGCCGGCACGTCGATGGCCGGCGCCCGGCCCGCCTCGATGAACCGCTTGAATCCCGCCGCGAACCCCGCCCAGGCCGGCGGCATGTAGCCAGGAATCCTCCATGAAACACCCATTACCCATCTGGCTCCTCGCGGCAATGTGGCTGCTCGCAGGTTGCAACCACCACACAACCGCCACCGCGGAAACCAAAACCCTCTACACCTGCGGCATGCACCCGCAGGTCGTCCAGGATCACCCCGGTGATTGCCCGATCTGCGGCATGAAACTCACCCCACTTCGCTCCGCTGCAAGCGCAGGCCCCGAACAGACCGCCCCGGATTCGCAGCTGATCGCCCTCGACCCCGCCACCATCCAGACCATGGGCATCCGCACCGCCCTCGTCGAACGCGGCCCCCTCCGACGCATCATCCGCACCGTTGGCACCGTCGAATACAACGAAACCGCCCTGGCCGATGTCACCACCAAGTTCAAAGGCTGGATCGAAAAACTCCATGTCAACGCCACCGGCCAGCTCGTCATGAAAGGCGACCCGCTCTTCGATATCTATTCCCCCGAACTTTACAGCGCCCAGGCGGAATACATCCTCGCCACCGACCCCGCCACCCGCGGCATCGCCTCCAGCGATTCCCTCCGCCAATCCGCACTTACCAAGCTCAAGTTCTTCGACATCTCCGATGCCCAGATTGCCGAGCTCGACAAAACTCGCCAGCCGCGCAAAAGCATGACGATCGTCGCGCCGCAGGACGGCTTCGCGGTTGAAAAGATGGCGGTCGCCGGCCAGATGGTCGACGCCGGCATGAAAATCTACCGCCTCGCCGACCTCGGCCTGGTGTGGGTCCAGGCCCAGATTTTCGAACAGGACGTTCCCTACCTGAAACTCGGCCAGGAAGCCACCGTCACGCTGCCTTACTGGAACGACCGTGAATTCCGCGGCCGCGTCACGTTCATCTACCCAAACGTCGACGAGAAGACCCGCACCCTGCTGGTCCGCATGGAATTTCACAACCCGGGCTATTTCCTGAAGCCGGGAATGTTCGCCACCGTCCGCATCGCCGCGCAACTCGATCCCTCCGCCGTCCTCGTACCCGCCTCCGCCATCCTCCGCAGCGGCGAAACCTCCACCGCCTTCGTCGCCCTCGACGGCGGACGCTTCGAGGCCCGCACAATCGGCCTCGGGCCGCTCGGCGAAAACGACGAATACCAGGCCCTCAGCGGACTTTCGCCCGGCGAACGCGTCGTCGTGTCCGGCCAGTTCATGCTCGATTCCGAAAGCCAGTTGCACGAAGCCATCCGCAAGATGCAGTCGCCCCGCCCTGCAGCTTCCACTTCCGGCCCGCCAACCCCAACGGTCCCGGCCCAATCTTTGTCCACGGACGACGTCCGCTACATCTGCCCCATGCCCGAACACATCTCGATCGAATACGATCACGCAGGCAACTGCCCGATCTGCGGCATGACCCTCGTGCCCGTGAACGCCGCCATGCTCCAGAAACTTCAGCCCGGCGGCAAGATTCTCTACTACACCTGCCCCATGCCGGAACATGCCGACGTGCACTCGGACAAGCCCGGCAATTGCCCGAAATGCGGCATGACACTCATCCCGATTACCGCGGCACCAGCGCCGTCCCCTAACCCTGCGGCGGGGCGAGACTCCGTCGAGCCCTTGAAACCAGATAATTGAATTCCCACACAATTCGTGAACATTCGCGTCAATTCGCGTCCGGCCTCTATCCGTGTTCATCCATGTTCATCCGTGGTTGATCATTTTTGCCCATGCTCAAAGGCATCATCGATTTCTCGCTGAAGAACAAATTCATCGTTCTTCTCGGCACGCTCGCGCTCGTGCTCGGCGGCAGCTTCGCCGTCAGGCACGTCCCGCTCGACGCCATCCCCGATCTCTCGGACGTCCAGGTGATCGTCTACACCGAGTGGCCCGGCCAGGCCCCCCAGATCGTCCAGGACCAGGTCACTTATCCGATCACCACCAAAATGCTGTCCGTCCCCAAAGCGAAGGTCGTCCGCGGCTATTCGTTCTACGGCTTCTCTTTCGTCTATGTGATCTTCGAGGACGGCACCGACCCTTACTGGGCCCGCAGCCGCGTCCTGGAATACCTCAGCGGCCTCGGCGGACGCCTCCCGCAAGGCGTCACGCCCAGCCTCGGACCCGATGCCACCGGGGTCGGCTGGGCGTTCATGTATTCCCTCAATTCCACCAACCACGACCTCGCCCAACTCCGCTCGATGCAGGACTGGTATCTCCGCTACCAACTCGCGTCCGTGGAAGGCGTCTCCGAAGTCGCGTCGGTAGGCGGATTCGTCAAGCAATACCAGGTCACGGTCGATCCCGCCAAACTCCGAGCCTACAACCTGTCCATCCCCCAGGTCGCCATGGCCGTCAAACGCAGCAACGGCGAAGTCGGCGGACGCTCGCTCGAATGGTCGGAAAAGGAATTCATCCTCCGCGTGCGCGGCTACATCGAATCGCTCGACGACCTCCGCAAGGTCGCCGTCGGCGTCGGTGACAAAGGCGTCCCCCTCCTCCTCGGCCAGGTCGCCAACGTGGAGCTCGGGCCTGACATGCGCCGCGGCATCGCCGAATTGAACGGCGAAGGCGAAACGGTCGGCGGCATCATCGTCGTCCGCTACGGCGCCAATGCCCGCCAGGTGATCCTCGACGTCAAGAAACGCCTCGACGAGGCCATGAAAGGCCTGCCGGCCGATGTGAAATACACCGTCGTCTACGACCGCAGCACGCTCATCACGCGCGCGGTCCGGACGCTCGAGGAAAAACTGATCGAGGAAAGCCTCGTGGTCGCCCTGGTCTGCTTCGCCTTCCTCATGCACCTCCGCAGCGCCCTCGTCGCCATCATCATCCTCCCCATCGCCGTCCTCGCGTCCTTCCTCGTCATGTTCGCCCAGGGCCTCAGCTCCAACATCATGTCCCTCGGCGGCATCGCCATCGCCATCGGAGCCATGGTCGACGCCGTCATCATCATGATCGAAAACGCCCACAAACACCTCGAGCATGACCAGGGGCGCAAGCCCCACTGGGACATCATCCGCGACGCCGCCGTCGAAGTCGGCCCGACGCTCTTTTACTCGCTGCTGGTGATCACCGTGTCGTTCCTGCCCGTGTTCACCCTGCAGGCGCAGGAAGGACGCATGTTCAAGCCGCTGGCGTTCACCAAGACGTATTCCATGGCCGCCGCCGCCCTGCTCTCCCTCACGCTCGCCCCCGTGCTCATGGGCTTCTTCATCCGCGGCAAAATCCCGCGCGAAGAAAACAACCCCATCAACCGCTTCCTCATCTGGCTCTACCATCCCGTCGTCGATTTCGTCATCCGCCGCCGCTGGGCCGTCATCGGCACCGCCGCCGCCATCGTGGCCTGGGTTTTCTTTCCCTGGAACAATCTTGTCAACCGAGTCCTCCCCGACGGATCCGCGCGCGAATGGGCGTTGTCGGCCGGGAAATTCTTTCCCTGGCAGAACATCGGCTCCGAATTCATGCCGCCGCTTTACGAAGGCGACCTGCTCTACATGCCCACGACGTTCCCCGGCATCTCGCCCACCAAGGCCCGCGAGATTCTGCAGGTCACCGACCGTCTCATCCGCCGTTTTCCCGAAGTGGAACAGGTGTTCGGCAAAGTCGGCCGCGCCGAAACCGCCACCGACCCCGCCCCGTTCGACATGATCGAAACCACGATCATGCTCAAACCCGAGGAGCACTGGCCGGCGGTCGACATCCACGACGGCCACGGCCGCGTCACCGCCCACCGGCCGCGCACGCCGGACGAATTGATGGACGCGCTCAACGCCTCGGTGCAGATCCCCGGCCTGAACAACGCCTGGACGATGCCCATCAAAACCCGCATCGACATGCTCGCCACCGGTATCAAGACTCCCGTCGGCGTCAAGATCGCCGGGCCCAATCTCGCGGAACTGGAACGCATAGCGTCCGAGGTCGAAGTCGTCGTCAAATCCGTTCCCGGCACCCTCAGCGCGTTCGCGGAACGCACCATGGGCGGGAATTACATCGAGTTCACCATCGACCGTGATGCGATCGCCCGATACGGACTCACGGTTGGCGACGTGCAGGAAACGCTGGAGGTCGCCCTCGGTGGCATGCCGCTGACCACCACCGTCGAAGGCCTCGAACGCTACGATGTGACCCTCCGTTACAACCGCGATTTCCGGGAAAACCTCGAGGCGCTGCGCCAGATCGTTGTCCCCACCCTGACAGGCGCCCAGGTTCCCATTGGACAACTCGCCCGCATCGAGACTGTGCGCGCCCCCATGGGCATTAAAAGCGAAGGGGCCGTTCCAAACGCCTGGGTCTACGTCGACGTCAAGGGCGTCGACGTCGGCACCTACGTCCAACGCGCCATGCGCGCCGTGAACGATGCCGTCGCCGCCGGCACCATCCAACTCCCAAACGGCTACACCATTCTCTGGAGCGGCCAGTACGAATACATGCAGCGCGCTGCACAACGCCTGATGGTGGTTGTCCCCCTCACATTGCTGATCATCGTCCTGATCATCTACCTCAACACCCGCTCCGCGATCAAAACCGCCATCGTCCTTCTCGCGGTCCCGTTCTCACTCGTCGGGGCCATCGGCATCCTCGCCCTGCTTCATTACAACCTCAGCGTCGCCGTCTGGGTCGGCATCATCGCCCTCGCCGGCCTCGACGCCGAAACCGGCGTGGTCATGCTGCTCTACCTCGACCTCGCTTACGCCCGGTGGATCCGCGAAGGCAAAATGCGATCGATCGGCGATCTGCGCAACGCCATCTACCACGGCGCGGTGAAACGCGTCCGCCCCAAGGCCATGACGGCTTGCGTCATCATCGCCGGCCTTGCCCCCATACTCTGGAGCCACGGCACCGGCGCCGATGTCATGAAACGCATCGCCACCCCCATGATCGGCGGCGTGGTGACGTCCACCCTCATGGAACTGCTCGTTTATCCCGCGGTGTTTTACATCTGGCGCTCCCGCAAACTCGTGCCGAATCAGGACGACCGCAGCGCCGCGGCGTAACGATCGTTCACAAATTCCCAGTTGATCACGTGAAAAAACGCCGCCACATATTCGGGCCGGCGATTCTGGTATTTCAGGTAATACGCGTGTTCCCAGACATCGATTCCGAGCAAAGGCTGCCGCCCCTGGCTGATCGGTGAATCCTGGTTGGCCGTCGACTCGACCGCCAGCCGCTTGTCCGGGCCCAAAACCAGCCACGCCCAACCGCTCCCGAACTGGCCAAGCGCCGCCTTGGTCAGCGTGTCCTGGAACGAACCGAAACTCCCGAACCCCGCATCAATCGCCCGCGCCAGGTCCGGCCCCGGCTGTCCGCCGTCCTTGCGCAGCATCTGCCAGAACAAGGTGTGATTGTAATCGCCTCCGCCGTTGTTTCGAATCGCCGTCCGCACCTTCTCTGGAACCGCGTTCAAGTCTTTCACCAGCGCTTCCGGGGATTTTTTCGCCAGGTCCGGGTAATCCGCCACGGCCTTGTTCAGGTTCGCCACGTACGCAGCGTGATGCTTGTCGTGGTGGATTTCCATCGTCTTCGCGTCGATGTAAGGCTCGAGCGCGTCGAACGCGTACGGCAGCGGCGGAAGTTTAAACGGCCCGGAAGGCGCCGCCGCCGGTGCCGCCTGTCCATAAACGCGGTTGAGTGTGCCCAAAGCAGCCCAGCCCAGCGCTCCAAGCGCCGCCGTTTTCAATGCATGTCGTCGAGTCATCATAGTGGTTTCGATGCGTCGAGAGACTCCGCGCCCGCCTGCAACGACACACGCACGCGCGTGCGCGCCGGCCGGGCCACTCACAGACTCTCACAAGGGATTGCCCGACTCTAGAACCCATCTCTTAAATAGGCAAGGGGTGCGTTGCCAGGGCCGACGCATCTGGATTGCGGGTAGGGACGGCGCGCTGCGCCGTCCGCGCCGCGTCCAGCGGCGCAACGTCGCAAAGGGCCTGCCATGCGCCGTCCCGCTTTCCGCCCGCTGATGCGCGGGCGGCGCGGATGGAAAGGAACACGGGTTTGACGCGAATTGACGCGAATTCTCACGAATTAATTCGGAGAAAATTGGCGAAAATTCGCGTCAATTCGCGTCAAAGCCCTTCGCATCCGTGTCCATCCGTGTCCATCCGTGGTTAATGCCCTTTGGTTCCTCAGCAAGCCGGCCTTGCTCGAGACTAACACATCCTCTAGCGTCCTCCGCGATGGCGACATTCTGCGATCCCCACCGACGGTTGCGGTCCGCCGTGTTCCTGGGCCTGATGCTTGCAGGGATCGCGGTTGCCGTCCGCGCCAGGGCAGGCCAACTCCCGGATCTCGGCACCAACGTGCTGATCTTCGAACCCGGCATGAGCAACATTCAGGAGCAGCTCGACACCGTGTTCGCGCGACAGGAAAAAGCCCAGTTCGGCAACGGCCGGGTCGCCCTGCTGTTCAAGCCCGGCAACTATTCCGCCGACGTCCGCGTCGGGTTCTACACCCAGGTGCTCGGACTCGGCGAACGGCCCGACGACGTCACGATCACCGGCGCCGTGCGATCGACCGCGGAATGGATGCGCGGCAATGCCACGTGCAATTTCTGGCGCAGCATGGAAAATCTCGCTGTCATCCCCGCCCGCGGCACGAACACCTGGGCCGTCTCCCAGGCCACCGCCATCCGCCGCGTCCACCTACGCGGCTCGCTCGACCTGTCCGAGAAAGGCTGGTCCAGCGGCGGGTTCCTGGCCGATTCAAAAATTGATCAGCAGGTGAATTCAGGCACCCAGCAGCAATGGTTTTCCCGCAATGCCGCCTTTGGCTCCTGGACCGGTGGCAGTTGGAACATGGTCTTTGTCGGCGTGATCAACGCACCCTCCAATACCTGGCCGGACGCCCCTTGCTCCGCCGTGGCCGAAACACCCGTCATTCGCGAAAAACCGTTTCTCTGCCTGGACAAATCCGGCAATGCCTTCGTCGTGCTGCCCGATTTTCAACCGAATGATTCCCGCGGAGTTTCCTGGAACAGCACTCGCCCAACTGATAAACGGATCCCTGTTTCGGATTTTTACATCGCGCATCCGGAAACGGACTCCTCCCTGACACTGAATGCCGCACTCGCCTCCGGCAAACACCTCCTGCTCACGCCCGGCATCTACCCGCTCGACGCACCCCTCAGCATCCGAAACCCCGACACCATCGTGCTCGGCCTCGGATACCCCACGCTGCGCCCCGAGAAAGGCGGCGCCGCGATAACCGTCGCCAACGTCGACGGAGTCACTCTCGCCGGCCTGATTCTTGAAGCCGGAGAAATACCCTCGAAAATTCTCCTCGAGGTCGGCGAGCCTCGACGGAGCGCCTCCCACGCGACGAACCCGATCGTCCTCTCCGATCTCTCGTGCCGCGTCGGCGGCGCCATTGCGGGCAAGGCGGAATGCCAGGTCCAGGTCCACGCCAACGACGTGATCATCGACAACGCCTGGCTCTGGCGCGCCGACCACGGCCGCGGCGCCGCCTGGGACATCAACCGCAACGCGCACGGACTCATCGTCAACGGCGATCATGTGACGTCTTACGGATTGTTCGTGGAGCATTGCCAGGATTACCAGGTCGTCTGGAACGGCAACGGCGGCCGGGTGTTCTTTTATCAATCCGAATTGCCCTACGATCCGCCGGACCAGAAGTCCTGGCAGCACGGTGACGTGCGCGGGTTCGCTTCCTACAAGGTGAGCGAGCGGGTCCGGACCCATTTCGCGCTCGGTCTCGGCGTCTACTGCGTTTTCTGGAAAGCCCCCGTGATCTGCGACAACGCCATCGAAGTCCCCGACGCGCCCGGCGTGCGACTGGACCACATGATCACCATCCGCCTGAACGGCCACGCCAACAGCGGCATCAACCACGTCATCAACGGCCTCGGCGACCCGGTCATCACCCGGAAAAAGTCCGTCTGGATCCGCTACCCGTCCGTTGCCGCCGAAAAATAACGAATTCCCCTGCCGGTCCCGAACAGTAGCACAATCGGTGGAATCGGCAGCTTGCGCGAAGCAGGGACTTCTGAGACTTTCGCTTGAAGCGCGGGTTGCCGGTGTGGCGAAATGGCAGACGCACAGGACTTAAAATCCTGGGACCGTAAAAAGTCGTGTGGGTTCAAGTCCCACCACCGGCACCAACCCACACAGGAAAAAGAACTCTCCGCGATCAGCGTGCGATTCGGTAAAAACCAGCAGGCTGGCTCAGGCGCGCCGCGTTTGTGTCGCTGAAACTGGCGATCGCCCCTGAACCCGGCACGTTGGCGATGACCTGCCAGAGATCGCCCAACTGACCAGCCCACTGCACCGCGTAGCTTTGTCCGGCAGCACTGGTCCATTCCAGGAACAAGTTGGTCCCGCTATAAAGCGCGCTGGTAATTTGAATCCGGCTGTCAATGGACGGAATTGTTCCGAGACGCCACGCATCGGATACGACGCCGGCCGTCACCTGCACTTCATCCAGCAATCCCAGGAACGTGCGGTGCTCCTGCGCGATGGGGTATTTGAACCTGCCGAGGAACAAGTTGCCGTCGTTGCCGGAGGGCAAGGCGCCGAATCCGGCGGCCAGGTCTGTAACGACTGAGCATTCTTCGCCGTTGGTGTTCACCACGGTAAGCCGGGCCTGGCCGTTGCTTCCGCTCAGCGTGTCGTACACAGCCAGCAGATAATGCCATTGTCCGTCCGCATAATTTGCATTCGTCAACGCCGCGATCGCGGCGCGTCCTGTTGAGCGGTTGGTCAGGACAAATTCCACCGAGCCGTTTGCCGGCTCATTCATCACGATCCCGTAGCGGAATGACGATTCGCCTTGCATGACGAGCTGCAGTTTGCCCGCAGCGCTTTGGTCTCCGTAGGTTTTGAAAAACAGCTCCACCGAGAACGGACTGTTGAAACTGAACTCGTTGCCGTATTGATCCTGCGGAAAGAAAAGCGCGCCATCGCCGCCGGAGTAGGCCCCTGCGTTGAAGGATTTCGCCCCCGGCGAATTGCCGTTGGCAAACAGGGCCGCCGGCGGAACGCTGTTGCTCAAAACCACCGGATTGCCCGGCAAACTGCTGAACGTGATGAGATCGTCGCGGGCCGCCGGAACGACTGTTCCCACGGCCACAATGCCCTGGCCGGGGTTCGTATAGAGATCCTGCACGCCGTTGAACGTGAGTGACCCGGCGGTGTTCGGAGTGAGGGTTTGCGCTTCCATCGGCCACCGGCTGACGATGTAGGGTGGACGCAGCGTCAGCAACGCCACGCTGCTGGTCACGGACAGTGCTCCCGCGCTGACCACCACATCGTAGTTTGTTGCCGAGCTGAGGTTCACGGGAAACAGGTTCAAGCTGGAATTCGTTGCGCCGGTTATGGGCACGCCGGCGCTCCGCCATTGATAACTCAGGAGCGAGCTCCCGGAAGCGGTCACGGAAAAACCCGCCGGGCCGCCGAGGTTCGCTGTGACGGGGGAAGGCTGGCCGGTGATCACAGGAACGACGAACGACAGCGCCGCCGGGCTGCTCGTGACGGAACCCGCGCTGTTGCCGATGATCACATCGTATAGGCCGGCATCCGACAAACCGGTCACCAGTAGGTTGAGTGTCGCGTTCGTCACGGACGGCACATTGTTCGTCGGGACCAGAGGACTTCCGTTGAATCGCCAGGCGTACGTCAATGGCGCGGCGCCAGTGGCGACAACGGAGAACGACACCGGCATTCCGGCAATGTTCGTGACGGACATCGGTTGAACCGAGATCACGGGCGAATCGCCCGGCGGAGGATTCGTCGCGGCACTCGTCCAGGCCGAACCGAGATTGTACAGGCTCTGCGAAACCAGTTGGGCGCCATTTCCCGTGGCCACAAGGCTGACGGCCTGCGCCCCGGCGGTTGGCGTCACACCCATGGACATATAAAGAAGGCCGCCATTGCCAAAAATCTCCAGGGATCCGCGATCCACAAGCATCTGCAGACGCACCACTCCTCCGATTGGATTCAGGGGCTGATTTATTCCGCGGCACGACACCTGGCGTCCCACGTTGTCGTAGACCACCGTCGTTCCGCGCAGTGTGAATGTAATTTTGGAGGCCGATCCCGGTTGAAAAGATGAATCCAGCTCAAACGCTTCCCCGGTTGTGCCGCTCATGAGATTCACGCCGGAACTCAGCGCCTGCGAAGGCCACGTGTTGGTGCTGGTCCGGAGCAGCGAAAGCTCCCGCACCGGATTGCACCGGATCATTGGGAGGCCTCCATAGGTCGCCAGGGTCAATTCCACCGGAAACGTCATGGCGCAGTTGAAAGGCATGTTGGGATAATTCTGCGTTCCATTCGCGATCAAAATCCGGCGTCCGTCGGACGCGGGAATGTTGTTGAACGTTTGCGCCGCCGCAAAACTGTTTCCGCCCCGTATGCTGAACGGCCCGTTTTCCGGCGTGAAGGAATTTCCATCGAAAGCCCCGACGTAATAATTCCCGGCGCCAACATAGAGAATCCATTTGAGGTTGTTCGGATCGCCATCCAGGGCCAGTTGAAACAATTCCGGCACCTCAATATAGGGCGGGAAGCTGAAAGTGGATGTCTGGGTCCAGTGTTTCAGATCGGTTGAGGAGAAGAACCCGAAGTCGTTGTTTTGAAGCCACAGCACCATCACCCATTTATTGCCGGGCGCATAGCAGATGACCCTGGGATCGCGGTTATCGCCGACGACATTGGGCAGAACCGGATTGTTTGCGTACTTGGTCAAGGTTCGATCTGAATCCAGGCTGTAAGCCAGGCATTGAGTAAAGCGCTGCCCGAGGGACATGCGGGGGTTATTGTCGTGGCCACCCGCCGCGGTGTAAAAGCTCACGATGGCATTGCTCCCGAACCCGGCGGTGTTGTTCCAATCCACAACCGAAGAGCCGGACCAGGCCTGGCCGCGCCAGTCCGGGTAAATGGACTCCGGCAACTCGGTCCAATGGACCAGGTCGGTGCTGACTGCATTGCCCCAATGCTGATTGCCCACATCCAATCCATAGGGATTGTGCTGATAAGCGAGGTGATACTCGCCGTTGTAAAAAACCATTCCGTTCGGGTCGTTGATAAAGCCGCGCCGGGCGGAGTAATGGTAGATTGGCCGCAGCGTTTCCTGGTAGATGGGGGTGGCCGCGATGATATTGGTCGATTGAATCAACGCCGCAAGCTGGCCGGCGCTGGCGGGCTGCGAATCCACCCGGACCAGGAAATCCTTTCCCTGGTATGCAGCGAGGTCGAGAAACGCATAAAAATCCGGGTTCGCATTCGTTGTGAACTGAATGTTGAATTCGTGTTCGACCAGCCCGTCCCGCACCAATTCCACCAGGTGACTGGGCTCACTGAAGCTGATGGGCAGGTTCAAATAGCGTTGGGACGCCGTGAAGACATTGGTGAGGGAAGAGTTGGACTCAACGATCTGGTCCACGTTGATGTGCCCCCACCCGCCGGTGTTGCTGTCCATCACCTGCAGCGTGCCGCTGCTGCCCAGCAAATCGCTCACGTTCCACTGCAGCCAGGAAAGATCCTCCCGATCGCCCATGCCCACGGCCGAACGAACGATCTGCCCATTGACGATCAGGTTGATGCAGGTTTGCCCCCGCTGATTGCCGCCGCCAATGAGGAAACGGATATAGTTTCGCTGAATCGAAAATGGAGGCGAGGTAAGCGCGCCTGTGGAAGCATCGCCGCCATTGAAGCTGTCAGCGAACCGGGAACCCAGAAAACCTGTCACCGGCGATTGCCCGCTTACGGCGTTCGTGACCGGCCCGGCCCCGAACGCGGTTCCAGCCGTGGCCCAGGGAGTAAAGGTGGTGCTCTCGAAATCGTTCAGAACGATGTCCTGCGCGCACAGCTTGAGGCCCAGTTCCAGCAATACACAAACGGCAATGAACTTCTGGAATACAAACCTCATGACGACTTCCTAATTCCAGACACCCTTGAGCGGCCACACATCGAGCGAACGGACTTTTGCGCCAGCTGGGCCGAAGACCTGCACGCCGCGGCTGCCGACCGACGGGTAAACCAGGTCGGTAAAGACGCGCTCGCCGTCATTCACAAAGACCTCCACGGAACAGGCATCGACAAAAACCCGCAGGGACAACGAACTATTTCGTGAATCCAACGGCGCAGTCTGAACTCCGGAGAACTTGGGATGAAAGCCGACGTCGCCGGATCGGGAACGATCCACGAATACCTGGCCCTGTTCGGAATCCAACCCAACCACCGTCGCCCCCCCGGCGCCCGCCAGCACGTTCAATCCCTGGCGGCCCGGGGCAACTTCCATTTCCACGGCGATTTCCAATTGATTGCCTGAGATCTCCTTGCTCTTCAACCATGCGTTTGCTTCCGCGATGGTGCCACCGCCGAAGTGAAAATGTCCGTCCCTCAAATTCTCCATTTCCCGGACCGGCTTTTGTATCAGCCGAACACCCTGCGCGGTTTGCCGCAAGCTAACCTCGCGAGGAATGGACATGGCGCTTCGCCATGGTGAGGTCGGGACTTTCTCGCCATATTCCCAATTGCTCATCCAGCCCAACCAAAGCCGACGGCCATCCGACTTCGGCACATCGCTCCACGAGACGGCGGCATAATAATCTTTGCCGTAATCCAGCCACAAAGCCGATTCGGAGGCTGAACGCGCAGGCGAATCCGCCAGCATGACCTGGTCAATGTTGATATGCCCCCATCCAGCCGTGGCCTCGTCTACAATCTGCAGGACCGCTTTTTTGCCCTCAAATTCGCGAACATTCCACGAGCTCCATGCGAGACGCTCATTGTCGGCCCCGGAGGCGGTGCGGACCACACGGCCCTCCACCAGCAAGTCCATGCGGGTCGACTTCTGAGCGCCACCCCCAATGAGAAAGTTAAGATAGGGCCTGCTGATTTCGAACTCGGGGGAGCTCAGGGTCCCGGTTGACTGGTCGCCGTTGAAAAAACTGTTTACCAGCCCGGCGCCCTTGTAGCCTTCAACCGGGTTTTGATTGGAGAATCTTCCCTTGGCCGGCGCCGGACCGAATGCATTTCCGGTCGATTTCCAGTTGCCGTACGTCCCGCCTTCGAAATCGGCAACCGTGATCCCCCCGGGCACCCATTCGGGCGTCGGAGCCACGATGCAGTCCTTGTCGGGAATGAAGTTGGTGCCATCGAATCGGCCGATGAAGTATTGCCCGCCTGAACCGCCTGCAACGCTGCCGGGGTTCATGTTGACCACGAGGGCCCACCGCTTCTCACCCGTGCCCGCAACCGGCAGTTCGAACATATCCGGACATTCCCACACCCCGCCGGTTGCGCCTGCGGGGCCGAACTGGCTCAGGAGCGTCCAATCCGTCAGATTGGTCGACCCATAAAAGCAAACCTTGTGATCCGCGGAGAGGGAGACGGACATGATCCATCGTTGTGTGGGTTCGTGCCAGCGGACTTTTGGATCCCGAAAGTCCCTTGAATTCAGGTTAATCACCGGGTTGCCGGCGTATTTTGTCCAGGTGCGGCCTTTGTCGTTGCTGTAGGCGACGCATTGGTATTGCAGGTTGTTGCTGGTGTTATACCCGGTGTAAATGGCGACCAGGGGTGGTTTGCCGCCTTTGCCGAAACCACTGGTGTTGTTCCAGTCCACGACGGCGCTCCCGGAAAAAATCATGACGCCGTCCTCCTCCGGCAAGGCCAGCGGCAGATGTTTCCAGTGAACCATGTCCGGACTGACGGCGTGGCCCCAGCTCATGTGTCCCCAGGTGTCGCCGAACGGATTGTATTGATAGAACAAGTGATATTCGCCGTCGTAGAAAACCAGTCCGTTCGGATCGTTCATCCAGTTCTTTTCCGGCGTGAAGTGGAATAGCGGGCGGAACGGTTCCGAATACGCCTTTGCCGTCACTGCCGGGCCGGCGCAAATAACGTCCGGGTGACTCGCGGCGACGATTACCAGTGCGGACCAGGAGAAACGCCCCAGTCTGAATAGATCAGCGATCATGCGATGAGCTGTGCATCCGCGGAGGTCGACGTCGGATTGACAGGAACTTTGACGAGCTCGGGGACCAATGCCTTTCTGAATTTGTCGGGCAGGACGGGCGTTGCACCCTGGTGAGAGCATACGAAGTCCGCGATGTCGGCGGCCACGGAATGGATTTCGCCCAGGCTCATCCCCGCCAGCAGGCCCATCACCAAACCCGCCGTGAACGAATCTCCAGCCCCCACCGTGTCCACCACCTTGATGCAACTTCCCAATCGATCGGACCAATTGCCATCCTGATACAAAAGGCTTCCCTGCGCACCGCGTGTCAGGGCAACCACCTTTAAACCAAAATGCCGCGCCAGCCATTCGATTTGCTTCTCAACAGAACCCTGCAACCCGAACATGTGCGCGATCACCGGCAATTCCTGGTCGTTCAACTTCAGAACGTTCACCAGTTTCAGAGACTGTTCCACGACGTTTTTGGAGTAGAACGTCTGGCGCAAATTGATGTCCAATACCTTGAAACAACGGGCGGGCGCCGAGGCGGCCAATTGCTGAATGACTTTGGATGCCGGCTGATGGCGCTGGGCAAGGCTGCCGAAACAAATGGCGTCGGCGTCGCGAACGGATTGGAGAGCTTCGCCAGTCAGTTCCAATCGATCCCAGGCAACATTCTCGCGGATTTCAAAATGCGGATTGCCATTTCCATTCAGTGAAACCAGCACTGTTCCCGTCGGCGCGTGGTTGTCCACCTGGACGGTGTTGTCCGGCAGGCCCATGCGCCTGAACCGCGCGACAATCTCGTGCCCCAGGGAATCGTTGCCCACGCGCGTCACGACCCGGGCGGTGGCTCCCAGCGCCTGGGCATGGCAGGCGAAATTTGCCGGGGCGCCGCCGAGTTGGGGGCCGTCTGGCAGCACGTCCCACAACACTTCCCCGATGCCCACTACTTTGAAACTCATAGCAATCGCCTTTTCAACCCTTCTGAGCCGGGGCGAGTGAACCGCCCGGTTCCGGTTCGATATCAATGCCCAGTTTGTGCTGCAGTTCCTCGAGCGGGATGCCCTTGGTTTCCGGCACCCACCACGTCACCCAAGCCAACTGCAATACCATCATCCCGCAGAAGAAGAGAAAGATGTACCCGGGAGCGAAAGCCGACACCATCTTGGGGAAAAGAGTCGTCAGCAGGGCGGCAAAGATCCAGTGCGTAAAACTTCCCAGGGTCTGTCCTTCCGCACGCTGGCGATTGGGGAAAATCTCCGAGATCAGCACCCAAATAACGGCTCCCTGGCCCACTGCATGAGACGCGATGAACGCAAATATGCACGTGGGAACAATGCTGTAATTCTGGGTGAAGAAAGCCCACGCCGTAAGTCCCAGCGAGGCGATGTAACCAAAGGATCCAATCAGAAGAAGGGTGCGCCGGCCCAGGCGGTCGATCAGCCACAAACCCACGAAGGTAAATACCAGGTTCGTGATCCCAATCCCAACCGATTGAAGCAGGGCCGCCTTCGCTCCCAGCCCGGTCATTTCGAAAATGCGAGGGGCAAAATAGAGGATCGCATTAATGCCGGACAATTGATTGAAGAACGCCACGAGGAACGCGAGCATGATCGGCACGCGAAGCCGCCAGGTCCAAAATGCGGCCGGCGTCGCCCGGTTCGTGGAGGCGGCGGCTATGGTGTCCGCCTCCGCTTCGATCTGTGCGGATGAGGCTTCCGGTTCAATCAGCCTGAGCACCTGGATGCCGGCCTCGCGGTCTCGTCCGCGCGTAATCAGCCAGCGCGGGCTTTCCGGGATGCCGAAACACATGAGCGTGTAAATCACCGAGGGAACCGCCGCCACACCCAGCATCCAGCGCCAGGCGTTTTCTCCAATACCCGCCAGCAATGCATTGGAGACAAAGGCGATCACGATTCCGAACACGATGTTGAATTGAAACATCCCGGCGAGCCGGCCCCGATAGGCGGGCGGCGCAATCTCTGAGATATAAAGAGGCGCGGCGACGGTGGAAATGCCGATGCCCAGTCCGCCGATGAATCGCGCGGCAATGAACATGCCCACCCCGTTTGCAAACGCGCAGCCTAACGCGGACACAACATAAAGAACGCCGATCCAAAGCAGCGTGGCCCGGCGGCCAAACCTGTCCGTCGGCCAGCAGCCCAACAGCGAGCCCAGGACAGTGCCGTAAAGAGCCGATCCCAGGGCAAACCCGTGAAGGGCGGGAGTCAGCCCCCACAACGCCTGTATCTTTTGCTCCGCGCCCGATATCACCACCGTATCGAAGCCAAAAAGAAACCCGGCCAGGGCGGAGGTGATGGACCAAAAGACGATTTGCTTTTTCATCAGGGTTGGAGGGCGTCGTGGATCATTGGGCACCGGCGCGTTGCGTGGGATCCCAATACCGTGAATTGATGACCGAAGGATCGGCCGGAGGGTTCGCCTCGGTGTTTTTGCGGCTTTCCGAATGCCCATCGGCAAAATTAACCACACCCCGCGAACCGTGCCGGGTCATATTCACTCCTTCGCTTGCCACCATTGGGTTGGGCGAAGTTTTTTGACTGGCCGATGGCCACCACAATGTACCGGAAGAGGCTCCGTTGGTCCCATCCAACCCCGTGATGTTCTTGGGATCCTTGTCTCCGAGGACCATGCAATCGGTCGGCCGAACCACGGAACTGCGTTTGGTGTCACGCGCCGCGGCATAGGAATAGCCACCCACGGAAATATTATTCACAGTTTTTCCATACTCCGGGCCCGAGCCTAAAAAGTAGGAATTATATCCGTATCCTACACCGTCAAAATCCATGCGCCATACAAACTTGGCTGAGCCCGACTTTTCGTAAGCAGGACAATGGAACAGTTTGTCGTTGCCTTTGGCGTAATTCACGATGGCCATGCCCCACCAGTTGTTCAGGCTGTCGGTCTTGCTGTAGGATTTGATGGAGGCGGGGAAGATGTCATTGTTGTCATCGGTGTACATCTGCATGAACAGTCCGGTTTGACGCAGGTTGTTCAGGCAGGAGGTCGTGAGCGCCCTGCTCTTGGCTCTCGCGAGCGCCGGCAGCAGCATGGCCGCCAGGATCGCAATGATCGCGATCACGACGAGCAACTCGATCAGAGTGAAGGCGCGGCGGCTGACTTGCGGGGCGGGCAATTGTTCTTTTTTCATAATCGATTGCTGGATGGGAAACCCGGTTGGGCTGGCCTGCAGAGTTGATTCTGCAGGCCAGCCTGAATCATCTCACGCGATCAGCGGCGGACCCGGTAGAACCGGTTCGGGCCGTTCGTTGGAACGATGGCCTGGAAGTTCCCGGGCGAGAGCTGCGAGATCGCCGCCGCAGGCGACACATCGGCGTAAGGGCCGTTGGCCGTTGCGGCGCTTTGCACGACGAATGAGGCCGTGGTGTCTGAAGTCCCGGCCGTGAACTGCATCGTCACGTTGCCGCCGCCAGCGGTCGCGGTGGTGAATTTGATGAGCGGCAGGGCTACCAGCACAATATTGGTCGCCGGGCTTCCCTGATAGGAGAGCTGCCAGCCGCCATACGTCGTTCCATTCGGTGCGTTCACGAACTGGGTGTTCGCGCCGGTGTAGGCGCCGATGTTCTTCATCAACACAATCTGCTGGCCGTTGGATTGCACCGTCGGCAGGTTGGTCAGGAAGAGCTGGCCATAGTTCAGGAGGAATTGGCCGCCGCCAAAGTCCATCGTGCTTACCCCGCCACCGGTCCCGTCGAAGGTCACCTTGCCCTCGTTCTGCAGCACCAGGCCCGTGGATTTGTAGGAGATATTCGGTCCCACCAGAGTCAGAAACACGTCGTTGGTGTTTCGCGGAGAAAAGACTCCATGGCCGTCCGCCAGCAACACGAGGCCGACATCCCAAACCGCGTTGCCGGTCAGCCTGGCGATGGAATGCGGGCTCGCAAATCTCCCGATCTGCACCCCGCCTGCTTTCAGCACGCCTCCCGACTGATTCCAGGTGGCATCGCCGTCAAGGCCGATGTGCGTGTCGCCCGCCAGGTTGGTGATGTTCCCCGAAACAAAGGTGAACGTGGATACGGCGCTGCCGTTGCGACCGACCTGGAAGCCATCGGGATCCTGTACCTGGATGGTTCCGCCATTGAGCGTGTAGGTGGAAACGCCCCCATTGTCTCCATTATCGCCAACATAAAGACCAAGGTCGGTCCAGGCGCCGTTAAAAATGGTGAGCGTGCCGTTGGTATGCAGCACGGACGTGCCACCGCCGGTGCGCATCGTGTCCACGGCGAAATCTCCATTGATGACCAGGACATTCGTGTTCCCATTCACGAACGCAAAGTCCCCTGCGTCAGGAACACGGGCCAGATCCCAGTTGTTGGAGTTGCTGTAAAGGTTGTTGCCGCCGGCATCGGTCCATGTGATGAACTCATGGGGCGGGAGCACGGTGAGCGTCGCGTTGGAACTCGTCACTGTCACACCGCTGCAAACATTGCTGACCTTCACACGATAAGTCAACGCGTCCGAGTTGTGAACCTCGTTGATGGTGTAACTGCTGCCGTTCGCGCCTGCAATGTCAACGCCATTGGTCTGCCATTGATACAGCAGATCGGAACCACCGGCGCCCACGGTGAACGTGACCGAATTGCTGACCACCACCGTCTGCGACTGCGGCTGGAACGAAATGCTGGGCGCAACACAAAGCGGCGCGGAAACCAGCACGATGTTCGTTCCCTGATACTTGATCTGCCAGCTGAAAGACCCGCCATCAAAAACAGATCCATCCGGCGCGTTCGCGAACTGGACGTCCGGCCCCGGATACGATCCGATCTGATCCATCAGAACAAGGGTCTGGTTGGTCGCCGTCGCATTCGGCAGGTTGTTCAGAACCAGGGAAGCATTTTGAAGCAGGAGAATGCCGTTGCCGAGGTGCAGGGTGCTGACGCCGACGCCCTGGCCATCAAATGTCACGCTGCCGTAGGTTCTCACCACCAACCCGGAGGAATTAAAGGTGACATTTGTGCCGATGATTTTAAGGTCGACAGGCCCTGAATTCGGGGGATTGAAAACTCCGTGCCCATCCGCCAGCAACACAAGACCGGCGTTCCACTTTGCAGAGCCACTCAGTTCGACATAGGCGAATGGACTCGCAAACCTTCCGATCTGCAGTCCGGCGCAGTTGAAGGTGCCGCCCGATTGAAACCAGGCAGCGGCGCCGTCGAGGCCGATGTGTGTGTCGGCGTTGGGTCCATTCAGCACGCCTCCCGTCATGTTGACCTGGCCATAGGAACCGCCGAAACGCGCCACAAAGAATGCGTTGCCGGTGCCGTTGTTGGTCACTGAACCACCGTTCATGTTGAAATAGGCAACCGTGCCGTTGTTCCGGCCGATGTCAAAGTCGTCGGCACCGTCGTTGAGGACGATGGCCCCGCCGTTCAGGGTATAGGTGGCCGTGCCCGGGCCATTCTCACAAATCCAGAGCCCGGGGTCGCCGCCGCTCGCGATCGTCAGCGTGCCGCTGCTCTGCGTCGCAGAACCGCCAGCCTCCAACCTCAATGAGTCCACCGTCCAGTTGCCGTTGATGAGAATGTCGGGCCCGGTCGTGGACACCGCCAGGTCCGCCGCTCCCGGGTTGCCGTTGGGATCCCAGTTGAGGGAGTTGCTGAAGAGACCGTCCCCACCACCGTTGTCCCAAAAATAGAGGGCAGCCCTTGACGTGGAGGTGAACACCAGGCTGGAAGTGACTAAAGCCCAGCCGATCCGGGCTTTCCAACTGTATTTATCTTTCATGGTTGTTTTGGGTTCCAAGGGAATCGCACTCCCTCGATATTTTTCGTTTCTGTGCCGGAAGCAGTCCGCAGCGACTTCCGGTCGCGGCCCAAACCCTTCTAATGAAAACGCTGTTGCGCAGCCACTCAAGGGCGATTGGTAGTATTCTTTTAGCGCCCGTGATTCTTGTAAACAATTTCAGACTAGACAAGCGTGAAGATTCCTGACATTACAAGATCGCTTCCTGTCATTGACAGGACGGTCTGAACCATATGAACAGCGAACCGAAGCACAGGGAGATCAGTCGTTTTCTGACGGGCGCGATCGCCAGCGGCAAATACAGCAACGGCGATCGCCTTCCCAGCGAGGCCCAGTTGGTCAAACAATTTCGCGTCTCGCGTCCAACGGTCGGTCGCGCGCTCCGGGATCTGGAGACGGAAGGATTGATTGAACGCAAAGCGGGCTCGGGAACATTCGTGCGGGCGGCCTCGGAGCAAAGAACATCCACCCGGACCTTCGGACTGCTCGTTCCCGGGCTGGCGTCCACCGAGATTTTTCAAATTATCTGCGGCGAAATCGCCAGCCTCGCCCGAGTTCATGACTTTGGCTTGTTGTGGGGCGGATCGACGAATCCACGCGAGGACACGGACGCCAGCCTCGAGCACGCGATGGAACTATGCCAGCAGTTCATCGCGCGGAAAATCAGCGGCGTTTTTCTCGCGCCCGCGGAGTTGCAGCCAGGCCAGGAGGAAGCCAATCGCGCCCTGGTCCAGGCGCTCCGGGAAGCGGGGATCCCCGTGGTATTGATTGACCGTGACTTCCTGGATTATCCGTTGCGCAGCGATTTTGACCTCGTCGGATTGGACAACATGGGCAGCGGTTTTTTGGTGGGTGAGCATCTCATCAAACTTGGGTGCAAGCGGATTCTTTTTGTGGCCCGCCCACTCTCGGCTCCGACGGTGAATGCCCGCATCGCGGGAGTTCGTGAAGCCATGGCAAGGCATGGCATCGAGACCATGGGCAACTGGATTCGACACGGCATCCCCGACGATCTCAAGTTCGTCCGGTCTCTCACCGCGGGCAACCAGGCGGACGCCATCGTCTGTGCGAACGACTTCACGGCGGCAACCTTGTTGCGCTCCCTGGAATCCATCAGCGTGCGAGTGCCGCGGGATATCCGGGTGGTCGGCTTTGACGACGTGAAATACGCCACGCTGGTTTCCCCGTCACTCACAACCATTCATCAACCCTGCCGTGACATCGCCGTGATCGCCTTCCAGAGCATGCTGGAACGCCTGGCGGATCCCGCCCTGCCGGCGCGGAGCATTTACCTGACACCGGGCCTGGTCGTTCGCGAATCCTGCGGCGCCTATCTGCCACGCCACAAAGGCTGACCGCGCCGGGCCAAATCGACGCAAAACAACAATCCTATGCCAGAAGTTCCCGCCCTGTTCCGACAAGTTCTTGCCAGCACTCACAAGGACATTCACCTCGACGCCTGGCGCCTGGACGGCAGCCAGGTTCCGGATTCAGGGTCCGCCGGCTGGTCCATCGCCAAGCGCACTCTGCACGGAGGCCGGCAGGAAGGAGTGGATGTGGTGGAGATCGACAACGGCCAATTGCGGATTACGGTGATTCCGACCAGGGGCATGAGCATTCTCAAGGTGGAATCCCAGGACCTCCGCCTCGGTTGGGACTCGCCCGTCAAGGAAGTGATCCATCCGCAATACATAAACCTGGAGAGCCGCGGCGGTTTGGGCTGGCTCGAAGGATTTAATGAGTGGCTGGTGCGCTGCGGCCTCGAATGGGCCGGCCATCCCGGGCCAGACTCGTTTCGAAATAATGTCGGGGAACAGGTTGAGATGAACCTGACCTTGCATGGCAAAATCGGAAATATCCCGGCTTCGGAAGTGGAAGTCTCAATGGACGTCCAGGCGCCGCACCGGATTCACTTGCGTGGCCTCGTCGAGGAGCGAATGTTCTACGGCGCAAAACTCTCGCTGTGGACGGATATCTCCACGGAACCCGGCTCGAACTCGTTTCGTATCGAAGACGTGGTGATCAATTCCGGCTCTCACGACCAGGAATTCCAATTGATTTATCACGCGAACTTCGGCCCTCCGTTGCTCCAAGCCGGCTCGCAATTTGTTGGCGCGATGGATCAGATCATGCCGTTCAACAAGCGCGCCGCTGAAAACGTCGCGGACTTCGATCAGTATTGGGAACCCCGGCGCGATTTCATTGAACAGGTCTATTGCCTGCGGCCCATCGCCGGCCCCGACGGATTGGGCGCCATCATGCTTCAGAATGAACACCAGAATCGCGGTGTCCTGATGTCCTTTCCCGTGCAGCAATTGCCCTGTGTCACGTTCTGGAAGAACCTGGCGGCGATCGAGGATGGTTACGTCACCGGCCTCGAACCCGGAACAGGTTTTCCCTACACGCGCCGCATCGAGCGGGCGGCAAACCGGGTCCCCAAACTCGCACCTCACGAAAAGCGCACGTTTACCATAGACGTTTCCCTGCTCCATAACCCGGCCAGCGTGAATGCCGCCAGGCAGCGAATCCGCGCCATTCAAAACGACGTTCAACCGCTCATCCTTGCCCCACCCTCAAATCAGTAGCGCCCTTCGATTCGGAACCGGCCGCGTTTGCCCAGGTCGGCGCGAACGCTACAGTTCATGTTAAACCGCTAAGGGTGCCTCGCATCCGATTGACTTCAGCATGAAAGTAGCTTATTCCGTTTTCATCAAAGATGGTTTTATCTACTGACCAATCTTCCGGATTCACCGCGTTAGTATCGCCTGTCGCCCATTTTCGTCTGCCAGCCACCCGCAGGGCGGTCCGGTTCCTGGCCTGTTGTTGGGCGGCACTCCTGGCCGCCTGCTCCGCCGCCGGGCAGGGTTGTTACCCGGTGACGCGATATGCAGTTTTCTACGATGGCGTGATGGAATTCAGCACGTGCGGGACGATGACCATCACCGGGCCGGTGTATGGAAATACAAACATCTATGTCGGCGCGGGCAGCGGTGCCACACTCACTTTCCAGAGCAACGTTTACTGCGCGGGCACGATCTCGGCCCCTCCCAACAACGGTTCGAACTGGGGTTCACCAACGAATTTCTTCAACGGTTCCGGCACTGTCTTCAAGGCCGGTTACAACACGAACAAGTATCCCCTTTTCCCGGCGATCTCCCCCAACAACCCGCACATGATTCTGGATCCGCCTCCCGCAACGGAGCGGGTGGATTCTTTTCTTGGCTGGAACAGGCTGTGCAATCGCTCCCAGGTTGTGCTCCTGGTCAGCAATGCCACCGTCAGCCTGCGCATCCGCCGGAACATGCCATACCAGCTTCCCGCTGACGATCCGGCCCCGGTGCAGTTGGATTGCAGCACGGATCCATCCGAGCTATCCGGCACGCTTCCTTTTCTGACGATCACCCATTCCTTCATCGACAAGCGCGAGCAGAAGACCAATCTCGTCGCGCAGCTGGATGTAGGCCGTTATGCCCTGTGGCTTTCGACGAACGATTCCATTGCAGCCAAGTTCCCCGCAGGCTCGACCAATTACCCGACGATGCTTTACGTCGCGGACAACCGGACCCCGTTGCCCGGCCAAATGGCGGTCGTGCGGCTCACGAACGGGATTGCGCCGCCCGTCAACGGCGGGTTGGGCTTCTCCGTCGCCACGCCCAATCCGATGTATGTCTGGGGCGACTACAATTGCCCGAACCCGGCGCATCGCGCCACGACCAACACCTCGGCCACCGTGCCGTGCGCCTTGTATTCGGATGCGTTGACCTTGCTTTCATCCAATTGGACCGACACCAACAGCTTTACGGCTTACAATACCAACCTCGCCGCGTGGAAATCGGCGTCGAGCGACACGGTCAACGCGCTCATCGTCACCGGGATCGTACCCTCCACCGGCACCACGCTGACAACTTTCAGCGGCGGAGTTCACAATCTGCCCCGACTCCTGGAGAATTGGTCCACTCGCTCCTTGTGGCTGAACACGTCGCTGGTTTGCCTCTACAACAGCACGCGCGCCACGAACCTCTTCATAAATCCCGGCGCGTATTACCAGCCGCCCTTGCGCAATTTCTACTATGACCTCAATTACACCGACACCAATCGCCCCGCCCCGCCGGGATCCTTGTTGATCAACCCTTCGACGTTCCTCGTCGTCACCAACCAACCAAAAGACCAGGTCGTGGGAGTGGGCCGCAACGCCACATTCACGGTGGGTGCGGACGGGGACAACGGTCTGATCCGTTACTACTGGATGTTCAATGGCGTGTTCATCGATCCAAACGTCTCGTCTTCCACCCTGACAATCACCAACGCGACAGCGGCGAATGCCGGCAGCTACTCGGCCTTGGTCGTCGCGGGTCCGGGCAATCTCGTCTCCATCAGGAGCGCCGAGGCCACATTAAGCATCGCGTATCCGCCGAAGATCACGGTCCAGCCCATGTCTGTGACGGCGGCGATCGGGTCGAGGGCCACGTTCGAGGTCGCCGCTTCCGGAACAAACCCGCTGTATTACTACTGGCAGCACGGCGGCACCGTGAGCATCGGCACCAACTCCCAGCGGAGGATCGACCCGGTCAACAGCAATGATTATGGCGTCTACCAGGTGATCGTCAGCAATAGCTGGGGCTCGGCTGCCAGTTCCCGGGCAAACCTCTACCCCTTCGTCCCAAGATCCGCGTTGTGGGTCCGCTCCGGAAGTTCCAGCAACAATCTAAACACGGCCAGTTCCGCCTCCAGCGTCGCGGCGGATGGGATCGGAAATGTTGTCGCAGGCGGTCACTTTTCGACACGATATCTCGATTTCAATGGTGTTGTCCTCAGCAACCCCGCGCCGTCGACTTCCGCCAGCTTCATCGCGAAATACGATACGAATGGGTACGCCATGTGGGCGGCGGTTGCCGGCGTTCCTTCCGACCCTTCCTTGCGAACGGCTTCCGATCCGCAGGGGAATTCGTGGCTCGCGGGATCGTTCGCCGGAACCTGCGACTTCGGCGGCACCGTTCTGACCAGCGGCAGTCCCTGGGATTTGTTCATCGCCAAATATGACCCTGCCGGCGCACTGCAATGGGTTCGACAGATCGGGCCGGTCGTCGATCCGGCGGACCATATCACCCACTCGACGGGGTTCGGGGTTGACGCCGATGGCAATGCGTTCGTTTCCCGGGCGTTTCAGGGGACGCTGAATGTCGGCGGGATGGCCCTGACCAACGGCGCTTTCCTGGTAAAGTTCGATTCTTCCGGAGCGATTGCCTGGGCCCGGGATGCGGTCGTCGCAGATACGCTGGGACTGGGCGCCGACGGCTCAATCGTGGCCGCCGGCAGTTGGCCGGGAACCCTGGCCAAATACGACTCGGATGGGGAATTCCTCTGGTCGCGCGACTTTCCGAGGGGCGAAGCGGTGGCCCTGGGTCGCGACGGCAATATTTACGTCACGGGTTACGGGCAGGCGGGCACTTACGACCAGTTCACGCTGACCAACGAAGTGTCTATGGCTCCAGACCTTTTCGTGGCCAAATGCGATCCTTCCGGAACCATTGTTTGGTTGAACCAGCTTGGAGGCACAGTCGAGGAACACGGGAGCGGCATCGCCGTCGATGCCTTCGACCACATTTACGTCACCGGCATGTCCGCAACCGGTTGGCCGGAGCCGAGTCTTTCCTTCGGAACGAATTCACTCAGGAACGCTTACGCATTCCTTGCCAAATTGGACGCGCTCGGCAACTGGTTGTGGGCTTTTCAGCCAACCGGCCCCGCGTATTTCTACTCCTTGTGCCTCGCCGGAAACCGGGCGGCTTTTGTGGGAGGCGCCTACAGGCAAGCAGCGACCCTGGGTCAGTTCAGCCTGACCGATTCGAATGCGAACAGCTGGGTCAGCTTGTTGCTGGCGAAGATGGCGGTATCCGACGCCAGCAATGCACCGGTGATTCTCGAGGAATCGGGAGATCAGACCGTCCTTGCCGGGATGAATGCCGGGTTTCATGTGACCGCCGCATATTCATTCCCGCTGCTCTACCAATGGTTTTTCAAGGGCACCAATTTTCTGGCCGGGGCGGGCGGCCCCGACCTGTCGCTCGATTCCGTCACCATGAACCAAGCCGGGTCCTATCGTGTGACGGTGGCAAACGATTACGACTTCACCTCGAGCGACGACATGACGCTGACAGTCCTGTCGAGTCCGGCAGCCCGACTGCTGGCGCCGGCCCTGCACGGGGCCAACCAGCTTCAATTCGATGTCGCGGGCGTAACGGGGTGGCAATATGCGGTGGAAGTCTCGACGAACCTGATGGACTGGCAGCCGCTTTCGACCAACACATCGCCGTTCACGTTCGTGCAAACCAATTCGCCGGATCGTCCGCAGCAGTTCTATCGAGCCGTTTGCCAGCCGTGAGCCGTGGCCGGAGCGGCAATTCCCCCGCGCAGTGCTCGTCATTCGCCATTCGTCATTCGTCATTGAAACTGCCGATCGTCTCTTGCCTGGATGAGGAACTTCTGAGACGTTGCGGTGAAACATGCCCTCGACGACATTGCCACCCCTGGCGCCGACCGAAATCACGGGGGTGCATTATCACCACTTGCGAACCGCCGATGGCGGCGACCTCTACCTGACCCGATTCGGGCTGTCTTTCCGGGAACAACTCCTGCCCCAAAACTGGCTCGAGAACGAATGGTTCGCCGCCCATCGCCAGCGCCTGCGCGGGACCAGCACCATTTACCGCACCCAAACCCGGGCCGCCGGCGGCCGCGCCCTTGATATCGTCGTCCGCTACAACCGCGTCGGCGAAACCCTGCCCGTCGACACCGTCACGCTGGAACAGTTCATTCACGCGGATTTCAACAGCCCGTTCGAGGAGATCTCCGTTCTGAGCCAATTGCGCCGGACGCATTTTGGCCCGGCCAGGCGCCGCATCCCCACCAAGCGGCCTTTGGCCGTTTTTGCGCCCCCCGACCTGCTCCAACTCTGGCAAACCGGCCGGCTCGAATCCAAAATTGCCCGCAAACTCGCCCGCTACCCCGAAGCGCAACTCGACATCCGCCGCCAATACATCGTCATCTACGAATGGATCGACGGCCTCGATGCCGTCCAGGCCGCGGACCGCCTCCAGCTGGCCGGCCATGCCCGCGAACTGTTCCTTGCGGAAACCACCCGCCATGTCACCGCCGAACTCGCCGCAGCCGGGTTCCGCGTCCTGGACATGAAACCCGCCCACGTCATCCTCCGCCTCGACCGCCAGAACCAATTGCTCCGGCGCGAGAATGGATCACTGCTTTACGCGCTCGTGGATTACGAGTTGCTGGAAAAAATTCCCTAACCTTCGGTTCATGACAACAAACCGGAATGGCAGCCAACCGGCCCCCGCCCGACCGATCCAGGATCGTCTCGCGGTTTGCACCTGGTCCCTGCGACCCGCCAGCCCGGACGATCTGATCCGGCAGCTCCGCACCATCGGGATCTCCCGGGTTCAACTGGATCTCGACCCGTTGCGTGATCGCCCGGACACCTGGAGCGAGACGGGCCGTTTGCTTTCCGAAGCCGGCGTGAGCATCGTGTCCGGCATGATGCGCTGTGTCGGCGAGGATTATTCCACGCTGGAATCCATCCGCCGCACCGGCGGCATCGCGCCGGATTCCACCTGGGAACAGAACCGCAGAAACTTCTTCGCCGGCGCCGACATCGCCTCAGCACTGGGCCTGGGGCTCGTCACGTTTCACGCCGGATTCCTGCCGCCCGAGACCGATCCGAACCTGGTCCAGCTTTGCGGACGACTCGCGCTGCTCGCCGAGCACTTCGCATCCCGAAACATTGCGCTCGGACTCGAGACCGGTCAGGAAACCGCGCCGGAACTCGCCTCAATGCTGCGCCGTCTTGGACACCAAAACCTCGGCGTGAATTTCGATCCGGCCAACATGATCCTTTATGACAAAGGCGACCCCGTGGATGCCCTGCGCCTGCTCGCGCCCTGGATCCGCCAGGTCCATCTCAAAGACGCCAAACGCACCCGCATCCCCGGCACCTGGGGCAAGGAAGTTCCGGTCGGATCCGGCGACGTCGACTGGCCCGCGTTTTTTGAGACATTAACAAGCACCGCGCCCGGCGCGGATCTCGTCATCGAACGCGAATCCGGCGATCATTGCATCGCGGACATTCGCACCGCGCGCGAGGTCGCCCTGCGATATTCCCACTGAACATGGCCTCGCGAACCATCAACGTCGCAGTCGCCGGCCTTGGTTTCATGGGCGCAACCCACCTGCGCGTTTGGCGCCGGCTGCGCAACGCCCGCCTCCTCGCCGTCTGCGATCCCTCGCGCGCACCCGTCAACGGCGTGCTCGCGGGCGTCCAGGGAAACCTGGGCAATTCCACCCCGGTTCCCCTTCCCCAAAGCGTGCGCGTCTACCGCGAGTTTGACGAGCTCGCCGCGGATCCGGAGATTGAGGTGATCGATCTCTGCACGCCGACACTTTTGCATCCCGAACAGGTGCTGGCGGCACTTGAGGCCGGCAAGCATGTGCTGTGCGAAAAGCCGCTCGCCCGCGATGCCGCCGAGGCTCGCCGGCTCCTGCAGCGGATTCGACGCGCAAAGCCGTTTCTCATGCCCGCCATGTGCATGCGATTCTGGCCCGGCTGGCGCGAACTCAAACAGATCGTCGACGAACAAACTTACGGCCGGGTGCTCGCCGCCGCCTTCCGGCGCGTGTCCGCCAAACCCGCCTGGGGCCGCAAAGGCGTCCACGCCGGCGGCGCACTCTACGACCTGCACATCCACGACACCGATTTCGTCAACTTCCTCTTCGGACGTCCCGATCGGGTGATGTCCACGGGCCTCGCAGATTCGGAGGGCAATATTGATCATGTCGTGACGCAATATGTTCTGCCCGGCGGACCGGTGGTTCACGCCGAGGGAAGCTGGCTGCAAGCGGGCGATTTCAACATGGCGTTCACCGTGCATTGCGAGCGCGCCACGATCGATTTCGACCTGTCGCGCGGCGCGGCGCCGCTGCGGATCGCCCGGCCCGGACGGAAGCCCCGATACCCGAAGATCGCCGGGCCGGACGGTTACGAACGCGAAATCCGGTATTTCCTCGATTGCGTCGCCCGCGGCGAGCGGCCCGCCGCGGTCACCGCGCTTGACGCGCTCACTGCGCTGGAAATTCTCCGGGCCGAGGAAATCTCCGTCCGCACCGGACGCATCGTGTCGCTTTAAATGAATACCCGCGCCAGGCTGTTTGTCATGATGACCCTGGAATATTTCATCTGGGGCGCGTGGCTCCCGCTGATTTTCGGATATCTGCCGAGCCTCGGCTTTTCGCCGGGGCAACAGGCCTGGATTCTCAACGCGTTCCCCATCGCGGCGATAGTGGGAATGTTCTTCAGCAACCAGTTTTGCGACCGCAATTTTGCGGCGGAGAAGTTCCTCGCTTTCAGCCACGCCATCGGGGGCCTGGCGATGCTCGGCCTGGCGTTCACGAAATCCTTCTGGCCATTCCTCGGCCTCATGCTCCTGCATTGCCTGCTCTACGTGCCCACCTTGTCCATCGTGAACTCCATCGCGTTCGCGCACCTCAAGGATCCCCGTCGTGATTTCGGCATCGTCCGCCTGGGCGGCACCGTGGGCTGGATCCTCGCCGCCTGGCCGTTCACGTTCATCCTCGTGGACTGGGGCAGGGTCCGCGCCTCGCAGTCGCAGGGCATCGTCGACTGGCTGGGGACCGTGCTCGGCTCAGGCTTGTCGGGCCCGGAACTCAAGGCGGCCACGGCCTGGACCTACGCCGTCGCAGGCGCGGCCTCGATCGCGCTGGCGTTGTTCAGCTTCGCGCTGCCCCACACGCCGCCCCGCAAAGGCGGCGCCAACGCCGGCGACCGGCTCGCATGGCTCGAGGCGCTCAAACTGCTCAAGCATCCGTTCGTGCTCGTTCTCTGGCTCGTGGCGCTCATCGATTCCTTCGTCCAGAACAGCTATTTCAATTGGACCGGCGGATTCCTCGGGACTCCCGCCGATGCCGGCGGCGTGGGAATTCCCGGCAATTGGATCATGCCCGTCATGAGCGTCGGCCAGATTTCCGAAATGCTCGCCATGCTGCTGCTGGGCGCGGCCCTCA
>JAXMHQ010000009.1:0-128030 GCA_046346665.1 Verrucomicrobiota bacterium
CACCAGCCACTAGCCACCAGCCACTAGCCACCGGCCCCTGGCCCCTGGATTAGCAGATGCAACAGGAGGCTTAATGAGAGTCAGAAGCTGCGCTTTGGGCTGGTTTCGTCGTTTGACGGGCGGGCGCGGTTTGCCTAGACTCGCGCTTCGCTGATTTTATGAAAGTTCTTGTATGTGATCCGATCTCGCCCCAGGGCATTGCGCTTCTGCAGCAGCGTCCTGAATTTCAAGTCACCGTGCTGCCGAAGCGGCTTTCCGAGGCCGAACTGCTGCCCCTGGTTTCCGACGTGGTGGCCATGGTGGTGCGGTCCGAAACGAAGGTGACCCGCAAAGTCATCGAGGCGGCGCCGAAGCTGCGCGTGGTCGGGCGGGCGGGTGTGGGGGTGGACAACATCGATGTGGAGGCGGCGACGGCGCGGGGCGTGGTGGTGATGAACACGCCGGGCGGCAACACGCTGTCGACGGCCGAGTTGTCGTTCGCCATGATCCTGAGCCTCGCGCGCAAAGTTCCCCAGGCACACGGCTCGATGGCCGCGGGCAAGTGGGATCGGAAACAATTCCAGGGAATCGAACTGGCCGGCAAATCGCTGGGCATTCTCGGCATGGGCCGGATCGGCAGCGAGGTGGCCCGGCGCGCCCTGGCCTTCGGCATGAAGGTGCTCGCGTACGATCCTTTCCTGACCGAGGCCCGCGCCAAGGCGATCGGGGTGGAGCTGGTGGATCTGGACGCGGTGTATCGCGGGGCGGATTTCATCACGGTGCACATGCCGGTGACGGAGCAGACGCGGGGGATGCTGAACGCGGCGGCGTTTGCGAAGATGAAGCCGAAGGTGTTCATCGTGAATTGCGCGCGCGGAGAGATCATTGTGGAGAACGATCTCCTGGCGGCGCTGGATTCGGGCAAGGTGGCGGGGGCGGCGCTGGACGTTTATGCGGCGGAACCGTTGCCGGAGGCGCATCCGTTCCGCAAGCATGCGGGCATCACGCTGACGCCGCATCTTGGGGCGAGCACGCACGAGGCGCAGGAGAAATGCGGCATTGAAGTGGCCGAAGTGGTGGCGGGCTACCTGTTGACCGGCGAAGTGCGCAACGCGGTGAACCTGCCCTACCTGGACGCCAAGACTTACGAGCAGGTGAAACCCTACCTGGTGCTGGGCGAAAAGCTCGGCAAATTGCTCGGCCAGATTTCCCCCCCGCAGGTCGACCGCCTGCACATCACCTACGGCGGCAAGGCGCAGGAACTGCCCAACATCGACCCGATCACGCGGGCGATCCTCCAGGGATTTCTGTCCCGCGCGTCGGTGAAGGATCTCAACAACGTCAACGTGCGCAGCATCGCTTCCACACTCGGCGTGACGGTGGAGGAAAAACGGTCGAACGAACCGGTGACCTTCAACGAATGGCTGCACGTGCAGGCATTTCTCGGCGATCAGAAGCTGAATTCCGCCGGCGGCACCTTTTTCGGGTCGCCCGACAATCCCCGCATCGTGCGGGTGCACAGCCAGCCGACGGAGATCGTTCCTTTCGGCGTGGTGCTGCTGCTGACGAACAACGACAAGCCGGGCATCGTGGGCTATCTCGGGACGCTGCTGGCGAAACACAAGCTGAACATTGCCAGCATGAGCCTGAGCCGCGACATCGCGGGCGGGCGGGCGCTGACGGTGTTGAACCTGGACAGTGTTCCCGGGCCGGACGTGCTCGAGGAACTGCGGAACAACCCGGACATCAGCGATGTGCTGGTGGTCAAACTTTGAGCCAATCCGTCCGACGCACCGTCTTATCCCCATGAAGAACTGTATTTTGTTGCTGGCGCTGGCCTGCCTGGCGGCGCCCGGGGCCGCGGTTTCCGCACCCACGAACGCCCCCGCCGCCCCCCGCCCCGCGCTCACCGAGGACACCCTGTTCACGAACATGGTTGTGGCCCGCGGAACCGGGGTGAGCGTCACACGGAACGAAGTCGACGACGAACTGGTGCGGGTGCGGGCCGCCCTCGCCGCCCAGCGCCGGCCCCTGCCCGAGGACAGCGCGCTCATCGAACGCCAGATCCTTGAAAATCTCATCAACCGCCAGCTTCTCGCCGCCAAAATGACCCCGGCCGACAAGGCCCGCGGCAAGCAGCGCTACGACCAGGCGATCGAAAAATTCCGCGCCGCCTCGAAGCTCAGCGCCGAGGAATTCGACCAGAAACTCGCCCAGGAACTCCGCGTCATGGGCATCACCCGCCAGCAATGGGAACAGCAAAGCCTCGAGCAGGCCACCATCCCGATCGTCCTGGAGCGCGAACTCAAAATCAACATCACCGACGAGATGGTGAAAAAGTTCTACGACGACAACCCGTCGAAGTTTGAACAGCCGGAGATGGTCCGGGTGGCCCACATTTTACTCGTGACGAGCGATCCCGCGACGCGCGCGGACCTGACGGATGCGCAGAAGGCGGCGAAGATGAAGCAACTGCAGGACCTGCTCAAGCGCGCCCGCGCGGGCGAGGATTTCGCCGCGCTGGCCAAACAATACTCCGAGGATCCCGAGGCGCGCCAGACCGGGGGCGAGCTGAAGCCGTTCGGCCGGGGCATGCTCTCCAGCCTGCCGCAGTTCGAATCCGCCGCCTTCTCCCTGTCCACCAACCAGGTCAGCGACATCATCACCACCCCCTACGGATATCACATCCTCAAGCTCTACGAGAAAATCCCGGCGCACAAAATGCCTCTCGACGCCGACACGATGGCCAACATCCGGGATTACCTGCGCGACCAGGAGATTCGAAAGCTCTCGCCCGCCTACCTTCAAAAACTGCGCGCGGAAGCCGGGGTGAAAATCCTCGACGAACGCCTCGCCGCGGTGGAAGTCCCCACCGGCTCCGAAACCCCGCCGGCGGCTCCTTCGGCCATTCCGTCGGCGAAGTAGTTGATTTGTTAAAACGTTAAACGGTTAAACAGTTGAACGGTCCAAAGCTCCGACCATTTAACCCCTTTAACTATTCAACGATTCAACCATTTCTCCCCTTCCGTTCACGACGGATCTCCGCCAGCATGAATTGGATCAGCCGGCGAAGGCGCGTTTCCACATCCAGCGCCTCGAGAATGAGCTGCCGTTCGCTGGCGTCGGGCAGGACGGCATAGGACACCAGGTCGGCGACCCGTTCGGGGTCGGAGATGGAATCCAGGTAACTGAGGATATCGTTCGAGGAAAAGGCTTCGGGCGGACTCGCGGCGGCGGGGGCTTCCGGCGGGCCGCTGAGCGGCGGGAACGGCAGGCCGAGGCGGATGCGTTCCTCGAGCAGTTCGCGGATCTTGGCGAGCAGGGCGTCGGCGGCGACGGTATTGCACGGGGGCGTCTCGAGCGCACGGATGCGGTGCACGCGGTAAGGCCGGTAGCGGGTGGCCTTCTCAAGTTCCACCCGCGCGATGCCCTGCAGGATGAGATGCGACGTCCCGTCGCGATGACCGACCGCGACGCGGATGACTCCGAGCCCGGCGATGGGCGACGGTTTTTCGCGGGTGGCCAGGGGCTGCTGCATGGCGACAACGAACATCCGGTGCGACTGGAGCGTGTCGGAGAGCATCCTGCGGTAGCGCGGTTCGAAAATGAACAGCGGCAGCATCGCCTGTGGAAACAGGGTTGCGTTTTGCAGGATCATGACCGGCACTTCGCTCGGCAACTTCATGGCTTCAATCTAGTTGACCCCGGCCTTTATTCAAGCAAGCGCCGAAACCCGGCTCCCTGGATCATTGGGTTTATGGATTGTTGGATTTGCGGGTAAAGGTAACGACTTACGCGCGGCGGTGTCACAATCCAACAATCCATAAATCCCTTCATCCACCCATCCAGCCTTTGCCTCCCTCCATATGGGCGCTTGCAAAAACCCGGGTGTGCCATCATCTTTTTGAAAACTATGAAAAACCAGATGGGGCTTATTCTAGCGATATTGATTTGCGCCGTCCTGGGGATTGCGCTGGTTTGGAGCCGCAAGGAATCTTCGCAGCGCCAGAAGGAGGATGAGGTCCGCATCGGCAATTACTCGAACCAGCTCGTGGCGGCGACGGCGAGCCTGGACCAGCAGCGCCAGGTGAACACGGCGCTGGAAGGCGACCTCGGCCGGCAGCGCGACGCTCTCACCCGCCTGACCAACTCCTACACGGAAATCGCGGCCAGCCTCAGCAAAACCGAAGGTTCACTGAAATCCGCGCTGGACGAAGTGTCCAAACGCGACGCGAAGATCACCCGGTTGGAATCCCAGAACCAGGCGCTGGACCAGCGCGCGCTGGATCTCAGCGGGGAGATCACGAACCTGACGGTGCAGATCGAGGACACCCGCAACAAGCTGGCGGCGTCGGAAGGCGACAAGGCGTTCCTCGAAAAGGAGCTTCAACGGCTGCTGACGCAGAAGGCCGACCTGGAACGGCAACTCAACGACCTCGCGTTCCTCAAGTCGCAGGTGTCGCGGCTCAAGGAGGAAATGGCCGTGTCGCGCCGGCTGCAGTGGATCCGGGAGGGATTGCTGGCGCGGGCCGACGAGAAGGGCGCGTCGCAGTTGATGACGAAGACCGCAGCGAAGGACACGCCGCAGCCGAGTTACGATTTAAACGTGGAAGTGAGCGCCGACGGGTCGGTGCGGGTGGTTCCAGCCATCAGCAACGCCCCCGCCGCGCCTCCCGCGGGCGCCAACGCGAAGTCTCCCCGATGACCGAAGCCGCAGGGCTCATTGATTCGCAAGGAAGGGTGTTGCGCGATTTGCGGGTGAGCCTGACGGATCGGTGCAATTTCCGCTGTCTCTATTGCCTGCCCGAAACCGAGGCCGCTCAGAATTTCTACCGCGGCCGCTGGGCGCACCTCCCGAACCCCGCACCCATTCTCCAGCAATGGGTGCCCCGCACCAGCCTGCTCAGCTTCGAGGAAATCGAACGCGCCGTCCGCATCGCCGTCGGACTCGGCATCCAGAAAATCCGCCTCACCGGCGGCGAACCCCTGCTGCGACAGGATTCCGAAAAACTCGTCGAAAGGGTCGCCCGCATCCCGGGAATCCAGGATCTCGCAATGACCACCAACGGGTTCCTCTTCCAGCAAAAAGCCCGGGCCCTCCGCGCCGCCGGACTGCGCCGCGTCAGCTTCAGCCTGGATTCGCTCGATCGCGATAATTTCAAACGCATGACCGGGCGCGACGGCTTGAACGAAGTGCTCGGCGCCATCCACACCGCCCGCGAGCTCGGATTTGAACCGGTCAAAGTCAACGCCGTGATCATCCGGGGCATCAACGACCACGAAATCGAGGCGCTCGCCCAGTTCGCCCGCGACCGCAACCTCAGCCTCCGCTACATCGAATTCATGCCGCTCGATTCCGCCCGCGCCTGGCAGAAGGAAATGGTCGTCACCGGCCGCGAAATTCTCGATCGTCTCCAGGCCTATTTTGCGTCGCGCACCGACAACGCCGGCGGCTCCGACGCCCTGCTGCCCGCGCCGCGATCGCATCCGTCCGAAACCGCCCGGCGCTGGACCTTTGCCGATCGGCGCGGCGAAATCGGCATCATCGCCCCCGTGACCGAACCGTTCTGCGGCCATTGCAATCGCATCCGGCTCACCGCGGACGGCAAGGTCCGGACCTGCCTGTTCAGCGTGACGGAACATGACCTGTTGAAGCAGCTCCGGGCCGGCGTGCCGGACCTGGAAATTGCCGCCTGGCTGCAACAGGTGGTTTTGCAGAAGGAAGACCGTCATCACATCGGCGAGCCGGATTTCGTGGCGCCCGCCCGCTCCATGAGCTGCATCGGCGGTTGAAGCCAACCGCGAATGAACGCGAATCGACGCGAATGAGGCGAATGAGGCGCCCCGTTGGTTTATTCGTGTTCATTGGCGTGCGTTCGCGGTTCGCCCTCTCTTCCCCGGCTTGACCGGGCAGGCGCCGGGGACTATTAGAATAGCGGTTCTATGCCGACTTACGAATACGTCTGCTCCAAGTGCGGGCACGAATTTGAGAAATTTCAGTCCATCGCGGACAAGCCCCTCGAGGTGTGTCCGCGCGATTTGTGTCCCCGCAAGAAATGGGGCCGCGGCAAGGTCAAGAAGCAGATCGGCGCCGGGGCCGGATTGATTTTCAAAGGCAGCGGTTTCTACATCACCGATTACCGCAGCGAGAAATACAAGGAAGCCGCGAAGAAAGACACGGCGGCATCCAAGCCGGCGGAAAGCAAGCCGGCGCCCAAAGCCGAGTCGAAGCCGTCGAAACCGGCGTCCAAATCCTGACGCCGGTCGAACCCGGTCCGCCCCATGAACCTCCCAGCCCAGCGCCTCCGGTTTCTCAGCCGGGCGGCCCTGGCGGTTTGCCTGGCCGGATGCTGGGCGGCTTTCAGCGCGTTCGCGCAACCCGCGCCCCGCGGCCCCGTTCCCGCCCGCAGCGTCTCCGGCCAGTTCATTGTCTTTCCCTCCAAACCCGCCGCGCGCTCACGCGAACGCGATCTGCTCGAACATAACACCAATTACATTCAACTGGATCCGAATCTCCTGGCCATTTCCTGCGAACGAATCCGGCAGAAATTGTGCGATCAGCTCGGCGCCTCCACCGCCTGGAAAGGAAAAATCTTTCTCAATCTCCGGCCCGCCAGCGGCCCCGGCGACAACATCACGGTCCTCGCCCGGCACGATATCCGGGGCTGGACCTACCGGCTGGACGTGCCGGACATCCTCCTGCGCGGCCGGTTCGTCTGCGGCATCGTCGAGGTGGTCCTCCTGGAAATGGCCAACCGCAGCGCCGGCGAACACTCCGCCGAAATCCCCGTCTGGATGGCCGAAGGTTTCGCCCGCGAACTGGCCGTGTCGGGCGATATCAGCCTGCTGCTCTCGCGTCCGAGCCAAAACGTCAATGGCCTCACCCTGAACACCGAGTCCGTCGTCTCCCGCTGGTCGGATCCCCTGGAAAAAGCGCGGGAAACCCTGAACGGCCAGCCGCCGCTGTCCTTCGAGGAATTGAGCTGGCCGTTCGACGACGGGCTCGCCCCCGCGGCGGCGGAGCGCTTCGGCGCCTCGGCCCAGCTTTTTGTGATGAACCTGCTGCAATTCCAGGACGGCGGCGCCTGTTTCCGCAGAATGCTCGACGCACTCCCCGGCTGCTACAACTGGCAGCTCGCCTTCTTCAAGGGATTCCAACCGCACTTCCAGTCGGCCCTGGACGTTGAAAAATGGTGGGCGCTGCAAGGGGTCCAGTTGGAAACTCATTCCGTCAGCGCCCGTTGGACTCCCGAACAGAGCTGGCGCAAGCTGACCCAGTTGGTTCATCCCGCCGCCGCCGTCCGGACCAGTGAAACGGAGCTGCCCACCTACACCGAGGTCACCCTGCAAACCATCGTCCAGCAATGGGACCGGAACCGCCAGTCGGATGCCCTGCGGCAAAAATTGGGTCAGTTGCAAATGATGCAATTGCGCATCGCCCCTCAATTCGTCGATGTCCTGAACGGTTACCGCGACGTGATCCAGTGGTTTCTCAAAAAACGATCCGATACCGGCCTGCTTTCGCTGCTGCGCCGCGCGCCGGCGATGACTCCTGCCGGGCTTGCGTCGGAAACCATTCGAAAGCTGGACGATTTGGACGCCCGGCTGGCGGCATTGCGGCCCGTGGAGAAGCCTTCGGTCTCGGCCGCGCTGGACCAGGGCACGGTTCAATGAGGTTTGTGGATTGCGAATTTAGAGTGTTTGCTGACAATTGGTTGTGACTTTTCGTCCCGGCTGGACCGTGGGGTTGCCGGTGCCGCAAATGTGAGGTCGGCTACCGGGTTGCCCTCCCTTGACAGGCTTGTGATCGCACCTATAGTTCGCTAACCAAATACAGAAACATGCACTTCGACACTTCAGGGGAGAGCGGCGAGGAGCCGCCATCATCGGCACGCGCATTGAGAGATTTGAAGGAATTCCGGTCCGCCGGCCGGGGAATGTGGGCGGATGTTCCGGATGCAGACTGGAACAGTTGGCAATGGCAGCTTCGAAACCGGATCACCACCCTGGAGCAATTGAACCGGCTGATGCCGACGCTCACACCGGAGGAATTCGCCGGCACCCAACTGGCCAACCACAAGCTCGCCCTGGCCATCACGCCCTACTTTTTCAACCTGATCAACCCGGCCGATGAGGAGTGCCCGATCCGGCGCCAGGTGATTCCGCGCATCGGCGAGACGCACACCGCGTCCTGGGAAATGTCCGATCCGTGCGGCGAAGACAGTCATTCGCCGGTTCCCGGCCTGGTGCATCGGTATCCGGACCGGGTGCTGTTCCTCGTGACGGATCGTTGTGCGGCCTACTGCCGTTACTGCACACGATCCCGGCTGGTGAGTAATGCCAGCGGGTACGATTTCCACCCGGAATACGACCGGCAGATCGAGTATATCCGGCAACATCCGGAGGTTCGGGATGTGCTGCTCAGCGGCGGCGACCCGCTGCTGTTGAGCGATGAGAAGCTCGAGGATCTTTTGGGACGCTTGCGGGCCATTCCGCACGTGGAATTTCTCCGGATCGGCACCCGGATCCCGGTTTTTTTGCCGCAACGCATCACGCCGGCGCTTTGCGACGTTTTGCGCAAATTCCATCCGCTGTTCATCAGCATCCATTCCAATCACCCGCATGAACTGACCCTGGAGGTGAAGGAAGCCCTGGGGCGGCTGGCCGATGCCGGCATCCCGCTCGGCAACCAGTCGGTTCTCCTGCGCGGCGTCAACGACAGCGTCGAGGTCATGACCGCCCAGGTCCAGAAACTACTGATGTGCCGGGTGAAACCGTATTACATCTACCAGTGCGATCTTATTGCCGGATCGGCCCACCTGCGCGCCAGCGTCCGCAAAGGCATCGAAATCATGGAGAAACTCCGCGGCCACACCACCGGCTACGCCGTCCCCACCTTCGTCATCGACGCCCCCGGCGGCGGCGGCAAGGTGCCGGTCAGCCCGGAATACGTCCTCAGCCGCAACGCCAATAGGGTCGTGATCCGCAATTACGAAGGCAAAATCTTCGAATACCCCGAGGCCGCCGACGGCAGCCCGCTGTTCCCGGCCCCGAGGGAAATCGTGGAACCGGAACTGGTTTGATCCACCCCGGATCAATTCGTGCTGAAGTGATTCTTCACGTTTATTAATGCAGGGATTGGGAGTATTCTGGGTACAAGTACGGATTGTATCCGCGGTTGTGTCTCTGGTAATCTGGGAGAGCAATGCAGGCCCTCTCCCGAGAGGGCTTCGATCGAAAACCCGAAACCAGAAGATAAAATCATGAGTATTCAGAAAACCTTGATTGCGGCTGCCGTGGTGGGGATGGCTTTGTCCTCCCAAGCGCAGCAACTAAGTTACACGTTTGATACCGATGCCCAGGGATTTCAACACATGCCCTGGACCGCGGGTCCCGCCGGTTGGTCCGGCGGCGCGGCCATCCAGGCGCAGCCCACAGTGGGCGGCTGGACTCTTGGCGGTTCCTTTAATTTCTACAAGGAATTCGGCTGGAACAATGGCCAGCAGGAAATGCAGCAGATCGCTGCCACCGGCAACGGTCACATCTCGTTTGATCTCATCATGGACGGCGCCACGAGCTTCAACTCCGGCGCGTCGGGATGGTATCAGATGGAACTCGCCGGCAACAGCGCCGGTGCGCATGGTTGGACGCAGCTGGGCAATATTTTCACTGCCGGCACGTATCATGACGCCTCGGACATGTCGCTCGTGAGCCAGCACTTCGATTATACCTTCAGCCAGCTCGGCTGGGGTGATGCCGAAGACGCCGCGGGTTGGTTCCAGATCTACTTCGGTGCGAACTCCGACAGCGCGTTCCCGGTGAAGTTCTACCTGGATAACGTGAACTGCTACGTGGTTCCGGAACCCTCCACGCTCGCGCTGGCCGGACTCGGCTCCGCCGCGATGCTGGTGCTCCGCCGCCGCAAGTAATCCGTTTTTGTTGTTCCGAATTGTCACCCCGGCCTGGTTCGCCAGACCGGGGTGATTCGTTTTTCAAGGGCGAAGCGGGAAGTGCGAAGGACCAGGCAATTCAACTGGCCCCGCCTTCGCACCTCGAACTTCCCACTTCGCCCGAACTCGGGCTTGCGCTCGTTTGCACACCCGGATATATCTTCCGTCCCAGCGGGCGCTGTTTTGACATTACTTTCGCTGGACCGGGGGCGCCTGGGGCGCGGGGCACAATCGAGGGCGGCGAACTGCTTTTCGATTCGGGACTTTAAGGATTCAATCAAGACTGTAACTCAACATGAACTGGAATCGTTCCCTGTCCATGGCGGCCGGACTGGCCGTCACTCTGGCCGGCTCCGCCGCGCACGCCGATGAAGCCGCCGCCGCCGTCACCTCCACCAACGCCGTCGTCCCTACGCCGCCACCCGCAAAGTGGAGCACCAGCCTGAACGTCGGCGTCACCATCACCAGCGGTAACAGCGACTCCCTGCTCGGCACCATCGACTTTCTGACTGACCGCAAGACGGACAAGAATGAATTGAAGATCGGCGGCGCGGGCGGTTACGGCGAAACCCGGAATACCAGCCAGGGCACCACCACCGTTACTATCAACGCCAATTTCGTCGGCGGATTTGTTCAAGACAACGTATCTTTTACGGAACGGCTCTACGGTTATGCCCGCGTCGACGCTCGCCATGACGAGGTGGCCGACATCGCCTACCGCGTCCCGATCGGCGTCGGCGCCGGCTATTACGTCGTCAAAACCAAACCCAGCGAACTGAGCTTCGAATTGGGCCCGGGTTACCTCTGGCAAAAGGTCGGCGGCGTCGCCAGCGATTTCGCCACGCTGCGCATCGCGGAGTTGTTCCGGCGCGAGTTGACGGATCGATCCCGCCTGCGTGAAAACGTGGAATGGCTGCCCCAGATCGACAAGTTCAGCAATTACATCCTCAACGCCTCCATCACGCTCGAAGCCGACCTGACCAAGGACAAGAATTCCAACATGAGCCTCACCTTGCTCGATACCTACAACAGCGAACCCGCTTCCGGCAAGGAACGCAACGATCTCAAGCTCATCGCCGCCGTCGGCTGCAAATTCTAAACCCAAAAAACCAGGAGCCCGCTATGGCCACCCCCAATACCACGACCCATCGCTGGCGCTTCTTCAGCGCCGGCGGTTTCGACCAGGTCAAACTCGAAACCGGCGCCGACCTGATGAACCTGGATCAGCTCGACCAGAAACTCTGGGTGGCCCTGGCATGCCCCACCACGGGCATCGAGTTCGATCCCAAAACCGCCGCGCTCATCGACACCGACAAGGACGGACGCATCCGCGCCCCGGAATTGATCGCCGCCGTCAAATGGGCCGGGTCCATGCTGAAAAACCCGGATGACCTCATCCGGGGCGGCGATTCCGTCGCCCTCGCCGCCATCAACGACAGCCATCCCGAAGGCAAACAAATCCTCGCCTCCGCCCGCCAGATCCTGGCCAACCTCGGACATTCGGACGCCGCCGCGATCTCCCTCGCGGACGCCTCCGATGCCGGCCGGATTTTCTCCAATACCACGTTCAACGGCGACGGCATCATCCTTCCCGAATCCGCCTCCGACGACGCCACCCGCGCCGTCATCGCCGACATTCTCGCCTGCATGGGCGCCGTGACGGATCGCTCGGGCAAACCCGGCATCGACCAGGCCAGGGCCGACGCCTTTTTCACCGAAGCCGCCGCTTACGATGCCTGGGTGAAGCAGTCCGAATCCGACGCGAAATCCATCCTGCCGGCCGGCGATGCCACAGCCGCCGCGGCCGCCGCGGTCCGGGCCATCCGGGCAAAAGTGGATGACTACTTCACGCGCTGCCGCCTGGTGGCGTTCGATCCCCGCACCTCCGCCCTGATGAACCGCAAGGAGGAGGAATATCTTGCTGTGGCAGGAAAAGACCTCAGCGCGAATGCCGCGGAAATCGCAGGCTTCCCGCTCGCCCAGGTGGCGGCGGGACGTTCGCTGCCCCTGAAAGGCGCCGTGAACCCGGCCCACGCCGCCGCCGTCGCGGCGCTGGCGTCCGCCGCCGTGAAACCGCTGCTCGGCGACAAGACCGAGTTGACCGAATCCGACTGGGCCGCGTTGCAGTCGAAACTGGCGGCCTTCGAAGCCTGGCAGGCCGCCAAGCCGGCCGGCAGCATCGAAAAACTCGGCGCCGCCCGCATCCGCGAACTCAACGCCGGCAAATCCCGCGACGCCGTGAACGCGCTCATCGCGAAGGACAAGGCGCTCGAACCCGAGGCGACCACCATCGCCAATGTCGAAAAGCTCGTGCGCTACGTCCGCGACCTGCGCCTGCTCTGCATCAATTTCGTCAGCTTCAAGGATCTCTACGACGGCGGCGAACCCTCCATTTTCCAGAGCGGGACCCTCTACCTCGACCAGCGCTCCTGCACGCTCTGCCTCAACGTCGACGACGCCGGCCGCCACGCCGCCATGGCCGGACTCGCCGGCGCCTACCTCGCCTACTGCGATTGCGTCCGGAAAGGCACCGGCGAAAAGAAAAGCATCGTCGCCATCATCTCCCAGGGCGATGACGACAATCTCATGGTCGGCCGCAACGGGATCTTCTACGACCGCAAGGGCCTCGATTACGACGCCACGATCACCAAGATCATTTCGAATCCGATCAGCCTGCGCCAGGCGTTCTGGCTTCCTTATAAGAAACTCGTCCGAATCATCGAGGAACAGATCGCCAAGCGCGCCGCGGCGGCGGACGCCTCGTCCGATGCCATGTTGAACCAGGCAGCTACGGGCGCCGTCCAGGCCGACAAAGCCAAGCCGGCCGAACCGAAGAAAATCGACGTCGGCACGGTGGCCGCCCTGGGCGTCGCCGTCGGCGCCATCAGCGGCGCCCTGGGCTACTTCCTCGGCCTGTTCAAGGGCGTAGAACCGTGGCGCCTGCCCCTGATCGTCATCGGGCTGGGCCTGCTGATTTCCACGCCGTCGCTGGTCCTGGCCTACATGAAGCTGCGCAAACGCAACCTGGCGCCCATCCTCGACGCGAACGGCTGGGCCGTGAATGCCAAAGCCAGGATCAATGTGCCCTTCGGCACCAGCCTGACCGGCATCGCAAAGAAACCCCCGGGCTCCACCATCGACCTCGGCGACCGTTACGCGGAAAAAACCGCCGTCTGGCCCAAAGTCCTCATCGTGGCGTTCCTCCTCTGGTGGGCTTATGCCTTCCTCAATGATGACGCCGGACGATTGTATCGGTGGACCGACGGGCGTTTCGGCAAAAGGCCCGCCGAACTGCAAAGGTTACTGGATCAGCAGAAAGCTGCGGCCGACATCAAGGCCCTGGATTCGGCGTCCAAACCCGCCGAACCCGCCAAGCCGTAGAATAGCCGCAGGGTTGCTGGATTGTTGGATTATTGGTGGGGCGAGACTCCGTCGAGCCCTGAAATCAATTTAACAATCCAATAATTCATTAATCCAGCAATTCCCTGAGCCGGTTCAAATGGCTTTTCCGAGAATCCCCGCGAGTTCCTCCTCGGTGAGTTCGATTGGATTCGCTTTCATGCTGCTCGCCTGGGCGGCTTTCCGGATGATGTCCTGCGTGTGGCCGGCATCGATGCCATAGTTGCGCAGCGGGGCGATATTCAGATCGGCGACGAGCTGCCGCACCCATTCCACCCCCGCATCGGCCCCCGCCGCCGGGTTGCCGGTCAGGAGCCGGGCGACCTCTTCGTAGCGGCGCAAGGAAGGATGGTCCGGCCGGCGCGCGCGCAGGGCGGCGATGTTGGCGGCCATGACGTGCGGGAGCAACGCGGCGCAAAGGGCGCCGTGCGGGGCGGGAAACATGCCGCCGAGCGGCCCGGCGAAACCATGAACCGCCCCCAGACCCGCGTTGGCGAGTGCCAGCCCCCCGAACAAACTCGCCAGGGCCATGTCGCGTCGCGCGGCCCGATCGGCGCCGTTCCGAAAAGCGGCAGGCAATGCCGCGGCCGCGCGGCGAATGCCCTCCACACAAATAGAATCGGTCATCGGATTCGCCCGCGCACAAACATAAGGTTCAATCAGCTGAGTCAGTGCATCCAGCCCCGTGCTCGCCGTAATGACGGGCGGCAGATCATAGGTCAGTTCCGGGTCAACGAGGGCGACACCGGGAATCATGGACGCGCTGCGGAGACTAACTTTGACCCGGTGTTCGGGCGACGCCAGGACGGCATTGCGCGTGGCTTCGGAACCCGTGCCGGCAGTGGTGGGGATGGCGACATACGCCGCTGAACTGTGCGCCAGTGGTTTCCCGCGGCCAATCACTTCCACATATTCGAGCAAATCCCCCTCGTTCCTGAGCATGGCGGCGATCGCCTTGCCGGCATCGATAACACTGCCACCGCCCATCCCGATCACGAAGTCGCATCCGGCCGACCTGGCCGCCGCCACGCCTTGCCGAACCGTCTCAAGTTCCGGCTCGCCCGGCACTGAATACGTCGTGATTGCCAAGGATTGAGCCTGCAGGAGGGCCAGCAGGCGGCTCGCGCGCGATGCGTCGCGTCCCACAACGACGAGGGGATGCCGGCCGGCAGCTTTGGCGATGTCCCCGGCGGCGGCGAGCTGGCCTTCCCCAAAGAGAATCCGGCCTGGAGCGGCGAATTCAAATTTCATGTCACCAGCCCGAGTCGTCGGGGAACAGGTTGGTGTGTTTGACGCCGGTCCGCGGTTCAGCCATCCACGGGGCCACGGTATCCCGCCATTTCTGGTAATGCGCCGTTTCCTTGTGCGCCGCCGGCGCATCCGCCGTCCGGTAAACTTCAATCAGCACAAACCGCGTCGGATCCTCCTGCTGCTGGATCACGTCGAACCGCGCGACGCCGGGTTCCCGGACGCTATTGCGGGCATTCTCCAGCGAGGCGGCTTTGAACGCCTCAACGAATTCGGCTTTGACCCGGACGTGGACGAGAGTAACGAGCATAAGTGCGTGACAGTTTTCAAATGAGCGACCGCCGGAAAGTTAAAGGATCCCGATGCATTTGAAAATACCCACCACCTCACCGCCATCCGCCCCCCAGCCCCCCCGAAAGCATCCATTGCAACCCGTAGAAAGCGCCAAATTCACGATTATAGGACTGACCCCTCTCCGGGCCTTCAAGCTCAATTATGGGGTCGAGGGTCGACAGTCGAGAGTCGAGGGCAAGACTTCCATGCGCGACGCGTCAGCTCTCGACCCTCGACCCTCGACTCTCGACCGCTTCAGTACCTGGGCACGTTATGGTCGATTTCGTCCGACCAGGCCAGGATGCCGCCTTTGACGCTCTTGAGGTATTTGAATCCCTGTTCGCGGAGGAACTGCAGGGCTTTCAGCGAGCGGACGCCGCTTTTGCAGTGGATGTAATACTGCTGGTTGGGATCCAACTCGGTGAAGCGCTGTTGCAGGACGCTCATCGGCAGCAACGGCACGCCCGGGACGTGGGCGATCTCGTGTTCGTCGGGTTCCCGGACGTCGAGCACTTTGATGCCCAGTTTGGGGTCGTCGAGGGCGCGTTTCATGTCCTGGACGGTGACTTCGTCCGGGTTGGACGCGGGTTGGGCGGGTTCCGGGTTGATGCCGCAGAACATTTCGTAATCGATCAGTTCCCTGATGGTGGGATGCTCGCCGCAGATGGGGCATTGGGGATCGCGGCGGAGTTTCAATTCCCGGAACTTCATGTCGAGGGCGTTGAAGAGGAGCAGTCGGCCGATGAGGGAACTGCCTTTGCCGAGGGCGAGCTTGAGGATTTCGGCGGCCTGGATGCAGCCGATGATTCCGGGCAGCACGCCGAGCACGCCGCCTTCGGCGCAGGACGGCACCATGCCGGGCGGAGGCGGTTCGGGGTACAGGCACCGGTAACAGGGTCCTCCGAGATGCGGCGCAAACACGCTGGCCTGGCCTTCAAACCGGAAGATCGATCCGTAAACATTCGGCTTTTTCAACAGCACACAGGCGTCATTGGTGAGATAGCGCGTCGGGAAATTATCAGTGCCGTCGACCACGATGTCGTAGGGCCGGATCAGGTCGAGGGCGTTTTCGCTGGTGATGCGGGTATTGTGGATGACGACTTCCACATTGGGGTTGATGCCGCCGATGGTTTCCTTGGCGGATTGGGCTTTGGGGCGGCCGACGTCCGCGTCCGTGTGGAGGATCTGGCGTTGGAGGTTGGAGTAGTCGACCGTGTCAAAGTCGACGATGCCGAGTTTGCCGATTCCCGCGGCGGCGAGGTACATGGCGATTGGGGATCCGAGTCCGCCGGCGCCGATGCAGAGCACGCTCGTTGAACAAATTTTCTTTTGGCCAGCCAGTCCGACTTCGGGCAGAATCAAATGCCGCGAGTAACGGCGAATCTCGTCATTGTTCAATTGCATAGCGCGATTAAAGGCCATCGAAGGTATTGCACGCCCAGAATAAAGCAAGCCGACCCTCGGGGCAACCCAGGGCCGACGCATCGAATGTGGAAAGCGGCGCTCGATCGTGGAATGCAGACGGTAGGGACGCCGCGCTGCGGCGTCCCCGCCCGCGACTCAGCGGGCGGAAAGCGGAACGGCGCCCGGCATGCCCTCTGCAACGTTGCGCCGCTGGACGCGGCGCGGACGGCGCGGCGCGCCGTCCCTACCCGCGATTCATATGAGTCGGTCCCGCGGGGCAACCGGGTCACCGCGCCGGCGGCTGTCCGGATCGCCATCCATCGGTAATGTCCACCCGCCCCAACACTGCCCGATCCGCCGCCGCGTTCCTCAAACGGCTGTCTACGCTCCGTCCATCCATTGCCATCATACTGGGCAGCGGATTCCAATCCGCGCTTCGCCATTTCTCTGTCGAACGGCGCATTTCCTATTCGCGTGTTCCGGGCTTTTCCGCGGTGAGTGTGGACGGCCATCGGGGAGAGATATTGCTGGGTCGCATGAGCGGCGTGCCGGTGATCGCCCTTTGTGGACGCGTGCATTTTCATGAGGGTTATCCCATGGAAACGGTGGTTTTTCCAATTCGCGTGCTGGCTGAGTTTGGCGTGCAGGATATCCTTCTGACGAATGCTGCGGGTGGCATCCGATCCGATTTGCCGCGTGGGGCGTTCATGATTCTGCGAGATCACATTAACTTGATGGGGGTCAACCCGTTGCGGCTTTCCAGGAGGCCGGGGGATTCGGGGTTTGTGGATTTGACCGATACCTATTCCACTGATTTGCAGAAGTTGCTTCTCCGGGCGGGCAGGAAATGTGGAATCAGGCTTAAATCAGGCACTTACATCGCGGTCAGTGGTCCCAGTTATGAAACGCCGGCGGAGATTCGGGCATTTGCGCGTCTGGGGGCGGATGCTGTTGGTATGAGCACAGTTCCGGAGGCGATTGTGGCGCGGCACCATGGAATGCGGGTGGCGGGGTTATCCTGCATCACGAACCGGGCTGCGGGCTTGAGCCGCAAGCATTTGTCACATGCCGAGGTGTTGGAGACGGGGATGAGAGTTGAAGCTTTGGCAGCACAAATGCTGAAATACTTTATCGAATTCTATGGGCAATTTATGGCCCGACGACGGGGCCAAGCCGATCAGTGACGCAGCGGGTTTTCCGCGGAGCCGCGGAAAGCTCGGTCTGGTTGCGTTTGGGTGTGTAAGTTTTGCAAGGCATATATGTGGGTGCCTGGAGTTCGCATGGTTTGGATTGGAAACTGAATGAAGCCGGAAGTTGTTTTTGCCCTGGAGAACGCCGCGTGGCCAGCGCTGCTGCTGGATGGCACCGGCGTGATTCTCCGTGCCAATCCGGCGGCTGTGAAGTGGTTTGGAGCGGTTCTGGAAGGCGAGGCTCCGCGGTTTTCCGCATTGTGGGCCGGTGAAAACGGTTCGACCGCCGAGCAATTCCTCGCCCAATGGGAGCGCGCCCCCGTGGGTGTCGTCAGCGCCCGGCTCCGTTCCCGCGGCGGCACCGCCAGCTCTGTCTCGCTGTCGATTTGTTCGCTCACCAAGGACGGGCAAAAGTTTTTTGTGATTCAATTGCCGCCGGAAACCGCCGGGGGTGACGAGTCGAAGAGCCACGGCCCGGAATCCAGCCTGGTGCAAAAGCAGAAGCTCGAATGCGCCCTGCAGCTCGCCCGGACGGTGTCGCTCGATTTCAACAACGCGCTGACGAGCATTCTCGGCCACACCTCGCTTGTGCTCAGCCAAATGGAGGCGAACCACCCGTGGCGCACCTCGCTCATGGAGGTGGAAAAATCCGCCGCCAAGGCCGGCGAAATCGCCAATGACCTCGGCGCCTTCAGCCGCCAGGAAAAGGAATCCCGCGCGGCCCAGTCGATGGGCAATCTGAACTCGCTCCTTCAGCGCAGCGTCGAGGTGCTGCAGAAAACGCAGAAGGAAAAGGTCGAATGGACGCTTCAGCTCGAACGGAAACTTTTCAGCACGAAGTTTGACGAAGCCAAGATGCAGCAGGCATTCGTGAAGATCATCGAGAACGCCGTCCAGGCCATTCCCGCGAGCGGGCGCATCATCATCCAGTCCCGCAACGTGGAACTCACGGAGCCCGCCCAGGACCGCGACCTGCGCCTGGCGCCCGGCACCTACGTTTGCGTCGAGATCTGCGACAACGGCTGCGGGATTCCGCTGGAAGTGTTGCCCCGGATTTTTGAGCCCTTCTTCACCACCAAGAAAGAGGGCAACCACCGCGGTCTCGGCCTCGCCTGGGTCTACGGCATCGTCACCAACCACGGCGGCGGCGTCGCAGTCTCCAGCCAGGTCGAAGTCGGCACCTCCGTCCGGGTTTATCTGCCTGCCGAGAAAAAGATCGCCCGCGACAACAGCGTGGATCCGTCGAATCTCAACGGCACCCAAACGATCCTGATGGTGGACGACGAGGATTTGTTGCTGACGATGGGCCAGACCGTGCTTTCGGCATACGGTTACAAGGTGCTGACGGCGAACAACGGCCAGAAAGCCCTGGAACTGGTGGCCCATGCGAATTCCACCAACAGCACGATCGACCTGGTGATCACCGACATGGTCATGCCGGCCATGAGCGGCCGCGAGCTGGTGGAACACCTGCATCGGCTCGCCCCCCAGACGCGCATTCTATGCACCAGCGGGTTTGTCCGGCCTTCGGGCGAAAACGAGCGTGCCATGTATCTTCAGAAGCCCTTCACCAGCCAGGATCTGCTGTTGAAGGTCAAAAACGTCCTCACCAACTCGAACTGAAAACCGGTTTTTGACGCGCAGTGATCACCTGTGGAATCTGAACAACAACTCAGCTATAAAAAGAACTGATCACGATCGTGTCCACCTTTTCGGGGGAAGTACAAGGGCTCGACGGAGTCTCGCCCCACCTCTCAACAGTTAGTGAGAATTCGCGTTAATTCGCGTGAACATCCTTCTGTTTTCACCCGTGTTCATCCGTGGTTGAAATCGTTTCTTCTGGATTCCGGAAACTGGATTCTGAATTCTGCGTGGGCATGCCCAAGTGGGTAAAAATGATTTTAGGGATCCTGTTGCTGCCGGTTTGTGCCGGCGGGGTATGGGCGTTGTGGCGGGTGATGGCGGATGCGGGGGCGGCGGAGACGACGTGGGTGGTGTTGCTGGCGGGGGCGGGGTGTTGGCTGGTGATTTACCTGTTATTGCCGCGGCCGATGTGGATTTACGTGGTGGGGCATGAGTTGACGCACGCGGTTTGGACGTGGATGTGCGGGGGTCAGGTGCGGAAATTCAAGGCGGGGTCGGATGGCGGGCATGTGGTGGTGAGCAAGAGCAATTTTCTGATCGCGCTGGCGCCTTATTTTTTTCCGTTGTATGCGATCCTGGTGGCCGGGGTTTACCTGGGGGGGAACCTGGCGTGGGGCTGGAGCCGGTATGCGGTTTGGTTTCACCTGGCGCTGGGGGCGGCGTATGCGTTTCACGTGACCTTGACCTGCCACATATTGAAAATGCGGCAGACGGACATTACGCAGCAGGGCTATTTGTTTTCCGCGGTGGTGATTCTGCTGGGGAACGTGGGGGTGTTGATGGTGGCAATGCCTTTGCTGACGGGGCGGACGGGGGTTTGGGCCGCGTTCAAATGGTGGGGGCAATGCACGGGAGAGGTCTTGCATCGGCTGGGAATCTTGTTCTAATGGCCGGAGGACCGGTGCGGGACCCGGAGGGTTGGCGCCGTGGACCCGGTGAATTCAGCTTGATAAGGCAGTCCGCTTCAGGCGAAATGCGTGTGCGGACCGATCCGATGCTATGGATTTAGGCGACATTCTGACGAAAGAGCAGATTCTTGTGGATCTGCAGGCGACAGATCGTTGGCAGGCGATTGATGAGCTCATCAAGAACCTGGTGACGACGGGCAAGATCAAGCCGGAACATCACGACGCCATCGCGGCGGTGGTGAAGAAGCGGGAATCGTCGATGAGCACGGGCATCGGTTTCGGAATCGGCATCCCGCACGCCTCGACGGATTTGATCAACGAGGTGGTGGGCGCACTGGGCCGGTCGAAAAAGGGAGTCAATTTCGACGCGCTGGACAATCAGCCGGTGAACCTGGTGATGTTGTTCCTGGTGCCGCAGGGCCAGTTTCAAAAGCACCTGCATACCCTGGCCAACATCGCGAAGCTGCTGCATCGCGCCGATTTCCGCCAGGCTCTTGAGCAGGCCCCCGACGCCGAAGCCATGCTCAAAATCATCAAAGAGCACGGTAAAAAGTAAGGTCCCGCCGTTCCGTTCCGCGTCCTGGGAATGTTGGAGAACTTCGTCCCTTCAGCACTCCACAACTCCATGACTCGAGCACTCCACTGAATGTCAGGGCTCGACGGAGTCTCTCCCCACCGCGCTCATCGGTGAAAAATCCGTGTTCATCGGTGTTCATCCGTGGTTAAATTTCCCCCGTGCTGCCTCAGAAATTAATTGAATCCAAGTTGCGCCAGGCCGTCCAGGCGGTGCTGCCGGACGCTTCATTGACCACCGTCCAGGTGCGCCCGTGCCCGGACCCGAAATTCGGCGATTACCAGTCCAACACCCTGATGTCGCTCGCCAAAGAGCGCAAAATGAATCCGCGCCAGCTCGCGGCGGACGTCGTGGCGAAGCTGTCGGTGTCGGACCTGTGTGAAAAGGTGGAGATTGCCGGCGCGGGCTTCCTGAATTTCCGACTGAAATCCTCCGTGCTCGGCGACACGCTGTCGGCCGCGCTGAGCGGCGGGCCATTGTTCATCGAAACCGCCGCCGCGCCGCGGACGGTGGTGCTCGATTTCAGCTCGCCGAACGTGGCGAAGCCGATGCACGTGGGCCATATCCGGTCCACCATCCTGGGCGACAGCCTGGCCCGGACGCTCCGCCTGCTCGGGCATCGCGTTGTCACGGACAATCATATCGGCGATTGGGGCACGCAGTTCGGCATGCTGCTGGTCGGATGGAAGACGCTGCTGGACAAGGAATCGCTCGAGCGCGAGCCGTTGGCGGAGATGGAGCGCATTTACAAGAAGATCAGCGCCCAATGCGATCCGGAAAAGCCGGGGTATGACGCCGGCGTCCACGAATCGGCTCGCAAGGAACTGGTCAAGCTGCAGCAGGGCGACGCTGAGAACCTGGGGATCTGGAAGGAAATGATCCGGTTATCGCAGCGGCAGTTCGACACGATTTACGGGCGGCTGGGGGTGAAGTTCGACCACACTTACGGCGAGAGTTTTTACAACGAGCGATTGCAGGGCGTGGTGGACGACCTGGTGGCGCGGGGCATCGCGCGGGAAAGCGAGGGCGCGCGGTGCGTGTTCAGCGAAGGCAAATTGCCGCCGAAAGAGGATCCATTCCTGATTCATCGCGACGGCGAATGGCAGCCGAACCCGCAGTTGATCCAGAAGAGCGACGGCGGATTTAACTATGCCACGACCGACCTGGCGACGCTGGCGTTCCGGTGGGAGACGTGGCATCCGTCGGAGATTGTGTATGTGACGGACGGACGGCAGCAGTTGCATTTTCAGCAGGTGTTCTCGACGTTTCGGCGCTGGCAGCCGGAGATTGCAGCCAGGGTCAGGCTGGCGCATGTGTGGTTTGGATCGATCCTGGGAGACGACGGCAAGCCGTTGAAAACGCGGTCGGGTGAGAATGTGAAGCTGGCGGAGTTGCTGGACGAGGCGGAGGAGCGGGCGTTTGAGGTGGTGACGCAGAAAAATGCGGAGCTGCCCGAGGCGGACCGGAAGCGGATCGCGCGGATCATCGGGCTGGGCGCGGTGAAATACGCGGACCTGCTGCCGAACCGGCAATCGGATTACCAATTCAGCTGGGACAAGATGCTGGCGTTGAACGGCAACACCGCGCCGTATTTGCTGTATGCATATGCGCGGATTCGGAGCATTTTTGTAAAGGGCGGAATTCAGAATTCAGAATTCAGAATTCAGAATGTGGCCTTGGATGCGCCGGAAGAGCTGGCGCTGGCAAAGCAGTTACTGAATTTCGGCCTCGTGCTGGAGGCGGTGGCGGAGGAATACCGGCCGAATTTCCTTTGCAATTACCTGTTTGAACTCGCGGGCCGGTTCACGTCGTTTTACGAAAACTGCCCGGTCCTGAAAAGCGAAGGCGCCGTGCGCGACAGCCGCCTGGCGCTGTGCGAATTGACGGGGCGCGTGCTGAAGCAGGGACTCGATCTGCTGGGAATCGAGACCGTCGACCAGATGTGAACGCACGGGAGAGACGTCGTCCCCGACGTCCCCAACTGATTTGTTTGGGCCGGCGAGGACGCCGGCCCTCCCACAGTCCGGTCAACTCAGGCGCATCGGCATGACGACGTAAAGGAAAGGCCCGTTGATCTTGAGGACGCCGGGGCTCAATTCGTCGATCAGTTCGATGAAAATCTCGTCGTTGGCGAGCGCGTTCAGGGGGTCGATGAGGTATTTCGGGTTGAACGCGATGGCCATTTCCTTGCCTTTGTAATTGATGGCGAGGCTTTCGCGGGCTTCGCCGACATCGGGCGAATTGGCGGTGATGGAAAGGTTGTTTTTGCCGAACGCCAGCTTGACCGAATTCGACTTGTCGCTGGTCATGATTTCGGCGCGCTTCAGGGCGTGGAGGAATTCCTCGCGGATCAGCGCGATGCGCTCCTTGACCTCGCCCGGGATGACCTGGCGATAGTTCGGGTAATTGCCTTCGATCAACTTGGTGATGATCAAAATGCTGAATCCCTTTTCGTCTTTCAGCGTGAACGAAGCCTGGTTTTCCGAGTAGCGGATCTCGACTTCGCCCTTGTCGGTCAGCAGGCGGTTCAATTCGTTGACCACTTTGGAGGGAATGATGAATTCGCCCTGGCTTTTGTCGGAGATGTCGAGTTCTTCGTCGACAAGTGCGAGGCGGCGGCCGTCGGTGGCCACCATGGTCATCTTGTGTTCCTTGAGGCTGATGAAAATGCCGTTGAGAACGTAGCGGGATTCGTCCGTGGAGATGGCGAACGATGTTTTTTTCAGCATCGCTTTGAGCGTTTGCTGGGGTAAAACGACCTTTTTCTCCTCCTTAAACTTGGGCAGCGGCGGAAATTCATCGGCGCTCAGGCCGTTGATTTTGTAGAACGACGCGCCGGACCGGATGCTGGTGGTGTTCTTGTCGTCGATTTCCAGTTCGATGTCGGAATTGCTCAGTTCGCGGACGATGCCGAAGAGTTTCTTCACGGGCACGGTCGAGGCGCCGGGTTTCTTGACCTTGGCTTCCACGCTGCAGGCGATCGTGACATCCAGGTCGGTCGCAGTGAACTCGAGCTTGTTGTCCTCGGTGCGCAGCAGAACATTCGAGAGAATCGGCAGCGTGGTCCGGGTGCTGACCACGTTCTGCACCGCTTGCAGACCGTTGATGATTTGGTCCTTCGCGATCGTCAGGTTCATGAATCCCTTAATAGATGGTTTTGTCAGTGACCATTCTCTTATTAATATGGGCTGTGAATAAGGCAAACAACCCCGGGTGTCAAGGTTGCGACAATCACTTACGACGCCTTCCATTGCCGAAAAAAGTCCCAGCCAATTTCAACAACCGCCGCAACTCCGACCTGTTCACAAAATCCACACCCTGTTCACAAAATTTTCCCGGCTTGTTCGGCACGTTGTGCGCGACGGATCACCCCCGGCAAAACCGATTCCACCGCCGCCACCTCGTCCGCAGTCGATTCGCGCCCGAGCGAAAATCGCAACAGCGCATTCGCCCGCGCCGAATCAAATCCCAGCGCCGCGACCACGTGCGACGGCTCCAGGGATCCCGCCGAACACGCCGAGCCGCTCGACGCGCAAACGCCTTCCAGATCCAGCCCCGCCAGCAGCGTCAGGCCGTCCGTGCGATCCACCACAAACGCGGCTGTGTTCGACAGCCGGTGAGTCCGCGACCCCACAAAGCGCACGCCGTCGATTTTTTCGGCAAAGTCAATCAAGCGGCGGGTTAACGGTTCCAGTTGCGCCCGGGCAAACACCGGTTCCGGCACAAATCTCTCCAGCGCCTCCACAAATCCAATAATCCCCGCCAGGTTTTCCGTCCCCGCACGGCGCTCGTTTTCATGGCTGCCGCCAAACAGGATCGGGTCTGGATGCAGCGGCGACCGGATGAACAACGCCCCGGCGCCCTTGGGTCCGTGAAATTTATGGGCGCAGATCGATACCAGGTCGGCGTTGAACTGGTGGATGTTGCTGACCGGTTCCTTGCCGAACCACTGGACGGCATCGGTGTGAAAGAGAATTCCCCGGGACCGGCACAGGGCGCCGATTTCCGGCACGGGCTGCAGGGTGCCAATCTCATTGTTGGCTGCCATGACGGACGCCAGGACCGTGTCCGGCCTTAGCGAGCGCGCGACGTCGTCCGGCGAGACCCGGCCCTCCCGGTCCACCGGCAGCACGGTGAGATCAAATCCTTCATGGCGCGCGAGGTATTCGAAGGAGCGGAGGACGGCGTGGTGTTCGATGGCGGAGGTGACGAGGTGCCGGCCTTTGGATTTGAGGTGGCGGACAGTGCCGAGGATGGCGAGGTTGACGCTTTCGGTGCCGCCGCTGGTGAAGACGATTTCGCTGGGTTTGCAGGCGAGGACTCTGGCGGATCGTTCCCGGGCTTCATCGAGGCAGGCCCGCGCCTTGCGGCCGGCCTGGTGGATGCTGGACGGGTTGCCCCAGGTGTCGCCGAGGAACGGCAGCATGGGATCCCGCACCGCCGGATCCAGCGGCGTGGTGGCGTTGTAATCGAAATAGATGCTGCGCACGGTGTACAAAGGCAGAATGCAGAAGGATAAATGCAGAATGAAGGAAAAACGCGCCGTAGCCGCGATCGTCAGATTGCGGATTCCCGCGGCACCACAGTTTCCGCGATTTTACAATCGCGGCTACAGGGGCGCTCCGGATCGCGAAAAGAATTGCCGCCGCGCGGCTTTCGCCTAGTTTTCCCCCATGTTCAAGCCAGCGGACCTGTTTGACCTCGGCCAGACCGCGCACGCGGAAATCTTCGCCGGCTGCGAATTCGCCTGGGACGCGCTCCGGAAAATAGGCCCTTACATCGCCGCACACCTCAAGCCCGCTCAACTGCATCGCTGCGAAGGCTCGGCGTTCATCGGGCCCCAGGTCTTCATCGGCGAAGGAACCGTCGTCGAGGACGGCGCGATGATCAAAGGCCCGGCGATCATCGGCTGCAACTGCGAGATCCGGCACAACGCCTACATCCGCGACAACGTCATCATTGGCGACGGTTGTGTGATCGGAAATTCCACCGAGCTGAAAAACGCGCTGCTCTTCAACAAGGCCGTCGCGCCGCACTTCAATTACATCGGCGACTCCATTCTCGGCCACAAGGCCCACATCGGCGCCGGCGTGATCCTGTCCAATTTCAAATCGCTGCCGGGCAACATCACCGTGGACCTGGAAGGCAAGCCGTTCGACACGGGATTGCGCAAGTTCGGCGCGCTCCTGGGCGACGGGGCCGAGGTCGGGTGCAACTCGGTCCTGAATCCCGGCAGCATCATCGGGCGCGGCTCGGTCATCTATCCGGGCACCAACTGGCGCGGCATTCTTCCGGCCAACAACATCGTGAAAAACCGCGGGAACCTTGAAATTGTTGTGAAACGGCCGCGCGAATCCTAACGTGTTGAGTATGAGCAACCCGAAACCCGGCAATCCCGACATTCAACTGCAACATTCCGGCCGGCTATCGATCGGTTCGGGCAACGGCGGCCTGGAGCGAATCACATTGAAATCCAGCCAGGCCAGCGCCGAGATTTATCCTCACGGCGCGCACGTCACCGGTTTCCAACTCGCCGAACAGCCGCCACTGTTGTTTCTCAGCCGGCTGAGCCCGTTCGCGCCGGGCAAGGCCATCCGCGGCGGTGTGCCGATCTGCTTACCGTGGTTCGGATCCCGCCCCGGTTCGCCCCTCGGGCACGGGTTCGCCCGCATCACGCGCTGGGACATCCTGGGCTCCCGGGACCTGCCGCAGGGCGGAGTCGCCGTTCGATTCCGCCTGCCCGAAAATTCCGCATCGACCGGATGGCCGAAGTTCAACGCCGAATTCGAAGTCGCCGTCACCGACCGGCTCGAGATGGAATTGTCGGTTGAAAATCAATCAAACCAGCCGCTGGAGTACGAGGATTGTCTGCACACCTATTTTCACGTCGGAAACATCGCGCAGGTCACGGTGACCGGACTCGAATCCGCCTTCTACCTCGATAAAACCGACCAGAACGCGCGCAAACAGGAAGGCCGCGAGCCCATCCGCATCCTGCGCGAAACGAACCGCATCTACCCCGAAACCCCCGGCTCGATTGAAATCCGCGATGCGACTCTTCGTCGCGTCATTCGAATCGATAGAACGGGGTCGCGGTCCACCGTGCTTTGGAATCCCTGGACCACGCAGCTCATGCCTGATTTTGATCCCGCCGAACACGCCTCGATGGTTTGTGTCGAGGCCGGCAATGTGGGTTCGGACCGCATCGTCCTTGCGCCGGGCGAAACGCACCGGCTCCGGGTTGCGCTGTCGAGTTCGCCACTGTCCGGCGCGGAGCGGTTGTAGAAAAGGAAGAAGGCGGAATAGAGAATGCAGAATCCTGGCGGCCCGGGAGCAACCTGTTGCGATTTCTACATTCTTACTTCTGCCTTGGCCGGGTGGCTGGTAATTTGAAGAACTCGAATGATCAGCGGGGTTGAACATGAACCGTCGGGAATCGACCTGGTGTCGCAGGTCGAATCGATTTTTTCCCCGAGCGGCATCCTGTCCCGCGCCAGCAATTTTGAATTCCGCCCCCAGCAGCAGGCCATGGCCGTCGCCGTGGCGCGGGCGCTGCAGAACCGCGAACACCTCGCCGTCGAAGCGGGCACCGGCGTCGGCAAAAGCCTCGCTTATCTTGTCCCCGCCATCCTGTTCGCCATCGCCCGTCGCAAAAAAGCCGTCGTTTCCACGCACACCATCAACCTGCAGGAGCAGCTCACGGAAAAGGATCTGCCGATGTTATCGAAGGTGCTGGGCGCGCTGCCGCAACCGGTGAAGTTCAATTTCACCATGCTGAAAGGGCGCGGCAATTACCTCTGCACACGGCGCCTTCAGAAAGCCATGCAGCAGTCGGGCAACCTGTTCACCAGCTCCGAAGCCGAGGAATTGCAGCGCATCTACGAATGGTCCAAATCCACCCGCGACGGCAGCCTGTCGGATTTTGAAATCGAACCGGATCCCAAAGTCTGGAACCAGGTCTGCTCGGAACGCGGCCTGTGCTCGCCGAAACTCTGCGGGTTCCAATCCGATTTTGCCAAGGACCACGAGGCCTGCTTCTTCCAGCGCGCCCGGCACCGCATCCTGGCTTCCGACGTCCTGGTCCTGAATCACACGCTGTTCTTCACGCTGCTCGGCGGGCTGGACGAGGAAACCGAGGGCGGCATCCTGTTCAAGAACGATTTCGTCATCTTCGACGAGGCGCACCTGGTCGAAAGTGTCGCGTCCAAACACATCGGGCTCAGCGTCTCGAGCGGCCAACTCCGGTACGCGCTGCAGCGCCTGTGGAATCCGCGCACGGAAAAAGGCCTGCTCGCCACCCTGCGCCAGGGCGCCGCCGTCAAACTGGTCGCCTCGCTGCTCGGGGAAGCCGACACTTTTTTCGCGAACGTCGAAAACGCCTGCGACGATCTCCAGCGCCGGCGCGCCGAGGAATCCCGCCCGGCGCGCGGCCGCGCGGGCGGGGGCCGATCCGACCGCGCCTGGACCGAGCTGCGCGTGCGCCGGCCCGAGCTGGTCCCGGACAACGTCACGCTGCCCATCCAGCGGCTGCGCGAAGCCATCAGCGACCTGGTCAAGCTGAGCGAGGACAAGGACATCGGGCAGGAACTGATGGAATGCAACCGGCGCCTGATGGAATTGCGGGAGGAGATCAAGCTGTTCCTCGAACAGGGCGCGCAGGAGCACGTCTACTGGGTTCAACGCTCAGGAAAAGCACATAAGACGTTAGGCCTGAACGCCGCGCCCGTCGACGTCGCGGAATTCCTCCGGCGCCGCCTGTTCGAGTCCGACACGTCCGTGATCCTCACCAGCGCCACGCTGTCCATGACCGCCGAGTCCGGCGAACCTGCCGCCGCCCCCGCGCCGCGATCCCGTCCAGGCCCGGCGCGCCCGGCCAATCCGCGGGGATCGGGCCTCGATTATTTCATCGGCCGCGTCGGGGCGGAGCGTGCGGTGCGGCTGCAGGTCGGGACGCCGTTCGATTACGCGAGCCAGATGAAGCTGTTTGTGGCCGGGAAGATGCCGGACCCGCGCGATGCCGGCTACGCCGCCGCGCTCGAGCAGCACATCGAACATTTCATCCGGCTCACGCACGGAAAAGCGTTCGTGTTGTTCACGAATTACAAGCTGATGCAGGAGCTCGGCGAGCGGATGCAGCCGTTTTTCGACAAGCTCGGCGTCGCCTGTTTCATCCAGGGCACCGGCACGCCGCGCTCGCTCATGCTGGAAAAATTCAAGGAGGACATCGACTCCGTGCTGTTCGGCACCGACAGTTTCTGGCAGGGCGTCGACGTGCCCGGCGAGGCGCTCAGCAATGTCATCATCACGCGCCTGCCCTTCGCCGTCCCGGATCACCCGCTCATCGAGGCCCGCATCGAGGCCATCGAGGCGCGCGGCGGTGATTCCTTCCGCGAATTCTCCCTGCCCGAAGCCGTGCTTAAATTCCGGCAGGGCGTCGGACGCCTCATCCGGTCCAAAACCGACACCGGAATCGTCGTGGTCCTCGACAACCGCATCCTCGCCAAGCCATACGGCCAGTCGTTCCTCGCCGCGATGCCGAAGTGCCCCCTCGAAGTAGTATAAGAGTTTAGGAGTTTGAGAGTGACGGGTGACGGCTGGCGAAGCGACTCCCAAACTCCTAAACTGTTAAACTCCTAAACTATAATGGGGGTCCGTGAAAGAACCGACAAAAAGAGTCTTGCCTTGAGAGGAAAGGCATTTAGAGTCACGAGACTGTCGGATTTGCGGGTATTGGGCATTTTACCGTGTGTTGCCCAATGCCCGCTGCTTCATTTAACCCCTTGATTACCAGACATCCACCGGCCCTTTGGGAACCGGGATGCGCTGCGCCGCGCCCTCGGCTGAACCCGGCGCCGTTGCCAGCGGGGGCGGACGAAATCGCGGCAGCAATTCGCCCGAGCCATCCTCGAACTGCGAGCGCCATTTCCGGTAGGCGGCGAGCACGGAATAAAACTGGTCGCGGCTGGCGATGTGAACGACGTGCCGGTTGAACTCATTCACCGGACCGAACCGGCGCGCGTACCACGGCGCCACTTTCCGGAACATCCGGCAGCCGTGTTCCTCGCCAAAAACCTCGATCATCAGGTCGAGATGGCGGCATAAAACCCGCACGCGCTCCTCGAATCCCGGCTCCGGCAGCAGTTCAGCCGCCGGATTCCGCAGGTGCTGCTCCGTGCGCCGGAAAATCCAGGGATCATAAAACGCGCCGCGCCCGACGCTGACGCCGGCGCACCCGGTGGATTCCAGCATGATCCGGGCGGCCTGGGGCGTCGTGATGTCGCCGTTGCCAATCACGGGGATTGATCGCACCGCCTCGACCACGCGCCGGATGCCGTCGAGATTGACCGTGCCGCCGAATCCCTGCTCGCGCGTCCGGCCATGAACAAACACAGCCGCCACGCCCACGTCCTCCAGCGCGCGCGCCAGGTCCGGCGCCGTGATGTTCGCCTCGTCCCAGCCGAGCCGCATCTTGGCCGTGACCGGGATTCGCACCGCATCTACCATCCCCTTCACCAGCCGCGCCGTCTTGTCCAGCTCGGTCATCATCGCCGAGCCGCCCCCCACCTTGCACACCTTCTTCACCGGGCAGCCCATGTTGATGTCCACCGACGAAACTCCGAGCGATTCCAGCAGCGCGGCCGCATCCCGCATTTCCTCCGGCACGGAGCCAAACAACTGCACGGCGAGCGGCTGGTCGGCGGAGCGCGTTTCAATGAGCTTGAAGGCCTTTTCCCGGCGCTCAATCAGCGAACGCGCGTTGACCAGGTCGGTCGTCGCCAGTCCCAGCCCGCCCAATTCCCGCAACACCAGCCGGAACGGCAGGTTGGTGTAGCCCGCCAGCGGCGACAGGAACAGGTTCGTGCCCAGGTTGAGTTTGCCGATCTGCATACAATCCAAAAGCCCGACCAAACTACACGACAGCCAGCCATCCCGAAAACTGGATTATTGGATTTGTGGATTGGTGGATGGATCCAATAATCCATCAATCCATTCAAATGGGTGTTGCAGTCGCACCGCATCTCGCAATAATGACAAGGCGGGCAGCACGATTCGAGCGACGTTCAATGACCGAGTGGAATATTCAATCGAGAGGCCGCGGGTGCCAGGCCTGCGGCAAGGCATTTGTGGACAAGGAAGCGTATCACACGCTTTTGTTCGATGAAAAGGCGGGCTTCGAACGTTCCGATGTGTGCGGCTCCTGCTGGGAGCGGCAGTTCGCCGAGAGCCGCGATCGCAAGGGATTCGTCTCGTTCTGGCAGGGTATTTACACCGCCCCGCAGCCGCCGGTGGAAACAATCAAGAAGGAAACCGCCGAAACCCTCCTGCGCAAACTGATCGAGCTGAACGACCCGCACTATCTTCCCGCCGGCTTCATCCTGGCGGTCATGCTCGAACGGAAACGCCTGCTCAAAGTCAAGGAACAGCTCGTCCGCGACGGCCAGAGAATTTTCATCTACGAACAACCCTCGACCGGCGACGTGTTCACCATCACCGATCCCAACCTGCGCCTCGACCAGTTGGAACAGGTGCAGCGCGATGTCGCGGGCCTGCTCGAACACGGACTGAATCCACCCGCGCCCGATGCCGCGCCGGAAGCGCCGCCGGCCGACGCGGCCCCCGCGCCGGAGGCTGAGCCGGCCAATTCCACCGAAGCGCTCGCGAAACCGGAGTAGGCCCCATGGACACTCCGGCTCCGGATCTCCAGGAATTGCAGCGTCGCCTGGGCCACACCTTCCGCGATGCCGCGCTGCTCCAGCTCGCGCTCACCCACCCCTCGGTCGCGCACGAACTCGGCGCGCCCACCCAGACCAACCAGCGCCTCGAATTCCTCGGCGACGCTGTCCTGCAACTCGTCCTCACCCGCGCGCTCTACGAACGCTTCCCGGATTTCGAGGAAGGCCCGCTCACGAAGGCCCGCGCCAAACTCGTCAACCGCCGCACCCTCGCCGAACACGGACGCGACCTCGGCATCGGACAACACCTCGCCCTCAGCCGCGGCGAGGAAATGCACGGCGGCCGCGAACGCCCGTCCGCCCTCGCCGACGCCTTCGAAGCCGTGCTCGGCGCGCTGTTCCTCGACGGCGGATTCGACGTCGCCCGCGAATTCATCCTCGGCCGGTTCCAGGCCGCGTTCGGAAATCTCGGCTCCATTCCCATTCTCGAAAATCCCAAGGGCGAACTCCAGGAACTGCTCCAGGCGGTCTCGGTGGAAGCCCCGCAATATCACGTCGTCTCCGCCACCGGCCCCGACCACGACCGGGTGTTCGAATGCACCGTCCACCACGGCGGCGTCGAGCTGGCGCGCGGATCGGGCAAGAGCAAGAAAGCGGCTGAAACCGAAGCGGCCCACGCCGCGCTCAAGAAATTGCGCGAACAAATGAGCGCCGCCGCACCGGCCGCGCCCGAGCTCCCTCAGCCATGAACCCCGCCTGGTCTTCCGCCAGTGCCCTCTCGGGGCTCGGCCGACGCACGGAAGATCCGCCGATCACCTGGCTCATGCACATGGCCCTGGCCCGACCCGGGCTCGTGTCCCTGGCCGCCGGGTTCACCGACAACGACACCCTGCCCGTGCGCGAGGTCGCGCGGTTGATCAATCGGATGTCGAAAACCCGCGCCGGCCGTGCCGCGCTCCAATACGGCACCACCCAGGGCGATCCCGAATTGCGCGACCGCACCGCGCGTCGCCTCGCCGCCGCGGACCGCGTCGCCTGCGACCCCGCCCGACTGCTCATCACCAGCGGCTCGCAACAATTGCTCTACCTCGCCCTCGAAGCCCTGTGCGATCCCGGCGACCTCGTCCTCGTCGAGGACCCCACCTATTTCGTGTTCCTCGGCATCCTCCAAAGCCGCGCCATTCGCGCGCGCGGCATCCGGCTGGATCCCGACGGAATCAACCTCGCCCACCTGGAATCCGTTCTGGACCAGTTGAAACGCCGCGGCGAACTGCCCCGGCTCAAGGCACTGTACCTCGTCAGCTACTTTCAGAATCCCACGGGCACCACGACCGCGTTTGAGAAAAAGGCCGGCGCGCTGAAGCTGCTCCGCCGCTACGAACGCGCCGCCGGACATCCGATTTACCTCATCGAAGACGCCGCCTATCGTGAATTAAGATTCCATGGCGGCGATGTCCGGTCCGCCCTCGCCGCGCCTGGCGGACGCGACCGCGTTCTCTACGCCGGCACTTACAGCAAACCCTTCGCGACCGGCGCCCGCGTCGGGTTCGGCCTCCTGCCGGGGCCGCTGTTCCAGGCTGCCCTGCGCATCAAGGGCAACCACGACTTCGGCACCTCGAACCTGCTCCAGCGCCTGCTCGCCGGGGCGATCGGGTCGGGCGACTACGACCGGCACCTGGGAGTTTTGCGGTCGCGCTATGCGCGGAAGGCGCGGGTGATGCAGGCCGCCCTGAAAGCCCATGTTCCGGCCGCGGTCGGCTGGCGCGAACCGAACGGCGGATTGTATATCTGGGCCACGCTGCCGCCCGGCGTGAGCGCCGGCGCCCGCTCGCGTGTGTTCCAAAAATCCCTGAAACGCGGCGTCCTCTACGTGCCCGGCGAATTGTGCTTCGCGCCGGACCGCGCCCGCCCCATCTCCCGCAACGGACTCCGCCTCAGCTTCGGCGGCGCGCCGGAAGCCGATATCCGGAAGGGAATCGAGCGGCTGGGAAGCGTTCTCAGCGGAGCGAGGTAAGGGTTTGTTGGATCAAAAGATTCCTGGATGGCGTCCGCGCGGAAGTCTTCCCACTAGAGCGATTTCAAGAAAACTGTAGCCGTTTATTTATCCGCAGATTTCGCAGATGAACACAGATTATCTGAGAAATCTGTGTAATCTGCGGATGCTCTTTCAGGCACTTGCCGGCTATGGTTTAATTTGAATCGCTCTAATCCACAAATCCAACAATCCATCCATCCAGCAAGCTTCATCCCGGCGGCCAGCTCATCTTCCGGCCGCCCAGGATGTGGCAGTGCAGGTGGGGGACGGCTTCGCCGGCGTCGGCGCCGTTGTTGAACACCAGCCGGTAGCCGTTTTTCTTGAGACCCAGTTTCGACGCGACTTCGCCCGCCTTGAGCAGCAGGTGACCGAGAACCTGCTGATCCTCCGGCTTCGCCTCCGCGATCCGCGGGATCGGCTTCTTCGGGATGATCAGCACATGGATCGGCGCCTGGGGCTTGATATCGCGAAACGCGATGACGTGCTCGTCCTCGTATTCGATGGTCGCGGGAATCTCGCGCGCGATGATTTTTTCGAAGAGGGTTTTGCTCATGCGGCGGGCTATTCGACGACCAGGGCGGTTTCGCGTCGGCCGGATTCCGCGCACAGGCAATTGCGGAGAAAATCCACGATCTGGCTGTGCAGCGTCCGGCAGCGCGGACACCAGCGCCGGGCGCCGGTCAGCGTCTTCACGCAGCCGCGCAATCCGCGGAACCGCACCATGGCGGGCGCCTGCTCGAGTTGATGCCGCAATTCATCACGCAGTTTGCCGAAGAAAAACAATTCCCAGCCCTCGCCGGATTCGCGCGCCAGTCGCAACAGATCCGACTCCAACACGCGGCGCGATTCCGGCTCCGGCCCCGATTCCGATTCCGGCGCGGCCGCGGCGAAATCGAATCCGCGCAACACGCGCTCGAGCGCCCCGGCGAATTCGCCGACGGTGATTGTCTCGCGCCCGAGTTCGTGTTTGAAATAATGAAAGACGGCATTGGTGGCGTGCTTGACGAATTCCGGGTCGAACATTCCCGCCTGTTCGCCAGACAATTCCACCGAGATCATCTCCGCCGTGAACGGCACGCTTTCACCCGTCGCCATCTGGAACATCAGGCAATCCCAGGCCAGTGTGATCATTGCTTCGCCTCCAGCTTTTTGACTTCATGCACGAAATCCGTCGCCTCCTGGAATCGCCGGTACACACTCGCGAACCGCACATACGCGACCTCGTCGATCCCCCTCAGCGCCGCCATCACCAGCTTGCCGATCATTTCCCCGGGCACTTCCTGCTCATACTTGCTCGTGATCTCATCCACAATCCGGTCCACCAAATCCTCCATCACCTTCGGACTGATCGGCCGCTTCTGACACGCCTTCTTGATTCCCGACAACAATTTCTCCTTCGAAAATTCCTCATGCCGCCCGTCCCGCTTCAACACCATCAAACCCTCATGCTCAATCTCCTCGTAAGTGGTGAATCGAAATCCGCAGGAAATGCACTGACGCCGACGACGAATGGTGGCCCCCTCCCGAGAAGCCCGCGAATCGATCACTTTATCGTCCTGACATCCGCATTTTGGGCAACGCATAAACGGCCACACCTAATTGTGGTCGGAAACTAATTAGCATACCAAATGTTGGGGAGTCAAGCGCGACATTTCCAAAACTTATTCACCGTCTGGGATTTAGAGCGGCGGCGCATTGACGCGAATGGCACGAAACGGTGGGGCGAGACTCAGTCGAGCCCTCGAAGACTGGATGGGTGGGTTCCTGGATTCCTGGATAAATGGGAAGACTGTCGCGCGGAACCCTCCAATAATCCATAAATCCATTTATCCAAAAACCCTCACGGCCCCGAGTCTCGCCCCGCCAATTTGCTTCAAAAAACTTCCGGCACGCCTTCCTCGAGGAATTTCACCTGGTCGGTCAACTTTTCTTCCTCGGCCAGCTCGAGCAGCCAGCGCGGCGGTTCGTCGACGTCTTCGAACGACAGCCGGAAACTGCCGTAGTGCATCGGGACCAGCCAGCGCGCCCGGAGATGTTTGAACGCCTTCAGGGCTTCGTCCGGCCCCATGTGAACGCGCCGGAACGTTTCCGGGTGATACGCGCCGATCGGCAGCAGCGCGATCTCCGGCGGCAACCGCCGGCCGAGTTGCTGAAATCCGTGGAAGTAAGCGCTGTCGCCGGCGTGATAGATGCGGCGTCCCTGGTGTTCCAGCACGAAACCGCCGTAGCCGCGGTGATGATCGCGCAGCGTCCGAGCGCCCCAATGCTTGCTCGGTGTCAGCGTCACGGACCAGTCCTTGTGCTTGAAACTCTCCCACCACTCCAGCTCCACCACCCGGTCGAATCCAAGATCCAACGCCAGGTCGCCCACGCCCCAAGGCATGATACCGATCTTCGGCTGCGGCAACCGGCGCAGCGTTGGCTTGTGAAAATGATCGAAGTGCGCGTGCGTCAGCAGCACCGCGTCGATCGGCGGCAAATCGCGAATGCGCAATCCCGATCGCTTGATCCGCTTCAGCAGGAACAGCCAGTTCGCGAAGTTCGGATCGATCAGCACATTCAGATCGGTGAACTGGATGAGAAACGACGCGTGGCCGATCCACGTGATTGCGACCTGCCCGTAGCTGAGCTTGGGAAACGCGGGCCGCTTGTGCTGTCCCTTGCGCCGGGTCAGCAGGGCTTTCCAAACCATCTCGTGAAAAAAAGTGCGCGGATTGAAATGCTTTGCGGGTGTGAGATCCTTGAACGATCTCGGCAATCGGCGCCGGGGCACCGGGGGCCGCTTGGATGTCGGCTTCGTCATACTCCGTTGAAAATCCTACAGTTAACCGCCTCCTGAATAAAACCAAATTTGGCCCGTCGGATGGAAGGAACGGTTCAATGGAAAGGCAGTTTATGAAAAAGATGATTTTGGCAGCAATGATCGCGGGCGTGGCGGGAATGGGCGTTCAGACGGCCCGGGCCGGCGATGGCTGGTGCGTTGCCGGACAGGTCCTGGCGGGTGTCGGCGCGGCGGCCCTCGTGACCAGCGCGATTATTCATCCGCAACCTTGCACGACCGTTTCCGTCTACGGCGGGCCGGCGCCGGTTTACGGAGTCAGCTACGGCTATTATCAGCCCGCTCCGGCTCCGCAGGTCGTTTATGTCCCCGCCCCGGCCCCCGTGATCGTCGCGCCGGCTCCGGTCTATTACGCCCCGGCTCCGGTCTATCGGCCGGTCGTTCGTGCTTATTACCCGCCCGCTCCCGCGGTGAGGGTCCAGTTTGGCGGAGGGTGCGCTCGCCCGTATCCGTACTACCGGTGCCGGTGAGCGCTGAAAACTGAGAACGCCAACCCCCGCCCGCTGTTCGGGCGGGGTTTTTCTTTTGCCCAGCCGCCAGCGCTTTGCTATCCCGTCCGCCATGATCCACCTCGATCCGCAGTTGAACCGGTTCCTCCGCCGGAAACCCAAACTCGGCCGCGGTGTCTACATCGCCTCCGGCGCCGCAGTCGTCGGCGACGTCACCCTCGGCGCACACTCCAGCGTCTGGTACAACGCCGTCCTCCGCGGCGACATCAACCGCATCCGGGTCGGACACCATTCGAATATCCAGGACAACGTGGTTCTGCACCTTGCCGACGACTATGAATGTCGCGTGGGCAATTACGTCACGATCGGCCACTCCGCCGTGGTCCACGCCTGCACCGTGGGCGATGAAGTGCTGATCGGCATGGGCGCCATCATTCTCGACGGCGCCGTGATCGGGAAACAATGCATCATCGGGGCTGGATCACTCGTCACGCAGCGACACCGCATCCCGCCAGGATCGCTTGTGATGGGAACACCCGCGCGCGTCGTGCGCGCATTGACGCCTGCCGAACGGAGGAAAATCGCGTACTGGGCCCGCAAATACGTCGCCAACGCCGCCTATTGCCTGAAACACAAAATCAATTTGGGCACTCCGCTGACTTCGTAGCCGCGATCGTGAGATCGCGGTCCCCTACTTTAATTTGATGTAGGAGTCGAGGTCACGAGACTCCATCTTTTGGCTCACGCCGTCTTCTCCGCCGGCATCGGCGACATCCCCGCCCGCGGCATCTGCGTCAAGGCATACAACATCAGGTAAGCCGTGAACAGAAACGCGGCGAACGCCAGCGGAAACCCGATCGTTCGCGGGTAATTCAAAAACTGCGACGTCCACGCCCCCACGCCCTGGTAAAGCCGGCCCGGACTCACCACCACGTCCCAACTGTTGAATCGCAGGAAGCGCCCCAGGAAAATTCCGAAGCTGCCCAGCGCCGTCGACACCGCGATGAATCCCCAGCCCGCCCAGCGCCCGTAACGTCGCGCGACAATCTCCTGCATCAGGTACAGCGACACAAATCCCAGCACCAATCCTGTCAACGCACAGGTCAGCACCATCGCCAGGTCAATCCAGTAAACACCAAAGAACCGCGTGGTGAGGTGGATGAGATCGGTGAAAATGTAGGGGGCATTTGGGAAGAACAGCAGCCACAAGCACGTGAACAGGATCAACAACGGCAGCTTCACCGTCGATAACCGGTCATACCGCCGCGCCTGAACCGCGAAGACCAGCGGCAACCAGGCGAGAAACAAATTCCACAACAGCGAAATATACCGGGGATTGCCCGTCTGCCCGACGCGCACCAGCACAAAACCCATGCACACCAGCGACGCAAACATCAGCGACAACACCGGGATCGCCAGTGCCCGATCCCCTCTCAATAACCGACTCATCACGTTCATAAAGTTGCAGATTGGACCTTTCCCGGCCGATTCCGCTCAATCCTGCGGCTTCCGGAAAATGCCCCACCCACCAGCCCAGCAATAAGCCCGCCATTTCCTTGGAACTCCGACCACGGATGGACACCGATAAACACGGATGGAGCAGCTTTGACGCGAATTGGCGCTAATTTCTGCGAATGGGTGGGGCGAGACTCCGTCGAGCCCTGACCGGGAGGGACGGCGTCCCCGCCGTCCCCAACTGCGCTTTTTTCGCGCTTAAGGATGTTTGGGCCGGCGAGGACGCCGGCCCTCCCAAGTCTCGCCCCACCCTGATCCGTGTTCATCCGTGGTTGAAATAAGTCGTTCTCCGTCAAACACTCGCCGGAAACGGAATGGAAGCCGCCTGTTCCCCGCAGCTTTCGTGTATGGGCTGAACTCCCCGTTCCAACTGCTTCCGATAAGCCAAATGACGCAGTCGCGATACCTCCACCAAGGGCCGCCACGCTGCATGCACGAGACGGCGCTTGATCAAAAAACGCCACAGGCGATTTGAACGCTTGTACAGGTAGCACCCGGCAAAATACATTGGCAATGCCGACCAGGACTCCGGCCGACGCCGCCAGATCGACGCGTGCGAAAACAACCGGCGGTACAGCCAGTCGTAGCCCAGCAGCAGCTCCTCCGGCGTCAGGTGTTTCGGCTGAAACACCACGTGCGCCGTGTCGTATTTGTCCCAGTCCCGGTGCAACAACCGCCCCTCCGCCTCCAATTGCCTGAACAAAGGCGTTCCCGGATAAGGCGTCAAAATGTGAAACGTCGCGCATTCCATCCGGTTCCCCTCGATCCATTGCGCCAGCGTCGTGAATGTGTCCCGCCGATCCCCGTCGAATCCCACCACGAAACTCCCATTTACCTGGATGCCGTGATCGCGAAAAATTCCCACGCGCCGCGCGTAGTCCTCCGCCTTCGGCGTCCGCTTCCGCGCCCCGGCCAGGTTGTCGTCCGATAGTGATTCGAACCCGATGAACACCCCCGTGCAACCCGACAGCGCCATCTCCCGGACCAATGCCGGATCGTCGGAAACATCCAGCGTCACGGCCGCGCTCCAGATCCCCTTCACCGGCCGCAACGCCCGGCACAACTGCCTCAGGTAATCCTTCCGTGAACCGAGATTGTTGTCCGTGAACACCGCGTACGGCTGACCGTCCAATTCCCATTGACGCCGGACATCCTCCGGATCCCGCATCCGATACGGCATTTTCAATCCCTCCGTCGACAGGTAACAAAACCCGCACCGGTTATGGCAGCCCCGCGTCGCGTTCAGGCTGGTTGTGGTCAGAAAACTCCGGCGATCCAGCAGCTCCCGCCGCGGCGCCGGGTCCAAATCATAGGCCCGCTCGTACGACGCCTCGTAACGCGGCTTCAGACAACCCGCCGCCACATCGCGTAAAATCTCCGGCCACAACTGCGTCCCTTCCCCGATCGCCAGCGCGTCCGCATACGGGCGCACCTCGTCCGGACACGATTGCACATGCAGCCCGCCAAACACAATCTTGCAGCCCCGCGCCCGGTACCATGCCGCCAGCTCATAAGCCCGCTTCGCGAACGTCAGATGCACCGTGATCCCCACCACTTGCGGCAGCGGAAACAACGGCGGCGGCCCTTGCAACAGGTTCTCATCCCAATACCGCACCCGCCATCCCGCCGGTGTCGCTCCCGCAATCGACGTCAGCGCCAGCGTCGGCGTCAACACGTGCTTGCCAAAACTTCCGTGCGGCGACTTCGCATAGAACGGATTCAACAAGAGCGCGTATCCCGGCTCCATCGGACCCGACATCGCCCCCGGATCCAATCGCTGCGCCTCTTTCATTTCCCGCGGCAGCCACAACGGACGCCGCGGCTCATAATACGGATCGTCCGGAACACGATCGAAAAGAGCAGGCCAGTTCACCGGTCACCTCCCGCTCCGTCCGTTCTGGAGGCAACCCACTCCAACAGGAGAAACACACAACCAAAGTACGGGAATATCCCGAACAACGTGTCCGACACAGAATGCGAATGCCGGTCAATCGCCAGAAACACCTGGACGCAAAACCCGGCCGCACCCATCACCAGTAACACGCCCGGTACCGAGACCGGATAATGAAACAATCCACTCCGATGGAACCATTTTCTTTTCATAAAATCTTTTTGTTTTGAACCACGGATGAACACGGATGACCAACCGAAAGCCTTTGACGCGAATGGGCGCGAACCCTCGCTAATCGGTGGGGCGAGACTCCGTCGAGCCCTGGCCGGGAGGGACGGCGTCCCCGCCGTCCCCAACTCAGCTCAGGATGTTTGGGCCGGCGAGGACGCCGGCCCTCCCAGATCTCGACCCGCCATAATCCGTTTTCATTCGCGTTCATCCGTGGTTGAAATCCCTTTGTAGCCTTTCATGAGACCGGCACGCTCACCGCCCATTCCTGCAGCCGCAATTCCACTTCCCGGATCAACCCGTCCGGCGTGCTCGTCCCCGCTGTCAATCCCACCGTCTCCGCTCCCGCCACCCACGCCGGGTCCAGGTCGGCAACCGATTGGACGTGATGCACGCGCGCGCAGAATCGCCGGCAGGTCTGCACCAGCTCCCGCGTGTTGTTGCTGTGCGCGCCGCCGATCACCACCACGACGTCGCACCGCCGCGCCAGGTCCTCCGCCGCATGCTGCCGCTGCTTCGTCGGCTGGCAAACCGTGTCGATGAACCGAACCTCCGACATCGGGAATCGCCGCCGCAACAACCCCACCAGCCGCCGCACGCGGTCCACCGGCTGCGTGGTTTGCGATGCCACCCCGAACCGCGGCCTTTCGCGCACCTGCGCCAGGTCCGATTCCCCCTCCACCACATCGAATTCCGCCAGGTCACCCGTGAGCCCGCGCACTTCCACATGATCCCGCTTCCCGATGATCACCGGGTGATATCCCCGCCGCACCAGCTCCCCCACCGCCGCATGCGCCGCCCGCACCAGCGGACAGGTCGCTTCCATCACTTCCAGCCCCCACCCGCGGGCCTCGGCCAGCGCCCGCTCCGACGCCCCATGCGCCGTCACCATCACCGTCCGCGTCGCCACCCGCCCCGGGTCCCGCTCAAACCGGATTCCCCTCGCCCGCAACCCGGCGAGCACCGAATCGTTATGAACCAGCTCCCCCAACACCGTGAGCGGCTGCCGGTCCGCGGCCTCTTCCGCCATCGCAATCGCATCCCGCACCCCGAAACACATTCCCAAAAATTCAGCTCTCAGAATTTTCATAAAGTCACTTTGTATTACAAAGTAAAAGACCACGGGACTCGAATGTTGTTCAAAATAATTTTAACCACGGATGAACACGGATCCACACGGATGGGGCCGGGAAAGGCTTTGACGCGAATTTCGCTCATCGGTGGGGCGAGACTCCGTCGAGCCCTGGCTGGGGCCGTGAGGAGTATTGGATAAATGGATTTATGGATTATTGGATGGCTCCGCGCGACAGTCTTCCCATTTATCCAGAAATCCATGAATCCACCAATCCAGTCTTCGAGGGCTCGACAGAGTCTCGCCCCACCCTGATCCGTCACCTGGGCTTGTTTTGCCGGACGATCTGGTCCAGCAGGTTGACGTAGCCGCTGAACGCTTTGCGGCCGGCGGGCGTGAGGGAGCAGGTCGTCAGCGGCCGGCGTTCGCGGTAACTCTTGGACACCGCCACGTAACCGGCTTCCTGCAGCGTGCGAATATGCGTCGTCAGGTTTCCATCCGTCATGCCCAGCGTGTCGCGCAGCTCCGTAAACGACAGCTCCGGCGAGGCCGCCAGCATCGACATGATCGCCAGCCGTCCTTTCTCATGGATCACCCGATCCAGTTGCAGGAAAGGTTCCGGGTTCACGGGGAGGTCGGACGTTTCTCCGTCAGGTAAAGATAAGCGGAATAGGCCAGGTGACCGAGGCCGAAGAAGGCCCCCATCACCAGGTGCGGGTTCGGACTCCAGTGAAACGCGGCGGCGGCATCGACTGCGGTGATGGCGAACGGACTCAGCACGAAAATCCAGCCGAACAGTCGAATCCCGCGCGGCATGAAAAATCCGGCGGCGCACAGCGCGCATCCGTACAGAACAATCCACAGGAAAACCACAAGGTCCACGGAGAACGGCAGGAGCAGGAACGGCCCCAGGAGCATTCCCGCCATGAGGGGCGGCAGAAGGGCCTGGGCGACGCGCCGCGTCGGCGGCGTCCAAAACGGCTCGCGTTCCTTCAGCGCCTGGCGCCGCGCGATTACAAACGCCCCCGCCAGGACGATCAACGCCGTCGAATACCACAGGCTCAGGAAAGCCCATGGCGAATACACGTTGAACACGGTTCCCGCCACGGCGGACGCGGTGCCCAGGCACCCGGCCAGCAACAGGATCGGCGCCAGCGCCCGGCGGTAGAGCGCGGACCTCTCCATCAACGTGCGGATTGTCTCCAGGTTCTTCACCGCCCAATCGGTTTCCATGCCTCACACTTTGCTTTACAAAGCCCAACCGCGCAAGCCGAATGCGAAGTCCGCGGGAGGGACGCCGTCCCCGGCGTCCCCGTCTGGTTTTCGAGATGGATGGGCCCCAGGTTTGTCAGGGCCGGCGGGGACGCCGGCCCTCCCCATCGCTCCTCCTCCGCGTTGTTTTTTCCCCCCGCAGCCTATCGCGTGCCTTGGGTTCGTGGGTGATTTGCCCGTTGCGTTTTCACTTCTCCTGCATAGAATTGACAGATTCATGAACGACATCGACACGCAGAAGTTGCAGGGGATTGCGAACCAGTTGCGGATTCACTCCATTGCAGCGACCACGGCCGCGGGCAGCGGCCATCCGACCTCCTGTTGCTCCGCCGCGGACCTCGTGGCCGCCCTATTTTTCGGGCACATGAAGTATCTGCCCAAGGATCCCCATTATTACAATAACGATCGATTCGTTCTGTCCAAAGGCCACGCCGCGCCGCTCCTGTATGCCGCCTGGGCTGAAACCGGCCTGATCCCGGCCGAGGAACTCCTGAAATTGCGCCAGTTCGGAAACGATCTCGAAGGGCATCCCACTCCCCGCCTGCCGTTCGTCGACGTTGCCACCGGCTCGCTCGGCCAGGGTCTTGGCGTCGGCGTGGGCATGGCCCTGTGCGCACGCCTGGACAATTTGGATTACAAGACTTTCGTGCTGCTGGGCGACGGCGAAATCGCCGAAGGCGCCGTCTGGGAAGCCGCATCCCTCGCCGGCATTTACAAACTGAACAACCTGGTCGCAATCGTCGATGTCAACCGCCTCGGCCAGAGCCAGGCGACGGCTTTCGGCCACGACATGGATGTTTACCGGAAACGTTTCGACGCGTTTGGCTGGCGGACGGAAGTGATCGACGGGCATGACATGGATGAAATCCTGGAAGTGCTTGCCGCGGACGGCCTGGGTGACAAGCCCCTGGTGATCCTGGCGCGCACGTACAAAGGCGCCGGCATTTCGTTCATTCAGGACAAGGACAACTGGCACGGCAAACCCCTGAACAAGGAGGAAGCCGGGCGCGCCCTCGCCGAGCTTGAGCCCAAGGCCCAGTCGGGCATCGGACAGCCCATCCCGGCCCCGACCCAGCTTCCCGCTCCGAACCTGTCTGTGCCCGCTTCCTTCCCGCCCATCTCCTACAAACTGGGCGAAGCCATCGCCACCCGCGAAGCTTACGGCGTCGCGCTGGCCCGCATCGGCGAAGCCGATCCCCGCATCGTGGCGATGGACGGCGACACCAAGAACTCCACCTACGCGGACAAGTTCTTCAAGAAATTCCCGGCCCGGTTCACGGAATGTTTCATCGCGGAACAGAACCTGGTCGGCGTCGCCACCGGTTTTGGCGCGCGCGGCAAGGTTCCGTTCGCCTCCACGTTTGCCACGTTCTTCACCCGCGCGTTCGACCAGATCCGCGTGGCCGGCATCTCGCAGGCCAACCTGAAACTGGTCGGATCGCACGTCGGCGTCAGCATCGGCGAAGACGGCCCGTCGCAGATGGCGCTGGAAGATCTCGCCATGATGCGCGCGGTCGCCGGCAGCACGGTGCTTTACCCTAGTGACGCAGTCAGCACCGAGAAATTGCTGGAACAGATGGCGCTGAATCGCGGCATTCATTTCCTGCGCACGTCGCGCCCGAAAACGCCGGTGCTGTATTCCAACGACGAAGCCTTCCCGATCGGCGGCGCCAAGGTGCTCCGCCAGGGCACGGGCGACAAGGTCACGATCGTCGCCGCCGGCGTCACCCTGCACGAAGCCCTCAAGGCCGCCGACCAGCTCAAGGCCGAAGGCATCGGCGTGACGGTGATCGACGCCTACAGCGTGAAGCCGCTCGGAGCCGATGTCATCAAGGCCGCCGCCGCAAAAACCCGGAACCTCGTCATCACAGTCGAGGAACACTATCCCGAAGGCGGACTGGGCGACGCTGTTGCCGGCGAACTCAGCAAGGACGGCATCCAGGTCATCAAGATGGCCGTGCGCAGCCTGCCCCGCTCCGGCAAAGCCGAGGAATTGCTCGCGCATTTCGGCATCGATGCCGCGGGGATCGTTCGACAGGTCAAGTCATTGGCCTGACGTGATGGCGCGGCCGTTTCGACGGAAAGTGACACGGATTCAGCCTCTTGCGGGCCAGAGGGATGGCATTCCCGCTGCTGGCCACAGGCCATGACCTTGTCACTGATGGTGTCCGTTTATGCAGCCGATTGAGCCTCCGGATTCTCACCACCTTTCCGCCGCCATCGGATGGATGGAACTGGGTGTGGCGATCGAGGCGGAATCCGAACTGGACTGCATCTCTGCCGCGAACCAATCCCACCCGGATGTGCTGGAAGTTCGGTGGATTGTTCTCGCCCAGCGCCAGCGTTGGGACAAGGCCCTGATGGTCGCCCAAAGCCTGGTCAAGCTCGCCCCAACCCGGTCCACCGGCTGGCTGCATCGGGCCTATTCCCTGCGGCGGGTTTCCCAGGGTGGACTGCAGCAGGCCTGGGACGCGCTGCTGCCCGCTTACGAAAAATTTCCCAAGGAACCCACCATCTCCTACAACCTGTCCTGTTACGCCTGCCAGATGCGCCATCTTGACGAAGCCCGCAACTGGTTCAAACGCGCCCTCAAAGCCGGCGAAAAGGAACGCATCAAAGCCATGGCCCTGGAGGATCCCGACCTCGAACCGCTGTGGGCGGAAATCAGGGCCATTTAAGGACCCTCGATTCGTCCTCGTCCTCGGATCCCAGGGATTATTGGATTGTTGGATATGTGGTTCCCGCGCGGAGGTCTTTCCATTAATCCAACAATCCACTAATCCATCCATCCTGAGGGACCCGAGGATGAGGACGAGGAGGATTGAGAGCCCCCACGAGTGGGAACCCCCGCATTGCCACCCCCGCCCGAATGGCGTAACTTCCGCCCGCCCCATGAAGTCAATGCAACGCAAGAACGCCCGTCCCATCCGCGTCGGCCTGGTTTCCCTCGGCTGCGCCAAGAACCTGGTCGACGCCGAAATCATGCTCGGCACTCTGCTCAAGGACGGCGTTGAAATCACGAACGACGCGGCCGCCGCCGACGTGGTCATCGTCAATACGTGCTCCTTCATCGGCGACGCCCAGGCCGAAAGCGTCGATGCCATCCTCGAATCCGCCGAGTTGCGCGAAGCGAAGAATCGCGGGCAGGGATTGATCGTGTCCGGCTGTTTGCCCCAGCGGTTCCGGGAGGATTTGCCCAAACTCCTGCCCGAAGTCGACGCCTTCGTCGGCGTGGACCAGGTCGCCCAGATGCCGGCGCTGGTCCGGGAAGCCCTTTCGCGCCGGGCGTCGCGGCTCAACAAGCCGGCCGCCCCTCGCAAAGCCGATGTCAAAGCCCGGCTCGCGCAGCTCGACGCCGCGAAGCCGCAGGAAAAACCCGCCGCTCCCGCCGCGCCCCTGTTCGAAGTGAACCGTCGGCCGACCTACATTCCCGATTACGCCACGCCCCGGTTCCGTCTCACGCCACGCCATTTCGCCTACCTCAAAATCGCCGAAGGCTGCAATCATCCCTGCAGCTTCTGCATCATTCCCCAAATGCGCGGTTCGCATCGCAGCCGCGCGCTGTCCGATGTCGTCGCCGAAGCGAAAGCGCTCCTGTCGGACGGCGTGAAGGAACTGAACCTGATTTCGCAGGATTCAACCTATTACGGCCTCGACCTGCGCCCGCGCGCGAGCCGCGCCATCGCCGGGCCGGACCGGTTCCGCGCCGCAGTCAGCGAAATGCCGTCCGATTCCGCAACGATCTGCACCCTGCTTCGCGAGCTCAACGCGTTGCCCGGCCAGTTCTGGATCCGGCTGCTCTACACGCACCCGGCGCATTGGACGGACGAATTGATCCGCACCATCGCCGAGTGTCCGAAGGTGGCGCGTTACGTGGACATTCCGCTGCAGCACATTCATCCCGCGATGCTGGAACGGATGCGGCGCGAAACCTCGCGCGAATACATCGTGGACCTGCTGGCCCGGATCCGCGCGGGCGTTCCCGGCATCGCGCTGCGGACGACGTTCATTGTCGGATTTCCCGGCGAGACGGAATCTTATTTCAAGTCGCTGCTGGAATTCATTCGCGAAACGAGGTTTGAGCGGCTGGGGGTGTTCGGTTATTCGCGGGAAGACGGCACGCGGGCAGGCGCGATGGCGGGCCAGATCCCCGAGCGCACCCGTCAGCGCCGCCGCCGCCTGGCCATGGCCGAGCAGCTCCGCGTCGCGCGCGAAATCTCCGGGCGCGCCGTCGGCAGCACCCTCACTGTGCTCGTCGAAGGCCCCGCGCGGCCGGAACAGCTCGGCGCCGCCCGCATCGATTCGTGGGAGCACGGCCTGATCCGGTCCGATGCCGCCGGCAAGGGCCCCGCGCTCCGGGGCAATTACAGCGTCGCCCGCGGCGAAGCCGACGCGCCCGACATCGACGGCCGCGTGTTTGTCCGCGGCCGCCTGACCGCCGGCGAGTTCGCCCGGGTCAAAATTATCGGCCACACCGATTACGACCTCATCGCGGAACCGGTGTAGCCGGGGAGGGCCGGCATCCCCGCCGGCCCAAACATCCGGATCAGTTGGGGACGGCGCGGACGCCGTCCCTCCCACTGGGTGTTCTTCGCGTCTTCGCGGTGAGAAGCAGGCTCCGTGTCCTTCGAATTCGGATTTACTTCCAGCCGGCTTTCCCTTAATTCGTTGTTGAACGTTTCACGGGCCCAACTGAATGAACCTCCCGAACAAACTGACCATCTCCCGGTTTGTTCTGACCATTTTCTTCCTGCTGGTCCTGTTTTCCCGGGTCCGATTCCACGAGACCATTGCCCTTGCCCTGTTTATCGCTGCGGGGATCAGCGATTTTCTGGACGGCCAGATCGCGCGGCGCCGGGGGTTGATCACCAATTTCGGGATCCTGATGGATCCGTTGGCGGACAAGATCATGGTGTGTTCGGCGTTCATCGCGTTTGTGGGGCTGGGCTGGATGCCGGCCTGGATGGCGGTGCTGGTGGTGGCCCGCGAGCTCACCATCACCGGGCTGCGGCTGCTCGCCGCTTCCAAGAACGTCTTCCTCGCCGCCGAAGGTTACGGCAAACACAAAACCGTTTCCCAGATCGCCGCCATCATCGCCATCTTCCTGCTCCAGGGTTACCCGGAATGGGGAGCGTTCGGACAGGCCATCCTGGGCCAGCCGGTCCTCTGGGATAAACCCTGGATTTACTGGATCGCGGACATTTCCAAGTGGCTCGCCATCGTGCTCACGTTCATCTCCGGCGCGCTGTATCTCTGGAAAAACCGGGCGCTTTACCTCGACGACATGTAACCGGCCGTGAATCGCCTCCTCCTATGGTCGGCCCAGGGTTTCGGCATCGGCCGCATCCCCGTCGCCCCGGGAACCTTCGGCTCCCTGCTGGGCATCGCCTGGTTTCTCCTCCTGCTGCTGCCGCGCAACCCGGCCGTATTTTTCGCCGGAACCGCCGCCGGCGCCGCGGCATCGGTCTGGCTCTGCGGCGCGGGCGAACGCATCCTCGGCCGCAAAGACCCGCCGTCCGTGGTGATGGATGAAGTCGCCGCGGTGCCGTTTTGTTTTTTTGGATGGGCGGCGCTGCTGCTGTCGAAACACGCCGCCTTGCCCGGGCCCGATTATTTTTTTTCAGGCAATCACGCCTGGCTGCTGGTGATTGGGTTTGCCGGGTTCCGATTTTTCGACGTGGCGAAACCCTGGCCGGTGCGGCAAAGCCAGTCGCTGCCCGGCGGCTGGGGCATCACCGTGGATGACTTTCTGGCGGCAGGATACGTGAACTTCCTGGTCCTCGGCGCTGAAGCCCTGCTGGTGTGATCTGAAACCGGGCCGCGGTAGAAAGAGGCAGAGCGCTGGTAGGGCTGCGCTCCGCGCAGCCGGCGCCGCGGAGCGGCGCCCTACCATCCGTCGATCCGCTTACCGTCTTGGCGCCGGCGCCGGCACCGGCAGGGTGACGCCGGACGGGCGGTTCGTGGGCTGGTAAACTCCCGGCGCCACGCCCGTGAGCGGGTCGTGTTTGCGGGAATGTTTCACGGCCAGGACAATCAGCGCCACCACCAGGATGGCGCCCAGCACGCCCAGGCCGATCAGGCTCTTGCGCCAGTTCACCATCGACAATTGCAGCGTCACAAAATCCAGCGGCCCGCGCTTCTGATCCGTCAACGGCGGCGGTTCGCTGAATTTTTCCGTGCGCCCCAGCTCCGCGTCGAGGGTGGACATGATTTTGGGCACGTCCAGTTTCAGCAGGGTGGCGTACGTGCGGACGAAGCCCCGGATGTAAACCGGGGCGGAAAACACATTGAAGTTGCCCTCCTCGAGCGCGCGGATGTGGTCGGTCCGGATCTTGGTGACGTCGGCGACCTGGTGGACGGTCAGTTTTTTGTCCTCGCGCCCCAGGCGGAGTTGTTCGGCAACGGTTGACATGTCGCTTCTTTTTGAGGCTTTACGGCCCGGTTTGCAATACTGGAAATGCCCGAAAATGGTGGAGGGCCACAGAGACACAGAGTGCACAGAGACAAGATTTAGACCTTCTCTGTGAGCTCTGTGACTCTGCGGCTACACCGCGCTCTGTCCGCCGCCATCGGCGCCGCCGCCGTCGAGGTCGATCAGGATATCCCGCGGCTCGGCGCCTTTGCTGGGGCCCACGATGCCGCGGTTTTCGAGTTCATCCATGATCCGCGCCGCGCGGGTGTAGCCGAGCCGCAGCCGGCGTTGCATGAGTGACACGCTGGCCTTCTGCTCGCTCCGGATAACCTCGATGCATTGCTGGATGATGTCCTCGTCCTCGTCGATGCCGCTTTCATCGCCGTAACCGCCCGACGGCTTCGAGAGTTGCTGGTGGATTTCCATGTCGTAGTTCGGCTTGCCCTGCTTGGCGATGAACTCGACGATGCTCGTGATCTCCGGGTCGGTGATCAGCGCGCCCTGCGCCCGGATCAATTTCGCCGAGCCCGGCGGCAGATACAGCATGTCGCCCTTGCCCAGCAGCTTGTCGGCGCCCATCGCATCCAAAATCGTCCGCGAATCCACTTTGGCCGCCACCTGGAACGCAATGCGCGCCGGGATGTTCGCCTTGATGACGCCGGTGATCACGTCCACGCTCGGCCGCTGCGTCGCCACGATGCAGTGAATCCCCGCCGCGCGCGCCATCTGCGTGATGCGCGCGATCGCCATTTCCACATCCGCCGGCGCCACCAGCATCAGGTCCGCCAGCTCGTCGATGATCACCACGATGTAACTCAGCTTCTCCGGAATCACGATGTCGTCCTCGCGCGGCACGACAATCTCCTCGTCCACCTCCACCGCGAATCCTTCCGCGCCGGGCTCCACCTTTTCCTTCTTCGCCATCAAAGGCAGCTCGGGTTCCGACGGCGGGAGCGGCTTGTTCTTGGGACGGGAATTGAACGACCCGATATTGCGCACGCCGACCTTGGCGAAGATCTGGTAGCGTTTCTCCATTTCATTCACCACCCAGCGCAGCGCGAGGATGACTTTTTTCGGGTCCGTCACGACCGGCACGACGAGGTGGGGCAGGATGTTGTAAAGCTGCAGCTCGACGACCTTGGGATCGATCATCACGAACCGGAGCTGGTCGGGAGAAAACCTGTAGAGCAGCGAGGTGATGATGGAATTGATGCAGACGGATTTGCCCGAGCCCGTGCTGCCGGCGATGAGCAGGTGCGGCATCTCGGCCAGGTCGGCCACGATCGGGTGCCCGTAAACATCCTTGCCCAGCGCCAGCGGAATCTTCGCCTTGGTGTTCCGCCATTCGTCGGATTCCAGCAGGTCGCGGATGATGACCTTCGTCTTGACCGCGTTCGGCACTTCGACGCCGACCGAGCTTTTGCCGGGCACGGGGGCCAGGATGTGAATGCGCTCGGCCTTGAGCGCGGCCGCGATGTTGTTGCTGAGGCCCGTGATCTTTTCCAGCTTCACGCCCGGCGCTGGATGCAGCTCGTACCGGGTGATCGTCGGGCCCTTGGTGATGTCGCCCAGCGCCACCTCGATTTCAAATTGCGCCAGCGTCTGCTGCATCAGCCGCGCATTGGCCATCAGCTCCTCCTTCGACTCCGTCGGCTTGAGCGTCGGATCGGGGTGCTGGAGGAAATCCATCGGCGGAAGCTGGTAATTGCCGATCATCGGGGCGACGGCGACGGCGATCGGCTTGGGCCGCTTCGGGGCCGGCTTCGGCTTCGGCGCCGGCACGGATCCGTCCCCGATGTGCACCACGGGTTCCGGCTTCGGCTCGGCGGGCTTCGCGGCATCGGCCGCCTCCGGCTTCGGTTCCGGCGCTTTTTCCTCCCCTTTCCCGAGAACCTCCGCGGTGGTTGCGGCCGCCACTTCGCGGGCGGGAATCACTTCGACTTCATCGGCGGGCGCCGGTTCCTTCGGCGGTTCCGGGGCGGCCTTGCGGGACCGGGCCGCTTTCGGATCCGGCACGCTCAAATCGCGCACGGTCGGTTCCGGCACAGGCTTGAGATCGGCCCCAATGCCGGCCCGTGTCTTTTCTTCCTGGACCTTTTCCTCGAGCTTTTTCGCCTGCTTCTGCAATTCCTGGGCGCGGCGTTCGAGCGCCTGTTCCTCGGCGGGAACGGGTTCCGGGGCCATGGCGCCCGGGCGGAACGACCAGAGCCGGCGAATCCAGTCGCCGAGGCGGAAGTTGGTGAGGAAAACCAGGCTGATCAGCATCAGGGCCAGGTAGACGATCGTGGCGCCGATGCCCCCCAGCATCCAGAAGCCGTATTCGTAGGGCACATGGCCGAGCATGCCGCCCGCGAAGGGCGCGTCCATGTGGAACACGATTCCCGCGAGCGATTTGTTCAGGATTTCCAAAAGGCCGGTGAGCGAGAGAAAGAAAACGCCGGACCAGATCAGCGACCAGGTGCGTTTTTCGCGCAGGTAGGCGAAGGGTTCGAGGAAAAAGGAAAGTCCGAACGCCAGCAGGAACGCCGGGAACAGGTAGGCGGCGGCGCCAAAAATCCAGAATGAACTGTGCGCCATCCAGGCGCCGAACGGCCCGATCCAATTGTGCGTGGCCTTGTTCGCCGCGGTGGTGACCGCCGCCAGGTCGTTCCGGTCAAAGGACAATTGCGCAATGAGCAGGAGCAGCGCCACCGCGATCAGCGCCAGCCCTATAATGTCGTCGATGCCGCGGGAACCGGAATCGATCGATGCCTTTCGTGCCATGGCCGCAGTTTAGAATTCCGCACCCCGCGTTCCAAGTGCCAAGTTCAACGGACCGGAGAAGCGGATGGCTGGATAAAGGGATTACTGGATTGTTGGAACTGCGGATTTCGATCCATCAATCCAACAATCCAGTAATCCGTTCAATTGACTTGGCGGGAGCGTTTGCTAGCGTGACGGAGCCAGCATGGATCACCGCGATTTCAATCTCCAGCGGCTCCGCGCGCTGCTCGACCTGAGCGCGCTTCGGTCGGAGGCGGAGCTGACGCGGCTGCACCGCTTTTTTTATTTCTGGGTGCTGGTGGTGCGCAGTTTCAACCGCAACCGCTGCCCGATCCGCGCGTCGGCCCTGTCCTACACCACCCTGCTCGCCCTGATCCCGATGCTGGCCGTGGCGATGAGCGTGACCAGCCTGTTCCTCAAATCCGAAGGCGAAGAGCGGATCGAGGCCGCCATCCAGGTGTTCGTGGACCGCATGATCCCGGCGGAGGAGGCGTCCGCCAACCCGACCCCCGCGGAGGCGATGTCCGCAATGTCGGGGATGACGCCCCCTCCCGCGTCCGCGGGCGCGGCGGGAGACCTGACGAACAGCGCGGCCGCCGCCGTTGCCGAAGCTGCGGCGACCAACGCAGTAGCGGTGCCGGATCAGCGCCTCGCGGCCGGGCAGCGCAAGGCCGCGCAATACATCCACAGCTTCATCGAGAACACCTACAGCGGCACCCTCGGCGTCACAGGGATGGTGTTCCTGCTGCTGACCGCGATCATGACGCTGACGCGGATCGAGGAGGCGTTCAACGACATCTGGGGCGTTCCGCGGGGGCGGGACTGGCTGGCGCGGGTGGTGAACTATTTCTCAACGATCACGCTGGGTCCGGTGCTGCTGTTTGGCGCGCTGGGACTGGCGGGCGGGTCGCATTTTCAGAAGACGCGCGAACTGATCACGGCGCTGCCCCTGATGGAGCCGCTGATCTCGAAGGTGCTGCCGCTGGTGTTGATTTGTTTTTCGTTCGCGATGTTTTACAAGCTCGTCCCGAACACGAAGGTTCACTGGAACGCGGCGCTGGTCGGCGGCGCCCTGGCCGGGACGCTCTGGCACAGCTACAACCTCCTGAGCTTCCTGCTCGCCTCCCGCGCCGTGTCGGCGAGCCGCGTGTACGGCAGCTTCGCCCTGGTGCCCCTCTTCATGGGCGGACTGTACGTGGTCTGGCTGATCGTGCTCTTCGGCGCCCAGGTCGCCTACGCGGTTCAGAACCGCGATGCCTACCTCCAGGAACGACTCGTGGAAAACGTGAACCAGCGCGGGCGCGAATTCGTGGCGCTGCGGCTCATGACGTGCATCGGCCAGCGATTTCAGCGCGGCCTGCCGCCGGCCAGCGTCCCCGAGATGTCGCGCGAACTGGGCATTCCCAGCAAGCTGGTGCAGCAGATCCTGCACACCCTGCTGAGCGCGCGGCTGGTGCTGGAAATCAGCCGGGGCGAACCGGCCTACGCGCCGGCCCGGCCCCTGGAAACCATCAACGCGCACCAGGTGCTCGAAGCCATGCGCGCCCTCCAGGGCCAGGACCTGCTCACCCGCGACGAGCCGGCGCGCGAGGAGGTCTATGGCGAATTCACCCGCATCCAGGAGGCGGAACGCCAGGTCGCTTCCTCCGTCACCATGCTCGCCCTGGTGCAACGCTCACAAACCCGGCTCGAACTGAACGCCGGGCTCCAAGCCGGGCCGGAAAGGAAACCCGCAGCATGATCATCGGCGTCCCCCGGGAAATCAAAGAACAGGAATACCGCGTCGCACTGCTCCCCTCCGGCGCGTACCAGCTCTCCAAGCGCGGACACCGGGTCGTCGTGGAACGCGGCGCCGGCGCCGGCGCCGGCTATGCCGACGCCGAATACGAATCGGCCGGAGCCGCGCTCGTGAAGGAGCACGACGCCGTGTTCCACCAGGCGGACCTCGTCGTGAAAGTGAAGGAACCGCTCCCCGCCGAATACCCGCTGCTGCGCCGCGGACAAATCCTGTTCACCTACCTGCACCTCGCCGCCAGCCGCGATCTCACCCAGGCACTCATGGCCTCCGGCGTCACCGCCCTTGCCTACGAAACCCTCGAGATCAATCGCCGGCTTCCCCTGCTCGAACCCATGAGCGAAATCGCCGGGCGCATGTCCATCCTCGTCGGCGGCTATTTCCTCGCCCGCCACAACGGCGGCAGCGGCGTCCTGCTCGGCGGCGTGCCCGGTGTCCTGCCCGGCAAAGTCGTCGTGCTCGGCGGAGGGGCCGCCGGCATCAACGCCGCGCGCATGGCCCAGGGACTCGGCGCCGACGTCACCATCCTGGAGGTGGACCTGGAACGGATGCGGTTCCTCGACATCACGCTGCACACGGCGCACACGCTCTACTCGAACGAATCGCACCTGCACGATCTCCTGCCCGGCGTCGACCTGCTAATCGGCGCAGTCCTGGTCCCCGGCGCCGTGGCCCCCAAGCTGATCCGGCGCGACATGCTCCGCCGGATGCGGCCCGGCAGCGTGCTGGTGGACATTGCAATCGACCAGGGCGGCTGCGCGGAGACATCGCATCCGACCACGCATCACGACCCGGTGTTTGTGGAGGAAGGCGTCACGCACTATTGCGTCGCCAACATGCCGGGCGCGTACTCGCGCACCGCGACGCAGGCGCTGACGAATGTCACCTACCGGTATTTTGAGCTGCTGGCCGATCACGGCCTGGCGGAGGCCTGCCGTCTGCAGCCTGCGCTGCTGGGCGCGGTGAATGCGATGGACGGCAAGCTCACCCATCCCGCCGTCGCGGCCGCGCACGGACTGCCGTACGCGCCGCCGGAATTACCGGGTTCCCTGTGATCGCCGCGCCCGGAAAGGCGGGGCTTCCAGGCCCAGGTGCTGTTTCTCTTTCTCCTGTAATCAGCAGCAACATCAGAACGCCGGGGCGAATGACGCGATGGTTTTTCATAATCCAAAAAAGACAATTTGTGCGCCGGGTTTGGGAAATGAAGTCTGGATGATCGCGTGCCCTGCATCATCGAAGTCCACCTGGACACCTTCCGTATGCCAGTTGGAGCGGGCCGGACAGGCGGTCGTCACATAGCGATGCCAGCCATCGTTTGCAAACAGGACAACCGCACCCCGGCCGTTTGCGGCGATTTTCTCATGAACTTCGGGATTCCCGGCCACCGCGCCTTGCGTGTCCGGGAATGCGCCGGCCATATCGTCCCGCACTTGACGGTATTTTCCGAGCACGGTGCCGAAACGCTCCCGGCCTTCCGGCGAGATGGACGGCAGGTCTCCCCAAATCCCGTCCTGGCCGAGAATCAGGGAGCCCAGGCACAGGAGTTGATTCCCTGCCGGATCGTCCGGCAGGTAATGTGTCAGGAAAAGCGTGGACGGAATCCATCGGTCAAACGTCAGCGGCCCCCGGCAAATCCAGGTCCGCGCCGGACCCGGTCGGAAGAACAGATTCCAATTCCCGTCGGGAGGGACGGGGTGGTCGTAGTTCTGGTAGTACGGGCCGTTGTTGATCAGGAAGTATTTGCCGGCGGCCAGGAAGGCGAGCCCAAAGGAGCGGCCGTTCTCGGTCATATCGAAGTCGCAGATGGCGTCCGGGACCGCCGCGCTGATGCGCTCGGCGATGCGCGCCATGGCCAGCGGCATCTGAAAAGCATAACACGCCTCGCGTTCGGCCGCCGAATTGGAGGCGTCGCCATGGCCATGGCCCGCGGCGTCGCAACCATACTGCTCGACCGCGTCCCACTTGAAATAAGTCACGCCGAGCTCACGGTTGAGACGAATCAGTTCGTCGGCAAAATCGAGTCCAAAACGGCTGACAACGCAGCAGTTGATGGCCTTTTCCGTCTCCCACACTTCCCGGGGTTCGCCGCGCTTTCCATCCTTGATGACGGCGCAATCTTCGTGAGTGTTCAGCATGTCCGATGTCAATGCCGCCGAAGGAGGCGCGAACCAAAGGCCGAGCTTCATGCCATAACTGTCCAGCCTCGCTTTGACGGCTTTCAATCCGTCGGGAAATCTCTTCCGGCTGGGCTGCCAATCCCCCGTTTTTTCATACCAGCCGGTGTCGATGACGAAGACGTCGATACCCATGGCGTGGGCCGCGTCGATTTCGGCCAGCAGGCGCGGAGTCGAGAGCTCGCTCAAATACGGCTTTTGCTTCCAGGCTTTGAGGCGCTCCTGGTAATTCCAGGTGTTGTAGAAAACCTGCGGCTTGCGGGTGGCGAAGTTCAGGCTCAGGTGGCGGAAGACGAAATCGCGGTAGGCGCGCGCCAGGTCCTCGCGGCCGCCTTTCACGACCGCCATCTCGAGCCAGAGGGTTGAATACGGCTTGTCCGGCCCGATGTCCTGGCCGTCCCAATAATTGCCTTTCACTGCATTCAGACCAACCGAGCGGTCCGGATCGAGCGCGAAGGCGACGAAGGCATCCGGCGCAGGGGATCCATGTTCGTAAGCCAGCAGGACCTGGTGCGAGGCATTGCCCCCGATCAGAACCGGGCCCATGACCGTCTGACGATCCGCAAAATCACGTTCCCCCAGCGGGCGTTCCACGGGCATGTAGCTGTGAAACTGCGGATTAAACTCCGAAAGTCGCAACTCCTCGACATCGGGGAACCGAGCCAGAGACACTTTGAGGTAGTTCAACGCATCCCGCCCCGCCGGCTTGGTCAGGTGCCGGGGTGTTGCGCTGGAGATCTCGTAGCGGAACCGGATGACCGGGTCGGCGTCGGCGGCGCTTCGGAAGATGATTTTGAGCGTCAAGCCGGATTGCTGTTTCACGGAACCCGAGAAGACCTGTTCGATGCAACCGTTGGACAAAACCCTCGGCGGCGATGATTGAAGGTCGGCGCAGTCAAGGACGACGTCCTTGCCGTCGATGCTCGCGGTTGGAGGGGAGACGGGATACCGTGTTCCATCCGCGTTGCACACGTAACACCAGAGTCCCTGGCCGCCGTCCGGGGCGGCCTGGATGGATGCCGCCGGGGCGGCGCCGAGGCAATGGAGGTTCGAACAGAGCGCGATTGCAAGCAGCACGGCTGCCCTGAAGCGGTTCTCGATACGCATATGTAGCAGAGTGGACTGATGTGTTCCCGGCACCCGCCGGGAGGATGCTCAAGCGCGGATCCGAACGCAATCCACGAGGCGTTTCCGGGTGCGCGGGGCAGTTCCTTTTTCGCCTCTCAATATTTGGTTCGCCTTCAAACCTGAACTGGTGCTAAATGCGTCATCCATGAGCAAGCGTTTCGATTCCCGAAAACGGCGCATGAAGCCCGGGCTGGCCCGGTTTCTTGGTGAGAAGGACTCGCTATCGCAACCGCATCGTGCCTCACGCCGTCCCCTCATCGGAGTGCTGCCGGGGACCGGCATCGGGCCGTCGGTGGTGTCGGCGGCGCTGCAAACGTTGAAGTCGGTGGAACAGGTTTTTGGATTTCGTTGTGAAGTGCGGGAGGGCGGGCTGATCGGCGAAGCCGCCGTCAGCGACTGCGGCCAGTGGCTCCCCGATGAAACCGCGGAGTTCTGCGCTGATGTCTTCCGGCGCGGGGGCGCCATCCTGAGCGGTCCCGGCGGCGGCCGCTACGTCTACGACCTGCGCCGGCGATTCGATCTGTTCTGCAAGTTCGTCCCGATCCGCCCCGTCCCCGAGCTCCAGGGCGCGTGCCGGCTGAGCCCGAAACATCTCCGCGACGTGGATATCCTCCTCGTCCGGGATAATATCGCGGGAGTCTACCAGGGCTGCTGGGGCGAGCAGGTGACGGAAAGCGGCCGTATCGCCGAACACACCTTCCGCTACGACGAAACCCAGGTCGGGCGCATCGTGGAAGTCGCCGCCCGTGCGGCGAAGCAGCGCCGGGGCGACCTGTGCGTGATCGTCAAGGACGGCGGAGTGCCGACAGTGTCGTCGCTTTGGCGCGACGCGGGCCAGTCCGCCGCGCGGCGCCACCTGGTCGAGGCCCGATTCATGAACATCGATCTCGCCGCCTACGAGCTAGTCCAGAACCCGGCCAATTTCGACGTGATCGCGGCCCCGAACCTGTTCGGGGACATCCTGGCGGATATTGCGGGCGTGCTGGTGGCGTCGCGGGGCATCACGTTTTCCGGAAATTTCGACCCGCTCGGGCACGGCGTTTATCAAACGAACCACGGGTGCGCGCACGACCTTGCGGGCTCGAACACCGCCAATCCCGCCGGGCAGATTTTTTCGCTGGCCATGATGTTGCGCGAGAGCTTCGGCCTGGCGCCGGTCGCCGCGCTCATCGAATCGTCCGTCGCCGCCGTGTGGCGCAAGGGATTTCGCACGGCCGATTTGATGGAACCGGGCTGCACGCTGCTCAGCACGCAAGCGATGGCCGACCGCATCGCCGCGCAAGTGTTGTGTTCGGCGGAGGCCGATCAGCCGGCATGAAGCCCGCCTTGCTGCTGGTGGATTTGCAGCGGGATTTCCTGGCGGGCTCGAAGCTGGAGCCGGCGGCGGATGTTGTCGTGTCCGAGGCGGCGGCTTTGCTGGCGGGCTGCCGCGACCGACGCGTGCCCGTGGTTCACGTCTGGACGACGTTGCGACAGGGCGAAGACCGGCGATTGCCGCATTGGAAGCAACGCGGCGTCTGGCAATGCGTGGAGGGAACGCCCGGCCATGAGACTCCGACGGAGCTGCGCCCGGCGCCCGGGGAACCCCTCGTTCACAAGACCGGCTTCAACGCGTTCCAGGCAAACCTCGATTCCGTCCTGAAGCAACTCGGCTGCGACACGCTCCTGCTGGCGGGAGTTCACCTGCACACCTGCGTGCGCCTCGCGGCGACCGAGGCGCTCGAGCGCGGCCTGGCCGTTTTCATCTGCGACAAAGCGACGGGATCGAACGACCCGGCCCACGCCGCCGCGGTGCGCCGGTGGCTTTCGGAACGCGAGGTGCGTTTTGTCTCCGCCGCCGCGTGGTTCGCCGGGCTCGACGGCCGGGAATCCCCGGCATTTGTGCATCGTTCGCCCGGTGACCTGTCCCGGGAATTGTTTGAAGTGCGCGACTCGAGCGCGGCGGAGATCGCCAACGCCGCCAGCGCGGCTGCGGCGGCGCAAAAGGACTGGCGCCGGATGCCGTTGCCGGAAAAATGCTCTATTCTTGCAAGGCTGGCTGAGGAACTGGAAGCCGCGGCGCCGGAATTCGCGCGCCGGATGGCCGTCGAAATCGGCAAGCCGATTTCACAGGGACTCGAGGAAATGCGGAGAGCCGCGGCGAACGCGCGCGACGTTCTGCGCCGCGCAGCGGCATTCCCCTTCGATTCCCGAGAATCCTCCGGGCGCGCCCGGCATCTGCCGCTGGGGACTGTGGCCGTCATTTCGCCGTGGAACAACCCGGTGGCCATCGCGATCGGCAAACTTGCGCCGGCCCTCGTGTACGGCAACGCAGTCGTCTGGAAACCCGCGCCCGCCGCCACGGAGATTTCGCGCGCTCTCCTGCCCATCCTGGCCCGCGCGGGCGTCCCGGACGGACTCGTGAACCTGGCCGCCGGCGGATCGGAAACCGCCCTGCGAATCGCGGGCCAACCCGCCATTGACGCCGTGACCGTGACCGGCTCGCCGGCGGCGGGCTGGGCCTTGCAGGAAATCTGCACGCGCCGCCATCTTCCCTTTCAGGCGGAACTCGGGGGCAACAACGCGGCGATCGTCTGGGACGGAGCCGACAGCGACCGGGCCGCCGATGAACTGGCGCGCGGCGCCTTTGGTTTCGCAGGACAACGCTGCACCGCCAACCGGCGCGTCATTGTCCGCTCGGAACTTTTTGAATCCTTCACGGACCGGCTGCGCGCCGCGGGCGCGCGGCTGCCGTGGGGCGATCCCCTCGAACCTGAAACTGTCATCGGCCCGGTGCTGGATGCGGGGAAGCGCGACGAGCATGTCCGGCGCGTGCGCGCGGCCGCCGCCGCTGGATCGGAGGCGCATTGGCTGCAAAGCCGCCGCGCTTCAGAACCCTGGCGCGACCGGGGCGCCTACGCCCAGCCGGCCCTTGTGATTTGCCGCGATCCCGCCGCCCCGATCGTCCAGGAGGAAGCGATGTCGCCGGTGCTCGTGGCCCAGCCCGCGGGGGAGTTCGAGGAGGCGCTCGCGTTGTGCAACGGCGTCCGGCACGGCCTGGCCGCCGCTCTGTTTTCGCCGGACCCGGGCCTTTGGGAGCGGTTCCAATTCGAGGCGCACGCGGGGATCTTGAAGTGGAACCGCTCGACCGCAGGCGCCGATGTCTCGCTGCCGTTCGGCGGATGGAAGGCGTCCGGGCTCGGGCCGCCGGAGCATGGAGAATCGGACGTGCACTTTTACACCCGTCCGCAGGCCGTCTACGAGGCCGATCCGTTATGAAAGAGACGAACTGGAGCGACTGGCACAGCCAGTATAATCACCTGCCAAGCCTCCAGGCGCGGCTGGAGCGGGTTCGGGCCGAGGTGGCGGCCGCGCTGGCGGAGGCCCCGGCCGGTGCGCTCCGCGTCCTCAGCCTCTGCGCCGGGGACGGGCGCGATCTCGCCGCGGTGCTGGAAACACACCCGCGAAGGGCCGAAGTGTCGGCCACCCTCCTGGAAATCGATCCCGATTCCGTCGCGCGCGGGCGAAGCGCGGCGGCGTCGCTGCCGTCGCGGATGGAGTTTCTCCAGGTGGACGCGGCTCAGGCGCGTCATTATGAGGGGCGTGTGCCGGCGGACCTGGTGTTGCTCTCCGGGTTCCTCGGTCATCTCCGGCACGAATCCGCGCTCGGGCTGGTCCGCAGCCTGCCGATGCTGTGCCGCCCGGGCGGCTCGGTGATCTGGAACCGGCACCTGGTGGTTTACGACGGACGCGAGCAGGTGCGCCGGTTGCAACGGGCATTTGTCGAGGCCGGATTCGAGGAGGCGTCTTACGGGATCACCGCGCCGGACGGGTTTGCGGTGGGCCGGGCCCGGTTCCGGGGCGCCCCGATGCCGCTGGACACCGGCCGCGTCCTGTTCGAATTCGTGGGCCTGGACCGGCTGCTCGCCGAAGCGTCCCCCGCGCAGCCGGCCCCGGCGGGGAAGCGCCCGATTCCCGACGCCATATTGGAAGCTGAGACGACGTTAGGCTCCAGGTTTGTCGAAATGGTTGCCCGACACGGCTCGCGGCCGGCGTTGGGGGCGGGATCGTGGCAGCCGACGTATGAGGAGTTGAACGCCGCGGCGAACCGCGTCGCCAACCGCCTGCTGGGGCAGGGCGGGGCCGCGGGGGACCGGGTGGCGGTGCTGATGCAGCACGACGGGCCGCTCGTGGCGGCGTTGATCGGCGTCGCCAAGGCCGGCCGGGTCTGCGTGGTGCTCAACCCGAACGACCCGCCCGTGCGCCTGAAGCAGGTGCTGGAGGATGCGGAGCCCGCCGCGCTGGTGGCCGATGCGGCGCATGCGGGGGTCATGGAGCGGCTCCGGGAACCCGGCCAGGCGCTGGTCCGGTATGAAGATTGCCGGGAGGAGCCGGCAGCCGAGCCCCGGCTGGAGGTGAAGCCGGGGGCTTTGGCGGCGTTGATGTACACCTCGGGTTCGACGGGCCAGCCGAAGGGCGTCATGCAGACCCATCGCAACATGGTGCACAACGTCCTCCGCCATTCCACCGGCATGAACCTGTGCAGCGAGGATCGCATCGCCCTCCTCGCGTCCCCGGCCGGGGGGCAAGGCATCGGCACGCTGTGGACGGCCCTCCTGAACGGCGCCGCGCTGTGCCTGTTCCCCGCGGTGGAGAAGGGCGTCGAGGGCCTGGCGGAGTGGGTGAAGTCGAACCGCATTACAATCTACGCCTCCTCGGTTTCCATTTTCCGGCACCTCGTCCGCACGCTTGGCGCCGGGGAAGTGTTTCCAACGGTGCGGCTGGTTCGATTCGCCTCGGAGCCGCCGGAGGATGCGGATTTTGCGTCGTTCCGGAAGCATTTTTCCGCGGGGTGCATCTTGTTGAACACGCTTTCCTCGACCGAAACCGGGACGATCATGCGCCGGCAGTTTTCGGCGGCGGACGTGGTGAGGCCGGGCCGGCTGCCGGCGGGCGTTCCAGTGGATGGGATCGAGGTGACGCTGCGTGAACGTTACCAGCCTGTGGAGCCCGGCGAAGTGGGCGAGCTGGTGATTCGAAGCCGGTACCTGTCGCCGGGATATTGGCGAAACGACGAGCGGACGGCGGAGCGATTTTCGCCGGAGGCGGCGGATGGCACGCGAACGTATCGCAGCGGCGACCTGGGCCGGCTGAATGAGAACGGGGAACTGGTGGTAGTGGACCGGCTGGACGCGCAGGTGAAGATTCGCGGGAACCGGATTGAGCCCGGCGAAGTGGAGCTGGCGCTGGCGGAATGCGGCGGGGTGGAGCGGAGCTTTGTCTGCGCCCGGCCGGCGGAGGGCGGCGATCTGCAATTGGTGGCTTACGTCATCCCCCGCGGCTGGAGCTGGGGACGGCAGCGCGCCAGCCGGCTGCGCAGGACGTTGCGGGCCCGGCTGCCGGGCTACATGGTTCCGTCGGAGTTCGTCTTCCTGAAAGAATTTCCGCTGACAGCGAATGGAAAGATCGATCGCCGCGCGCTGCCGGCCCCCGCCAACGCGCCCGCGCGGACCGCGCGACGGAACCGGCCGCGCGATGTTGTTGAAACGAGCCTCGCACGAATCTGGGAATCGACACTCGGCGTGCGCGGAATCGGCCGGCACGATGATTTTTTTGACCTCGGCGGCGATTCAATCAGCTCCGCGCGGGTGCTGGCGCAGATCGAGGAGGCCCTGGGCGCCGTGCTGCCGCCGTCGTCGCTGGCGGAGCACGGGACCATCGACCGGCTGGCATCGCTGCTGACGAGCTACGTGGTGCATGCGTCGGCCAGCCCCCTGGTGCCGTTGCGGAAGTCGGCCGCCGGCCGGCCGCTCTTCCTGGTTCACAACGGCCAGGGGGATGTCTCCAATTACGGCCTTCTCGCGCGGCGCCTGCCCCCGCGCCCCGTGTACGGGATCCAGTCCATCGGCCTGCAGGGCGAAGCCTGGCCGCTCAGCCGCATCGAGGACATGGCCGAACGCTACCTGCGCGAGGTGGAAAGGGTGGATCCCACCGGCCCGTATCTTCTGGGGGCAAGTTGCATGGGCGGGATGGTGGCTTTGGAAATGGCGACGCGGCTGGTGAAATCCGGCAAACGCGTGGCCCTGCTCGCGTTCATGGACGTCCAACACCCGAGACATTACCGCGATCACTCCGACCCGGTGGAGCGCTACTACGGGCCGGCGCGGGATTTTGTCCGGGACGGATTGCGCATCGCCCGCTGGTCGGTCATTCGCGGGTTGGGCCTGGGGCGCGGGGATCGATGGCTGCAATCCTACCGCCGTTTCGTGAGCCACAGGAACGGCCGGGCCAATCGCTCCTATTCACCGCCGTTTTTTCCGGGCACAGGCACGCTGATCCTCACCGCGGATTCCCGGTTCCCGGGGCAGGAGGATCCGCGGTTGCGGTTGCAATCCCGGTGTCGCGAGACCCGGATCGTGACCGTGCCGGGAATCCGGCGCGGATTGTTCACGGCGCCGGTGGTGGATGAACTCGCACGCAAGCTGCACCAGGCGGTGGAGCTGGGTCTGTCGGAAGCGGGCTGTGAATCGGCCGAACACGAACCCGCGACGCTGGCGCCGGCCCGGGCCTGACGAGAATTAGCGCGAAGGTTCGCCAATGGGGTGGGGCGAGACTCGGGCCCTGTCTTGGATTTCAAATTTCAAATCTCAAATTTGAAATCTCAGAGAGGGCTCGACGGAGTCTCGCCCCACCCGCGGGGGTTAATCCCTCCGGTCTTCCCATTCGCGGGCGCGGCGCAGGGCTTCGTCCCACCGGCTGCGGCGATGCGCGGCGGCATCGGCGCTGAGCAACGGTTCAAATGTGCGATCGGGGCGCCAGGTGGACTGGATGTCTTCCGGACTTTTCCAGCAGCCCACGGCGAGGCCCGCCAGTGCGGCGGCGCCGAGCGCGGTGGTTTCCACGGTCCGGGGCCGGACGACGGGCACGCGCAGCAGGTCGGCCTGGAATTGCATGAGCAAGTCGTTGGCGGACGCCCCTCCGTCCACGCGCAATTCCTGCAGCGGAATTTCCGAATCGCTGCGCATCACGTCCAGGACATCCGCGACCTGGAAGGCGATGCCCTCGAGCGCGGCGCGCGCGAGGTGGCCGGCGGTGGTGCCGCGCGTGAGGCCGGTGATTGTGCCGCGGGCATATTGATCCCAATGCGGCGCGCCGAGCCCGGCGAAGGCCGGCACGAGATACACACCGCCGCTGTCCGGCACACTGGCGGCGAGCGATTCCACTTCCGCGGCGGACTTGAGGATGCCAAGCCCGTCGCGGAGCCATTGCACAACGGCGCCGCCGATGAAGACGCTTCCCTCCAGGGCGAATTCTGTTCGAGCCCCGATCTTCCAGGCGGCGGTGGACAGCAGCCGGTGCCGGGAGGGTTTGGGTTCGGGGCCGACGTTCATGAGCATGAAACAGCCGGTGCCGTAGGTGTTCTTGGCCATGCCGCGCTGGAAACAGTGTTGGCCGAACAAGGCGGCCTGCTGGTCCCCTGCGATGCCCGCGATCGGGATGGGCGATCCGAACATGACGGGATCCGTTTCTCCGATGACCAGGCTGGAGCCGCACACTTCCGGGAGCAATTCCCGCGGGATGTTGAAGAGCTCCAGCAGTTCGTCGTCCCAGGCGCCGTTGCGCAGGTTGAACAGCATCGTGCGCGACGCGTTGGTCACGTCGGTCACGTGCAGGCGTCCGCCGGTCAAATTCCAGGCGAGCCAGGTGTCCACCGTGCCGAAGGCCAGTTCGCCGCGCCGGGCGCGGTCGCGGGCGCCAGGCACATTGTCCAGGATCCAGCGCAGTTTGCTCGCGGAGAAATAAGCGTCGATCACCAGCCCGGTCCGATCCTGGATGAGCGGGGCGTGTCCGGCGCGCGCCAGGTCCTGGCAAAATCCCGACGTGCGGCGGTCCTGCCAGACGATGGCGGGATGGATGGGGGCGCCTGTGTGGCGATCCCAGACGACGGTGGTTTCGCGCTGGTTGGCGATGCCGATGGCGGCAATGTCGCTCGCCTGCAGCCCGGCCCGGGCGATGGCGCCGCGGGCCACGCCGAGTTGCGAGGAAAAAATTTCGATGGGGTCATGTTCGACCCATCCGGGTTGCGGGTAGGATTGCCGGAATTCCTGCTGGGCAGCCCCGCGGATCGAGCCGTCCGCGTCGAACACCAGCGCCCGGGAACTGGTGGTGCCCTGGTCCAGCGCGAGGATGAATGGCATGCGCGCAGTAAACCACCGGCATGAATCGAGGGCGAGGCGAATTCGACTTTGGCCACGGATGGAACACGGATGAAACACGGATTCCAATGGCAGGAGGATTAGCGAATCCGTTCCCCATCTCCGTGTTCAATCCGTGGCCAAAGCCTTAGGTCCACAGTTGCCGGTCGAGCGAACGGAACTGGACCGCTTCGCTGACGTGGTCGGACGCGAGATGCTCGGCACCGGCCAGGTCGGCGATGGTGCGGGCGACTTTCAGGATGCGATCGTAGGCGCGCGCGCTGAAATGGTATTCCGACATCGCGAGCTTGAGCAGTTCCGACGTGTTGTCGTCGAGCGCGCAGAATTTGCGGAGATCGCGCGACGCCATGCGGGCGTTGCAGGTGATGCGCGGCCGGTCCCGGAACCGGCGCTGCTGGATTTCCCGGGCGGCCACGACGCGCGCGCGAATCGTGGCGGACGGTTCGCCGGCGCTGCCGCCGGTGATTTCGCGGAACGGCACCGGAGGCACTTCGATGTGGAGATCCACGCGGTCGAGCAGCGGGCCCGAGATGCGGCCGAGATATTTCTGGATTTCGCGCGGTGAACAGCGGGATTCCGTGGGCATTTTGCCGTCCGGCGTCGGGTTCATCGCGGCCACCAGCATGAATTGCGACGGAAACGTCATCGTGCCCGCCGCGCGCGAGATGGTGACATGGCCTTCCTCGAGCGGCTGGCGGAGGGTTTCGAGAACGCTGCGTTTGAACTCCGGCAATTCGTCGAGGAACAACACGCCGTGATGCGCCAGGGAAATTTCGCCCGGGGTCGGATTGATATTGCCGCCGAGCAGCCCGGCGTCGCTGGCGGTGTGATGCGGTGCGCGGAAGGGCCGTCGCGTGATGAGCGCCTGGCCCGGTTGGAGCAGCCCGACAATGCTGTGGATCTTGGTGGTCTCGAGCGCCTCCTCGAGTGTGAGCGGGGGCAGGATGGACGGAAGCCGCTTGGCGAGCATCGATTTGCCGGTGCCGGGCGGGCCAATGAGAAGAATATTATGACCGCCGGCCGCGGCGATTTCCAGGGCGCGCTTCACGGATTCCTGGCCTTTCACCTCGGCGAAATCCAGTTCGTCGTCTTCAATGTGCGCAAAGAGACCGGCGACATCCACGCGCGTGGGTGCGAGGCGGACGTTGCCCTCGAGGAAATCGGCGGCTTCTCGGAGGTTGTGGACGGGGATGACATTCAACCCGGTGACCACGGCGGCCTCGGCGGCATTGTCGGGCGGCACCAGCAGGCCGAGCTTGCCTTCGCGGCGGGCGCTGAGAGCGATGGGCAGGACGCCTTTGACGGACCGGACCGCGCCGGTGAGGGCGAGTTCGCCGACGATGGAGAAATTGTCGAGTTGATCCGTCTCAATCTGTTCGCTGGCGGCGATCATGCCCAACGCGATGGGCAAATCGAAACTGGGTCCTTCCTTTTTGACGTCGGCGGGCGCGAGGTTGATGGTGGTCCGGCCCATGGGAAAGCTGAACCCGGAATTGGCGAGGGCAGTGGTGACGCGATCCTTGGATTCCTTGACGGCGGTGTCGGGGAGGCCGACCACAATGATGTTGGTATCGCCCCATCCGGCGTTCACCTCCACTTCCACCGGATAAGCCTCGATGCCATTGACCGCCGCGGCCCAGACCCTGGCCAACGTTCCCTTGCCCATGACCGCAGTGTGCGGTGAGGCGCAGCCGCGACGCAACCCTGAAGTTGGATCCCACTCTCCGGCGCCGGGAGGTTGGAGGCGAAAAGAAATTTCACCACGGATGAACACGGATGAACACGGATGTTGGACTGAAACGAACTGCGATTAGAACAGCCAAAACGCGGTGGGGCCTCCAGAGCCGGACCAGAAATGCAGCCTTCCCGCCTTTATCCGTGTTCATCCGTGTCCATCCGTGGTTCAAAACCAACACAAACCTAACTTCAGATACTCAGGATCATCCCGTATGGACCAAAAATGGGCCCTCAAAATCGCTCCATAAGGCTCAAAACGCCTTTATTTTCGGCGTATTTTCCTGCCTGGCAAAGACATGCTCTGGCGACACCAGAATGTCACCGGTCCACTACCAGCACCGGAGGCGCCATTTTCGCGTCGCCTTTCAGGTTGAGTTCGATTCTCCCCGCTAAGGCGCGGCGGATTTCCTTTTCGCCGCTCACCGAGATGAGCTCGGCTTGTTGATGGATCACCGGCACGGCTGCTGTTGCGTCCCCGGTGCCGGCCACTGCCCAGAGAATCCAGACCCGGCCGCTGCCGGGTTCGGGGCCGTCGGGGTGCCGGAAGGCGGCGACCTGGCCACTCACAGCCGACAATTCCTCGGTCGCGGGCAGCATGGGGAAAGGATTGGGCAGCACGCTCACATAAGCGCGCACGCTCGCCTGTTCGGGAGCGGAAGCGTCCATGACCGCCAGCTTGCGAATCCCGGCGGCAAATCCGCGCGTCAGGAACTGCATCCGCCAGGCCGCCCGGCGGGTTCTGGAGAGAACGCCGATAAAATCGTAGTTCCCTTCCGTGTGCCAATATTCCTGCTTCCGTTCGTATTCGAAACCTGGAACGGCACGCTCATATTTTTCGAACACGGCGCGGATATCCGAAAAATCGTCGGTGAGGGTCCGGTCGTTTCGCGAGAAAGCCGTTTCGAGGCCCTCGTAGCAGTGGAAGCTGACCACGTCGAGGACCTTTCCGATCGAATACATTTGGCCCGCCTGACGGAAGCTCGGAGAGCCGGCAATCCGGGAGGAGTCCAGCGTCTCTTCAACCCACGGAGTGCCGTGGCCGTCACCGCCGATTCCGGGACCTACGATGACTGCGGCGGGGTCGGCCTGTCGAATGGCCGCGGCGCTTTTGGTGACGAACTCCGCGTAATCGCCCGCCTGGCCCTTCCAGTTGGTGAGATAAACCTCGGGTTCGTTGTCCAACTCCCAGGCGCGCACCCCGAATCGGTCGCCCCAACCCTGCTGACGGGCCAGGGTGCCGCCCGGGCAATAGCGTTGCGCGAGCTTGCCGGCGAACGCGGCCGCGGCCTCCATGTTCGCGGGCGCTGAATGCCCCGCCTGGCGGCGCCCGGCCCAGGCCGGTGGGCCGCCGGCGTTGCCACCCACGACCGGCGCCTGCATGAGAATGTTCAGTCCACGATCGTGGGCGGCGATGACGAATGCATCCAACTCCCGCCACGCTGCGGGTATGGCATGGCTCAAATCCACCGGCCCGTCCGGTTCCATGGCGCGCCAATAGACCGGCATGAACGTCCATCGCAATCCCATGGCCCGCTCACTATCGAGTGCCGCTATTTTCGACCCGCCCCAGGCGCCGCCTTTTCCGTCCCAGCTCCCCGTGTGGCCGATGTAGGGAGAATCGAATCCGTCCAGCCCTCCGCCCAGCCGGCCTTCTGTTGGCGGAGGGATGGGCTGGGCCACGAGCGGGTAATGGCGGGGAGTCTTTTGCAGCAGGAAAATCAGCAGTCCGATCAAGCCTGCCAGTAGCAGCAGGAAAATCGCGCACCCCCAGGCGCACCCGCGGAGGAGGCGCCGCCGCCAGCTTCTGCGCGGCGGTCCCGGGGATGCAGCCGCCGAAGACATGGGGGAGTTTTGAATGGCGCCTCAAGAGAGTGCAATCAACAATTAATGACAGCACCCGATGACGAACGAAAAAACTCCATCGCAGACCATCCTTGTACATTCATTATGGGCGCAAAAATAGGGCCAAAAATCGCTCCATATGCCTCAAAACAGCCTCATTTTCAGCGCAATCTTTTGTCGAACAAAGAAATGCTTTGGTTAAACCAGGCAGAACGAAGGGGCAAAGCAAAATGGAATCTGTGACAGCTGTGCAATCTGCGGAGGCTTGTTCAGGCCTCCCGGCCACCAATTCAGTTTGAATTGCCGCCTATAATTCCTGTTTCCTGCCGGTAAGGTGAGTTATAAATCCCCAGGCTTCTTGCTTCGCGCTGTCCTCCCGTTGAGTAACGGTTGGCTGATTAGTCTTGATTTTTCATCGGTTCTGTGTGTTTAGTGAATCTGTCTGCGGAGGTCAGTCATTTCAGATATGGAGACTCTATGAAAAGCAAACTCTCTTGGACGCTGCTTGGTCTTGCCTTGGTGATTCACCAAACTCCCCTCTTTGCCGGAGGTGTTGTCCTGGGACCCGATGAAGGCAGCCTGCGGGTGGCGCTCAGGGGAGGCGGAATGGTGGCGCTCGCCTTCAACGGCACCATCGCGCTGAGCAACCCGCTGGTGATCACGAACGACACGGTGATCGACGGCACCGGTCATGCCGCGGTTCTCAGCGGCAACAATGCCGTTCGGGTTTTCACCGTGGCGAACCCGGCGAGGCTGACCTTATTGAATCTCTCCGTGGTCAACGGCCGGGTCGTGGGAGGCGACGGGTCTCCTGGATTGACGGGCGGCGATGGGTTCGGAGGAGCGGTCAGCCTGGCCGGCGGCGAACTCGACGCCACTGGCTGCCAGTTTATGGGCAGCGATGCCGAGGGCGGGCTTGGAGGCAGGGCGACGAATGGCTTTGGTCCGGGTGGCACCGGCGGCAACGGTTTGGGCGGCGCCATTCTGATTGAGAGCGGTCGGATGCGGGCGACGAATTGCATGTTCGGTTCCAACACCGCGGGCGGCGGCGCTGGCGGGCAGGGCGCAGGCTTCGGCGGCAACGCGGCAGGCGGGGCGGTCTATGGAACCAACAGTGATGTTCTCCTGGTGAACTGTACGTTCGTCACCAACCAGGCGCGCGGCGGAGTTATAGGCAGCTATGGCAGCGGATTCACGTCCATCGCCGGCATGGCTTCGGGTGGCGCCGTGCATGTGCAGGGTGGGACCTTCACCAATATCGGGTCCCAGTTCATTGGAAACTCGGCCTGGGCCACCAACGTTCCCTGGGGCGGCGGGACATTTCTTTCCGGAACCAACTGCAGTGGCGGGGCTCTGTTTTGCGCCTCGACGGGCCTGGTCTCGGGGTGCTCATTTGTCTCCAATACCGCCAGCGGCGGCAACGCCAGCTATAAGAACGCTTATCCCGGCCACGGGCGGGGCGGCGCTGTGTTCAACAGCGGTTCGATCGTGGTGTCCGCCTGCGTGTTTCAGGCCAACCAGGCGGCTGGCGGAATCAACGGCAACCAGGGCGGCAACGGCGAAGGCGGCGCATTCTACAACGCCCAATCGGCCTCCGTGTTGGATTCTACATTCAACAACAACCTCGCCCAAGGCGCCTTTGCCATTCTTTCCAGCATCGCTTACCCAAGCGGCGTCGGCAAAGGCGGCGCCCTGCTCAATGTCGGTTCGCTGAAACTCAGCGGGTGCACCCTGGCGGATAACACCGCCCGCGGGCTCATCGCTCCGTCCAGCACCCTTTCTGGAAGCGCCGCCTCGTCGGCTTACGGCGGCGCACTCTGCAACGCAGGCGTCTGCGCGATCACCAACAGCACCCTCGCCCGAAATGCCGGGATCGGCGGCGACGGGTTGCTGTCCGCCAACTTCAGTTCCGCGACGGTTGGCGCCGATGCATTCGGCGGAGCGATTTTCAACGCGGGAGGCACGCTCGATTGTGTTAATTCAACCCTGGCGCTGAACAACGCGCAGGGCGGCGGGGGCGCAATCAATGGCACGGGGTATGGAGGGGCCGTCTGCGCCACCAACGGCACAGCGTCCTGCCTCAACTTAATCCTGCTCAAAGGCATTTCCGGCAACAACCTGTTCGGCGCGCTCATCGATCTGGGGCACAACATCTCGTCTGACGCGAGTTGCGCCTTCGCGGGCGCGGGCAGTCTCAACAATACGGACCCGCTCCTCGCCCCGCTGGACAACTACGGCGGACCCACAAAGACCATGGCGCTGCTGTCGGGCAGCCCGGCGATCGACGCCGCCGATCCGGTTTCGTTCCCTGCAGTGGACCAACGTGGCCGAACCCGGCCATTCGGCACGGCCCCGGACATTGGCGCATTCGAGTCGTCACCGCCCTATACGATTCACGGCACGATCTCCGGCAGGAGTTTTTCCACATCGGTGCTGGTCACGGCGGGCGCAGCCCAGGTGGCTACCACCAACGGGATTTACGGTTTATCCGGCCTGGCCGGCGGCACGTGGACGGTGACGCCACAAGACACGGCCTTCTTGTTTGTGCCCGACAACCAGGATGTGACTGTGGGTCCCGATCGCGTGGGCGTTAATTTTGCGGCGTACAAATGGAACGTGCTGAGCGTGGAAGATTACACCAATGGAGTCCTTCACACCGTTTTCGCCGCGCCGGAAGGCTCTTCCGTCAGGCTGCTGAGTTCCCCGGACCTGCGGGATTGGTCCCTCCAGGAAACGGTCCTGATCGGTCCGAACCGCTACTGGGAATGGTTTATTCCCGCGGGAATCGACCCCGCCCGGTTTTATCGGACAGCGAATCCTTAGCGGCCGGTCGCGGGAAGATGCAGGGTCGAGCCGAGCCAGGGATTCCTCCGGAAACCAGGCTGCGAGTTGATGGCGTCCTTATCCGCGCATCAATCGTCCATCCCCGATTTCTTCCAGCTGGTTCCCGGGTTGGAGGGGAGTTAAACTTGGGCGATGCTCAAACCGCTCGGGAATCCAGAAATTCGGCGGCTCAAGGCGCTCGCACAGCGACTGGAGCCGATGTTCAAAGTCGGCAAGGCCGGGTTGTCCGACGGCTTTGTAAAATCGATCGACGTCGCGCTCGCGGAGCACGAGTTGGTGAAGGTCAAGTTTGCGGAGTTCAAGGAGCAGAAGAAGGAGCTGGCGCCGAAGCTGGCGGAGCTGACTTCAAGCCACCTGGTGATGCGCGTTGGGAACGTGATGGTGCTGCACCGGCCGAAGCCGCCCCTGGAATCTGAACCGCAGACGAGCCGGTGAGTGGAGATGCCCGCAGATCACCCAGATCACGCGGAACACAAAACGGCATTCAGAATTTTCTGTGCGATTCTGAGTGATCTGCGGGCAATCTGAACCTCGGATTCCGGGGTGTCCTGGAACTTACGGGAGGCGCAGTTCGATCATCTGCTGGTTGCGCGGGTGGTTCCAGTCGCCGATGTAGGTTATTTTCAGGCCGGCGGTGCGGGCGAAGAACTCCATGTGTTCGCGGGTGTAGTGGAAGGAGTCCTGGAGGAAATGGGTGACGGTGCCGCCGCGGGGCTGGCTGAAGGCGTCTTCGGTGTTGAGGGCGGGGGTTTCGAAGAACGTGAAATAAAACGCGCTGCCGGGATGCATCACGCGCTTCATCTGGAAGAAGCAGAAAATGATGTGATTGGCGAACAGGTGGGTGATGAGCGACACCGACACGGCGAAGTCGAACTTCGCGCCGAAGCTGGAGGCGTCGAAGGTGTCGGTGCGGTGCAGGTGGACGGTTTTGGAACCGAGCCCGGCTTCGTTCAGTTCGACGCGCCCGGCCTGGAGGAGGCTTTGGTTGATGTCGATGCCGTGGTAGTTGCCGGGGTTGAGGTAGCGGACGAAGTGGATGCCGCCGCGGAGGGAGCCGCAGCCGACGTCGAGTAGTTTGGACTCCGGTTTCAGTCCGCGGGACACGAGGAAATCGAACTGGAGTTTGCCGATTTCATCCCACATGCCGCCGACGAGGGTGCGGTGTTCCTTCTGGCGGATGTCGTCCGGCGTGAGTTCCTTCCAGTAATTATTGATATTTCTCAGGTCCATAGGCTCTGTCCCGTTGCTGCCGCTGCCCCGCGCCGACCCTGCTCAGATCCGTCCGGTCCTGGCGTGGTTATGCTGGATTTCAATGCGAATCCGGTCCAGGAGGATCACCACGGTTTCGAAGATGATGAAACGCATCAGGGTGTTCCAGAGCAGGATGGCATCGCTGTTGAAATCGGAATCCGCCTGTTTGAGGAACCAGGGGCCCATGAAGGACGAGGCGAGGGCGCAGGCGGTGCCCCAGCGGCGATTGACCATGAGTGTCAGGATTGTGCAAGGGATGAGGTAGAGGGGCAGAAAGCTCATGCGCGCATTGCCGAACCGGTGGAGGGATCCGATTGCCAGCATGAGGACGGCGCTCAGGCCGATGGAGAACCATTGCTGGAGATACCATTTGCGGCCGGCCGGGCGCAGGGCGACGCCGTCGTTTCGATGGGTCAAAATCCAGCTGATGATCGACCAGACCCCGGCGAACCAGGCGTCTCCCTCGGGCCGTTCCGGCGCGGCGGTCCTGGCGGCGGCGGGAGCGGTGGCGGTGGCGGCGGCGCCGGGCATGGGGACGATGCGGGCGGTTTCTCCCCGGACCGGGATGCGGGATTCGGCGGGGCCCGGCGTGAACGCGGCCTGGCCCCAGCGATCCACGAGGGCTTCGTAGAGTTCGTTGGCGGACAGGTGGCCTTCGTCGGGTTTGACGACCAGGTTTTGATAGGCGAGGTAGGCGAGAGCGAGCGGCCGGGTGATGGGCTGGATGCCCGCCGCGGCGGCGTAATCGCAGAATCGTTCCGAACCCAGGAGATTTTCGAGGGCGCAAATGGTCTGGGTCGAGGTCTCGCGCCGGACGAGGATAGAGCGCTGGGTGACGAAGTGGAACCAGTCCCAGCCGGGGACGCCGCGGAGGTGGCCGCGTTCCCAATCGAAAATTTTCCAGCTTCCGGAGCGGTCGACGCGGATGTTCCACGGGGTGAAATCGCCGTGTTGAACGACGGTGTGGACGCGTTCGGCGGCGAGGCATTGTTTCAGGGCCTCGAAGTGCCGCACGCCGGAGCAGTGCGTGGTGAATTCCTGCCAGACATCCAGGGTGCCGATGGGTTCGGGTGGACCGGGATTGATCCAGGAGCGGAGAATGACGCCGATCAATTCGTCGGTGGCGGGGTTTTCGCCCTGGCAATAGGCCATGGAGAAGGCCTTGATGCGGGGTGTGGAAAGGCGGTCGACGGGTTTGGAGGCGCCGACCACGTGCAGGGGCAGCAGGGTAAGCAGGTCGGCTTCGCGATCGATGAGCGCCTGCGCCTCGGGTTTGACGCCGGCCTTGATGACGCTGACCGGCCGGAAATCCTGGTCGAGCACGAGCATCACGAATCGCTGTTTGCGGAGCGACAGGTTGCCCATGATGATGGCGGGCGGGATGGAGGGATCGGCGCCGGGCTGGTCGGCGATGAACCGCAGCAGGTCCGAATCCGCGTCGGCGCGCATGCTGGCCGGGGGCAGGAGCGAGGAGGCCGGGGTGCTGAGAATGAGGCGCAGCAGGGCGCTTTCCATTTTGGCAACCCGTCGCTGGGGGGAATAAATGGACAACCCGGCGCGCCCGGCTGCGGCGGGTCGGGGCAGCAGGAGGAAGGGGGCGCCTTTGCGTTGAATGAGCCACCACTGAAGGGGAACGGTGCGCCCGGAGGCGGCGTCTCCTGAAAACAACTCGGCAACAAATGATGGCAAATGCGGCATGAACGGCCCGCGCCCTCCGGCCGGCTCAGCCGGCGCGGTGGCCAATTGCGGCGCTTCATTCATAGCGTTTTTCATGGCTCAGGGCAAGGCCGGCAGACGAACAGGAGATCGGTCGACCACGCGTTGAAACCCGCCCGCCCCGCCAGCGCCTTGTCCACGGCATGCGCCAGCCCGCGCAGCGGGGTCCGGTAGAGCGTTCGCGGCAGGATTCCAAAACCGATTTGCCGCTCCACTTCCCACCCGCACTCGCGCAACAGGCGCCGGGTTTCCGGGCCCGACATTTCATTCAGCATCAGCTCGGATTGTTTTTCTGGCGGCAGGCTGCGGGACCGCCAGCGCTTCCACACGACCGCCGGGTGCCGGAGGGATTGGGAATTGCCGTGAACATTGACCAGCAGGATGCCGCCGGGATCGCGGACCAGCGATCTTAACCGCCGCAGGGCCGCGGCACGCAGCGCCGGCTCGACGTTCAGCAGGAATCGAAAGCAGGTGACCACGTCGAACACCGATCCCCCGGGCAGGAGCGAGGGGTTGGACAGCAGGTTCCCGGCGATGAGCCGCGCCTTGCGGCATTTCTGCCGGGCCACACCGATCATTTGCTCCGACAGGTCGACCCCGACCGCTTCGTCGGCCAGGGGTTCGACAAAAGAAAGAATGCGGCCGGTGCCGCAGGCGAAATCCAGAAGTTTCAGCGGACGGGATGGGCTCCGGCTGCTCGAGATGATGCGTTCAAGCCAGGGCTGCTGGAGAGCCCATATAAGGCTGGGATAACTGCCGGGGCTGTATTCTCCGCGCTCGTAGCTGTCGACGGACGCCGGCTGCTCAAAGCGGCTGGCGTAGCTCACGGCCCCGGGAGAAACTGTTTTCATCGTCAACGTCGCACGCAAGAAAACCGAACATCAGCATTGCCCCGGTCCAACCCGGCCGACGGCTACGCGGCCCGGATCGAATCAAGTCCTGTGAAGTTCTGCCCTGTCCTCACGAGGCATTGGAGATCCTGCGCAGAATCTGTGCGGTATGCAATTCTATAAATTACGGAACCCGGCGAAGGATTCGACCGAAACATACAGAACCGGACCTTAATAGCGGATGAAGGCCTCGAGATTTGAGATTTGAGATTTGAGATTTAAGGGCGCCGGGGGCCATTGAAAACGCTGGCCGGGTTTTGCCGCCCGGGCCATGCTGGGCGGGTGCACCTGGCGCATTTGAGGCTCCGTGATTTCCGGAACTATCCGCGGCTCGACGCGGATTTCGGATCCGGGTTCCACCTGTTGCTCGGGGACAATGCGCAGGGGAAGACCAACATTCTCGAGGCGGTTTACCTGCTGGCCACGCTGAGGTCCTTCCGCGGCGTCGGCGGCGCGCAGATGGTCCGGCACGGGCAGAAGGGTTATTTCGTCGGCGGCACCGTCGTCGGACAGGGCGAACGCGACATCCGGATGTATTGGTCCGCCCGCGAGCGCAGCCTGAACCTGGACGGCCGGCCGGTGAAGCGGCTGATGGATTACCTGGGTGTCTTGCGCGCGGTGGTGTTTTGCACGGAGGATCTGCAGCTTGTGAAAGGCACGGGCCGGGCGCGGCGCCGGTTCATGGACCTGCTGCTGTCGCAGACGCATCCCGGCTACCTTCCGCACTTGCAACGGTACGCCCGCGCGTTGCGGTCGAGGAACGCCCTGTTGAAACGGCCGGGACTGGATCCGGCCGCCCTGGATGGATTCTCGCGGGAACTGGTCATCGCGGGCGAGGAACTCGTCCGGCTGCGGCGGGCGCTGGTTCCCCGCATCTCCCCGCTGGCCCGGCTGGCTTACCGGAGGATTTCCAATGACGCGGAGGAGTTCCGGATGGAGTACCTGCCGAGTGTGAAGGAGGATTTCACGGTGGAACTGGCGCAATCGCGGGCGCGGGAACGGAGTTACCGGGCGACGCTGGTGGGGCCGCACCGGGACGACCTGGAGCTGCTGCTGAACGGGCAGCCGGCGTCGCAGTTCGGCAGCGAAGGGCAGAAGCGCAGCCTGGTGATCGCCTTGAAAATGGCCCAGGCGGAATACCTGACGGGGGTTCACGGATCTGCGCCTGTGTTGCTGATCGACGATGTGATGGGCGAGCTGGATGTGAAGCGGCGCAGCGGCCTGTTGCCGCTCCTGAACCGGGTCCGGCAATCGAGCGGCCAGGTGTTCATGACGGCGACGGATGAGAACTGGCCGGAGGAACTCGGTCGCGACCTGAGCCGCTGGCGGGTGGATGCCGGGAGACTGAACCGGGTGCCTTGAACGGGGGCGACTCAAACGGTTTGACGCGAATTAACGCGAAATAGCGAGAATCTCAGCCGGTGGGGCGAGACTCCGTCGAGCCCTGACCGCCAGCGGAGTGCTGGAGTCATGGAGTGGTGGAGTGCTGAAGGGACGCGCGAGCTCATTTCCATTACTCCAGAACTCCAACACTCCATCACTCCAGTCCTTTCGACGGATGAAACACGGATCGGGGAAGGATTCTGACCGGAATCCGTGTTTCATCCGTGTTCAATCCGTGGCCAGTCGGCATCACTTTCCACTTTCAACCCGATTCGATCTGTCGCTAAGGTGTCGGCATGAGAATTCTGTCAGGCATCCAGCCGTCCGGGACCCTGCACCTGGGGAATTACTTTGGCATGATGAAGCCTGCCATCGAGCTCCAGAACAAGGGCGACGCATACTATTTCATCGCGGATTATCATTCCATGACGTCGCTGTTCGACCCGGCGGAGCGGCGGAAGAACACGCTGGATGTGGCGCTGGATTTTTTGGCGTGCGGGCTGGACCCGAAGCGGTGCGTGTTTTTCAGGCAATCCGACGTGCCCGAAGTGACGGAGCTGACGTGGATCATCGGGACCGTGACGCCGATGGGATTGCTGGAGCGCTGCCACAGTTACAAGGACAAGGTGGCGAAGGGGATTTCATTCAATTACGGCCTGTTCGCCTACCCGGTGCTGATGGCGGCGGACATCCTGATCTACGATTCCAACGTGGTGCCGGTGGGGCAGGATCAGAAGCAACACGTGGAAGTGACGCGGGACATCGCGATCAAGTTCAACGAGCAGTATGGGCAGACGTTTGTGGTGCCGGAGCCGCAGATCCGGGAGGCGACGGCGAAGGTGCCGGGGACGGACGGCGAGAAGATGAGCAAGAGTTACGGCAACACGATTGATATTTTCGGGGATGAAAAGGCGCTGCGGAAAAAGGTGATGGGAATCCTGATGGACAGCCGGTCGCCGTGGGAGCCGAAGCCGGATGCGGACAAGAATCTGGCGGTGCAGCTGCTGCAGCTCGTGGCGGAGCCGGACGTGGCGAAGGATTTCGAAGAGCGCCTGCGCAAGGGCGGGCTGGGGTATGGCGATTTGAAGAAGGGGTTGTTCGAGCATTACTGGAATTATTTCGCCGGCGCGCGCAAGAAGCGGGCGGAGCTCGCCGCGAACATGGATTTTGTGAACCAGGTGCTCAGGGAAGGCGCCGCGAAAGCGCGAACGAAGGCGCAGGAAGTGCTCGGGCGCGCCCGCAAGGCGAGCGGGCTGGAATAGGGTTGCAGGTTACTGGTTTCAAGTTGCGGGTTCTGCGCCTCCGAGATGATTGGATGCGCCAATACTGTTAGCGCTGCCCGCCAGGAACCTGCAACGCGCAACCTGCAACCTGCAACTCCAGCTTACCAGGCCACATCAAACCGGAACCGCACGAAGCGCAGCGTGTTGGTGCCCGGAAGCGCGGTGTCGCCGTATTTCAAATTCACCCGTCCGTCGTCCAGCGGCGTCGAACTCAACAATTGCAGGGTGGGAACCCCGTTGCTCCAGGCGGAGAGATCCTCGGAAATCTGGGGCACGATCGTCACATCCGACGCGCCCCCGGACACCGCGAGGGAGACGGTGAACCAGGTGTTGGAGCCGATGACTTCCAGCGCCGGGACGAGTTGCGGGGTGGATTGGGCCACGGTGGGATTGAGGCCGTAGATGTATTCCTGGAGATTGTTCATGCCGTCGCCGTCGGGGTTGGCGGCCGGGCCCGCGACGGCGTCGTTGGTGCCGACCGAGTAATCCCAGTAGAGGCTGCGCCAGGCGCTGAACGTTTGCGGGTTGGGCACGCCGCCGGGCATGCCGCCGGGCTGAGCGGACGCGGTCCAGTTGGCGGCAAGGGCGTGGTTTGGATTGGAGTACGGATTGCGCAGCACCAGGGAGGGGCCGTAGCCGTCGGGCGGCACCGGCCAGGGCGCCGCGTCGTCGAACACAAAATCGCGAATTGCCGATCCGTCGGCGGCAACCATCCGGAGTTGCTCCCCGCTGTTGGACAAATTCCCCCCGTATTCGCCGTCCACCAGCGCGTCATAGGCATGGCCGTAGCGGGCCTGGAAGGCCGTGAGCTGTTTCACAATCAACACGCATCCGCCCGGAGAGAGGTATCGGATCGAGCCGGTGTTGAAGTCGAACGTGATGCCGACGGTGAAGAGGCAGCCGGCCAGGTCGACGGGGTTGGTGCCGACGTTCTGGAGACGGAGGAATTCGAACGCATCCGCGTCGGTGAACCCGGCGGCGGTTTCCGCGAGGGTTTCCTTGGGCGGATGGTACATGATTTCCGCGACGGCGAGGTTGTTGCTGGAGGCGGGCTCGGCGGAGACGGCGAAGGTGGCCTGGGTGAGGGGGCTCCATTCGCCGGTGGTGTTGTTGCGGGCGCGGGCCGAGACGGTGAGGACGCGGCTGATGGAGACCGGGCCGGAGTAGAGGAGCGCCGCGGGGTTGAGGGTTCCGCCGGTGATGCGCGGGTCGGCGCCGTTGGTGGTGTAATAGAGGGCGGCGGTCTGTCCGGCGGTGGCGACGGCGGAGGTGATGCTGAGGGAATAATTGGCGGGAACCGTGCCGCCGAACTGGCTGAACTGCGGCGGCTCGGTCACCGGCCACAACCTGGCGTCGCGCAGGATGCGGCGGCCGGTGGCGGTGCCCAACAAGTAGCTGCGCCTGCCAGCCGTCGGCAGGACCCAGTTGTCGAACGCGCTGGTGGCGATGGCGGATCCGGAGTTGTATTGCACCAGCGGCCCGGCCTCGGCGATCAGCTCCCCGAGGCGCTGCGCGAAGTGGCTCTTCAGCGGGCACGAACCGTCCGGGTCGCGGTCGTCCAGGGCGCCGCCGTTGAACAGGTGCAGGTTGACGCGATCGGCGAATCGCAGCCGGAACTCGGGGCTGGTGTAAAGCCGGTTGAAAATGTGCGGCACGGTGTCCCAGATGTTGGAGTCCAGGAGCAGGTCGTTGCTGACCGTGTTGTAGGCGGCGGATTTGTTGTAATAGCTGTTGACGTTGAAGGCGCCCTCGGCGTCCCAGACGGCGAAGCGGAACCGGCTGTTCGGGCCGGTGGACCGCTCCCGCGCGAGCACGAAATTGTTGTTCGGCCAGTCCCACATCGCGCAGTAAATGTTCAGCAGGTAGTAATCGGCGGTGTTGTCGATGTCGATCTGGTTGGTGATCGACTGCCAGTTGGCAGGCACCGTCAGGTCGCTGTTCAGCGTCGTGGTGAACGGGCCGTAGAACGTCGAGTTGTCGCCGTCCACCCACGTCCAGCTGTAATCGATGTCCCACTCGGCGCTGCTGTTGCAGTGCTGCTGGAAAAACGGCGTGCGGAAGCGTTCCGTGAGATTGAACACGCCCTTGTAGGTGGCGTTCAGGTAGAGCGAGCAGAAAATGCCGCGCGCCCCGGCGTGGCCGAGATCGATCCACAACCGCCGCACCAGTTCGTCGGTGATCCAGGGATTGTAATTGTCATTCTTGCCGGCGCGCAGCCGGAGGTGTTGGAACTTGTGGACCGGGTAGTTGGTGAAGAACGGGTAATCGATCGGGTCCGACCCGTAATCGCCGTTGAAATGGATGTTGAACGACGGTTTTTCGAGCGAGTTCCAGGGTGCCCAGGGCGAGTCGGTGGCGACGTTCTGGAGCGTGTAGCGCGGCCGCTGGTAATTGCTGCCGCTGAGCCGCAATCCCGCCTCGTCCCGCACCGGCGCCTGCCCGGGCGGGTAATAGCTGGCCGGAAAATAATATTCAAAGTGCACCGGCCGCTCGAACGGATAGCCGTCGCCCTCGGGTTGGTTGTAGTCCGCGGAGGAACCCGCGAACCAGACATTCCCGTACGGCTGGCCGTAGGAGTAAACCGGCACGAAGGAGCCGCCCGCGATGGCCATGATCCCGGCCGGGTTGTAGAAGCTGCGGCCCGCGTCGGAGGACATCAGGAGCGCCGGCGCATTGGTCAGGGCGGCGGGCTGCTTGAGCAGGTAGGTGTGCGAGGCGGTGTCGGAACCGAGCGATCCCGACAGAAACGCCCGGGCGCGAACCACGACCCCGGTTTTGTCGCTCGACTGCGTGATCGTCAGCGGGCTGGAATAGGTGATCCCGTTGACCGGCGTCGGTTCGGATCCGTCGAGCGTATACCGCACGGTGCTGCCGGGTGTGGCGGGGAGCAACTGGAGCGTGAGCGACGAGGCCGTGTAAAGTCCGCCGGGCAGATCGGCGTTGGACATGTTTTTGAACAGCGGCTGGGCCACGCGCGACGGGTAGAACGTCCCGCTGTTGTTGGTGCCGGGCGTGGCGGTGTCGAAATAGCCGAATTGATCCGGGTTCGACGGGTTGCGGCCGTAGGAGCAATAGAAAACCTGGGAGGGATAGCCGGGCGAGAACGTGTCGACGGCGGTGCCGGAGGCGTCGTAGAGCCCGAAAAATTCGCCGTCGCTGCTCAATTTGAAATTGGTATGCAGGTAGAGCGCGGGCCCGGCGGGCGCATTCGCCTCGTCACGGTTGTCGCACAGCACCACCAGGAACCCGTTCGCGGGAAGAATCGTGTTCGTGGGGAAATGCCATTTGCCCGGCGCGCCGGAATCGTCCGTGAGCGACCAGCCCGAGAGATCCACCGGCGAGGAATCCGTGTTGGCGAGTTCCACCCAGTCCGCCGGCGCGGCCGGGGCGTCGTAATCGCCTTCCTCGCCCGAAGGGGGCGTGTAGGAATTGGTGAGAAAGCCCGGGTCGACCACGCCGCCGGAGGGTTCGCAGCGCCCGATGAAATAGCGCCAGCCGCCACCGGTGGGGCCGAAGGCGACGAGGTTGAACGAGGAGGAATTGGACGTCCAGGCGAGTCCGGCGGTGACGCGGAATTCGGGCGTGGGGGTGTGGCTGGTGATTTGTTCAGGGTTGGACGCGGTGGAAGGTTGCTCGGCGTTGTGGGCCTGGATGGCGAGCACGTTGTTCCCGGCGACGAGCCATTGGGAGGCGTTACCGATGCTGAAGCTGATGGTGCCCGAGTTGGTGTTGGGTGTGTAGGCCGGCTGGCTGGCGAACATGAAGAGGTTGGTGGGGCCGCACCCGGAACGGGCCACCTCCCGGCCGTTCAAATAGGCGATGAACCCGTCGTTGTATTGCATCTGCAGCACCAGCGGGTTCGTGGACGAGGCGACATCGGACGCAACCGAGAATGTCTTGCGCAGGTAAAGCGACGGCGCCTGGTTGGACATGGACGTGCGCAAATCGGTGGAGAGCCCGGTGAAATTGTAACCCGCGGGCAGCGTGCACAAAGGCCAGGTGGCGGCCGGAAACTCCGGCGCCGTCCAGCTCAGCCCGCTTCCGAATCTCGGAACGCCGCCGTCGCTGTGCGACACCCGTCGATCGCTGGCTGCCGCCATGAACTCGTTAATCACCACCGCGCTCCTTGCTTCCGAGAAGAAAAATACGGTCGCCATCACCGAAAAAACAAACTTCATGCTGCCACCCCTATCATAAAACGTCTCTAATGTCGATCAAATACGCCCCGTAGCCGCGATTGTAAAATCGCGGACCGGCGCGGACTGGCGGTAATGTCTTAATTTGCAGTTTGGAAGGGGCCTGCCGTGGTAGGGCTGCGCTCCGCGCGGCCGGCGCCGCGGAGCGGCGCCCTACCAAACCGTCTGATCGCTCGAAGACGCGAATTCAAATTCGGACATTACCGGACTGGCGTGTCGTTTGACAAAAAGGGGCTGCGTGACAGAATAGCGTTGTTCATGTCTCATCCTTCCCGTCTCCGGATTTTGCTGGCGTTCGCCACGGTGTACCTTGTCTGGGGTTCCACTTATCTTGGCATGCGCGTCGCCGTGTCGGCGCTGCCGCCGTTTTTCATGGCGGGGGTGCGATTTCTGATTGCGGGAGGCGTGTTGTTTGCCTTTTTGCGGTGGCGCGGCGCGCCCTGGCCGCCGGCGGCGCACTGGAAATACGGCGCCATCAGCGGTTTTTTTCTCCTGGTCACCGGCAACGGTCTCGTGGTCTGGGCGGAGCAAACCGTGCCGTCCGGCCTGGCGTCGCTGCTGGTCGCCGTGGCCCCGGCCTGGTTCGCGCTCATCGACTGGCTCCGGCCCGGCGGATCGCGCCCCACGCGGGCCACTCTGCTGGGCATCGTGATCGGTTTTGCCGGCGTGGCGCTGCTGGTCGGCCCCTCCGGCGCCTCCGGCCGGGCGGACATCGCGGGGGCGGTGGCTTTGCTGGCGGCGGGATTGTCCTGGGCCGGCGGATCGCTCTATGCCAAGCACGCCACGGGCGGGGGATCACCCTGGATGAATGCGGCGCTGCAGATGATCTGCGGCGGCGCGGCGCTTTTGTTGACGGGTCTGGCGGTGGGGGATTTTGGAAGGCTCGACTGGCAGCGCGTGACCGCGCGCGGGCTGGGCGCGCTTGCCTACCTGGTGGTGTTCGGATCCTGGGTCGGCTACAGCGCCTACATCTGGCTGCTGAAAGTCTGCAAGCCGGCGCACGTGGCGACGTATGCCTACGTGAACCCGGTCATCGCGGTGCTGCTGGGCGCATTGATCCTGGGCGAGCCCCTCACCGCGCGCGTGTTCGTGGCCGCGGCCCTGATCCTGGCCGGCGTTGTGGTCACCACCCTTCCCGCGCGTCCGCCGGCGTCCGCGGTCGTCCTGGCGAAACGGATGACTGGATGAATGGGAAGACCACCGCCCGGAAGTCCATAAATCCAATAATCCATCAATCCAACAATCCAGTTTTCCGAGGACGAGGACGAGGACGACGACGAAGCGGGGCCGCCAAAATGGTATTGGAGATTTTGCGGGGCGCCGCCATAATTCCCGGCGTGAGCCATCTTGCCCATGCCCGGAAGGTTTTTGACATCGAACTGGCCGCGGTGAAGGCTGCGCGCGCGCAGTTGGACGACGCGTTCGACCAGGCGGTGGAGCTCCTGGTTTCCACCATGCGCCGGCGCGGGAAGGTCGTGGTGGTGGGCATCGGAAAATCGGGCGCGATCGGGCGCAAGATTGCCGCGACGCTGACGAGCACGGGATCGACGAGCGTGGTATTGGACAGCGTGGATGCGTTGCACGGGGACGTGGGGATCGTCAACGACGGGGACGTCATCCTGGCGCTGAGTTATTCGGGTGAATCCGAGGAGTTGTTGAATCTTTTTCCCGCCCTCAAGCGGTTCCTGGTTAAGATTGTCTGCTTCACCGGCAATCCGCGGTCCTCGCTGGCGAAGCACAGCGACCTTGTCCTGAAGGTGCGAGTGCCGCAGGAGGCTTGCCCGTTCAATCTCGCCCCGACGGCCAGCACCACGGCAATGCTGGTGCTGGGCGACGCGCTGGCGATGGCCGTGCTGCAGGCGCGCGGATTCAAACAAAAAGACTTCGCGCGCTACCATCCGTCCGGCGCCATCGGCCGCGCCATGCTGCTGCGCGTGGGCGACATCATGCGCACCGGCGAACGAAACGCCATCGCTCCGGAACATTTGCCGGTGCGGGAGGCGCTGCTGGTGATGACACGCGCCAAGTCGGGCAGCCTGAGCGTGGTCGATGCCCGCGGCCGGCTTGCTGGCGTTTTCACCGACGGCGATTTCCGTCGGCGCATGGCGGCCGACCCCGACCTGCTTTCGAAACAATTGAAATCCGTCATGACGCGCAACCCCATCTGCGTCCGGGACGACGCCCTGGCGGTCGAAGCGCTCAAAATCTTCAACGAACGCAACATCGACGATCTGGTCGTGGTGGACGCGCATCGCAAGCCGGTCGGGCTGGTGGATTCGCAGGACCTGCCCAAGTTGAAAATCATGTGATGAGGCCCGCTTACCTTGACGAGAATCTGCCGGTGGAGCGGCGGATTGACGATTTGCTGCCGCGCCTGACGCTTGAGGAAAAGGTGGCGTTGAACCATGGGTGCGCCGTGTTCAACACCGCGGGCGTGCCGCGCCTGGGCATTCCGGAACTGTGGATGGACGACGGCCCGATGGGCCTGCGCGAGGAAGGGACGGAGGGGTCGACGCGGTCGGACGATTTTGCCACGGCGATGCCGGCGACGCTGGGTCTGGCGGCGTCGTGGGACCCGGAGTTGGCGGCGCGCTATGGCGGGGTGATCGGCGAGGAGGCCCTGGGCCGGGGGAAACATGTCATGCTGGGCCCCAGCCTGAACATCCAGCGCACGCCGCTCTGCGGCCGAAACTTCGAATATTTCGGCGAAGACCCGTTCCTGGCCGCCCGCATGGCGGTGGGTTACATCCGCGGCGAACAATCCAAAGGCGTGGCTTCGTGCGCCAAACATTTCGCCGTCAACAACCAGGAATACCAGCGATTTTCCATCAATGTCGAGGTCGACGAACGGGCGCTGCGCGAACTGTATTTCCCGGCGTTCCGCGCTTCCATCCAGGAGGCGGGCGTGCTGACGGTGATGGGCGCCTACAACAAATTCCGGGGACAACATTGCTGCGAAAATGCCTATCTCCTGAATGAGGTGCTTCGGCAGGAATGGGGGTTCAACGGGCTGACGATTTCGGATTGGAACGGCGTGCACGACACCGCGGGCGCCGCGCTCAACGGGATGGACACCGAGATGGGGACCGCCAAGCCGTTCGACCAATATTACCTGGCGGCGCCGTTCCTGGACGGATTGAAGGCGGGCCGGTTCCCGATGTCGGCGCTGGACGAGAAGGTTCGTCGGCATTTGCGGCTGATGTTCGCGTTGAATTTAATCCGGGACCCGGCCGCGGCCGTGAAACCGGTGTTGTCGGACAAGGTCAGCACGCGCGAACACCAGGCGGTGGCGCGCGAAGCTGCCGAGGAATCGATGGTGCTGCTGAAGAACGACGGCCTGCTGCCGCTCGACCCGGCGCGGTTGAAAACCGTGGCAGTGATCGGGGCGAATGCCACCGCGCATTTCGCGCGCACGGGCGGCGCGGCGATGGTGAAGGCGCCGTTTGAAATCACCGCCCTCGAAGGGATCACCAATCGGCTCCGGCCCGGCGTTTCCATCGTTTACGCCCAGGGCTACAACGCGCCGCTCGGCCAGGGGCCGGTGGATTACAAGCCGCACCTGCCGGTGCCGCCCGCGCCGAAGATCGATCCCGGTTTGTTCGCCACGGCCGACGCGGCCGCGAGGGCGGCGGACGCGGTGATTTTCGTGGGGGGGCTGAGTCACCAGCACGATTACGACTGCGAAGGGGTGGATCGGAAGGACCTGAAGCTGCCGGGGGGGCAGGATGAATTGATCCGGCGCCTGGTGAAGGCGAATCCGCGGACGGTGGTGGTGTTGTTCGGCGGCGGCGCGGTGGAGATGGACGTCTGGCTCGCCGACGTGCCCGCGCTGGTTTACGCCTGGTATCCGGGCATGGAAGGCGGCAACGCGCTGGCGCGGGTGCTGTTCGGCGACGTGAACCCGGGCGGCAAACTGCCCTGCACCTTCCCGAAGCGGCTGGAGGATTCGCCCGCCCATGCGCTGGGCGCCTATCTTGGAATAAACGGCACCGTGACCTATACCGAGGGACTGTTCGTCGGCTACCGGTGGTTCGACACGCGGAACATCGAGCCGCTGTTTCCGTTCGGGCACGGGTTGTCTTTTACGCGCTTCGAATATTCCGACCTGAAGATTTCCCCCGGCCAGGGTTCCGGGCTGTCGGTCGGGGTGGAATTCGACGTCAAGAACGTTGGCGAGCGGGCCGGTTCGGAAGTGGCGCAGTTGTACGTGCAGGACGTGGAGAGTTCGCTGCCCCGGCCGGTGAAGGAACTGAAGGCATTTCAAAAGGTGCGGCTCAACCCGGGTGAAACCCGGCGCGTGTCGCTGACGCTGAACGCCGATGCCTTTTCCTTCTACGATCCCGCCCGAAAAGGCTGGGTTGCCGAGCCGGGCGAATTTCGAATCCTGGTGGGCAGTTCGTCGCGCGATATTCGGCTTAAGGGCACGGTTCACCTCCGCGGTGAAATAGCCAATAACCAATAGCCGATAGCCAATAGCCGAAGGTCCATCCATGATTCGAGCCCTGGCGTTGCTCACCAACTTGTTTCCCGCGTGGGTGATGGCAGGCGGCGCGCTGGCGCTGGCGCGGCCGGGGTGGTTTACCTGGTTTGCAGGCGATTGGATCACGTGGGGACTTGCCGTGATCATGCTGGGCATGGGCATCACGCTGAGCGTGGAGGATTTCAAGTCGGTCCTCAAAATGCCGCGCGCGGTCGCCATCGGGTTCGTCGCCCATTACGCCATCATGCCGTTCCTCGGCTGGAGCATCGCCCATCTCATGAAACTCGAGACGCCGTTTGCCGTGGGGCTGATTCTCGTGGCCTGCTGCCCGTGCGGCACGGCGTCGAACGTCGTGAATTACCTCGCCGGATCCAACGTGGCGCTGTCGGTACTGATGACGCTGTGTTCCACGTTGGGCGCGGTCGTGATGACGCCGCTGCTGACGCAGTGGCTGGCGGGAAAATATGTGCCGGTGGACGCGATGGGGCTGTTCCTGAGCACGCTGAAGATCGTGCTCGCGCCGGTGCTGGCCGGGCTGGCGCTGAATCGCTGGGCGCCGCGCCTCGTGAAATTCATGCTGCCGGTGTCCCCGCTGGTTTCGGTGCTGGCCATCACGATGATCTGCGCCAGCATCATCGGGGCGAGCGCCGAGGGATTCAAGCAATCCGGCGGAGAACTGATCGTGGCCGTGCTGCTGCTGCACACGGGCGGATTTTTCCTGGGCTACGCTTTCAGCCGCTTGTTGCGCTGCGACGAGCTGACCAGCCGGACAATTTCGGTGGAGGTGGGCATGCAAAATTCGGGCCTGGGCGCGGCGCTGGCCCGCGCGCACTTTTCAAACCTGCCGCTCGCCCCGCTCCCGTGCGCCATCTCGGCCACGTTCCATTCCGTCATCGGCAGCCTGCTGGCCGGGTTGTGGCGGCTGCGGCCGGTGAGGAAACGGATGAATGGATTGGGGGATTGATGGATGGATGGGTCGCGCGAAGGATGCGACGGGGGCGAAAGCAATCGGAAAAAATCGGTTCCCGGCTGTCCTTCGCGGCCTTCGCGGCCTTCGCGCGAACATTCCCTCGGGCTACTCGGCGTTTGGGTAGGAGCCGAGGATCTTGACGAAATTGCAATGTTCGCCGAGCTGGCCGATGGCCTTGGCGACGCGGCGGTCTTCCATGTGTCCGTCGCAATCGATGAAGAAGAAATATTCCCACGCCTTGCGTTTGCTGGGGCGGGACTCGATTTTCGTCATGTTGATGCGGTTGCGGCGGAAGGCCGCCAGCGCGCTGTGCAGGGCGCCGACTTTGTCGGTGATGCTGACCATGAGGCTGGTGCGGTCCTTGCCGGTGGGCGGGCTGCAGGTGCGGCCGAGCACCAGGAAGCGGGTGGCATTGGCGGCGTTGTCCTGGATGTCGAGTTCGAGGATCGGCACCTTGTATTTTTCGGCGGCCAGTGCGCCGGCGATCGCGGCGGCGTTTTTCTCGCGGGCGGCGAACTCGGCCGACCGGGCATTGGAAGACGTCTCAATGATTTCGACCCGGGGCAGGTGGTTCTGGACCCAGCCGCGGCATTGAGCCAGCGATTGCGGGTGGGCGTAGAGCCGTCGGATATCGGATCGGCGCCACCGGCTGAGAAGGCATTGCTGCACCTTGAGAATGATTTGGGCGACGATTTTCAGGTCGCTTTCGACGAACATATCGAGCGTGTGAGTGACGACGCCCTCGGTGGTGTTCTCAACCGGGACGACGCCGTAATCCGCCCGGCTTTTGCTGACCTCGGTGAAGACGTCGGCGATGGTTTTCTGGGAGGCGTATTTGAGGCTGGATCCGAACCGGCGGATGGCGGCCTGGTGGGTGAACGTGGCTTCCGGCCCGAGATAGGCGATGGTGAGGGTTTTCTCCAGGGCCAGGGCGCTGGACATGATTTCCCGGTAAATCGCGTGGAGTTGGTCCGAAGTGATGGGGCCGGGGTTGAGCCGGCTGACCCGCTGCAACACGGCGCGTTCCCGGTGCGGCGCGTAAATCTCCTCGCCGGCGCGCAGCTTGATTTCGCCGATCGCCAGCACGTGCCGCGTGCGATCGTTCAACAGCTTGATGATCTGCGCGTCGAGCTTGTCGATGGACTTGCGATGTTCGGGAATGTTCACAATCCGGGAGAATACAGGATTCAGAATTCAGAATCCAGAAGACAAAAGAAAGGCAGAAGGCGCGGTGTGGAATGCAGAAATGGGCAGCCGCGATCCTCAGACCGCGGGTCCTTATGAGTAGGAGACGAGGTAACGAGTCTCAAAACATTCCCCAGTCTTTGAAATGAGTTAGAGACTCCTGACGTCGTCTCCTACGTTGGGAACGATCCGCGATTTTACAATCGCGGCTACGGCTACGGCTGCGGCTGCGGCGATTCTGAATTCTCGCCGATCGGCGCCTGGCCTTCGGCCTGTTCGAGCGTGAGTTGTTCCGGCGGGGTGGTGGCGAGGCCGGGGTCGACGGTGGCGAGGCCGGGGGGCTTTTCGACGACGATTTTGCGCAGTTCATCCGCGGCGGGCAGGTCTTCGAGGCTGCGCAGTCCGAAATATTCCAGGAATGCCTGGGTGGTGCCGTAGGTGGAGGGGCGGCCGACGACTTCGGCGCGGCCGACGGCTTCGACGAGGCCGCGTTCCATGAGGGTTTGCATGGTGCCGTCGACGCTGACGCCGCGGATCTGTTCGATTTCGCCGCGGGTGACGGGCTGGCGGTAGGCGATGATGGCGAGTGTTTCGAGGGCGGGCTGGGAGAGGCGGGGCGGGCGGGCTTTGACGCCGACCAGCGCGCGGAGCCAGGGGGCGAATTCCGGCTGGGTGACGAATTGCCAGGAACCGGCAACGCAGGCGAGGCGATAGCTGCGCCCGGCGGATTCATGATCGGCCGCCAGTTGTTCCAGCGCGGCGACCAGGTCGGCTTCGCGGGTCTTTTTGAGCGCCTTCGCCTCCGGCCCGGCTTCCTCCTCCGCGGCGGCGTCGGAAAGGACGTCGCGAAGTTCCTTCACGCTGAGGGGTTTTTGGGCCGAAAACAGCAGCGATTCCAAAATGAATTTGAGTTCCATCCTAGGCGGGTTTGATTGGTTCAGCCGGCACGGGCGATTCGGCGGGCGGGGTGGAAGATTCGGGGGGATTCTCGGCCGGGGCCGCAGGGGCGGCGGGCGGCGGGGCCGGGGCGATTTCGATTTCGGCGAAGGCTTCCGGCTGCATGCAAACGAGCTTTTTCAGCCGCATGAGCTCCAGGAGGGCCAGGAAGGTGCAAACGACTTCGGACCGGGTTGCGGCGCCTTCGAACAGCTCGGAGAATTTCAACCGGGGCCGCTCGGTGGTCAGGCGCAGGAGATGTTCGATTTTTTCGCTGACCGTCCATTTGTCCTCGAAGATCTCGCGGGGATTCTCCTTCTGGGCAATTCGCTTCAGAACGCCGTTGACGGCGTTGAGCAGGTCGAAAATGGAAACCTCGGGTTTGGCGGGGGTGGTGTCCGCTTCGAGTTCCAGTTTGCCGGGGATCCTGGGGAAAGTGTTTTCCTGGCGTTCTTCGAGCCCGTGAAGCTGGACCGCGGCGTCCTTGAATTTTTTGTACTCGACGAGCTGCCGGATCAGTTCCCAGCGCGGATCCTCGCCCTCGTCGTCGCCTTCCACCGCCACCTGCTGGTCGGCCGGAAGCAATTCGCGGCTCTTGATGTACATGAGCGTGGCGGCCATGACCAGGAATTCGCCGGCGACCTCCAGGTCGAGCATCCGCATGGTTTCGATGTACTCGATGAATTGCGTGGCCAGCGAGGTCAGGTTCACCTCGTAAATGTCCACTTCCTCCTTCTTGATGAGGTAAAGGAGCAAATCCAGCGGGCCTTCGAAGACCTCGAATTTGACTTTGTAATCCGCCATGCGGCTCCGGCGCCAAGTGAGACGCGGGACGCAAACATCCTAGGGACCGGGGAAGGGGTTGTCGATTTTGGATTTTGGAATTTTGGATGCGGGGCAAGCAACCACGGATGGACACGGATCCACACTGATCGAGCAGAGATCTTTGACGCGAACGAGCGCGAATTCTCAAATCGTGTCCATTCGCGTCAAAACTCCGCATGCTGTTCCCACCTGACGTCATGAACATGCAGGATTGACAATGGGTGGGGGTTTCCTATTATATGAAAGTTCGGGTGGCAGCACGTTTCTTCAGCGGGGTTCCCCACCCCCACCTCCTTGGCGTCTGCCGCCCGAATATTTATTTGGGTTCAGCTTGACTGCCCGGGGGCGTTTCCTTAGCTTCACCTGCCCCATTGCGGGGGCGTAGCTCAATTGGTTAGAGCGCTGCCCTGTCACGGCAGAGGTTACGGGTTCGAGCCCCGCCGCTCCCGCCACTGTTTTCCCTTTTGACACAGGCTTTCTCTGCATCGATTTCCAGCCCAGCCCATCCTGGCATGCCTGCTTGCCATTGATTAGCGATAATTCGCGATAATTTGCGTCAACCCCACCCGGTTTCCGCGAATCACTTCCGATACACAAACACCATGCCTTCGTTGGTCATGGTGAACGTGCCGGGTTCCACGCTGCCAAAGGTGACGCCGGCGCCTTCCCATTGCAGCGTAAGCTGGTTTCCCGCCTGGGTGTAACTGGCGTTCACGTCGCGGGTGGCATCGGGATGGCCTTCGACGGAAAAGACCACGCGGCTGACGCCGTGGTGATCGGCGCCCAGATCCATCGATCCGGATTTCACCATGAAACTGTGGCCTTCGTGATTGAGCGCGCACGGGACCGGCTTTCCGTCGACGCTGGCCAGCGTGTACTTCCCGGCGGGATTGAGGTCCGCCGCGGGCTTTGCTGTTTCAGGCTTTGTGCAACCTGCCACCGCGAGCAGCAGGACGGCGGAGGTGAGAACGGGAAAACGACCGGTTTGAGTTTTCATGCCGCGATCCTATCTCCCGCGGATCCGGCATCGTGAATCGAAAAAACTGTGCCTTACATTGAAAGGGTGTTATCTGGAGATGTCGCCGATTCCGCAGAACCAAACGACGCGTTCCCGGAAAGCCTGCAACCTGCAACCTGCAACCTGCAACCCTCCACCCCGCGGGCTATTTCGCTGCGGCGGGCGCGGCTTTCTGGCCGACCATCCAGTCGAAGATGAGTTTCACGTCGTCGCCGGTTTTGATCATGCCCATGGCGATGGCGGGGGCGGGCGGCTGGATTTTGAAATCGGTCATCTTCACCGTGGTGGTGCCGGTGATCCGGACTTTTCTGGCGCCGAGCGGGGTGATGTTGACCGGCATGGAGATGGTGTTGGTGACGCCGGCAACGATGAGGGAGCCCTTGGAATCGAAAACATACGGCGCGTTGGTGTCCTTCGGCGATTCTTTAAGGACCAGTTCCTGGAGTCGATAAGTGATTCGCAGGGTGGTCGATTGCAGCAGCTTTTCGTACATGATGTCGTCCATGTGCGTGCTGTAGGGTTTGCCGTCTTTCTCGACGCTGGTCAGCGACTTGATGGGAATGAAAGCGACGGCTCGTGCCTCCACTTTGCCGGCGGGGACGGCCTGGCCGGGATCGAGCGGGAAACCGGCGCCGGCTTCGATGAAGCCGCCGATGAGCGTGCCTTCGACCTGCCAGTCGTGAATGGAGGAGGTGCCTTCGATGCGGACTTTGCTGCCGGGCATGGGGTCGAGGCGGACGGGGGCATCGGCGGCGGCGGCGACGGAAGCGGCGAGGAGGAGACAGGCGGTGGAGAGGGCGTAGGACTTCATGATGGATTCTGTTTTCGGGTGCGCGGTTTCGGCTCCGGTTCTGGATATGGACGTGCGGGGGGTCAGCTCAATTCAAACCACTCCGGCTTGAAGACAATCCGTTCGCCGGTGCGGATCGCTTCCGACGCTTTGATCGCGGTGAGCGTGGCCTGGTAACCTTCGAGGTAACCGGCTGCGGGCAGGCGATGCACCTTCGACAGGTGCTCCGCCAGCGCGGCCGGGTCGTCCGAGCCGAAGACGGACGTGAAATCCTCGGCGGCGGCGGCGACTTCGACGGAATTGCGGAGGAACGCTTCGAGCGCGGTGTAGAGCGGTTGGGTGGTGGGGGAATCCTCGCTGGACTTGTCGGTGAGCGTGGCTTGCTTGGTGGCGTTGGCGACGAGGGCGATCCCGGTTTCCTTGTAAAAGGCGTCTTTCTTGGCGTAAACCTCCCAGCCCAGCAGCGGCGCGTCGACTTCCTTGAACAGCCATGCCTTGCTCTCGCGCATCATGATGGCGGAATCGCTGCCGTACAAAATTTCGTAACTGGAATCAAACGAGTTCGCCAGCGTGGCGTCGTAGATCCAGCGCAGGTTTCCCGGGTATTCCACAATCACCTGGATCGTGTCCGCCACATCCCGCCCGTCGTTCCACAGCATGATGCCGCCGAAGCCGGTGACCGACACCGGCCGGGTGTCGAGAAACCAGCCGGCCTGGTCCAGGGCGTGGATGCCGATTTCGCCGATGAGGCCGAGGGAAGTGGCCTGGTGGAGGCGCCAGTTGAGTTCCTTTTCCCGGTCGGGGTTGGGCGAGGCCGCGCGCCAGCTTTGTTTCTTATGCCATTGAGCTCGGGCGAGGGCCGGTTTCCCGAGTGCGCCGGACCGGACGAAGGGGAACAGGAATCGGCGCTGGGCGTCGGAGCGCATTTGCAATCCGGATTGAAACACCAGCCGTGGGGCGGCCTTGGCGGCGAGCGCGATGGCGCGGGCGTCCTCGATAGAATTGGCCAGGGGCGCTTCGCAGTAAACATGTTTTCCCGCCTTCAACGCGGCCAGAACGATGTCCTTGTGCTGATAAGTCGGGGTGGCGATGACGAGCGCCTGGACATTTGGATTGTCGAGCAGGGTTTTGTAATCGGCCGACTGGGCCGCGCCGGGCGCAAGCGAGGCGCCGCGCTTGAGCGAGGCCGGGTAGGTGTCGCAAATGGCGGTGACCTCCGCCTGGGGCAACCGGCCCAGCATCGTGAGAATATCCCGTCCCCGAAGGCCGAGCCCGATGACCCCGATTTTCAGTTTTGCGGCGGAAGACTTGGCCGGCGCGGTTGCCGGGGCGGTTTCCTGGGCGAACAGCGGCACGCCGCCCAGCAGCGTCATTACCGTCGCCAGCGAGCCGCCTTTTAGAAAATCCCGCCGGTTGAATTCGTTCTCTTGTTCAGGTGTGGTCATACGTTCACATCGATGCAGGTCCAGGTCCGCGCAAGTCCCAAAACGCCCGCAGTGTGTCGTTTTGACGTCGCGGGATCAAGCAGACTTCAAAAAGAGAACAGGATTTCCGGGAACAATTCCTGATGGAGCCGGCGGGGACGCCAACCCTCCGGTCAATGGGAGGGACGCCGTCCCCGGCCGCCCCATTCGAAAAACGGGTGCGATTTACGGCGAGGGTCAGGAGCGCGGCTGTGTCCGCCAGGACCAGCCGCAGAAATGTTCGATATTCCAACGCTCCCTGTCTTCTCAAACGCCTTCGCATCTGCCACGTCCCTGCGGCTGATCCTTCGGATACAGCCGCGCTCCGGGAATTGCCCCTCATTTCGAATCGCACCCTCGAAAAACCCGCATCTTGCAACCCGCCCCCCGCGGCGATAGCCTGAGCCAGTATGACACGGCGGCATGCAATCACAGGCGGGAGGCGGGGATGATTCGATCGCTCGTGTTCACCACACAGGGCCGGCTGCACAGCAAGGACATCGACATGTTCCTGATGCCGACCTTGTTGTCGGACACAAATCTCTTTTTGTGGGTGGACCTGGAGAATCCGACGCCGGAGGAATCGCGCTACGTTCTGGAGCAGGTTTTTCATTTTCATCCGCTGTCGATCGAGGATTGCGTGGCGGTGAGTCCGTCGCCGAAGGTGGAGGAATATGTGCCGAAGGAGGACGACCGGTTTTCGCCGTATTTGTTCATGATCATTCATGCGGTGGATTACAGCCGCAAGGACGGGGTGTTTGCGACGAGCGAGCTGGATTTCTTTTTGGGCAAGAATTACCTGGTCACGTATCATTCGGATCCGATGCGGAGCGTGACTGCGACGGAGGATCGGGCGGTGAAAAGCACGGTGCACATTGCGCGGGCGCCCGACCGGGTGGCTTACACGCTTTTGGATTCCATCGTGGACGGTTACAAGCCGGCTTTGGACGAATTGTCTTTGGAAATCGCGGAACTCGAGCAGCGTGCGCTGGAACATCCGCGCCGGGACACGTTGAACCGGATCATGCAAACCAAGAAAGAGGTGTTGCATCTGCGGCAGATCATCGGGCCGCAGCGGGAGGTGCTGGCGCGGTTTGCCAACGGCGATTTCAAACTGATCCGGGCGCACATGGTGCCATATTACCGGGATGTCTACGATGCGTTGTACCAGATTTCCGACCGGGCGCAGAGTTACATGGATTCGCTGACCGGCACGCTGCAGGTCTATCTGAACATGAGTTCCAACCAGACCGGCGAGGTGGTGAAGTTGCTCACGCTGATCACGGTGATCACGACGCCGCTGATGATGGTGGGGACGTGGTACGGGATGAATTTCAAGGATATGCCGGAGCTGAGCTGGCATTACGGCTACCTGGTGGCCGGGGTGCTGACGGTTGTTTCCACGTTGGCCACCTTCCTGTATTTCAAGAAGCGGAACTGGTTCTGACCTCATGCCCCTGCCGAAATCCAGCTTTCTCGACAAAGTCCTCGGCCGGATCGGGCGACTCGATGCCGAGGGCCTGCAGACCGTCGTGCAGCGGCTCGCACGCGAACGCAGCTTCCTCGAAATCCTGTTCAACACCATCGAAGACGGCGTCCTGGTGATGGATGAACACGGCAAAATCCTCTATTTCAACCAGGCCGTCACCCGCCTCATCGGGCTGCAATCCAGCGCCGAAGGTCAACCCATCGCCAATTATCTCCCGGAACTCGACTGGGACCAGATCCGGCGGATCGATCTCGCCGGCGGCCAGCAGTCGGTCCGGCGCGAATTCGAAGTGCAGTATCCGCGCCCGCGGTTTTTGCGATTGTATGCGGCGCCACTGGACGGCGAGGCGCAGGGCAGCCTCGGCCTGGCGCTGATTCTCCACGACGCGACCGAGGCCCGGCAGAAGACGTTTGAAGCGATTGAAAGCGAGCGGATCCAGGCGCTCACGCTGCTGGCCGCCAGCGTCGCGCATGAGATCGGAAATCCCCTCAACGCGCTCCACATTCATCTGCAGCTCATGGAACGCGAGTTGAAAAAATGGGGCAGCCCGCCCCCGGGCGACCGCGTCCGCCGGCCCAAGGCTGCACCTGTTCCGGAGGATTCGGACGCCGCGGCCACCGTTCAGAAGCTGCAGCAATACCTGTCCGTGGCGAAGGGCGAGATCCACCGGCTGGATTACATTGTGACCCAGTTTTTGCAGGCGATCCGGCCCTCGGCGCCGCAATTGCAGCCGGTCTCGGTGAACGAGGTGGCCGAAAAAACACTGGCCCTGCTCCGGCCCGAGCTGGAAAATCGCAGCCTCAGCGTCCGGTTCAAACCCGCCCCGCACCTGCCGATCACCGCGATCGATCCCACCCAGATCCAGCAGGTGCTGGTCAACCTGGTGAAGAACGCGATGCAGGCAATGACGCGCGGCGGCGCGCTCACCCTGCAGACCGGCGAAGGCAGCGAAGGCGTCTGGGTCAGCGTCTCCGACACCGGCGGCGGCATTCCGCAGGAACAATTGAACCGCATCTTCGAGCCGTTCTATACCACCAAGAAAAAGGGAACCGGGCTCGGACTCATGATCGTCCAGCGCATCATCCGCGCCCACGGCGGACGCATCGACGTGGAAAGCCACGTCGGCCGCGGCACCACGTTCCGCATCTGGCTGCCGCTGCACGAACGCAAACCTCGGCTGCTGGAGGGGCCGTCCCATGATTGATTTGGCACCGCCATCGGTTCCGGTTACCATGAACTTTCCCTGCGCGCCGGGCGCGCGCGGATTCGCCGGGCGGCAGGATGGACGATGACACCGACGTTGCTCATTGTGGATGACGAGAAAACGACGCGCGAAGGATTGCGCGCGGCGTTGGAGGTTCGTTACGACGTCTACCTGGCCGAGGACGTGAAATCCGCGATGGAACTGCTCGAGGGGGAGCATTTTGACGTGTTGCTGACCGATTTCCGCCTGCCGAACGAGGACGGGCTGAACCTGATCGCCCGGGCAAAATCGCTGCCCCAGCCGCCGGTGTGCATCCTGATGACGGCCTACGGCTCGGAGGAAATCGCCGTCAACGCCATGAAACGCGGAGCGGACGATTACATCGCCAAGGGCCGGCTGCAGATCGATGAACTCGAGATGCGGATCGCGCGGGCGCTGCGCCAGCGCAACCTTGAATCCGAAAACCTGGCCCTGCGCCAGCAGCTCGACGCCAAGTTCGGCATGGAAAACATCGTGGGCCAGTCGCTCGCCATGCGCGAAGTCTTCGACCTGGTCCAGCAGGTCGCCCCGGCGCGCACCTCGGTCCTGCTGCTCGGCGAGAGCGGGACGGGAAAGGAACTCATCGCGCGCGCCATCCACCAGCTCAGCCCGCGCGCCAAACAGCCCCTGGTCATCGTGCATTGCGCCGCCCTCACCCCCACGCTCCTCGAAAGCGAACTGTTCGGGCACGAAAAAGGCGCCTTCACCGGCGCGCACGAAAAACGCATCGGCCGATTCGAACAAGCCCAGGGCGGCACGCTGTTCCTGGATGAAATCGGGGAGATCGACGCCTCCACCCAGGTGAAACTGCTGCGGTTCCTCGGGGAACGGACCTTCGAACGCGTCGGCTCCGGCAAAACCCTCACCGCCGACGTCCGCGTCATCGCCGCCACCAACCGCAACCTCGAGGAATTGGTGAGGGAGAAAACCTTCCGCGAAGACCTCTTCTTCCGGCTGCGCGTCGTCGAAATCGTCCTGCCCCCGCTCCGGCAGCGGACGGGCGACATCCCGCTCCTGGCGAAAAGTTTTCTGGCCGAGTTTGCGAAGGAGAACAACAAGACCATCTCCGAGTTCACGCCCGACGCGCTGGATATCCTCATGAATTACCCGTGGCCGGGCAACGTGCGCGAATTGCGCACCGCCATGGAACACGCGGTCGTCCTGTGCCGCGGCGAAAAAATCTCCGCGCGCGATCTCCCGGCCTCCGTCCGCAGCGGCGCGGCCGCCGCGGGATCCGACCCGCAACGCGTCCTCGCCCGCGGTGATCTCACCGTCAAGGAGGCGGAAAAACAACTCATCCTCCGCGCCCTCAAGGAAACCGGCGGCAACCGCACCCTCGCCGCCAAGCGCATCGGCGTCAGCCGCCGCACCTTCCACCGCAAGCTCCACACCTATAACCTGGAGAACACCTGACCATGCCCATTCTCCAGGAAATCATTCAGAAAATCATCCATCACCTCGAGGAGGCCGCCGGGGCCCGCTACGTCCGTTACACGCTCGCCTTCCTCCTCCTGATCGGACTGGCCATCACCTACGACCTGCGCCAGTTCAGGAATTTTTCATCCATCGAGGCGTTCGACAACGCCCAGCTCGCGCGCCAGATCGCCTCAGGCAAAGGCTATACCACACAGTTTATCCGGCCGTTCAGCATGTTCCTGCTGAAACGAAAGGCGCTCGGACCCGAGGCAGCCTCCGCAACCGTCATTCCCGCCGACACCGACCCCTGCCGGATCAAGGGGCCGCACCCGGATATTTCCAACGCGCCGGTCTATCCCGTGTTCCTCGCCGGCGTCATGACAGTGCTGCCGTTCGACTCAACGTTGCCCAACTCGAAACGAATGTGGGCCGCGCGGTATCAGCCGGAATTCCTGGTCGCGCTCAGCAACCAGTTCCTGCTGGGTGTTCTGATCGTGCTTTCCTTCTTCTGGGCGCGGCGCATGTTCGACCGGGGCGTCGCCTGGGTGGTCGCGGCGCTGCTGCTCGGCTGCGACCTGCTCTGGCGATTCACCATCTCCGGCCTTTCCACCCTGCTGCTCATGGTCATCCTGATGGGACTGGTCTGGTGCCTCACGCTGCTGGAGGCGGACGCCCGGGAGCCGAAACGAGGCTTTGCATGGCAGATGTCCATGGCCGCGGCCATCGGATTGACAGCCGGGCTCGCCATGCTGACCCGGTATTCCATGATCTGGCTGATCGTGCCGGTGCTCGGCTTCCTGATCCTGTTCGGCGGCGCCCGCCGCGGCGCCCTCTGCATGGCCGTGCTTGTCGTGTTCGCCGCGGTCGCCCTCCCCTGGATGGCCCGCAATTACCATCTCAGCGGCGAAGTCTTCGGCACCGCCACCTACAGCGCACTCCAAGGCACCGAATTGTTCCCCAAATACAGGCTCGAACGCTCCCTCGAACCCAACGTGCGCGTGATCACCTCCCTCCTCTGGATGAAGCTCATCGCCAACGCCCGGCCCCTCCTCGAATCCATCTGCTCCCACCTCGGCGGCTGGATCACCGGCTTCTTCCTCGCCGGATTGCTCGTCGGATTCAAGAATCCCGGGCTCCGGCGCGTGCGCTACTTCGTCTTCTTCAGCCTCGTCCTGTTCATCATCATCGATTCCGTCGGCCGCACCCAGTTGTCGGAGGATTACCCGGATGTGAACGGCGAAAATCAGCTCGTGCTCCTGGTGCCGTTCATCCTCACTTACGGCGCGGGACTCTTTTTCATGCTGCTCGACCAGGTGAAGTTCCCGATCCCGACCCTGCGCTACCCCACCATCGCCCTGTTCAGCTTTCTCGCCTGCATCCCGTTCGCGCTGGCCCTCCTCGGTTCGCCCGCCGGCGCCCTCAACTATCCCCCTTACCATCCTCAGTGGATCCGCCAGACCGCGCAATATCTCAAGGAAGACGAGTTGATGATGAGCGACGTCCCCTGGGCCGTGGCGTGGTATGGCGACCGGACCTGCGTCTGGCTCACGTTGAACGCCACCGGCGATCCCCAGAACTCCGCTTCCGCGGAAAATTTCCTCACCATCAACGATTTCATCCGCCCCATCCACGGCCTCTACCTCACCCAGGTCACCATGGACGGCCGGTTCGTCTCCGACTGGATCACCTCCGGCGAATCGAGCTGGGGCAGCTTCGTCATCGACACGGTACTGCGCAAAGAGGAACCGGCCGAGTTCCCGCTGCACGAAATGCCCGAAGGCTACCTGCCCGAACAGATGTTCCTGACCGACTGGAAGCGCTGGTGAGCGGGAAAGGAGTGGTGGAGTAGTGGAGTGCTGCCACTCGTAATCGTCCTCGGCCTCCTCCTCGTCCTCGGTCCCTTTCGTCCCTTATCTCCTTCAACGCCGCCCCTTTCCCGCCCCGATCCAGCCAATCAAGAAATCTAATTCACGATTTCTACAAAAGAAGTTTACAAAATGACAATTTCTGCGGAGTCGGCGTTCGCGGGTGCCGCGAAGCTGGTTAGCGGATGTCTCCAGTCATGTTCTGGGGGGTCGCCCAACGAGCCGGTGGAAGATCCGGATGATTGCAATGATAGCCAACATGTCAAAAAACAAGCCGAACCGTTTGCCGGAGATCCTGGCGCACGCGAGCGGGGACAAGCGCTTCAAGATCCTGGAAGCGCACATGAAGAAGCACCAGTTCAAGCACGACGCCTTGATCGAGGTGCTGCACAAGGCGCAGGAGTTGTTCGGGTACCTTGAGGACGACCTGCTGTTGTTCATCGCCTACAAGCTCAAGCTGCCGGCCAGCCGAGTGTATGGCGTGGCGACATTTTATCACTTTTTCACCCTCAAACCCAAGGGCAAGCACACGTGCGTCGTGTGCATGGGCACCGCGTGTTACGTGAAAGGGGCCGACAAGGTCCTCGCGGCAGTCGAGGAGGCGGCGAAGATCAAGGCGGGCGAGACGACGCCGGACGACCAGGTGTCGCTGCTGACGGCGCGGTGCATCGGGGCCTGCGGTATTGCGCCGGCGGTGGTTTACGACGGCACCGTCACCCCGCGCCAGACTTCCGAAACCGCCGTGACCCACGTGAAAGGATGGATCGGCCATGGTAATTGATGACCTGATTGAAATAGCCGAGCAGGAACGCGCGGCGCGCAAGAAATTCACCATCCGCTGTTGCATGGCCGCCGGCTGCATGTCCTCGAATTCCGAGGGTGTCAAGAAGGCGCTCGAGCAGGCGGTCAAGGACGGCGGCCTGGAACACCTCGTCGAAGTCCGCGGCGTCGGCTGCATGAAACTCTGCTGCCAGGGCCCGCTCGTCCAGGTGGATCCCAACGGCGCACTCTACGAAAAGGTCGCTCCCGAAGACGCCGCCTCCGTCGTCGGCACCGTCAACGGCGGCCAGACCAAGGTCCAGAAAGGCGATCCCAAGAGCCCGTTCTTCTCGGAACAACTTTCGATCGTTTTGTCCAACAGCGGCGAAATCGACCCGGAACGGATCGAGTCCTACATCGCCGCGGACGGTTACAAGGCTCTGCACGATGTGTTGCGGGAAACGACGCCGAAGGAAGTGGTGGACGAGATGATCAAGAGCGGCTTGCGCGGCCGCGGCGGCGCCGGGTTCCCGACGGGCCTCAAGTGGGGCACGGTCGCGAAGACCGAGAACCCCCAGAAATACGTCATCTGCAACGCCGACGAAGGCGACCCGGGCGCGTTCATGGATCGCAGTGTTCTCGAAAGCGATCCGCACAGCGTGCTGGAAGGAATGGCCATCGCCGCCTACGCGGTCGGCGCCAACCAGGGTTTCATTTACGTCCGTGCCGAATACCCGCTGGCCATCAGCCGGCTGCAGACCGCCATCAAGCAGGCCAAGGCCAAAGGCCTGCTCGGCAGCGGCATTTTCGAATCGCCGTTCAATTTCAACATTGACCTCCGCATCGGCGCCGGCGCCTTCGTCTGCGGCGAGGAAACCGCGCTCATGATGTCGGTCGAAGGCAAGCGCGGCACCCCGCGCCCGCGCCCGCCGTTCCCGGCCGAAAGCGGCCTCTACGGCTGCCCGACGCTTATCAACAACGTCGAAACCTTCGCAAACGTCCCGCCGATTCTCCGCAAGGGCGCCGCCTGGTTCGCCGGGATCGGCACCGAAAAAAGCAAGGGCACCAAGGTGTTCGCCCTCGCCGGCAAAATCACCAATACCGGCCTCATCGAGGTCCCCATGGGCACCCCCCTCCGCCATATCGTCGAAAAAATGGGCGGCGGCGCCCCCGACGGCGGCAAAATCAAAGCCGTCCAGACCGGCGGCCCGTCCGGCGGCTGCATCCCGGCCGATTCCCTCGACACCCCGGTCGATTACGAATCGCTCTCGAAGCTTGGATCCATCATGGGTTCGGGCGGGATGATCGTGATGGATGAAACCACGCGGATGGTGGATGTGGCTCGGTTCTTCATGGAATTCTGCATGGACGAATCGTGCGGCAAATGCATCCCGTGCCGCGCGGGCACGGTGCAGATGTACCAGCTCCTGACAAAAATCCTGGCGCGCCAGGCGACGGCGTCGGACCTGGCGAAGCTCGAGGAGCTTTGCGACATGGTCCGCAACACCAGCCTGTGCGGCCTGGGCCAGACGGCGCCGAACCCGGTGATGAGCACGCTCCGGTTCTTCCGCAACGAATACCTGGAGCTGTTGAAGTCCGACACCGGACATGCGAACGGCGCGCCGGCTAAGAAGTAATTTGGAACCCGAGATTGTATGGCAGCAAAAACACTGACAATTGACGGAAAACAGATCACCGCGTTCGAAGGCGAATCGGTGCTCAAGGCGGCCGAGGACGCGGGCATTCAGATTCCGACCCTCTGCCACCTCGAGGGCGTCTACGACGTCGGCGCCTGCCGCCTGTGCCTGGTCGAGGTTGCCGGGGTGCCGAAACTCCTGCCCGCCTGCACCACCAAGGTGGCGGAAGGCATGGACATCAAGACCGACAGCGACCGGCTGCGGAAATACCGCCGGATGATCCTGGAACTGCTTTTCGCGGAGCGCAACCACACCTGCGCCGTGTGCGTGTCCAACGGCCATTGCGAACTCCAGGCGTTGGCCTGCTCGCAGGGCATGGACCACGTGCGCTACGAGTACACGTTTCCCAAGTGGGACATGGACATCACCCATCCGCGTTACGGGATGGACCACAACCGCTGCATCCTCTGCACGCGCTGCGTGCGCGCCTGCTGGCACATCGAGGGCGCGGGCACCAAGAACGTCTCCGGCCGCGGCGCCAAGTCCCGCATCATCTCCGATCTCAACCAACCCTGGGGCACCTCCGACACCTGCACCGCCTGCGGCAAGTGCGTGGATTCCTGCCCCACCGGCGCGCTCTTCCACAAAGGATCGACGGTGTCCGAAATGGAACACGACCGCGCCAAACTCGAATTCATCGTCACCGCCCGGGAGAAAAAGCAATGGATCGCGTAAAAATCGCCACAGTCTGGTTCGGCGGCTGCGCCGGCTGCCACATGTCGTTCCTCGACCTCGACGAGTTCCTCATCGATCTCGCCGGCAAGGTGGAGATCGTTTACAGCCCGGTCGTCGACTGCAAGGAATACCCCGAAGGCGTCGACGTGGCCCTGCTCGAAGGCGCCATCTGCAACGAGGATAACCTCGAGCTGCTGCACAAAATCCGCAGCCGCACCAAGGTCCTCATCTCGTTTGGCGACTGCGCCGTCACCGCCAACGTCCCCGCCATCCGCAACCAGCTCGGGCTCCGCAACACCGAAAGCGTCCTCCAGCGCGCCTACATCGAAAACGCCCAGCACAACCCCCGCCTGCCCAAGGAGGACGGAATCGTGCCGCCCCTCCTCGCGCGCGTCATGCCCGTGCATGAGGTGGTTCCCGTGGAATATTTCCTGCCCGGCTGCCCGCCGCCCGCGGACCGCATCAAATCCCTGCTGGTCCAACTGCTCAGCGGCGCCGAGCCCAAACTGGAAGGCGCACAACTGAAATTCGGCTGACCCTTTTCTATGTCAAAACGCATCGTCATTGATCCGGTGACCCGCATCGAGGGCCACGCCAAGATCAGCATCTTCCTCGACGACGCCGGCAACGTCTCCGACGCCGAGTTCCATGTCGTCGAATTCCGCGGGTTCGAAAAATTCTGCGAGGGCCGGCCCTACACCGAAATGCCGGGCATCACCCCGCGCATCTGCGGCATCTGCCCCGTCAGCCACCTGCTCGCCTCCGCCAAGGCCGGCGACGCCATCATGGCCGTCGACATCCCGCCCGCGGCCGACAAGCTGCGCCGCCTGATGAATCTCGGCCAGATGGTCCAGAGCCACGCGCTCAGCTTCTTCCACCTCAGCGCCCCCGACTTCCTGCTCGGCTGGGAAACCCCCCAGGCCACCCGCAATGTGTTCGGCCTGATCGCCTCCAACGCCGACCTCGCCCGCGCCGGCATCCGGCTCCGGCAATTCGGCCAGGAAATTATCGAGCTGCTCGGATCGAAAAAAATCCACCCCGCCTGGGCCGTACCCGGCGGCGTTCGCAGCGGGCTCACCGAGGAAGGCCGCACCCGGATCAAAGCCTGGCTCCCAGAAGCCTTCGCCACCACCAAGGTCGCCCTCGATCTTTTCAAAAAGACACTCGCTTCGCACCAGCGCGAACTCCAGATTTTCGGCAACTTCCCGTCGCTATTCATGGGCCTCGTCGCCCCGGACGGCACCTGGGAACATCACGGCGGCAAACTCCGATTCGTCGACAGCAGCGGCAGCGTCATCGCAGACCAGGTCGATCCCTCCCGCTATAACGAAGTCATCGGCGAATCCGTCCAGGCCTCATCCTACCTCAAATCGCCCTACTACCTCCCGCTCGGCTTCCCTGACGGCATTTATCGCGTCGGCCCCCTGGCCCGGTTGAATGTCTGCGAGAAGATGGGTATGCCGAAGGCCGATGCCGAACTCGCCGCGTTCCGCAAACTCGGACACGGCACGGTCACCTCGTCGTTCCTCTACCATTACGCCCGGCTGATCGAAATCCTCGCCTCGCTGGAATACATCGAGGCTTACATGAGCGATCCCGAGCTGCTCAGTGACAACCTGCGCGCGGACGCCGGCATCAACAGTTTCCGCGGCGTCGGCGCCAGCGAAGCGCCCCGCGGCACCCTGTTCCACGATTACACGGTCGACCGCAACGGCCTGCTGCAGAAGGTCAACCTCATCGTCGCCACCGGACAGAACAACCTGGCGATGAACCAGACCGTCGCCCAAATCGCCCGCCATTACGTCCGCGGCATCGGCTCGGGCAACATCCCGGAACCCCTGCTCAACCGCATCGAACACGGCATCCGCTGCTACGACCCCTGCCTGAGCTGCTCCACCCACGCCGTGGGCCAAATGCCTATGCGCGTCCAGGTCGTCGCCCCGGACGGATCCATTTTGGCCGAAGTCGACCGGAAATAGCCGGGAGGGACGCCGTCCCGGGCGTCCCAAATTCATTTCCTGACGCCCTCCTTGGCAGGGCGCCGCTGTGACGGCGACTGGCTGCGGCGCGGCGCAGAGCCCTACCCGTCATCTTCCAGCTGGAACGTTTGGAAGGACTCCAAATAAACGCAGAGGCGCGGAGCACGCAGAGGGCTGCAAAAATGCTCTGGCGACACCCGACTTGTATTCTGTTCATTCTTGACATATTACCGCAACGCGGTAATATTGCCTTGTGATAACCGTCTTCGCGTGCGGGGAAACGGAGCGCGTTTTTCGAGGCGAACGTTCCCGCAGGTTGCCGCCCGACATTCAGAACACCGCCCGGCGCAAGCTGGAATACCTGCACCGGGCGCGGACCTTGGGCGATTTGCTGGCCCCGCCGGGCAACCGGCTGGAGGCTCTTAAAGGCAAACGCTCAGGGCAGCCTAGCGTCCGCATCAATGACCAGTGGCGGATTTGTTTTGTTTGGCGCGGGGGCAACGCGGAGCAAGTGGAAATTGTAGACTACCATTAACGTTTTATGAGTAAACGCAACGACCGACTCGCCCCCGTTCACCCGGGCGACGTGCTCCGTGAGGACTTTATGAAGCCGATGGGCCTGTCCGCCTACGCGGTCGCCAAGGCCATTGGCGCGACGCCGATCGCCATCAGTGAAATCATCCGGCGCAAGCGCGCCGTGAGCGCAGAAATGGCCATCAAGCTCGGGCGGCTGTTCAACGTCTCTCCCGAACTTTGGATGGGCATTCAGGCCGATTACGACCTCGAAATCGCCCGCGGCCGCAGCGAAGCCGACATCTTCCGCCGAATCCAGCCGCTCAAGCTCGCGCCAGCCGCATGAAAACGCGGAAAACTTTCTTGTTGGCTTGCTCATGGGTGGCACTGTCTCGTGTTTAAGAGGCGGCAGACCCCACCCCAGCCTGGTGTCGCCAGAGCAATCCGCTTGCAGCGAATGAGATACGTTCTTTTCGGAGGTGATTTTGGCCTTATGGAGCGATTTTTGGCCTCGTTTTTTGCTCCATAGCACCCGGGGAGGAACATAATCCGAATCGATGGACGACGAGGGAGCTGATCTGGATACGAAGCATGGCCGCCGTATCTTTATGGACGCGAAAACGGCCTCAAAAACCGCTCCATAGATCCGGATTTGACCTCGCCCCGCTCCGCGGATCGCTCATTCCTCGCTCTTCAGCCGTTTCTGGCCTTCGACAATCTTGTGCCATCCGTACACGAGCGAGGCCCAGAAATGTTCGGTGAGATCGCGGGTCAGATGCGCTTCCAGATGGAACACGGGGTCCGTGCTCAGAGTTTGACCGCCGTTGAAATCGTGGTTGTCGCTGAAGAACCAGACGCAGGGCAGCAGCTCGAAAGTGGTTCACTGGCCGGGCACCCAGGGGCCGATCTGGCAGGTGATGGGCGCACCCACCCGGCCGTACCAGCGGTTTTGGCCGAGGTTCAGCGGCTGGCCGCTGTCATACTGCCCAACCGGGAAGGCAAGGTCGGCAAGCACGTCGAGCGAAAACCCGGGCTCGTACCGCAGCAAGTCAGGGATCGATTTGATCGCTTTCGGGCCGATGAGGTTGTAGTCCACTGCCACGGGCGGCTGCTCCCGAGGCTGGCGTCACGGCGATATTGCCGCTCATGGAATCGCCACCCGGCACGGCACCTCCCTTGCTTAGGGCCGCGAATGGGCGGCCGGTGCGGGCGGGCTGTGACAGTCAACCGGTTGCAGGCACCCCCCAGCTCCATTATCGACAACTGGCTGACGCAAAATGAACACGATGACCAAATCGGAACCGGGCGGCTCGATGCTGTCGGATTATCATGTAAACGGTTTTTTCGACGAAATGTTTGGCCGGGACGGGTCGGTGCTCGGTCATTACCAGAAGCTGCGGGAGGCATTCAAAGGCCTGGACCCGGTTGAATTCCAGGCCAAGCGGGATTCGGTGGACCTGGCCTTTTTGCGCCAGGGCGTGACGTTCAATGTCTATGGCGATTCCCGCGGAGCGGAGCGGATTTTCCCGTTCGATCTTGTCCCGCGCATCATTCCCGCGAAGGAATGGGAATACCTCGAGCGCGGCCTGGTCCAGCGCATTACGGCGCTGAATTTGTTCCTGCACGACATTTACCACGAACAGAAGATCGTGAAGGACGGGGTCATTCCCGCGCATTACATTTTATCGGGAAAACATTTCCGCCGGGAATTCGTGAACTTCGAGGTGCCGAAGAACATTTACATCCATGTTTGCGGCACCGACCTGATCCGGAATGAAAAGGGCGAATACATGGTGCTGGAGGACAATGGCCGTTGTCCGAGCGGCGTGAGTTACGTCCTGGAAAACCGGCGCGCGATGAAGCGGACCTTCCGGGGCATGTTCGAGACGATCGGGGTGCAGCCGGTGGACCAGTATCCGCAGGAGCTGCTGAAGATGCTGCGTTACATCGCCCCGGCGGGCGTTCCGTTCCCGCGCGTCGTGCTGCTGACGCCCGGGGCGGGCAACAGCGCCTATTTCGAACACACCTATCTCGCGCGACAGATGGGCATCGAGATCGTGGAAGGCCGCGACCTGCTGGTACGCGACGAGCACGTGTTCATGCGCACCACCAAGGGGCTCCAGCCGGTGCACGTGATTTACCGCCGGATCGACGACGATTTCCTGGACCCGACGGTGTTCCGCCGCGATTCGATGCTCGGCGTGCCGGGACTGATCGGGGCCTACCGCGCCGGGAACGTTTCACTCGCCAATTCCATCGGCACCGGCATCGCGGACGACAAGGTCATCTACCATTTCGTTCCTCGCATGATCCGCTATTACCTCAAGCAGGAGCCGATCATTCCGAACGTGCCGACCTACCTGGCCAGCGAGGAATCCGACCTGAAATACATCCTCGAACACCTCGACGAACTCGTGGTGAAGGCCGCGAACGAATCCGGCGGCTACGGCATGCTGATGGGCCCCAAGGCGTCGAAGGCCGAGATCGAGGAGTTCCGCCGCGCCATCCTCGCCGCCCCCCGCAATTACATCGCCCAACCCATGATCTCGCTGTCCAGCCATCCGACGTTTGTGGACGGCGGATTCGAGGGGCGCCACATCGATCTGCGGCCGTTCATTCTCAACGGCGAAAAAATCGTGATCGTGCCCGGCGGCCTGACGCGCGTCGCGCTACGCAAGGGATCGCTCGTGGTGAACTCGTCGCAAGGCGGCGGCAGCAAGGACACCTGGGTGCTCTACGGGAATGAATAGCCGAGGGCCAGTGGCGGCGGCCACTGGCAATAGCCGACAGCCAATAGCCAATAGCCAATCCTAAAATTCGCATGCTCTCGCGAGTCGCCAATTCCCTCTACTGGATGTCCCGCTACGTCGAACGCGCCGAAAACATCGCGCGCATCCTGGACGTGAACCTGCAGTTGCTCCTGGATTTTCGCGGCCTCGATGACGACGGGCTGCGCGATCATTGGATGCCGATCATCCAGTGCACGGGCGACCAGGAGGCGTTCACGGCGCAATACGGCCGGGCCACCGCGTCCGCGGTGTCGGAATTCATGGTGTTCCGCCAGGAGAACCCGAACTCGATCGTCTCTTCAATCTGCCAGGCGCGGGAAAATGCCCGGACCGTGCGTGACCAGATCACGTCCGAAACCTGGGAGGAGCTGAACCGGCTCTACCTGTTCGTTCTCTCCCCGGAAGCGCGCCGGGTCTGGAATGACAACCCTTCGGACTTTTTCAACCAGATCAAGAACAGCTCGATCCAGTTGATCGGGTTGAGCGAGGCCACGCACATTCACAACGAGGGCTGGTGGTTCAGCCAGGCGGGCCGGTTCATCGAGCGGGCCGACAAGACTTCGCGGATCCTGGACGTGCGGTATCACACCCTGCCGGCGAAAGGCATGCCGGTTTCCGTCAACCAGGCCGGGGCGCTCGAATGGACCGCCATCCTCCGGTCCTGCAGCGCCTGGGACGCCTACAAATCCGTCTACGGCGGCGACGTCCACCCCCGCGACGTCGCGGATCTGCTCGTGTTGAACGAGGATTTTCCGCGCTCGGTCCGGTTTTGCGTGGAACGGCTCAACGAAACTCTCCGGTGCATCTCGGGCGTGCCCGGACGCCGTTTCGCCAACGACGCCGACAAATTGTCCGGCCGCCTCGCCGCGGAACTGCAGTACAGCAGCATCCAGGAAATCTTCGATCACGGCCTGCACGACTATCTCGACCAGCTCCAGCTCAAGCTCAACGCCGTGGGCGGGGCGCTGTTCCAAACCTACATCAGCCACGCCTTCGAAACCGCCAGCGAAGAGCACTTCGTCCAGCAGGAGGAACAGCAACAACAATCCGGCGCACCCATGCCGCACTAACCCTCCAACCCCAACCCAATAACCTGGCCGCCCCAGGACACGCATGTCGATCCACGTCGCCCTGAACCATCGGACCCACTACCGCTACGACCGCCCGGTGGCGCTCGGGCCGCAAATCATCCGCCTCCGGCCTGCGCCCCATTCCCGCACCCGGATCCTCTCCTACTCGCTCCGCGTCCGGCCCGGAAAACATTTCATCCACTGGCAGCAGGATCCCCAGTCCAATCACCTCGCCCGACTCGTCTTCCCGGAACCCACCCGCGAATTCTACGTCGAGGTCGACCTGGTCGCCGAAATGGCCGTGCTCAACCCGTTCGATTTCTTCCTCGAACCCCAGGCCGAGCATGTGCCGTTCGAATACGATCCGGCGCTCGACCACGAACTCGCGCCGTTCCTCCTGCCGCTCCCGGCCGAACCCGCGTTCGGCGAATACCTCGCCGCCGTCCGCCGCGATTACCTCGCCGCACACCCGGCGCCCGGCCTGCGCACTGTCGATTTTCTCGTCGGCCTGAACCAGAAACTCTGGAAAGACATCCGCTACCTGATCCGGCTGGAACCCGGCGTTCAAACCCCGGAGGAAACCCTGCAGAAACGGAGCGGTTCCTGCCGCGACTCGGCCTGGCTCCTGTGCCAGTTGCTCCGCCACCTCGGCCTCGCCGCCCGCTTCGTCAGCGGCTACCTCATCCAACTGAAACCCGACCTCAAATCGCTCGACGGCCCCAGCGGCGCGGAGTCGGATTTCACGGACCTGCACGCCTGGTGCGAGGTCTACCTGCCGGGAGCGGGATGGATCGGCCTCGACCCGACCAGCGGCCTGCTGGCCGGCGAGGGCCACATCCCGCTCGCGGCAACTCCCGACCCTCAAAGCGCCGCGCCCATCACCGGGCTGGTCGAGGAATGCAAATCCGAATTTGAATTTCACATGTCCGTGACCCGGCTGCGCGAGTCGCCCCGCGTCACCAAACCCTACACCGAGGAACAATGGGCCGACATCCAGCGCCTCGGCCGCCAGGTGGACGCGGAACTCAAGGCCGGCGATTGCCGGCTGACGTTCGGCGGCGAACCCACCTTCGTCAGCATCGACGACCGCGACGGCCCGGAATGGAACACGATTGCGCAGGGACCGATGAAGCGTCGGCTGGCGGATGACCTCCTGCGGCGCCTGAAGCGCCGGTTCACCTCGGGCGCCCTGCTGCACCATGGCCAGGGGAAATGGTATCCGGGCGAGTCCCTGCCGCGCTGGGCGTTCGGCTGTTACTGGCGCAAAGACGGCGAGGCCATCTGGGCAAACGAGGAATTGTTCGCGCTCCAGGATCGTGCCTACGGCTTCGACGCAGCCCGGGCGGAACGATTCATCCGCGCCCTGTCGGAACGGCTCGGATGCGGCGACCGCTGGATCCTGCCCGCGTTCGAAGACGCCTGGTATTACCTCTGGAAGGAAAGGCGCCTGCCGACCAACGTCGATCCTTTCTAATCGCGATTGAAGGACCCCGAGGAGCGCGCCCGCCTCGCGCGGATTTTCGAGGCCGGCCTGGACCAGGTGGTGGGCTACGCACTGCCCGTCGAGCGCCGCTGGTCCGGCGGCGTGCCCTCCTGGGGCAGCGGGCCCTGGTTCCTCCGATCCGAACGTTGCTACCTGATCCCGGGCGATTCCCCGATGGGATTCCGGCTGCCGCTGGATTCGCTCCCCTGGGTTTCCGCCGGCGATTATCCCTACGTGAATCCAGCCGATCCGCAGGAGGAACGGCCGCCCTTGCCGCCGCGGCAGGCGTTTCTGTCGCGGGGTGCGGCGCGGGCCGGAAAGCGCCCGGCCCCGGATGCCTTGACGCCGCGCGAGCAGGAAAGCGCCGACGCTCCCTCGGGGGTGGTCCGAACCGCCCTGTGCCTGCAGCCGCGGGACGGGCGGCTGCATGTGTTCATGCCGCCGGTGCGGACGCTCGATGATTACCTGGAACTGGTGACGGCCGTGGAGGACACCGCGCAGCGGCTGGACACGCCGATCGTCATGGAGGGTTACACGCCCCCGCACGATCCCCGCGTCAACGTTCTCAAAGTCACACCCGATCCCGGCGTGATCGAGGTGAACCTGCACCCGACCTCCGGCTGGGATGAAATGGTGGATCAAACGGTTGGCTTGTACGAGGAAGCGCGCTTGTCGCGGCTGGGCACGGAAAAATTCATGCTGGACGGCCGGCACACCGGGACCGGTGGCGGCAACCACCTCGTGATCGGCGGCGCCACGCCGCAGGATTCGCCCCTGCTCCGCCGCCCGGACCTGCTACGCTCCCTGATCACCTACTGGCAGAATCATCCCGCGCTGTCGTTCCTCTTCAGCGGGCTCTTCATCGGGCCCACCAGCCAGAGCCCGCGCGTCGATGAAGCACGAAACGATTCGCTCCACGAACTGGCCGTGGCCTTCAACCAGGTGCCCTCCGGCGGCACCCCGCCACCCTGGCTCGTCGATCGCCTCTTCCGAAACCTGCTGATCGACTCCACCGGCAACACCCACCGCGCCGAGTTCAGCATGGATAAATTGTATCCGCCCGAAACCGCCTCCGGCCGGCTCGGATTGCTTGAGCTGCGCGGATTCGAAATGCCCCCGCACGCGCGCATGAGCCTTGCCCAACAGTTATTGCTGCGCACCCTCATCGCCCGGTTCTGGAATGAGCCCTACAAAAATCCGCTCGTGCGCTGGGGCACCGACATCCACGACCGCTGGATGCTGCCTCACTTTGTCTGGAATGATCTCCAGGACATCGTCGGCGAACTCCGCCGGGCGGGGTTCCCGATGGAAGCCGACTGGTTCCAGCCGCATTTTGAATTCCGATTCCCGTCCATCGGCGACCTGGAATCGCACAATGTCCACGTGGAACTCCGGCAGGCGCTCGAGCCGTGGCATGTGCTCGGCGAAGAGCCCGGCCCCGGGGGCACCGTCCGATACGTCGATTCCTCCCTTGAACGATTGCAGATCAAGGCGCGCGGGCTCGTGCCGGGGCGCCATGCCCTGTGCGTCCACGGCGTCCGGATCCCGCTCCACCCCACCGGTACCAACGGCGAAGCCGTCGCCGGCGTCCGCTACCGCGCCTGGCAGCCGCCCAATTGCCTCCACCCCACCATCGGCGTCCATACCCCGCTCGTGTTCGACCTCGTCGACACCTGGAACCGCCGCAGCGTCGGCGGCTGCACCTATCACGTCATGCACCCGGGCGGACGGAATTACGTGACCTTTCCCGTCAACGCCTACGAAGCCGAAAGCCGCCGGCTGGCCCGGTTCTTCCGCGAAGGCCATTCACCGGGCCCCACGGATCCCCGCGCGCCCGAACCGCAACCCGATTTTCCATTCACACTCGATTTGCGGAATGTGGACTGACCCCGATTTTAAGACGGGCCAAACCGCGAAGACCGGGGTAGACTGCCCCGACTCCATGATGGATCCATTGGTGGAATCGTGCGCAGCGAACGTCCCGGCTTTCCTGGCCGGCTACAAGGCGTCCCCCGGCGCTTATGACGAGTTCCTGTCCGCCCCCGGCCAGCCCCGCGCCGCCTACGCCGGCCTGGTGCGTTCGCTCGAACGGCTCAGCCCCGAGGAGCGGCAGGATCGCTGGGATACCTGCCAGCGGCTGGTCCTCGAACAGGGCCTCACCTACAACGTCTACGGCAACGCCGGCGGCATGGAGCGACCCTGGAAACTCGATCCCATCCCGCTCATGATCTCGGCCGCGGAATGGAGCCGCCTGGAACGCGGCTTGATCCAGCGCGCCACCTTGCTGAACCGGATCCTTTCGGATTGTTACGGGTCGCAGGAACTCATCCATTCGCGGTGGCTCGCCCCCGCGCTCGTGTTCGGCCAGCAGGATTTCCTACGGCCGTGCCACGGCATTCCCGTCCCGGACCGGGTATACCTGAACCTCTACGCGGCCGACCTCGAACGTTCGCCCGACGGCCAATGGTGGGTGGTTTCCGACCGGACACAGATTCCGACCGGCGCCGGCTACGCGCTGGCGAACCGGCTGGTGGCTTCCCGCATCCTGCCCGAAGCGTTCCGGGAGCACAATGTCCACCGGCTCGCCGGATTTTTCCGCGACCTGCAGAATTCCCTCGCCGCCCTGGCCCGGCACCGCACCGAGGCCCCGCGCATCGTCCTGCTCACGTCCGGGCCTTACAACGAAACCTACTTCGAACAGGTCTACCTCGCGCGTTATCTCGGCTACATCCTCGTCGAAGGCCAGGACCTCGTCGTGCGCGACAACCGGGTTTATCTGAAAACACTCGGCGGACTGGAGCCGGTGGACGTGATCCTGCGCCGTGTGGACGATGATTTTTGCGATCCGCTGGAGCTGAGGAGCGATTCGATCCTGGGTGTGCCCGGACTGGTGGAGGCCTGGCGGGCGGGGCAGGTGGCGATTGCGAATCCGCTGGGCAGCGGGCTGGTGCAAAGCCCGGCGTTCATGGCATTTCTCCCGGGCCTCTGCCGGCAATTGCTGGGCGAGGACCTCGAATTGCCATCCGTCGCGACGTGGTGGTGCGGACAGGCCCGGGCCCGCCAATACGTTCTCGAACACCTGGCCGAGCTCCGCGTCAAACCGGCGTTCCGATCCGTGCTCCGCACGCCCGACCCGGACGCGCCGGCCGGCGCGGCCGAACTGGAACAGCTCCGGCGCCGCATCCAGTTTGATCCGGACCAGTTCGTGGCGCAGGAACGCGTGGACCTGTCCGTCGCCCCGGTCTTGCAGGATGGGCGGCTCGTTTCGCGGCCGGTGGGTCTCCGGGTTTACCTGGTCGCCACGGCCGAGGGTTATCGCGTGATGCCCGGCGGGCTGACGCGCGTGTCGCCGGATGCCGGGGGGCAATTCATTTCGATGCAGCGCGGCGGCAGCAGCAAGGATACCTGGGCGATGTCGGAGAAACCCGTCGAGGAGGTCAGCCTGTTGCGGACGCTCGATGCGAGCCCGGAACTGAGGCGGACGGGGAACAACCTGCCGAGCCGGCTTGCGGACAATTTCTTCTGGATGGGCCGCTACGCCGAACGGGCGGATGCGACCGCGCGGCTGCTGCGCAGCACCCTGCGCCGGTTCAATCCCGAACGCGTCGGCATCGCCATGCCGCTCGTCACCCCGCTCCTCCACACGCTCGAGGCCCAGGGACAACTGCCCGCCCGGTCCGCCCGGCCCGAACTGTGGCAGAATCCCGAGGCGTTTGAATCCGAACTGATGCGCGCCGTGTTCGATCCCGCCCGGTCCGGCAGCCTGCGCCAGATCACCGATCATCTTCACCGGCTCGCGACGCTGGTCCGGGACCGGACGTCCACCGACATGTGGCGCGTGGTGCGGCGGCTGCACGAACGGATCACCGTCCCGGCGGGACGCATGCTGCCGGGCAATGCCATGGGCGTCCTCGGCGAATCCCTCATCAACCTCGCGGCCTTCCACGGCCTCGCCCGGGAAAACATGACCCGCGCCCAGGCCTGGCGCTTCCTCGACATGGGACTCCGGCTCGAGCGCGCAATCTATCTCGCCACGCTGCTGGCCGCGGCGCTCCGGCATCCCGAATCGGACAACCCGAGCATGCTCGAAGCGCTGCTGGAAGTGGCCGACAGCACCCTCACCTTCCGGTCGCGCTACAACCTGCTGCCGCATATGCCCGCCGTTTTCGACCTGGTGCTGCTGGACGACAAAAACCCGAGGTCCGTCCTGTTCCAGGTGCGCCAGCTCGCCAAGCACGCCGACCGTCTACCGGGCGACCGGGCCGCGGCCGGCTTCTGCATGCAATTGCTGCAGGATGCCCTTGCCTGTCTGAACCGGACGGATCCGCGCGAGTTGGATGGATCGCCGGCGCGGTGGCCCTCCAGCAGCGCCATGAGCGCGCTCCAGCAAACCCTCACCCAGCTGCCCCAGTTTTCAGACGCCCTCGCCGCGGGTTACTTCGCCCATTCCACCTTCTCCCGCACCGGGGACAATCCGCCGGCGCCATGATCTACGACATCGTCCACCGCACCACCCACGAATACGCCTCCTCCGTCGCGGTTTCGCACCACGTCGCCCGGCTGGAACCCCGCGAATCCGACGCCCAAAGCTGCAGCGCCTGTTCCATTCACATTGATCCCCGACCCGCCACGCGCAAGTCGCGCCAGGATTATTTCGGCAACCGCCTTTGCTTTTTCAGCGTCCAGGAAATGCATCACCGTCTGGACATCGTCGCCAAAAGCCGGGTCCGCGTCTGCGGCGGACCCCCGCCGAAACTGGAGTCCTCGCCGGCCTGGGAAACCGTCGCCGGATTGTTCCGCGACCCGGTGTCGCCCGGAGTCGTGGAGCCTTACCAGTACGTGTTTGATTCGCCGCACGTGCGTGCGTCGGCGGAGTGGGCGGATTACGCGCTGCAGAGTTTCCCGGCGGACAGGCCGCTGCTGGAAGGCGCGCGGGAATTGACGGCGCGGATTTTCCGGGATTTCAAATACGATCCCGGCGCGACGACGGTTGCCACAACGGCGGAGGAAGTCCTGGCCCGGCGGAGGGGTGTGTGCCAGGATTTTGCGCACGTGGCCATCGCCGGCTTGAGATCCATCGGGCTGCCCGCGCGCTATGTCGGCGGTTACCTGCGGACCCATGCGCCGCCCGGAGCCGAAAAGCTCGTCGGAGCCGACGCATCCCATGCCTGGTTCTCCATCTTCTGCCCGGGCACCGGCTGGGTCGATTTCGATCCCACCAACAACCTCCTGCCATCCGAGGAACACATCACCGTCGCGTGCGGCAGGGATTTCGGGGATGTCAGCCCGTTCAGCGGAATCCTGACGGGAGGCGGTGAACACACGGTGGAAGTCTCGGTGGACGTGACCCCGGTGGAGGCGGCATGAGCGAACCCGCCGCCATTCCGGCCCGGGCCCGCTGGCGAATCCGGCACGTGACCCGGTTCGATTATGCCGTTCCCGTGCGCGACAGTTTCAACGAAGCCCGGCTGCAGCCGTGTTCCAACGAGCATCAAACCGTCGAATCCTTCGACCTGCAGGTCCGGCCCGCGGCGCGGGTGCGCAGTTACCCCGATTTTTTCGCCAACATCATTCATCATTTCGAAATTCCCGAGGCCCACGCGGATCTCGAAGTCGTCAGCCAGATGCTCGTCGCCGTCCATCCCCCGCCCGGACTGCCTCCCGACGCCCGCCTCGCGCCGCTCCGGGAACTGGCGGGATCGGCCAAGGTGGATCGCTGCTACGATTACCTGATCGAGAGCCGGTTCGTGGATACTTCGCCCGAAACCTGGCGCCTGGCCGTGGACGCCGCCGGGGATGAGCCGGACGCGTGGCAATGCGCGCGGCGCCTGATGTCGTTTGTGCATCGCCACCTCGAATATCAAAGCCGCTCCACGGGCGTGCACACGCCCATGCGCGACGTCCTGGCCAGCCGCCGCGGGGTCTGCCAGGATTTTGCCCACGTGCTCATCGGCCTCTGCCGCGCCCTCCGGATTCCGGCGCTCTACGTCAGCGGTTACCTGGCCACCGAAACCGCCAGCGCCACGCATGCCTGGACCGAGGTGTACATCCCGGGAGCGGGGTGGCTGGGTCTGGATCCCACGCACGACCGCGCGCCGGATGAAAGCTACGTGAAAATCGCCGTCGGCCGGGATTACGCCGACGTGGCGCCCGTGCGGGGAACTTACAAGGGCACAACCCAGCGGACCATGACGGTCGACGTGCGGGTGGAGCGGGCGTGACGGCTTAGAACTGCTTGTTCCGGTAAATGCGGAGATGGGCCTCGTCGGGAACCGAAAACACCGCCATCAGGTCCTTCAGATGCATGATGGTCCAGGGCTGCATGTAATTCGCCCCGTTCTTGGTGAACACCAGGTCGTCCGCCAGGTAAACCGCCATGTGCAACACCTGGTGATCATCCGCGATCAACACCAGGTCGCCATAACGCGTCGCCTTTTCCACCTCGTAATAGTGCTCGGCCAGATAGGAGGTGACATAGGAGGATTCGCTGAACCGGTCGTCCGGCGTTTCATTGAAGAAATTCATCGAGCTCCAGGCGCAATCCATCTTCGATTCCGCGGCGGTGGACAGCGGGAACGTGTAGAGCCGCTCCCGGGCGAAACGCGGCAGCAGGTAGAGCATGCTGATCGTGCCGCCTTCCGGCAGGCGCTGAAGAGATTCCAACAGTGGCCGGAGGTTGGTCACCCGGACGCCCGGCATGCCCGTCCAGTAACTCACCAGCTTGTCAATGTCGGTGCCCGGCCGCACCTGGAGCCGCACCAGAACGGTGTTTTGCCGGGACAGGGACATCACCAGCCGAAGCCGCTGTTCCTCGGTCGGGATCAGTTGCAGCGCCGCCTCAACATCGCTGAAGTAAACCGTGTCGCCCCGGTGATACGCCAGCGAACGCACCCTGGCGGCAATCGCGGGATCAAGCTGGCAATCGACGACGGCGGCCTCGAACGATTGCGGCGTGAAGGTCAGCGGGAACTTCATGTACTCGTTCGCCGGGTTCCGGCCGAGCTCGCGGTATAGCCGCGCGCGCGCCTCCGGGGCGAGCCCAAGCACCAGTTCCGCGCTCGGCTGAATGATCGTGCGCCCTTCCTTCACCGACAGGCATTGCGGCGAAAGCGCCGTCTGCACCTGTTCCGGCGACAGGCCCGCGTTCACAAGCACCGATCGGACCGTCTCGGGCGATTGGCCGGCGAAAATCCACGGGGCAATCCGCCGCGAGTTCGCCCGCGGGGCGATGTATTCCTCGGGCCGCTCCAGGCCGACCTCGGCCGTTTTGAGTTCGCCCCAGGGAGGAATTTCGGCGGGAACAACAGGCGCGGCCACCGTCCCCGCCTCGGCAATCGGCAGCAACCAGCGGCTGAGCGCCTTGCTCGAGGCCCGCTCCAGGGAAAAAGCCAGGAGCCCCGAGGCCAGCACCAGCGCCGCGCTGAAGATCACCAGCCCCGCCAGGTTGAACCGGACATGAAACTTCTCCGGCACCGCCGGATCCTTTGACAACTGCTTCGACATACTTCCGTTACTTCTCTGAAAGCCCGCAAACAGAAAGCCCTACCATCGGTTAGTCCAGCCTCTTGTCAAGTCTGACCCGCCTGCAATTGCGTCAGCCAGAATGACTTTTGCGTTGGACAAAACCGTTCCGTAGAAACTTCCCAATCCTAATTTCGCAGGGCATGTGCCACCGCGCCCATCGTTTCTTGTCATTTGCTTCCCACCCCTTGGCGCCAAATATGTCACTCCAAGGCGAACAAGCCCGCGGAACGGTCCGATTTTGCCACGGGAAATATTCGTTTTGCTTCGCGGACCCGATTCGCTACAGTCTCGCCATGCCTGAGATTGTGGAATTCGTAAGCCGCGGGGCCGCCTCGGTCACGCCTGCCGTGGTGGACAAGGTGCTCCGCGCCCTGCCGCAATGGAAGCTCGAGTTCACGCAAATCTACGAGCCGCTGTTTCCGCACCTCGGCCATCAACTGGATTTCCTGGCGAATGTCGTCGAGGATTTTGCCGAGAACGTCTACAAGGAACTCCCCTACTACGCCGTCGCCCAGGCCACTTTCGCGCTCATCTACGCCCATAAAAAAGTCGGCATCATTCCCGATGCCGTCCTCAACCTCGGCCGCGCCGACGATTCCAGCGTCGTCCGGGCCGTGCTGATCCCGAACGAAAAAGCCTTCGCCATCTACGCCGCCTCCCAGGACCTCGACTGGTCCAAAATCACCAGCCAGCCCTGAAAGGCTGGATTGATGGATCAGTGGATTGTTGGATTAGCGTCGTTCCACAAATCCAGTAATCCAACAATCCATTTATCCCGCGCCTAGTTTTTTCCACACACGCAGCGTTTCCGTCGCCCCCCACGCCTGCGCGTCGCAACCGCGCGGTTCATGGGGCGCATCGCCGTCCAGCACTTCCGGGATCTGCCCCAGGCACCCTCGCTCCAGCCATTGCGCCGCCGAACCCAGGTAGGCCCGAGCCGCCGCGACCGCCTCAGGCGAAGCCTCCCATGCCGCCGCCAGCGCCTCGCAAAACACCGGGAACGTCCACGTCCACGCCGTGCCGTTGTGATACGCCGGCTTCCGCCGCGTGTCCTCGTCGCCCTCGTATCGCCCCCAGTAAGGCTCGACCGGATTGTTTAACAATCCGTTAGGACCCTGAACCGGCAGGGGCACGGAAACCGGCAGCGGGGCGAGCGATCGCAATCCGCCCGGGATGACGAGGTGCTGGCGGGCGGCGGCCACGCAGCGCCGGGCGCGCGCGCCTTGAACGATCCCGAGGCTGGCCAGGAACAGCGCGTTGCTCCGGAGCGCGTCGCTGCAAACAGCCTTCGCCGCCGGAACCCCCGGGCCCGCCAGCAGCACGTCGCCGTAAAAACCGCGGTCCTCGATCCAGAAGAAGCGCTCGATCGATTCCAGCGCCTGCTTCGCCAGCGCCTTCCAGCGGGCCGCGGCCGCCGGCGCATCGATTCTTCCCAGTTGCCGCAGCAGCCGCACCCAGAGCGCCTGGATCTCCACCGGGTAACCCTCCCGCGCCGTCCCGGCCGGAAAGTTCGTGTCCATCCACGTGAAATGCGCCGGGCTCCAGACCAGCGCCGAATCGGGATCCACCCGGATGCCATTGGCTGTGCCGCGGACATAGTTCTCCGCGATGCTGCGCAGGATGTCGCGGACCGTGCGTCCGGCGGGGTCGACGCGCGTGTTGAGGAATTCCGCTTCGCCGCCCAGCGCCGCGAGGTCCTCGCACACCACCCCGAACCAGAGCGGCGCGTCGGAGGTGTCGCGGTTCGACGCGTCGTTCCCATGTATCATGTTAGGCAATGTCCCGCCCTGTTCGAACCGGGCGAACGTCAGCAGTATTTCCCGGGTCTCCTCCACCCGCCCCGCCGCCAGCAGGCCCCGCGCGCAGATCAGCGAGTCCCGGCCCCAGTCCAGGAACCACGGGTAACCCGCCACCACCGTCTTGCCGCTGTCGCGCCGGACCACAAAAGCATCCACCGCCTGACGCCAGTGCGCCTCGAATGCATCCCCGGCCTGCGGCGCGCCCGGTGATTCCGGCAGGCAGGCCTCGGGCGCCGGGTCGGATTCCTCCGCCGTGAGAATCAGCACGGCTTCTCCGCCCTTGGGCAGCGGCAGTTCGAACCAGCCCGGGCTGTAGGCGTCGCCGCTGCCCGGCTGGCCGCGCGATTGTTCCACCGGGTGCGGGATGTTCTCGCACCACTCGGGCTGCGGACGATACTGGCCGTCGGTCGTGTAGGCGCGGAAATGACGGTCGGCCGCCGGCGTGAATTCAAATCCCGCCGCGGCCCGTCCATCCGGCAGGCAGCTCCGCAACTCGCGGGTGTTCGACGTAAAATGCGCCTCCGCACCGGCGTTTCTTTTGGTTTCGCAATGGAAATTCCGATCCTCCATGTCCACGCGCACCGTCAGGCGCACCTCCGCCTCCACGGGCAGTTGTATCCCCGCGGCCTGGTCCGCCGCCGGCCGGCGGAACCGCAACACGACCGTGTTGCGGCCGGGAATCATCGCCGCGCGCAGCGAGATCTCCACCGTCCGGCCGTCCCCGGCGTTGGCCACGAAATCCCACGCGGCCGGCGGGCCCGCCCGGAACGCCGCCAGGTTCTCGCGGTTCAACGGCGATATGAAACCGTCCGCATTCACCCACGCCCGGATCCGCTTTGCGAACACATGCCGGTCCACCGGGAATTGCGGATGCAAATTGGCGCCCAGCGCGCAGTCGTACTTCGAGGTGATCCTGCCGAGATCGACGCACAGCCGCGCCATCCCGCCCCGGCCGTTGGTCAGCAGCGCCCGCTCGTCGCCCCGACCCCCCGAAAATCCACGCGGCAACGCGCCGGCGGGATCGCTTTGCAGGAATCGGACCGCGGCTTCCAGGCACCCGTCCTCCGGCGCGTAACGCTCGAGAAGCAGCGCCGCGGCCCCGGGCTCGTTGTCCGGTCCGAACACCGCGATATGGCGCTTGCCGGCCAGCACGGATTCCACCTGCCGGCCGAATCCCGGCGCGGATCGCTGCAGCATGGCCCGGAACGGGAAATCGTCCTCGATCAACAGCCAGTGACCCGGCGGGACCGCCGTCACACGCCGCCGGTCGGCCGGTGTCCACGTGATCACTTGCGGGTAGATCTCCTCATCCAGGCATTTGCGGAGCCGGTCCGAAAGCGGACCCGCCACACCGGAATTCTTGAGCCGGATCGCCGCCGCCAGAAATTTCGCGGGACCGGCATCCACGATTTCCGCGAGCTTTTTCCAGTCGTCGAAACCCGCCTGGTCCACCGGCAGCACGCGGTTCAGCGCCTGCAATCCCCACGCGGCCCGCGCGCGGGCCCGCCGGTAATCATCGCCCGCCAGCCCTGCCGGCTGCGCCCGCCCCGACAGGCAGCAGGCTGCGCCCGGCTGCAAACGAATTTCGGTTTTCAGCCCGTCCACCACACGCGTCGACGGCGCCGGCTGCCCGAGCAGGTCAATCCATTCCGACGGCGCCCGGTCCAGCCCGGCGTCGCGCAGCGCGGCTTTGTCGAGGATCAAGCCCTGCTCGTGTTCCGCGTCGGTGTTGACGAGCACCAGCAGCGTGTCGGCGCCTTCGGCCGATCGCCGCAGCAGGGCGTAAACGGGCGAAGCGTCCGAACTCAGCCGGCGGCACTGCGCGCCGTCGAAGAAGCAGGGATTCCCGGCCAGCACGCGGTTCAACCGGGCCAGCTCCGGCACGATGTTGGAATCGTTGTTCCAGGAAAGACCGGTGCAGCGGTGGACGTCGATCTTTTCGGCCGCGAGCCATTCTACGCCCGAGGTGAATCCGAACGCGCCGCTGGAACTGGCCAGTGCGCTGAGCCGGTTTCGCAGCAGCGACCACTCCCGCCCGCGCCGCGCCAGCCGGTCGTTGTCGTGGGTCTCGCTGTAATGCACCAGCAACCCCGTCTGGCCCGCCTGGCGCAGGCTGTGATCCAGGTAACCCGCCACCTGTTGGGGCGAGAAATTCTGAAACAATTCGGAGTAGGCCCACTGCATGCCGCCCTCCGTGAGCAGCGTCCGGGTGGTTTCCCACGCGCCGCCCAGGCCTTCCAGCAGGAAAATCGTTTCGGGATATTCCTCCTGAACCCGCGCCACAATGTATTGCCAGGCAGGCGCCGGAACCTGGTATCCCGCATCGCACCGGAATCCGTCCACCCCGCGGCGGCACCAGGTCAGGAACGCCTCCGCCAACTGATCCCATAACGCCACGTCGTCGTGCCTCAATTCCACCAGGTCCTCCCACACCACACCCCACGCGCCCGGGCTGGCGAAGGTGCCGTCCGGGTTGCGAACAAATTGTTCCGGATGATTCTCCTGCAGCGTCGACCCCCACCCCGTGTGGTTGATCACCATGTCCAGGAACACCCTCCCGCCTGCCCGATGCATGGCCTCCGTCAGCTCGCGAAATTGATCCTGCCCCGTCGTGCGCTTGTCGAAAACCACCAGCGCCGGATCGATCGCCGCCAGGTCCAGTGCCGCGTAAGGGCTCCCGAACCGTCCGAAGCGCGCGTAAGTCGACGGCGTCGGATTCACCGGCAGCAAATGCAATATCCGGCAGCCGAGCGTCCCCACAATGTGCGGCACAATCGCCGTCACATCCCGCAACTTGCCCGAAGGCGGAATCACCGCGTAACCCTGCTTTTCCAGCGCCTGCAGTTGCGCCTCCGCGCCGTCGGAAGACGTGCTGCGCGCGGCGCGACCGGGTCCGAGCAATCGCGGGAACGCGCAATAAATCGTGTTCGCCGTCCGGTAAGCGTCGGGATGAACGCAAATTCCCACGTCCCCGCCCTCCGGCCAGTGTTGCCAGCCCTGCGGATCCAGCAGGAACGCCTTGGCGCGGAAATATCCGGGTTCAACCAGCGGCAGTTGAATCGACCAGCCGTTCGGGCCGGGTTGAAGCGGGAGATCCCGCCAGGACGCGCCGGCGAGGGCCGGGCCGCGCGTGTGGGCCCGGAGGATTTCGCGCCGGAGCATTTCGGCCCGGCCGAGATTCGTTCGAAGCAGGGCGCGCCAGCCCGCCGCCGGACTTCGCCCTGCCCGGTCGCGAAGTTCGAAGGTCACCTGGTCCCCGACGAAGCGCTGGACGCAGCTGCCGGGGCCTGGCGACATCATGGGCACCAACTGTCCAGTTGACATCCCAAGTACCTTGGCAAGTTTGGATTGGAAAGCAATTCCGCAGTGGAGCGGAAGACTGCCACAGAGGCACCGAGCCCACGGAAAACCCCGGGTCAGTTTCGGCTCCGTGTGCTCTGTGCGCTCTGTGGCTCTGTGGCCAAAGCCCTTCGCAGTGCAGGAACGGGACACGAGTGTCCTCAAACCACGAATTCCGGCCATCGGAAACTATTGAGGCCGAATGATCAGGACTTCGAAATCTGGCGAACATTTTGCTGTTATCGCGCTCGCCCGCCGCCGCAGTGCACCCCCACCTGCGGACGGCTGTGCAATACGATACAGATGGCAAATACGACTTTTAGTCCAGGCGAAGAAGCGCAACTGGCGCAGACGATCGAGATGTTTGAAGTCATCACCGAGTCGCAGCCCCAGGACTATCAGTCTCTCGAGATCCTCAAGGAAGCCTACTCCAAGCTCGGCCGCGAGCGGGACGTGATCAAAACCTCCAAGCGCATCGCGGAGGCCTACGTCCAGATGGGCCAGCTTTCCTCGGCGATCCTGGAATACGAAACCATCCTGCAGCGTTACCCGGACGACCCGGACGTGCAGCAGGCGCTGAAGAACATCGAGAGCAAGGCCAACAATTTCGCCGAGGAAGCCGTGCTGGCCGAAGCCGCCGCGTTCAAGGCCCCCGCCCCCGAACCCCCACGCAGCGCCAAATCCCCCAGCAAAACATCCGCCGCGCCCCTCGTCGTCGAGGACGGTCGGCAGGCGATGTACAAAGCGTTCGTCGACGGCAAATTCATCACTTCGGGCGATTTCAACCTCTGCTGGGTCACACCCGATCTCTCCGGGCCGGTCACCGGCATCGCGGAACCGTTCGTTCAAATCCTGGCGGACAAGGGCGTGTTGCCCGTCGAAAAGGCTCTGAAAATTCTCACCGACAAATCCCGCACCGCCTTCCTGCCGCTCGAGAAATACGAAATCGACCTCGAGCTCGCGCGCGGATTTCCGGCCGACGTCTGCCGGCGCTGGTGCGTGCTGCCGTTCGATCGCATGAGCAAGTCGGTCCTGGTGGCCACGGCGAACCCGTTCAACCAGCAGGCGGCCAAGGAACTCGCCGAAGCCACGCCGCACCGGCTGCTGTGGTATCTCACGCCGCCCGTCGAACTGGTGGCCAACCTCCGAAAAGCATTCCGGTAACCCATGCCTCCCGTTAAATCATTTGGCGAACGCATCGCCGACGTGCTGGTGGAAGACGGCCTGTTGACCACCAAGCAGGTGGAGGAATTGCTCGAGCAGCAGAAAAAGGGCGGCACCCGGCTGCTCAAACTCATTCTCGAAAAAGCCTACGTCAGCGAGCAGGACATGGCCGTCTCCATGGGCCGCGTCCTCAACACGCCCCCCATCAACCTCGCCCGCATCGCCATCCCGCCCGACATCGCCGAGCTGCTCCCGAACGAACTCGCCCATAACCACAAAATCGTCCCCGTCTCGCGCCTCGAGAACAAACTGTTCATCGCGATGGCCGACCCGCTCAACGTCCTCGCCATCGACGACGTCCGGCGCGTCACCCACCTCGAAGTCGCCCCGCTCATCGCTTCCGAAAAGGCGATCATCGACAAGCTCAACCAGCTCCAGTCCTCCAAAAACGGCAGCATGGAGGACATCATCGAGGACGCCAAAAAACAGGCGGAAGGCGAAGCGGCGGATGCCGACGAAAATATCGAGATTGCCAGGGAATCGGCCGAGGACGTCAACCTCGACCAGCTCGCCGCCTCCAGCGAGGAAGCCCCCGTCATCAAGCTCGCCAACCTCATCCTCGTCCAGGCCATCAAGGACCGCGCCAGCGACATCCATATCGAACCCTTCGAGAAAAATGTCCGGCTCCGATACCGCATCGACGGCGCGCTCATGGACGCGACCCCGCCGCCGAAGCAGATGCAGCTCGCCCTGGCGTCGCGCTTCAAAATCATGAGCAGCCTCGACATCGCCGAACGCCGCCTGCCCCAGGACGGGCGCATGCGCGTCAAGGTGAGCGGCAAGGATTACGACCTGCGCGTGTCAATCATGCCCACCGTGCACGGCGAAAAAATCGTGCTGCGCGTGCTCGACAAATCCAACCTGTCCGCCAGCCTCGACAAGCTCGGCCTCGACCCGGACACGTTCGGCCAGGTGAAAGCCGCGGTCGACGCGCCGCACGGGCTCATCCTCGTCACCGGCCCCACCGGCTCCGGCAAAACCACCACGCTCTATTCCGCGCTGAACGAACTCAATAACCCGGTCTACAACATCATCACCGTCGAAGACCCCGTCGAATTCCAAATCCCCGGCATCAACCAGGTGCCCGTCAAAAAGGAAATCGGCCTCACCTTCGCCAACGCCCTCCGCTCCATCCTCCGCCAGGACCCCGACATCATCATGATCGGGGAAATCCGCGACACCGAGACCGCCGAAATCGCCATCGAAGCCGCCCTCACCGGCCACCAGGTGCTCAGCACCATGCACTGTAACGACGCCCCCGGCGCCATCGCGCGCCTCGATGACATGGGCATCGCCCCATTCCTTATTTCCTCCTCCGTCATCCTGTCCTGCGCCCAGCGCCTCACCCGCCGCATCTGCTCCCATTGCAAGGAACCGGTCACTTACCCCGAAAAAATGTACCGCGACCTCGGCATCGAATCGTCCATGTTCGACGGGGTCACGCTCTACCGCGGACGCGGCTGCGACCGGTGCAAAAACTCGGGCTACGCCGGACGCATGGCCATCATCGAAGCCATGACCGTCTCGGACGAAATCCGAAAGCTCATCATCTCCCGCGGCAGCACCCGCGACATGGCCAAGATCGCCATCGGCCAGGGCATGCGCACCCTCCGCATGGTCGCCCTCGACCGCGCCCGCGAAGGCATGTCCACCCTCGAACAAGTCCTGCTCCTCACCGCGTCCCACTGATCCAGTCCGGAATGCGGAGTGGGGAATTTAACCGCCAGGATTCCGCGTTCCGCACTGGATCCGCTCTGCATTCCGCATTGGACCTGGCGGGGTTCAGTCGTAATGTCTCCCCATGCTCCAGCTTGAAGACGCCGTCAACCGGATCCTCGCACGGATTCCCCAACCGGTTCCCGAAGTCGTCCCTCTTTCCGAAGCCCTCGGCCGCGTCGCCGCCGCCCCCGCCCTCTCCAACATCGACGTTCCGCCTTTCGCCAATTCATCCATGGACGGCTACGCCCTGCAGGCGGCCGACACCCAAGGCGCCAGTCCCGCCCACCCGCGGGCGCTCCGTCTCGCGGGCCGCATCGCCGCCGGCCAGCCGGAGTCGGGCAGCCTCACCGCCGGCACCTGCTTCCGGATCCTGACCGGTTCCCCGCTGCCGCCCGGCGCCGACGCCGTCGTCATGCAGGAGGATACCCGGATCGATCCCGGCCCCCCGGAAACCGTGCAGGTCCTGGAACCGGCGGCGCCCGGAGAAAACATCCGGTCCGCCGGCGAGGATTTCAGCCGCGGCACCGTGCTCGCAAATGCCGGCGCCCGATTCTCGGTCGGCCACCTCGCGGCTCTCGCCGCCGCAGGATTGGACCGGGTGACGGTTGGCCGCCGGCCGACTGTTGCCATCCTGCCCACCGGTTCCGAACTGCAGGATCCCGGCACCGCCCTCGGTCCGGGCCACATTTACGACAGCAACCGCACCGCGCTCGCAAGCCTGGTCGCACAGGCCGGAGGCATCCCACGGCCCGCCAGCCCCATCCCGGATGTCCTCGAATCCACCCGCGCCGCATTGGACCGCGCGTTCAACGAGGCCGACGTGATTGTCACCTGCGGCGGCGTTTCGGTCGGGGACCTTGACTTCGTCAAACCCGCACTGGAACAGCTCGGGGGTGAATTGGATTTCTGGAAAGTCGCCATGAAACCCGGCAGCCCGATCGCCTTCGGTTCCTGCCGCGGAAAACTGCTGTTCGGTTTGCCCGGCAACCCGGTTTCAGCAATCGTCACGTTCCTGCTCCTCGTCCGGCCCGCGTTGCTTCGATGGCAGGGCGCCGCGCAAACCGGCCTCCCCTCCGTGACCGGGCGTCTGATTGAATCCCTCGAAAACCACGGCTCGCGACGTCACTTCATGCGCGTTCGCCTCGAACCGGACGGACGGGTGCAATCCGCCGGCCGCCAGGCGTCACACGCCCTCCACGCGCTCGCCAAATCCAACGGATTGATCGATGTGCCTCCCGCCTCCACGCTGGCACAGGGCGCAAGCGTGCAGGTTCTGTTGATGGAGGGATCAAGCTATAGCGGTTCAACATAAACCGTAGCCGCAGGTAGGGACGCCGCGCTGCGGCGTCCGCGGTCGGCGCAGCGCGCCGACCCTGCCTTTTGCGGCTACGACATTTCTTAAGCCGCTCTAAATGGATTGCTGGATTATGGGATAATTGGATTATTGGGGTGGCGCGCGGAGTCCAACAATCCAGAAATCCATTTATCCAATGATCCAGCAATCCATTGACCCCGGGTTCACCGCTGCTTAGAACGCGCGGCGCGGGATGGCGAACGCGGGTTTGGGC